>NZ_JBKGXS010000006.1:0-320969 GCF_046546475.1 Pseudonocardia phyllosphaerae
ACGTGACCGGCCGGACCACCGGCTGGAAGGCTGCACTGAACGCGTTGACACTGTTCTACGGCGACCGGATCGCCCTGAACTGACACAGACGATCACCGCCCACACACGATCTTCCGGACAGTCCCCGCGGCCGGTGCGGCTGCCGTGTCGGGCGGTCGCACACCGGTGTGCGAGGTGTCGTGGGCCATGCGGTTCTCCAGGTCGGACGGGCGCCGGCATCGGGCCGGGGCGAAGGGGACTGACCGGTGGTGCAGCTCAGAGCTGAAGGTGGTTCCGGCCGTAGCCGGTGACCGAGAGGTGGGTCATCGGTTGGTCGCCGGAGCTCAGGTGCCGGTGCGGTACACCGGCGGGGACGGTGACGACGTCCCCGGCCTGCAGCTCGATGGGCCCGTCGGCGTAGTCGAGACGGGCCGATCCGGCGGTGACGACGAGCGTCTGGTCGGTGTCGTGGCTGTGCCACACCGTCGAGGACCCGGCTGCGAATTCGGTGGCCATCACGGTCTGTTCGCCGGGTGCTCCGGCACTGCGGGCGACGCGTGTGCGGACGTCGCCGTCGAACATCGGCTGAGCCCCGCAGTCGATCGGGCGCAGGCCAGGGGACTGCGGGAAGCGCAGTACATGGTTCATGGGTCCTTCTCCTCGTCGATGAGGTGACCGGATGAGGCGTGGCGATCCGAGAGAGAGGGCGGATTTCGAGGCGGGATGCATGCCAGCCACGGCGACGGCGCAGACTGTGGCATGCAACAGTGGGTCGGTCAAGGACCTGACCGGACTCGGACATCTCGACCCTGGAGTCTGGGAGGCGTCCTTCAACTGCGGTTACGTCGAGTATCTCGACGCGCAGCGATCCAAGGCTTGACGAGTTCACGCCCTGTTCGTATCGTCTGATGCATGCAAGAGACAGCGGCGGTGCTGGGTCGCAGGGGAGCGCAGGCTCGCGTCCTCGACGGCGTCCGGACCGCGATCATCGAGGGCAGATACTCACCTGGCGAGCCTCTGTCCGAGGTGGCGCTCGCCGCCGAGCACCACGTCTCGCGCACCCCCGTTCGGGAGGCGCTCAAGCAGCTGCAGATCGAGGGACTGATCGAGGTCCGGCCGCGCGTCGGCTCGTTCGTTCGAGCACCCACCCGCCGCGAGGTGGTGGAGCTGTTCGAGCTCAAGGAGATGCTGGAGGGCATGGGCGCCCGGTTGCTCGCGGCGCGGGGCCCCGTCCGGGAGCTCGACGCTCTGGCCGAGAACGTCGAGCGCTCCGCACATGCCGTCGCGGCCGATGACGCCCGGACGTACGCAGTGCTGGTCCACGAGTTCCACGAGCTGCTCGTGACCGGCGCAGACAACACCCAGCTCGTGGCCCACTACCGAACGCTGATGAACCAGCTCGCCTACCACCGCCTGGTCTCGGCCTCGTTGACCCGGCCCGGCCGGTTGGGGGAGTCCCTGGCCGAGCACCGGGAGGTCCTCGAGCTCGTCCGGGGCAAGGACGGGATCGGTGCCGAGTTCGCCATGCGTGACCACGTGCGTTCCAGCGAACGGGCGACGCTCACCGCGAGCCGCCCGCTCGGTACCCCCTCATCGACGAAGGAGTCCTGAGATGCGTTTCTCCATCTTTCACAACGTCGGCGCGCCCGGCCGGCTCGACGACGTCGCCGGCGTCCTCGACGAGATCCGCGAGGTCGCGACCTACGCCGACACCGCCGGCTACCACTCGATCTGGTACACAGAGCACCACTTCGGCCATGAGGGCTTCGAGCTGATCCCGAATCCGGTGCTCATGGGCACCGACATCGCGGCCCGCACCTCGCGGATCCGGATCGGCCAGGCGGCGAACATCGTCACCTTCTGGAACCCGATGCGCCTCGCCGAGGACATCGCGATGCTCGACCAGCTCTCACGCGGCCGCGCCGAGGTCGCCGTCGGCCGCGGGCTCTACGGCCGTGAGGCGATGAACCTCAACCCCACCGCCGACCCGCGCGACCAGGAGCAGAACCGCGCGCTGTTCGACGAGACCGTCGAGATCCTGCGCAAGGCGTGGGGCGGGGAGTTCTTCTCCCATCAGGGCGACTTCTACCGGTACCCGGCACCGGGGATCAGCTGGAACCACCCGGAGTCGCCGTCCTCCCCGGAGTTCGTCGGCGACGACGGGACGCTCACGGCGATGAAGGTCGTACCGCAGTCCTACCAGCGCCCGCACCCGCCGATGTCGCAGGTCATCGACACACCGCGGTCGATCCAGAGTGCCGCCCGCGCCGGGATGAAGGGCATCTTCTGGATGCCGCCGATCTCCGAGCTGAAGGGGCGCTTCGAGCTCTACCGCGACACGCTGTCCGAGGTGACCGGCGTGGAGCAGCAGCTCGGCACCGGACTGTCGCTGGTCCGGGACGTCTACGTCGCCGACACCATGGAACAGGCCCGCGCCGACTTCGAGGAGGCACTGCTGACCTCCTACAAGTGGATCTGCCACTGGCGAGGGCTCAACAACCTGCGCGAGGTCGACGAGGACATCACCGGCCGCGTACTCGACTACGACTTCCTCGCCGAGCGGAACCTGCTGGTCGGCACGCCGGACCACGTGGCGGAGAAGGTGAACGAGTTGCAGACGGAGCTGAATCTGCAGGACCTGCTGCTGTGGACGACCCACCCGGGCCTCGAGCACGGCAAGGCGATGCGCAGCTTCGAGCTGTTTGCCGAGAAGGTCATGCCGCAGTTCTCCGGGAGCGGCGCGTGACGGCGCCGATCCGGCGGATCGTCACCGTCGTCGAGGAGAGCATGCGTGAGCTCGGGGAGCCGGTGGACACCCCGGTACGCCGCGCAGCCTGCGTCGCCGTCGTCGCGAACCCGTGGCTGGGCCGCGGTGTGCTCGACGACCTGGCGCCCGAGGTCGCCGAGCTCGCCCCGGAGATCGCCCACGCGCTCTCGGCCCGGCTGCTCGACGTGCTCGGCGGGGCCGGGAGCGTGGAGGCGTTCGGCAAGGCCGCGATCGTCGGCCTCGACGGCGAGATCGAGCACGGGGGTGCGCTGATCCACACCCCGTTCTTCGGCGACGTCCTACGGCACCGCACCGAGGGGGAGTCGATCATCGTCTTCTCCGATGCCCGGGCCGACGCCGGGACGCCGCTGACGGTTCCGTTGTGGCACAAGGAGCACGCCTCGACGCGTTCGCACTACCAGACCGTCACCGTCCGGGTCCCGGACGGACCGCGCCCGGGAGAGATCGCGGTCGTCGCGGCCGCCTCCGACGGGCCCCGCCCGAACGCACGCATCGGCGACCGGCGCACCGACTCCGCCCTCGCCCGGCACGTCCTGGACCGGCCGCACGACCGGACCACCACACCCGCCCAGATGGAGACAGTCTCATGAGCCCCACCGTCCGCAGCATCCACACCGTCGTCGACGAGACCCTCATCGAGGGTGGCCGGCCGGTCGAACCGGCGGCCCGGGTGGCCGTCGTGCTCGCTGTCATCGAGAACCCGTGGGCAGGCCGCGGCTTCGTCGACGACCTCGCGCCGGGCATCGACGAGGTCGCCTCCGACCTCGGAAAGCTGCTCGCCGACCGGGTCGTCACCGCGCTCGGCGCCCCGGTCGAGGCCTATGGCAAGGCGGCGATCGTCGGTCTCGACGGGGAGATCGAGCACGGCTCAGGGTTGATCCACACGCTCAAGTTCGGCAACCACTTCCGCGACGCCGCGCAGGCCACCACGCTGCTGCCCGCTGTCGAGAAGCGAGCTGCTGCCGGCACCGTGTTCGACATCCCGCTCAAGCACATCACCGACGCGACGATCCGGTCGCACCACCAGACCGTCGAGGCTCGCGTGCCGGACGGTCCGCGCGCCGACGAGATCGTGGTCGGTCTCGCCGCCGCGGCCCAGGGCCGGCCGCAGTCCCGGCTCGCTCCGCTGTCGAGCGAGAAGTGAGCCGACCGGCCGACGTGGTCCTGCTGCACGGGGTGGGCCTCGACCACACCCTGTGGGACCGCGTCGCGCCGGGGCTCGCGGCCGACGGCCACATCGTGCATGCCCCTGACCTGCTCGGGCACGGGACGGCGCCGGACGCCCCGGCCGGCACGAGCCTCGCCGACCTGGCCGCGCCGATCGCCGAGCTCGTCGTCGGGATCGGGGCCCCGGTGCACCTGGCCGGGTTCTCCCTCGGTGCACTCGTCGCCACCCGGGTTGCCCTGGACCATCCCGAGTGCGTCGCGACGCTGACGCTGGTCAGCGGCGTCGCCGGGCGCAGCGACGCCGAGCGGGCCGCGGTGCTCGGCCGGCTCGACAGTGCCCGCGCCGACCTCGCCTCGACGTTCGACGGTGCCGTCGCCCGCTGGTTCGGCGACGAGTGGCTGGCCCAGGAGCCGCAGCTCGCCGACCGCGTGCGGGCCACGCTGGCGGCGAACCGGCCGCAGTCGTACCTGGCCTGTTACGAGGTCTTCGCCCGCGCCGACGACGAGCTGTGGCCGGAACTGCCGCGGCTCGCACCGCCGGTGGTCGCCACCACCGGGTCGGACGACCCGGGGTACACCCCGGCGATGACCGAGGCGCTCGCCGCCCGCGTGCCCCGTGGCCACGGAGAGATCGTTCCCGGTGCCCGCCACCTGCTTCCGCTGGAACGCCCGGATGCCGTCACCGAGGTGCTCCGGGACCGGATCCGGCGCCCCGCCACCCCCTCCCACACATCGTCGTCCGGAGCCTTGAACCGATGACCACCAACGCGCTGCCGCGCCACGACCACCTCATCGGTGGCGAGTTCGTGCCCCCTGCCGGGGGCGAGTACCTGACCAGCGACAACCCGACCACCGCGCAGGCCTGGTACGAGGCCGCACGGGGGACGGCACCGGACGTCGAGCGGGCCGTCGCCGCTGCCCGCACGACCTTCGAGTCCCCTGTCTGGCGGCGGATGTCGCAGACCCGGCGTGGCGCCCTGCTCCGCCGGGTGGGTGAGCTCGTCGGCGAGCACGCCGAGGAGCTGGCCCGCACCGAGAGCACCGACAACGGCAAGCTGCTGCGCGAGATGACCGTCCAGCTCGCCGGGTTACCGGAGTACTTCTTCTACTACGCCGGACTTGCCGACAAGATCCACGGCGAGACGATCCCGGCCAGCAGCGTCGACGTGCTCAACTACACGCTGCGCGAGCCGGTCGGTGTGGTCGGCGCGATCACCCCGTGGAACTCGCCGCTGACCCTGACCGTGGCGAAGCTGGCCCCGTTGTTGGCCTGTGGCAACACCGCCGTGGTCAAGCCGTCGGAGTACACCAGCGCCTCGATGCTGGCGCTCGCGCCGCTGTTCGAGGAGGCCGGGTTCCCGGCCGGGGTGGTGAACGTGGTGACCGGGTTCGGCGGCGAGGCCGGTGCCCCGCTGGTCGATCACCCCGACGTCGCGAAGCTGTCGTTCACCGGCAGCACCGCGACGGGTTCGTGGATCGCCGAGCGCGCCGGGAAACGGCTGGTCCGGGCCGGGCTCGAGCTCGGCGGGAAGTCTCCGCAGCTGGTATTCGCCGACGCCGACGTGGAGAGCGCTGCGAACGGTGTCATCGCCGGGATCTTCGCGGCGGCCGGGCAGACCTGTATCGCGGGTAGCCGAGTCCTCGCACACCGCTCGGTGTACGACGAGCTGGTCGAGCGCGTCGTCGCCCGGGCCCGCACGATCCGGATCGGCGACCCGCTCGACGACACCACTGAGCTCGGCCCGCTGGCCATGCCGGCCCAGCTGGCCAAGGTCGAGGAGTACGTGGCCGCCGGGCGCGGCGAGGGCGGCGTCGTCGCGCACGGCGGCGGGCGCCCGGACACCGGTCTGGGCGGTTGGTTCCACGAGCCGACGGTGTTCACCGGCTTGTCCAACGACACCCGGATGTGCCGCGAGGAGATCTTCGGGCCGGTCGTCGCGATCATCCCGTTCGACGACGAGGCCGAGGCACTGCAGATCGCCAATGACACGAACTACGGCCTCGCGGCCGGCATCTGGACGCGCGACCTGGGACGGGCGCACCGTGCCGCTGCCGCGCTCGACGCCGGCACGGTCTGGGTGAACATGTACCGCGCGATGTCTCCGATGTCGCCGCGGTCGGGGTTCAAGACCTCCGGCCTCGGCGTCGAGCACGGCACCGAGGTGGTCCGCGAGTACACCCGGCTCAAGAGCGTGTGGATCAACACCAGCGACGAGCCCGCGGGCGACCCGTTCGTCCTGCGGTCCTAGGAGGCGAGTCCCATGGCCGAGCTGATTCCCACCGTGGACGGCGGCGTTGTCGACGCGACCGGGCTACGACAGGTGTTCGGACGGTTCCCCAGCGGCGTCACCGCTGCCTGCGCCCTCGACGAGACGGGTACCCCGGTCGGGATGGCGGCGAGCTCGTTCGTCGCCGTCTCGCTCGAGCCGCCGCTGGTGGGGCTGTGCGTGCAACACACGTCGACGACCTGGCCGCGGCTGCGCGAACGGCCTCGGATCGGTTTGTCGGTGCTGGGCGAGGGGCAGGGCCTCGCATGCCGACAGCTGGCGTCCAAGCAGGGGGACCGGTTCGCCGGTCTCGAGCTGACCCCGACCGATGACGGTGCGCTGCTGGTCGGCGGCGCGTCGGCGTGGCTGGACTGCTCGGTCTCGGACGTCGTGACCGCGGGCGACCACGACATCGTGCTGCTGCGGGTGCATCGCCAGTGCACCCATCCGGTGCACGGCCCGCTTGTCTTCCACGAGAGCGACTTCCACGGACTCGCCCGGCTGGGTGCGGCGTCGTGAGCGTGGCGCTGGAGTCGCGGGCGTCCCGGATCGACGGCCGCGATCCCGTAGAGGCGGCGCTCGCGTCGCTGAGGGCCGGCCGACCGGTACTCGTCGCCGATGACGACGACAGGGAGGGCGAGGGCGACGTCGTGCTGCCCGCGGCGTCGGCCTCCCCGGAGTGGACGGCCTGGACCGTCCGGCATACCTCGGGTCTGCTGTGCGTGCCGATGGAGGCCTCGCGAGCCGACGAGCTCGACCTGCCGCTCATGGTGCAGCACAACGCCGACCCGCTCGGCACGGCGTATACGGTCTCGGTCGACGCCGCGACCGGCATCGGCACGGGGATCAGCGCCCGTGACCGGGCCCGGACCGCGCGGGTGCTGGCCGACCCGGCCAGCGTCGCGCGGGACCTCACCCGGCCCGGACACGTGCTGCCGTTGCGGGCCCGACCGGGCGGGGTCGTCGAGCGGGCCGGGCACACCGAGGCGGCCGTTGACCTGTGCCGGCTGGCAGGCCTGCCGCCGGTCGGGGTGATCGCCGAGGTCGTGACCGGCCCGGAGATCGCCGGTGGTGGGCGAACGGCGAACCGCCGGGAGATCGCCGAGCTCGGTGCCCGCCACGAGGTGCCGGTCCTCGACGTCGCCGACGTCGTCCGGTATCGATACCGCCACGGCGACGGTCTGCGGGCCCGGGTGACCCGTGGCCCGCGGGTGACCCTGCCCACCACCCACGGCACCTTCGACGCCGTCGGGTTCCGGGACGAGGTGACCGGCGCCGAGCACCTGGCACTGTGCGTCGACCCGCCCGCGACCGGGCTACCGGTGCTCGCGGTGCACGTCGAGTGCACCGCCGGGGACGTGTTCGGCGGGCTCGGTTGCGGCTGTCGCTCCGGCCTCGACGAAGCGCTGGCCGCCGTCGCCGACCGGGGCGGGGCCGTGCTGTACCTGCGCGGTCCCGCCACCGGGGGCGGGGCAGCCGGAGACGCCGGAGCGGCGGCGTCCATGATCGCCGGTCTGGGGCTGTCGATGTCGGTACTGCGACCTGGGCCGGTGAGCGCCGCCGAGCTGCGTGCCTGTGGCACCGACGTCGTGGGGTGACGCCGGTTAAGGTGCCGTCATGGTGGGCACCGAACGTGACGACGCACCGGCGAACGGTCGTCGCGGAGCTCAGGCCAGGGTCCTCGACGGGTTGCGCGACGAGATCGTCAGCGGAGCACGCGAGCCGGGTCGTCCGCTGTCGGAGCTGGCGCTGGCGACGGAGTACGACGTCAGCCGCACCCCGGTGCGCGAAGCCCTCAAGCAGCTGCAGATCGAGGGCCTCGTCGAGATCCGGCCGCGGGTCGGGACCTTCGTCCGGGTGCCGAGCCGGCGCGAGCTCGTCGAGCTGTTCGAGCTCAAGGAGATGCTCGAGGGCATGGGTGCCCGGCTGCTCGCCGCCCGCGGCGCGGTCCCGGTGCTCGACCAGCTTGCCGACAACCTCGCTCGGGCGGAGGAAGCCGTTGGCCGCGACGACGCAGAGGGCTACGCCGACCTCGTCCAGGAGTTCCACGAACTGATCGTGACCGGCGCGGACAACACCCGGCTGGCTGCGCACTACACCACGCTGATGAATCAGCTCGCCTACCACCGTCTGGTCTCGGCGTCGCTGTCCCGGCCGGGGCGGCTCGGGGCCTCCCTGGCCGAGCACCGGCACGTCCTGGAGCTGATCCGGGAGAAGGACGGCTTCGGCGCGGAGTTCGCGATGCGCGACCACGTCCGTTCCAGCGAACGGGCCGCGATGTCTCTCGACAACCCACTGCAGGTCGCCAGGGCGAGCGGCGAGGAGTGACGCTCGTCCGCCGCCGGCGACCGGAGGAATCACATGATCATCTGTATCGAGTCGGACGGCTGCGTCGTGACCGACGCCGACACCCTCACCGACCTGCGTGTGCTCAGCTCGATCACCGGGGCCTCCTCGCTCGACGAGGTCGCCCGCGCCGTCGGGATCGGCACCGCGGGGGAAGGTCACGTCTTCGCCGACGTCGAACGACTGAGGGCGCTGGCGAAGGAGTCCGCGACGCTCGAGGACTGGGACGAGCAGTTCGACGGGATGATCGGTTACGCACGGGCCAGGGGCTGGCTCTCCGAGGACGGGCGGGCCGTCCGGGCGCACGTGGATCGCAGCGCCTGATCCGACGCGCCGAAGGTGTCCCGGTCCCGGTGCGCGCCCACGGCAGGGAGCGAGGAGCCTGACCGTTGTGGGAGATCGGCACACCGGAATGCCGGCGATCACGTTCGCCGAGGGTCCCGTGGAGCGGGGCGCCCGGTCTCGGTGCTTCCTGGCTCCCGCGCCTCGAATCCGCCCGGATCGGTTACGCCCGGCCGGCGACGTCGATCAGTGAAGCGGCGGCGGCACGCGCGTCGTTCATCGCCGCGGCCGAGTCGACCGCCGCGACCACGGTCGCGCCCTCGATCAGCAACAACAGTTGCCGTGCCAGGGCATCGACATCTCGCGGTGCCGGGTCGAGCGCGGAAAGCCGTTCGACGAGCAGGTCGCGGTACCCCTGCAGGTGCCGGCGAGCGGTCGTCGTGACTCGGGGGTCAGGGCTACCGCGCAGGTCGGTGATCGAGTTGATGATCGCGCACCCGACGAAGTCGCGCCGCCGGAACCAGGTGCTCAGCAGGTCGAAGACGGCCAGCACGCCGTCGATCCCGCTGTGGCCTCCGCTTTCACGGCGTAGCCACTGCTGTACGCGCGCCGACCGTTCGTCCACCACGGCGGCGACCAGGTCGTCCTTCGACGGGAAGTAGCGGTACAGGCTCAGCTTCGAGGCGCCCGCCTTCGCCGCCACCTCCGCGACTCCGACCGCGTTCACTCCTCGTGCGGCGAACAGTTCGAGCGCCGCATCGAGCAGGCGGGCGCGAGTCACCTCGGGTGCGATCGACCCGCCCTTCGGCACCGGCATGACCTTCTCCTCCCACGATGACGCCTCGCATGATACCGATCGGTCTTGCCAGGATAAGACCGATCGGTATCATCCGACTGATGGTGCAGACAGAGCGCTCCCGGCCTCCGATCCGTCGGCTGTGGTGCGCCGTCCTCTTCGGGTACCTCGCTTTCGGCGGCACCCTGCAAGCGCTGACCCGATGGGTGCCGGATCAGCTGGGAGGCGGGCCGATCGAGACGGGGGTCGCCGTCGGTGCGGCGTTCGCGGCGACCGCGATCGCGCGTCCGTTCGCCGGCCGGGCAGGCGACGCCGGCCTGGCGCGGGCGGCGGTGATCGCGAGCGGGCTGTTGGTCGCGTCGGGGGCACTCGGTCAGTTGGTTGCGCCGAACCTGCTGGTGATGGTGATCGCGCGGCTGGTGATGGGCCTGGGCGAGGCAGCACTGTTCTCGGCAGCGCTGCCCTGGGTGTTGCACGGGCTCGCGCCCGAACGTCGCGCGAGTGTCGCCGGCTGGTTCGGGTTGTCCATGTGGGGCGGCCTGGCGCTCGGACCGCTGGTCGTCACTGCTGGCGGTCTGCTTCTCGATCCGGAGCAGGTGTGGTGGGTGATCATCGGTTTCGGTCTGGTGGCCGCGGCGTTCGCGGCGACGACACCGGCCGGCGGGATGGACAGGCGCGGGCGGCTGCGTCCGGAGCACTGGCGGGAGGTGCTGCCGCGTGGGGCGGCTCTCCCGGGGGTGGTCTTCGGCCTGGGTGCGTACGGCTACGGCACGATCGCCAGCGGTTTGGTGCTCTTCCTCGACCGTTCGCAACTGGGCGGTTCGGGTGTCGCGCTCGCCGTGTTCGCGGGGGCGTTCCTGATCGCGCGGGCGGTCGGAAGCCCGGTGGTCGACCGATGGGGCGGCCCGCGTACGACCATCGTCACCTCTGCCGTGGTCGCCTGCGGATTCGTGCTGCTGGCACTCGCGGCGTCGATCACCGTCGCGCTGGCCGGCGCCGCGGTCGTAGGGGGCGGGCTCAGTCTCGCGTTGCCCGCCACGGTTCTGACGACCTTGACTCGGACCGGCGGGGCGGGCGCCGGCAACGCGGTGGCGACCGCGACGTCGTTCTGGGATCTGGGCATTCTGGTCGCCGGTCCACTGAGCGGTCTGATCGCTGCCGGCGCCGGGTTCTCGGCGATGTTCGCTGCCGCTGCGGCTTGCGCCGTCGTAGCCCTCGTCCTGAGCGTCGCTCTCCGGTCTGCCTCAGCTCAGGTGGTCCGATGACTCAGGACGATGCCAGCAACTACCTGATCGTCTGCGCCGGTCGGCGGAGGAGATGGTCGGGGTCGATCTCCGCGTGGGCGTCGTCGAGTCGTTGCCGGATGGCGTCGTCGAAGGCTGGTCGAGACGGGTGTCGTCCGTCGGAGAAGCCCACGGCGGGGCGGCCGGTGTCGGATGCGCGGAGCACCGCGTCGAGGTCGGTCAGGGCGGTGATGGTTCGGCGGCGCTGTTCGTCGTTCTCGGCGGGTCCGACGGCATGCAGCGGAGTCACTTGTTGCGGGGTGGCATTACTGCCAGAATGTATCCGATCGGATACTGAGGTGGAGCGATGGATCCCCGACGCATGATCGCTGACGTTCGGCGCGCGGCCGCACTGAACCAGGACGAGCTGGCAACTCGAGCCGGAACCTCCCGGCCAACCTTGTCCTCGTACGAGCGTGGCCATCGGTCGCCCAGCCTCACGACCGCGGCCAGGATCCTGGCTGCCGCTGGATACGAGCTCGCCGCTGCGCCGACGATCGCGTTCACGGAGCAACCCGCCGGCCACGGCCGAACCGTGCCGGTGCCTTCTCACCTACCACGACTCGACCCGTCCGAGGCGTTCGCTTCCGTCATGTTGCCGTTGCACCTCAACTGGTCGGACCCGGGTCGGGTCTTCGACATGCGGGACCGGCGTCAGCGCGGGCGGGTGTACGAGATCGTTCTCCGGGAGGGCACCGCGGATGACGTACTCGCCTACATCGACGGTGCCCTGCTCATCGATCTGTGGCCCGACCTGGTCCTCCCAGAGGGTGTCCGCGCCGCGTGGGAGCCGCTCGTTCTCGCTGCGACAGCTCCCGCGACCGCATGACCCCGCAGAACGAGATACTGACGCTGTTCCAGATCGCGGTGGCCGAGTTGTTCTTCAGCTTGCCGGAAAGCGACGGGTTCCTGATCGCCGGCGGGGCTGCCCTCGCCGCCCAGCACCTGACGAATCGACCGACTCAGGATCTCGACCTGTTTACGCGGGCTGGACGCAGCACCGTGACCTCTGCACGGGATGCGTTCGAGAACGCAGTCACGAGGCGGGGCTGGTCAGTTGGGCGGATCCGGGACGGCGACACCTTCTGCAGGTTGCTCGTCAGCGGCGAGGAGGACCTGCTCGTGGATCTCGCCCTCGACTCGCCGCCGGCACTGTCACCGGTCGGCAGCGTCGCAGGGCCGACCTTCGCACCGGAAGAACTCGCCGGACGTAAGCTCCTCGCCCTTTTCGGCCGGGCCGAGGCCCGGGACTTCGCCGATGTGTTCGTACTCGCGCATCGGTACGAGTTCGGCACCATGCTCGATCACGCCGTGAGGATCGACCCCGGCCTCGACAGATCGGTTCTGGCCGCGATGATCGGGAGCCTGCAGCGCTTTGAGGACGACGAGATCCCGATCGACGGAAAGTTGGTGGCCGAGCTACGGGGATTCTTCCGGCGCCACCGCGAAGAACTCGACGACTCCTGACCTCGGATCTTGCCCCAGGCGCGACGCGCCGAGGAGAACCACCCTCACGCAGTGAGGACCGGCGTGCGCTCGACGAGCGGCCGGGCGTCGGCGACCATCCGGTCGAGCTCGTCGAGCCGTGCGCGGGTGGCGGCGTCGTCGGGCACGAACCAGGCGATCCGGGAGCCGAGGCTCTCGTCCAGCCACAGGCTCTGCAGCCGCAGGCGCAGCTCCCCGACGAGCGGGTTCGCGATGAGCTTCACCGCGTCGTACTCGCCGTGCACGTCGCCGGTCTCCCACAGCTCGGCGAAGCGCGGCGACGCGGCGCGCAGCTCCGCCACGAAGCTCGTCCACTCGCTCTGATCCGCGTGGCGCGCGTAGCCCTGGCGGAGGCGGGCGACCATCCGGCGCTCGGTCTGCGGCAGGTCGATGTGGCGCGAGCGCCACGTCGGGTTCGTGAAGAGCATCCGTATGCAGTTGCGCTCGGCGGGCGGGATCGTGGCGAGGTCGTCGAGTAGGAACCGGTAGGCGCGGTTGAAGGCCAGCACGTCGTAGCGGGACGACTGCAGGGTCGCCGGGTAGGGGCTCAGCCGTTCCAGCAGCTCGAGGTGCTCCGGGGCGACCTTGACGCCGGCGCCGTGTGCCGGACGGTCGATGCCGGCGAGTCCCAGCAGGTGCGCGCGCTCCTCGGCGTCGAGACGCAGCGCCCGGGCGATGGCGGTCAGCACCTGCTCGGAGACGCCGATCGGCCGACCCTGCTCGAGCCACGTGTACCAGGTGAGCCCGACGCCGGCGAGCTGCGCGACCTCCTCACGACGCAGCCCCGCGACACGGCGCCGACCGGTCGAGGGGATGCCCACGTCGGCGGGCGTGAGGCGGTCGCGCCGGGTGCGGAGGAACGCGGCGAGCTCGGTGCGCGGGGCGTCGGCCATGCCCCAGTGTCGCGCGTCTCCGCCGACGATCGTGGTACTCAACCTGGCACTGCTGGTACCAGGATGAGGGGGCTCCTGGTACCAGGATGTGCGGCGGCGCACGGTCGAGCCCATGACCGCCACCGCATCCGCCCGGACCGGCGCCGCCGCACCGGTCCGCATCCCCGCCGTCCGCTACGTCGGCCTGCTGCTCGGCGTGCTCGTCGGCACGTACGGCTTCAATGTCGTCACGGCGACCATGCCGCAGCTGGCGAGCGAGCTGCGCGTCGGCCCGGTGGGGCAGGAGACCGTCGTCGCGGCGTACGGCATCCCGTTCGCGGCGCTGCTGATCCTCGGCGGACGTCTCGGTGACCGGTTCGGCCGGCGCGCGCTGTTCGGCATCGGGATGGGCCTGTTCGCGCTCGCGTCGGTCGCCGGCGTGCTGTCGCCGGGCATCGAGATGCTGGTCGTCACCCGTGTGCTGCAGGGCATCGGCGCGGCGCTCTGCACCCCGCAGGTGCTCGGCACGATCCAGGCCACCGCAGCCCCCGCCGACCGTGTCCGGCTCATCGCGCTGTTCGGCGCGGCCGGTGGTGTCGGGGCCGCGCTCGGGCAGGTGCTCGGCGGCGTGCTCGCCGGGGTGGCGCCGTTCGGATCCGGATGGCGGGCCGCCTACGCGGTCGCCGCGGTCCTCGCGCTCACCTCCGTTGCGCTCAGCCGCCTCGCGCCGGCCAGCCGGTCGCCGCGCCCGGCTGCGGCCGACGTGGCAGGCACGCTCCAGCTGCTGTTCGGCATCCTGCTGGTCGTCGCCGCGCTGACCTACGGGCCTGCACTCGGGCGGTGGGTGACTCTCGGTGTGCTGGCCCTCGGCGTGGCGTTGCTCGTCGTGCTGTGGTTCCACCAGGACCGGATCGAGCGCTCCGGCCGGATCCCGCTGCTGCCACCCGGCGTGCTGCGGCTGCGCCCGCTGCAGCTCGGCCTCGTGATGGCGGCGCTGTTCTTCGCCGGGTACGGCGCGGTGCTCTACGTCGCCACCAGGTCGATCGAGACGGGCCTGCGGATCGACCCCGCCGAGACCGGCGCGATGCTGCTCCCGTTCGCGGTCGTGTTCGCCGGCGTCTCGGCCATGATCGGCCGCATCCAGCGACGGCTCGGAGACGCGGTGCTGCCGATCGGGCTCGGGCTGCAGATCTCGGGCCTGGTGATCGGTGCCGTCACGACCGCACTCGCCTGGGGCCCGGGACTGCCGCTCGTGCTCCAGCCGGGGCTCGTCGTGCTCGGCGTCGGGCAGGCGATGGTGTTCTCGCCGCTGACGCAGATCGTCGTGCGGGCGATCCCGGACTCCGCGGCCGGCCTCTCCGGCGGGATGTTCGCGACCGTGCAGCAGCTCGCCCTCGCACTCGGCGTCATCGCCTACGGGGCGGTGGAGACCGCGTTCGGCCTCGACGCCCGGGAGGGGCTGATCGCCGGTTTCGCCGGGGACGCGGCGGCGGCCGCGGTGGTGCTCGTCCTCGCCGGCGTGCTCGCGGCGACGGCCCGGGCGGCGCGCCGGACCGGCGGCATCTCCGGTCGAGTGTGATCACGGGTTCGGAGGAGATCCGGCCATCGGTGGCCGGAATCGGTCCGAACCCGTGATCAGTGGTGCCGGGAGTCGCCACGAGCTGTGGTTCCGTGGGGCAGGTCGGGCTCGAACCGACGACCTGACGGGTTATGAGTCCGCTGCTCTGACCAGCTGAGCTACTGCCCCGAGGTGCCCAGGTTAGCGGAGGGCGTGATCCAGCCCACCGGGCATACCGGGCACGCCGCGCAGGGTCGCCTCGACCTCGCCGCGGTGGTGGTCGAGCGGGTGGACGAGTGCGCCGGCGTCGTCGCGGTGGGCGACGCGGGTCCCGCACCAGCCGCAGCCGCCGGTGGCGTCGACGCTCGCGCGCGACTCCACCTCCCGGCGGCGCGCGGCGGCCGCCGCGGCCTTGGCCCGCTTCGTCCCGGTGCGGCGGTAGGTGACGACCCGGTCGATCACCCACCAGAGGCCGAACGGCACCGCCAGCATCGCCGCGGTGATCAGCAGCCACTTGACGAGCATGACGACCGCGCCGATGACGAGTGCGACGGCGACGAGCCGGGCCAGGATGCGGGACATGGTCAGCACCACCACTTCTTTGCGCAGTATCCGCCGGTCAGGGCGCCGTCGGGGAGGTTGACGTGGTGGTGGTCGTCGCTGTCGTAGGAGTAGCTGTCACCACCGGTGGACGTGGGCACCTCCGGGGTGCCGGAGCAGTCGCGCGTGCCGTAGTCGTGGTCCTCGAGCTCGTCGCGGTACTCGGGGCTCGCGTCGTTCTCCGCGGCCGGGAGCACGCCTACGGCGGCATCCGAGACGACGCTCGTCCCGATGTCGTTCAGGTACGGCATGTCCGGGCTCGGGTAGGTGGTGGGCCGTTGCGCGCGGCGCAGGAGGCGGCCGCGGCTGTCGGTGTCGCGGGTGCCGTCGGCGACCAGCTCCACCTCCTGCCCGGGCGCGGCGTAGACCGCCAGGTTCTCCTTGGCCTCGCGGCCGCCCTTCGTGCTCACCGGGCAGGCGTCCAGGTCGAGCAGCTCGACGGTCCGGTTGCCGGACACGGTGAGCGTGTCGCCGTCGACGACGCCGGTGACGGTCACCAGCTCGGTCGCCGGCACCGCGGGCTCCACAGCGGCGGGCTCCACAGCGGCGGGCACCGCGGCGGCGGGCGCCACCGGAGCAGGGGGAGCGGCGGGCACCACCGGCGCGGCCGGGGCGGGTGCCGTCGAGGAGGCGGCGGACGGGTGCGGCCCGGTCAGATCCGTGACCGCGACCAGGCAGAACGTGGCCGCCGCGACCCCGATCCACACCTTGTACGCCGTTCGCACCGCTGCGCTCCGTCCGTCCCGGCCCGCTGCCGTGCGGGCCTCTCGTGCGGTGCATCGCTGCGGCCGGGCGGCGTGGTTACCGGCGCTCCCCAATATCGATGATGCGCCGTAGCGTGAACCGGTGAGCATCGACCACGCGGCCCGCTGGGAGGCCGCCCGTCGCGACCTCTGGCACGGCATCGGCGGTCCGCCCGCACCGGCGCCGGTGTGGCGCAACGCCGGCCCGCTGCTGCCCTCACCGGTCGCCGGGGACGACCTCGCGGCCGGTCCCGCCAGGACGGGACCGGGAGTGAATCAGAAGTCCTCGGGGTCCTCGTGACCCCGGCCGCGGACCGCGGCGGCACCCTGCTCGTGCTCCATCCGGTTCAGCGTCACCCGCCGCGCCAGCCGGATCGCCGGCCGGGCCAGCAGCTGCGCACTGCCGATCACGAAGAGCCAGATGCCGGGGTCGTGGTCGGCGAAGAAGAACCAGATGCTGCCGATGAAGAACTCGATCGCGATCAGGGTGTCGTTGATGATGCTCGCGGTCTCGTACCGGTCCCGGATCAGGATCTCGCGATCCCCGATCTTCAGACTGATGTCGGGGTCGGACGGGTCCTCGCTGAACGTGGGCGGGCTCATCGCGCGACGCTAACCCGGATCAGCCGATCATTTCTCGCCGGAACCGTGCGGTACCCCGATCCGGTGAGCCGACGGACCGCCCCGGCTGACCAGCAGATCCGGGACCCGCTCCGGCGGGACCGGCATGCCGAGGTACCAGCCCTGCCCGACGTCGCAGCCGAAGGCGACCAGCCGGCGCAGCTGCCCGGCCGACTCCACCGACTCCGCCACGATCGTCAGGCCGAGCGCGTGCGCCAGGTCGATCACCGCCGACAGGATCAGCGGGCAGTCCACGTCCCGGTCCGGAGTGGACTCCGCGGTGCAGTCGGTGGTCACGAACGTCCCGGCCAGCTTGAGCACGTCGACCGGCAGCCGGTGCAGGTAGGCGAGGTTGGAGTAGCCGGTGCCGAAGTCGTCGATCGCGATCCGCACGCCGAGCGCGGACAGCTCCCGCAGCGCGTCGGCGGGTGGCCCCTCCGAGCCCATGAGGTCGGACTCGGTCAGTTCCAGCTGCAACGACGACGCCGGGAACCCGGTCTCCTCGAGCACCTCCCGGAACCGGGCGACGACGTCGGGCTCCTCCAGCTGCCGCCCGGCGACGTTCACGCTCAGCTGCAGTCCCGGCCGGTTCCAGACCCGGGCCTCCCGGCACGCCCGGCGCAGCAGCGACAGCCCCAGCGGCACGATCAGGCCGGTGCGCTCGGCGAGCGGGATGAACACGTCCGGGCCGATCCGGCCGTCGTCGCGGGTGCTCGGCGTCTCCACCGACGGCCGCCACCGGGCCAGCGCCTCGACGCCGACCATCCGCCCGTCGGAGATCCGCACGAGCGGCTGGTAGTCGAGCTCGAACTCGTCGTTCTCCAGGGCCGCGGGCAGCCGCGCGGACAGCTCGAACAGCGCGACGTCGTGGTCGTGGCGTAGCGGGTCGAACACCGCGACGCGGTCGCGGCCGTCGCTCTTGGCCCAGTACATCGTGGTGTCGGCGGCCTTCATCAGCTCCGCCGCGTCGGTGCCGCGTGCGCCGCCGGCGCCCGGGGCGCGGGCCCGCGGGCGGGCGACGATGCCCGCGCTCGCCGACACCGCGACCTCGTTCCCGTCGAGGTCGAGCGGCTCCCGGATCGCGGTCAGCGCCGCACGGGCCACGGGACGCAGGTCGTCGACCTCCTCGCAGTGCTCGACGAGGACGACGAACTCGTCGCCGCCCATCCGGGCCACGATGTTCCCGTCGGCGCCGACCGCATTCCGCAGCCGGGCCGCGACGGTGGTGAGCAGCCGGTCCCCCGCGTCGTGGCCGAGGGTGTCGTTGATCTCCTTGAAGCCGTCGAGGTCGAGGTAGCAGACCCCGACCTGCCCACCGGTGCCCGGCGGCATGTCGAGCGCGTGCCCGAGGCGCCGGAAGAACAGTGTGCGGTTCGGCAGCCCGGTCAGCGGGTCGTGCTCGGCCTGGTGGCGCAGCCGGGTCTGCAGCTGGTGGCGCTCGGTGACGTCCTCGACCATCGCGACCAGGAACCGCGGCGTGCCGTCGGGCTCGCGCACCAGGGACACGACGAGCTCGGTGTGGATCTGGTCGCCCTCCTTGTGGAAGTAGACCTTCTCCAGCCGGACGTGGTCGACCTCCCCGGCCATCATCGCCTCGATCTGCGGCCACGTGTCCGGCGAGTCCTCGGGGTGGATGAAGGTGAACACCGACTGCCCGACGAGCTCGTCGGCGGAGTAGCCGATCATCTCGCACAGCGCCCGGTTGGCCTCCAGGATCGTGCCCTCGGTGTCGGCCACGCTGATCCCCAGGTAGGCGTGCTCGAACACCGTGCCGTACCGGGCCTCCGACGCCCAGCGGGCCGCCTCGGCACCGGTCCGCGCGGTGAACAGCGCGCTGCTGATCCGCTCCTGCTCGATCCGGGTGCGGTCCCGCAGCGCGCGGGCGTAGCCGGTGGAGACCGCGGTGAGCACCCCGGTCGCGGCGCGCGCCTGCGCCGCGGACACGCCGTCGGGAACCAGGTGCTCGGTCAGGACCTCCAGCGAGTCGCGCAACGCGGCCGGGTCGGTGAGGTGCGCCGCGACCAGCTCCGCCCCGACGCCCTCGGCGGCCTGCGGGCCGGCCCGGCCTGCGACGGCGTCGTCGAGCCGTGCGGCCAGCCCGCCGAGCAGGGCGCGCAGCTCGGCGCGCCCCATGGAGACGAACGTGCCCGCCTCGACGACGTCGGTCCACGCCTCGGCCAGCCGGGCGACGGCGGACCGGGGAAGGGGACGGCCGCCGTCGCGCTCAGAGCCGGGCGACACCGGCCAGGCCGGGGTAGTCGTCGCGGCCCGGGAGCGAGTCCGGCTCCGGCCGCCACGACGGGATCCGGACGACGCCGGGCTCGAGCAGGGTCAGGTCGCCGAACAGTGCCTCGACCTCACCGGTGTCGCGCATCCGCATCGCGTTGGGGGACCGGTCACGGTTGTAGAGAGCCTGTGCGTCGGTGGCGGCGGCGTTGCCTATGTCGCTGGCGTGGGTGATCACGACATGGCTGCCGGGGGCGAGCGCGTCGGCGTAGGCGCGGACCAGGCCGGCGGGGTCGCGCTCGTCGCCGACGAAGTGCAGCACCGACACCAGCAGCAGTGCGACCGGGCGGCTCAGGTCCAGGTGCCGGCGGGTCAGCGGGTCGTCGAGCACCGACCGGGGATGGGTGAGGTCGGCGGCGAGGACCTCGGTGGTGTCGTCGTCGGTGAGCAGGGCGCGGCTGTGTGACACCGCGACCGGGTCGTTGTCGACGTAGAGCACCCGGGCGCCGGGGCAGGCGGCCGCGGCGACCTCGTGCACGTTGCCCGCGGTCGGGATGCCGGAGCCGAGGTCGAGGAACTGGTCGATGCCCTGGGCACACAGGTACTGCACGACGCGGCGCAGGAACTTGCGGTTCTGCTGTGCGACGACGGCCATCTCGGGCAGCACGTCGAGGACGCCGGCCGCGAACTCGCGGTCGACCTCGAAGTTGTGCGAGCCGCCGAGGTAGAAGTCGTAGACGCGCGCCACGCTCGGGCGGGTCACGTCGATCTCGTCGGGGACCCACCCCGGGCGCGCGTCGGAGTTGCGGTTCACCGGATCCGGGCTGTTCACGATCACCGGACCATACCCCTGACCGGGGCCGACGCCGCGCTCCCCGCGACGAAGATCGACCGATCAGGCCGGACGGTGCGGCGTCCCACAGAGGCTGTGCCAGTACGCGCCCGCCTCGGCGTCGGTCATCTCGGTGCGGACCTCGGCGGCGGCGGGCTCGCCGAACCGGCGCCGGAGCGCCTTGCGGGCGACCTTCTCCGCGCGGGCCGCGAGCTCGCCGTCGGTCAGGTCCGACGCGGTGCGCAGCACACCGACGAACGCGTAGCGGGCGGGGCCGCGGCGCGGGAACGGCCCCGTGCCGTCGGCCAGCGACAGCTCGGCGGTGATCGGGCGCTTCGCGTGCTCGTGCAGGGCCCGGGTCAGCTCGGCCTCCACGGTGGGGGCCTCGACCCCGGCGGGGGCCGTCACGCGGACGACGGCCAGTACGGCGCGGTACCCGTCGCTGCGGACGGTCTCACACGGCGCGGTCACGGTGCTCGCTGCTCCTCTACGGTGGCCCCGGCGACGGAGGCCCGGTCGGTCCGGGTCGTCGATCGGGCTGTGCCCGGCAGGGACTCGTCGAAACCCGGCGGAACGTCACGAACCGGTGAACAGCGACGTGCGACGGTGCACGCTCACGGCCTCAGGGCAGGGCGGGCAGCCGGCCGGTGGGCCACTCGAAGAACATCGGCGCGGTCAGCTCCCGCGGGTCCGACGCCCGCTGGGCGTCGGCGAGGGCGGCCCGGCACTCGGTGAGCAGCGCGGTGATCGTCCGCAGGACCGGGTGGTCCGGGGCGAGCACCCGCTGCGCGGTCCCGGCCGTCGCGGCCAGCAGGCCGACGGCGCCGCGCAGGTCGCCGTCGTCGGCCCGGGCCAGGGCGAGCCCGGTGCGGGAGGTGAGGGTGTCCGGGTGGGCGTCGCCCAGGACGCGGGCGCGGCGGGTGAGGACGTCCTCGTAGCGCCGCACGGCCTCCTCGGGCCGGCCGGTCACCCGGTGGGCGGCGGCCAGGGCGTCGGCGGCGGCCAGGGTGATCGGGTGGTCGGGGCCGAACACCTGCTCGCGGCGCTGCTCGGCGCGTGCGGCGAGTGCCAGGCCGCGCGTCTCGTCGTCGCCGAGCAGGTAGGCCACGGCCAGCGACCCCTCGACGACGAGGGTGTCGGCGTCGGCCGGGCCGAGGTCGCGGCGGGCGCCGGCCAGGATCTCCTCCAGCCGGCGGGTCGCGTCGGTGAGTGCGGCGCCGTCTCCGTCGCGGGCGGCGGCGCGCACGGCCGTCGCGGCGCGGTCGTGCCGTTCGCGCAGTGCGCCCCGCCCGCCGCCGGAACGACGCTCGACGGCGGCGCTCTCCCGCAGGAACGGGGAGCCGGTGAACAGGTTCCCGAGATCACCGATCGGCACGACTGCCTCCTCCGGTGGTTGGTCGGTGCGTCCGCCTCTACTCCGAGTGGACTACACCGAATATCACTCATCGTATCGAATGAACAACGAGTGAACCACACTGACCAGCGACGAACCCGCGCGGGAGGTGCACACCACTCCCGTTGGTGACTGTCCGTGTTCCCGAAGGGGACCGGGGGTCATGATCGGAGGGGGTCGCGGGCCGGGCCACGGCGCCCGTGCCAGAGTCGGCCGCATGACCCACCCCCTGGCCCGGCTGACCGCCGCCGAGATCGATGACGCCCGCGCGCTGCTCGACGCGCACGGCCTGCTGGGGGAGGGGGTCCGGTGCACCGTGCTCGCGCTGGAGGAACCCACCCGCGCCGAGGTCGCCGCGTACGACGGTGCCGGGGTGGACGGGGGCGGGGGGTCCCTCGACAGGCGGGTCCGCGCCGTCCTGCTCGACGCGACGACCGGTGCCGCCCGCACCGTGCTCGCCTCGCTGACCCGCTCCGCGGTCGACGCCGACGTCGTCCACGACCCGGCGACCGACGGCCAGCCGCCGATCACCGGTGAGGAGATGGAGGGCGTCGACGCGATCGTCAAGGCCGACGAGGGCTGGCGGGCCGCGATGGCCGCGCGCGGGATCACCGACCTCGACCTGGTCTGTGCCTGCCCGCTCTCGGCCGGGTCGTTCGACCTGCCCGGCGAGCGCGGCCGCCGGATGCTGCGGGTGCTGTCGTTCCTGCAGCACCGCCCGGACGACAGCCCGTGGGCGCACCCGGTCGACGGCGTCGTCGCCTACGTCGACCTCGTCGAGCGCCGGGTCGTCGAGCTCGTCGACACCGGGGTGGTGCCGGTGCCGGAGGAGGAGGGCAACTTCGGCGACGGCCCGTACCGCGAGTCGCGCCGCCCGCTGCACATCACCCAGCCCGAGGGGCCGAGCTTCACCGTCGTCGACGACGAGGTCGTGGAGTGGGAGGGCTGGCGGTTCCGGATCGGCTTCGACCCGCGCGAGGGCCTGGTGCTGCACGAGGTGTCGATCGCCGGGCGCCCGGTCGCGCACCGGATGGCCGTCGCCGAGATGGTCGTGCCCTACGCCGACCCGTCGCCGGTGCGGTTCTGGCAGAACTACTTCGACGCCGGCGAGTACCTGCTCGGCCAGCAGGCCAACTCCCTCGAGCTGGGCTGCGACTGCGTCGGCGCGATCACCTACTTCGACGCCGTCGTCGCCGACCCGGACGTGCGGCCGCGGACGATCCGCAACGCGATCTGCCTGCACGAGGAGGACGACGGCGTGCTCTGGAAGCACACCGACATCTTCACCGGGCAGCACGCGACCCGGCGCCGCCGCCGGCTGACCGTGTCCTTCTTCGCGACCATCGGCAACTACGACTACGGCTTCTACTGGCACCTGTACCCCGACGGCGCCGTCGAGCTGGAGGTCAAGTCCACCGGCGTCGTCTTCACCGGCGCCTACGACGAGCGCGCGTCCCGCTGGGCGACCGAGGTGGCGCCCGGGCTGGGCGCGCCGTACCACCAGCACCTGTTCTGCGCCCGGCTCGACCTGACCGTGGACGGGCCGCGGACCAGCGTCGACGAGCTCGACGCGCACCGGGTGCCGGTCTCGGCGGAGAACCCGTGGGGCAACGCGTTCGACCGGACGGTCACGCCGGTGGAGACCGAGGCCGGGGCCGGCCGGTTCGCCGACGCCGGTGCCGGTCGGGTCTGGCGGATCGCCGCGGCCGAGGCCCGCAACCGGTTCGGCCACCCGACGGCCTACGTGCTGGAGCCCGAGGAGGGGCCGGTGCTGCTCGCCGACGAGGCGTCGTCGATCCGGGCCCGCGCGGCGTTCGCGACCCGGCACCTGTGGGTCACCGCCTACGACCCGGCGCGCCGCTACCCGGCCGGGGAGCTGGTCAACCAGCACGGCGGGGGAGCGGGCCTGCCGGAGTGGGTCGCCGAGGACCGGCCGGTGCGCGACACCGAGCTGACCCTGTGGCACACCTTCGGCGTCACGCACTTCCCGCGCCCGGAGGACTGGCCGGTGATGCCGGTGGTGTCCTGCGGCTTCCGGCTCGCGCCGTCGGGGTTCTTCGACCGGAACCCGACGCTGGACGTGGCGCCGGGCAGCTGAGCCCGGCCGGGTCAGCGCTGGACGGTCAGGCTCACCGCGGCGGCGGTCTCGGCCAGCCCGGTGCGCAGCCGGTTCAGCGGGGCAGGCAGGTGGGCCGCCGCCTCGGCCGCGACCGACCGCGCGGTGGCGCGGTCGACGTCGGGCTCCAGCAGCTGCTCGACGCCCAGTGCGCCGAGCTCGACGAGGGTCCAGGCGCCGTGGAGGGTGAAGGTGCCGGGCAGCCGGACCATCTCCCGCAGGGCGGCGACCGGTGCGTGCACGGTGACCGGGTCGGTGACGTCCAGCCGCGGACGGCCGCGGCCGAACAGTCCCCGCTGCCGGCGCGAGGCGAGCACGCCGTCGCGGACGAGGCGGTTCTCCACGGCCTCGAGCACCGGCGGGCCCAGCGCGTCGATCCAGGCGCGCACCGGATGTGCGCGGGGCTCGTGGGCGACGCTGTCGAGGACCAGCACCGCGGACTCGTCGTCGGCGCGGTCGGCGGGCGCGCGCCCGGTCCGCTCGACGGCGCCGGCCTCGGTGACGGTCAGCGCGCCGTCGGCGATCAGGTCGGCCAGCTCGGCGCCGACGACGCCGCACGCCAGCAGCCCCGGGTGCAGTCCCGGGCGGCCGGCGGCCTCGTCGAACGCGACGAGGTAGAAGCCCGTCGCCAGGTCGCCGTGCCTCATCGGACCTTCCGATCTCAAGATCGACAGTAGCGCTGAGTTACTGCTCGACTGCTTTCGGCGGACATTTTCCCAGTTCGCGGTACACCCTACTCGATCGTTATCACGCACCGTTACTCTGACGGATCATTGCTCGTTGCACCGACCATGATCTGGAGCCGCGCATGACCGCGCCTGCGACCGCGGACCGGGCCGTCCCGGGCCTGCGACGGCGACGCCTCGGCGTCGTGCACCTGGTGTTCTTCACCGTCGCCGCGTCCGCCCCGCTGACGGTGCTCGCGGGCGGTGTCACCACCGCCTACGCGGTCGCCGGGAACGCGGGTGTGCCGCTGGCGTTCCTGCTGGTCGCCGCGGTACTCGTGCTCTTCGCCGTCGGCTACGCGGCCATGAGCCGGCACGTCGCGAACGCGGGCGCCTTCTACGCCTACCTCGCCCGCGGGCTCGGCCGCCCGGCCGGTGTCGCCGGGTCGTTCGTGGCGCTGGTGTCCTACAACGCGATCCAGATCTCGCTCTACGGCCTGTTCGGCTCCACGCTGTCCGACCTCGTCGCCGAGTACGCCGACCTGCGCATCCCGTGGTGGGCCTACGCCGTGATGATCATGGGTGTCGTCGGGCTGCTCGGCATGACCCGGGTCGACCTCAACGCCCGGGTGCTCGCCGTGGTGCTCGTGGTCGAGGTGCTCGTGGTCGTCGGTTACGACGTCGCCGGCTTCTCCCACCCCGCGGGCGGGGCGGTGCCCTCGGCGCCGCTGGAGCCCGCGACGCTGTTCGCCTCCGGGATCGGCGCGGTCATCGCGTTCACCGTCGCCTCGTTCACCGGGTTCGAGTCCAGCGCCATCTACGCCGAGGAGGCCAAGGACCCGCGCCGCACCGTGGCCCGCGCGACCTACGCCGCCGTGCTGTTCACCGGCGTGTTCTACGCCGTGTCGGCCTGGGCGATGGTCGCCGCCACCGGGACCGCGCAGCTGCAGGAGCGCGCCGGGTCCGAGGGGCCGGGCCTGGTGTTCGGCCCGCTCGGGGAGATGTTCGGCCCGTGGGCCGCCGACCTCGCCGCCGTCCTGCTGCTGACCAGCGTGTTCGCCGCGCTGCTGAGCTTCCACAACGGCGTCGCCCGGTACCTGTTCGCGCTCGGCCGGGAGCGGGTGTTCCCGGCGGCGCTCGCCACGGTCGGCGCCCGCTCCGGCGGGCCGGTGGCCGGGTCGCTGGCGCAGTCGGCGCTGGCCTTCGTGGTCGTGCTGGCGTTCGCACTCGCCGGGGCCGACCCGATGCTGTCGCTGTTCGCCTGGTTCTCCGGGCTGTCCGCGCTCGGCGTCGTGCTGCTGATGGCGGGCACCTCGCTGGCGGTGCTCGGGTTCTTCCGCCGGGACCGCCGCGCCGCGTCCGGCACCTCGGTGTGGGCGCGGCTGATCGCGCCCGCGCTGGCGACGGTGCTGCTGGTGGCGGTGTTCGTGGTGCTGGTCGGCAACTTCGACGCGCTGCTCGGCAGCGACCCGTCGTCGCCGGCGCGCTGGGTGCTGACGGTGCTCGTGCCGCTCGCCGCGCTGGCCGGGGTGTGGTGGGCGCGGCGGCTGCGCCGCACCCGTCCGGACGTCTACGACGGCATCGGCGGCGGCGCCCCGACCCCGGACGGCGTCGAGCAGGCCACCGGGGGACCTGCGGTCTACCGGCGCCGCTCCGGCGAGGTCGGTCCGGCGGACCGGATCGGGGCCGGATCCCCCGTGCCGGGCTCCGCCGATGCAACGGGCTCGACGGGTTCCGGGGACGGCTCCGGGGCCGAGGAGCCGCCGGACACCACTGCCTTCCCGCTGCCCGCGCAGGTACGCGGGAGCACCGGCGGCGATATTGGAAGCGACGACGAGCACACCACGCAGCTACCCCGGGTCGACTGACGCACCGCCTCATCCCGCGGTCGGACACCGGAGATCGTTCCGTGCTCCGACGCGGAAGGCGGGCCCCGGGCGGCAGGGTCGCGACATGAACTCACGCGAGGTGTCACGCAGGGGTCCGGCCGGGCCACCCACCGGAGACGGTGGATCATGGTTCGCCGAGAGGGCGACGGCCGGATCTGCGGGAGGTGCGATGACCGGGGCACACCGGCCGTCGGCGATCGAGCGCTGTGTCGCCTTCACCCGGCGCAACCCGATGATCGTCGACGGTGTGCTGGCGCTGGTGCTGCTCGCGATCGGCGCCTACTGGATCGAGATCGGGAAGGGTGTGCGGGCCGACAGCCACCTGCCCGCCTACCTCGCGGCGGTGCCGGCGACCGTGCCGGTGGCGTTCCGGCGGGTGTACCCGGTCCCGGCCGCGGTGGTCACTGCGGTGGTCTGCCTGGTCACGGTCTTCTCCTACATCGGGAGCGGCGCGATCCTGCTGCCCGCACTGGTCATGGCCTACTCGGTCGTGGCTTACGGGCCCCGCTGGGCACGGTGGGCCACCGCCGCGGTGCTGGTGCTCGGCATGGTCGGCCCCCTGGTGCCGATGGTCGTGGGCTACGCGCTGCGGGGATCGTTCGAGCTGAACCCCGAGAGCGTCTCGGGCGCCATCCTCGCCGGCGTCCTGGCGTTGCTGGTGGTGGTCTGTGTGCTGCTGTTCGCCGCGATCCGCTCGGCGAACCTGCGCTTCCACCAGGAGCAGGCCGAGCGGTTGCGGCTGCTGGAGGAGGGGCGCCGCCAGGAGGTCCGCCTCGAGCTGCTCGCCGAGCGCTCCCGCATCTCCCGCGAGGTGCACGACGTCGTCGCGCACTCCCTGTCGGTGATCATCGCCCAGGCCGACGGCGGAATGTTCGCCGCGCAGCGCGACCCGCAGAAGGCCGTCGACGTGCTCGGCGGCATCGCCGACACCGGCCGGGACGCGCTCGGCGACGTCCGCGGGCTGCTCACCATGCTCCGCGACCAGAGCCCGTCCGGCCCCGACGGCACCGACGCCGACGACCCGTCGCGCCCGCAGCCCGGTACCGCCGACATCCCCGCCCTGGTCGAGCAGACCCGCGCGGGCGGGCTCCCGGTCGAGCCGACCGTCACCGGCACGCCGCAGGACATCTCCTCCGGTGCCGGGCTGGCCGCGTACCGGGTGGTGCAGGAGGCACTGACCAACGTCGTCAAGCACGCCGGCCCGGCCACCCCCACGCACGTGACCATGGCCTGGACCGGCGACGAGCTGACCGTCGACGTCCGCGACGACGGCACCGGCACCGGACGGCGCCCCGACCTGCCCCGCGGCGGGCACGGCCTGGTCGGGATGCGCGAGCGCGCGGCGCTGCACGGCGGCTCCGTCGAGACCGGGCCGCTGCCTGAGGGCGGGTACGCCGTCCGGCTGCGGCTGCCCACCACCCCCGCCCCGGCGAACCGAGGAGAACGGTGACCGACCCCGTACGGCTGATGCTCGTCGACGACCAGGAGCTGGTGCGCACCGGCTTCGCGATGGTGCTCGACTCCTGCGACGACCTGACCGTCGTCGCGCAGGCGGGCGACGGCGAGGAGGCTCTGGAGCTGCTCGGTACGACCGCGGTCGACGTCGTCCTGATGGACGTGCGCATGCCGCGCCTCGACGGGATCGAGGCGACCCGGCGCGCCGTCGCCGCGCACCCGGACCTGCGGGTGCTCGTGCTGACCACGTTCGACCTCGACGAGTCGGTGACCGCGGCCATCGGTGCCGGGGCGAGCGGGTTCCTGCTCAAGGACGTGAAACCGCAGGGGCTGATCGAGGCCGTGCGGACGGTGTACCGCGGCGACTCGGTCATCGACCCCGTCTCCACCCGGCGGCTGCTGCGCGCCACCGCGCCGCTGCTCACTGCCCCGTCCGCGGCTCCCGCGGCCGGGCGGCCCGCCGCGCTCGACGAGCTGACCCCGCGCGAGCGCGAGGTGCTCGGCCTCGTCGGGCAGGGCCGGTCGAACTCCGAGATCTGCGGGGACCTGTTCGTCTCCGAGGCGACGGTGAAGACCCACATCGGGCACCTGCTCGCCAAGACGGAGTCGCGCGACCGGGTGCAGCTCGTCGCGCTGGCGTTCCGGGCCGGGCTGGTCAGCTGAGGGGAGCACGGTGGCCGCACCGGCGGTTCACCGTGCGGCGGTACCCTCCCGGTGTGTGCCTCGTGAACGTGCAGCGGACGGGAGAGCGGTGATGGCCTCCTCGACGGACGCCGGCGCCACGACCCAGCAGATCGGCCGGATCCCCGACCGCGACGAGCCGGACGGTGTCGCGCAGGTCCCCGGCCCGGTGCCGCGGTTCCTGCCCTGGCTGCTGGTCGTCGGCGGTGCGATCGGGCTGGCGGCCGCGCTGTCGCTGTCCTACGAGCGGGTCCAGCAGCTCATCGACCCGAACTACGTCCCGGCGTGCAGCCTCAACCCGGTCATCTCCTGCGGGTCGGTCATGTCGACGCCGCAGGCCGCGTTCTTCTGGGGCGTGCCCAACTCGATGCTGGGCATCGCGGCGTTCGCCGTCGTCGTCACCAGCGGCGTCGTGCTGCTCACCGGCGCCCGGCTGCCGCTCTGGTACTGGGCCGGGCTGACCGTGGGCGCGATCCTCGGCACCGTCTTCGTGCACTACCTGATCTTCCAGAGCATCTACCGGATCGGTGCGCTCTGCCCCTGGTGCATGGGTGTGTGGCTGGTGACGATCCCGATCGCCTGGTACTCGCTGCTCGCCACCGCCGACCGGGCGGGCGACCGGCTGCCCGGGCCCGCCCGGTCGGTGCTGAACGCGGTGAGCGCCTACCACGCGGTCCCGGTCGTGCTCTGGTACCTCGTGGTCGCCACGCTCGCGGTGACGCGTTTCTGGGACTACTTCTCGACGCTGCTCTGATCGACGCTGCTCTGAGCCTGCGGGTCAGCGGTCCTCGTCGTCGTCCAGGCCTGCCTCGCGCAGCTGGTCGACCAGGTCCGCCGGGTCGGCCTCCACCCCGTCGGGCAGACGGGAGAGGTCCACGATCTCCTCGACGTCGTCGGGGACCGCGGGACGGGCCTGATCGGCGGCGTCCGCGGGATCCGCGTCGGCAACCGCGTCGGTGAGTCGGCTGTCGGGGCGCATCGGCTCTCCTTCGTCGTCGGGGCACGTGCACGGCGTGCACGCTGATGGCCCGGCGGGATACCCACCGTCGCCCGGCGGCATGCACCCCGTCCCCGGCAGGTGTGGCCGGGCTCACCGGCGTCCCCGATCCGGGTCGAACCGGGGTGTGCTCCCCGGGCCGCGCGGGTGAGGTAGTACGGTCGCAGCCGTGAAGGTGAGGCGGGGCACACGTTCGGTCTGGGAATCGCGGCCGAGCGGGCGGCACCGCGCGGCGCCGCTGCCGCGCAACCACGGACGGGTCGGCATGCTGGTGCTCGGCATCGTGCTGGTCGTGGCCGGGGTCGGCAGCATCACCGCCGTCGCCTCCGGGATGACGCCGTCCACCCGCCCGACCGCGGCCATGCAGCTGCAGCCCGTGCCCGCCGCCGCGCCGGCGCCGCGCAGCTCCGCCGTCACCCGGCCCGAGACCAGCCGCTGCCCGTCGACCGGGGCGTGCGTGGACCTCGGCCACCGGACGGCCTGGATCCAGCGCGCCGGGAAGATCGTCTACGGGCCGGTGCCGATCAGCGTCGGGCGCGAGACCGGGCAGCGCGCCCCCGGGCCGGACTCCTCGGCCACGCCGACCGGTTCCTACGAGGTCACCCGCCGCGTCGCCGACGGCTGGAGCAACGAGTTCAACCAGCCCATGAAGTGGGCCGTGCACTTCGCGCCGGGAGGCATCGCCTTCCACCAGGGCGCGCTGACCGCCGGGTCCAACGGGTGCGTGCATCTCGGGCCGACCCCGGCGAAGGAGTTCTACGACCGGCTGCCCGTCGGCAGCGACGTGTTCCTGTTCTCCTGATCCGCCCGGCGGGCACCGAACCGGTGCGCCGTCCGCTGCGCCGGCACCGCGGGCGCCGGTTGCGCGGGGGTGTCGGGATCCGGGCCCAGCTCGGCCCACGTCGTCTTGCCCGTGCGATGCCGGTAGATGCCCCAGCGGCGTGAGATCGTCCCGACCAGCTGCAGGCCCCTGCCCCGGTGCGCACGGGGGTCGTGCGGGCGGGTCTCGCCGGGCACCGTCGAGCCGTCGTGCACCGCGAGCCGGACGGCGTCGCCGCGCACCCGGGCGGTGACGATCATGGGCGTCCCGGCGTGGTCGACGCCGTTGGCCACCAGCTCGTGCAGCACCAGTACCGCGTCCTCCACCACCGGCTCCGGCAGCAGCGGGCGCAGGAACCGGGCCAGGCCCTGCCGTGCCGTCCGGCACGACTCCGGTTCGGGTGGCAGCCGCACCAGCCACGACGGGTGGTGTCCGTGCTCGATCCTGCGTTCGATCACCGCCGCCTCCCCTCCTGCTCGTGCCGGCGTACCGGCGTCCGTTCCGTGCCGCATGCGAGGTACCCCCTGCGCACGCCCCGCACACACCCGGCACCCGGCCGGGGTCGTGCCGGAGGCGTAGAGTCGTCCGGACCGACGCGTAGAGACCACTGCGCGTGCCCATCCCGGCGCGCACACGTGGAGGCTCCGCTTGGCCACGCCTGTTTCCCCGCACGAGGTGCACATCGCACTCGTGCACACCCCCGACCATCCGGCCGACCCCGCCGGGACCGCCCGCACGGCGGATGCGCTGGCCGCGGCAGGCCACCGGGTCCGGCTGCTCACCGACCGTCCCGCCGGGCCCGGCACCGACGGCGTCCGGAGCGGTCCGCTGCCCGCCGCCGCTGCCCCGGGCGCGCTGCCGGACCTGGCCGCGGCGTGGGCGGGCGACCCGCCGGACGTCGTGTACGCCCTCGGTGCCACCGCCGCCGCGACGGCGCTCGCCACCGGTCTCCCGGTCGTGCAGGCCGCCGTCCCGGGCGGGCCCGTCCCCGTGCCCGGCGCGGACCGGGTGCTGGCCGCGAGCGAGGACCAGCACACCGACCTGCTGGTCCAGGGCGTGCCGCGATCCCGGCTGCGCACGATCCCGGCCGCCGTGGACACCGATGCGTACGCCCCGGCCGGGGAGTCGCTGCGCCGCGGCGACCGGTCCCGGATCGTCGTCGACGGTGCACTCGGCCGCGGCGACGGGCCCGGCGCGATGATCGCCGCGCTGCCCCGGGTGCCCGCCGCGGAGCTGCTCGTGGCCGGCGGGCGCACCGGGCCCGACGAGGACCGCGACCGGCTCTTCGCCGCCGCCCGCGACCTCGGCGTCGCCGCCCGGGTGCGGTTCCTCGGGCCCGTCGAGGGTGCGCTGCTCGCGCGCCTGCTGCGCTCCGCCGACGTCGTCGTCGCCGCGGCCGGGCACGACGTCCCGGCCGATCCCGTGCTGCGCGCCATGGCCTGCGGCCGCCCGGTCGTCGCGTCCGCAGTGGGGGCGCTGCGCGACGTCGTCGTCGACCGGGTGACCGGGGTGCACGTGGCGCTCGGTCGACCCGCGGAGCTGGCCGCGACCGTCCGCGCGCTGCTCGCCGACGACGGCGTCCGGACCGGCTACGGCATCGCAGGCCGCGACCGCGCCCGCTCCCGCTTCGGTACCGCCCGCATCGCCGGGCAGCTCGCCGCGGTGTGCGCCGAGCTCCGCGACGCGGACGTGCCCGACGAGTCCGAGGTGGACCCGCCGGTCACCGGGGACGCGACGGCCGCACGTGGCTGACCGCGACGCCCCGTCGGGGTGGCCGGTGCTGCACGCCGCCGGACCGGCACCTACGGTCCCGCGGGTGAACGCGCAGTCCTCCCCGTCGTCCCCGCAGGCCTCGTCGGCCTCGTCGGCCTCGTCGGCCGAGCCCTGCACCGTGCTGGACCTGGTCGCCGACCCCGGCCTGCCGACCGAGCTGGCGACCCGGCTCGCCGAGCGGCTGCCCGGGCGCCTGGACCGCGACGGCGACGGCCGCTGGGAGGTCCGCGTCTCGGACCAGAAGATCACGCTGGACGACCGGGGCGCCCTGCCGATGCTCGACATCGGTGACCGCGCCCGCGAGCGCGACGGCGCCGACGCCGTCGTCCTGCTCACCGACCTGCCGCGGCGGGCGGGGGAGCAGCCGGTCGTGGCCGACGCGGGCACCGGGCACCGGGTCGGGCTGGTGTCGCTGCCGGCCCTGGGTGCGGTGCGCCAGCTCGGCCGGGCCGAGGACACCGTCGTCCGGCTGGTGACCGACTACCTGTTCCCGGCGCAGGACCGCGCCCGGGTCGGGCAGGACGACGACGCCGGCCGCGCCGGCACGCTCACCCGGATCTCCCCGGAGTCCGGTGGCGAGCGCGCCGAGGACGACCAGGACTCCGGCAGCGCCGGCGTCGAGGACGAGGTCGACGTCCGGCTGGGGCTCTCCGGGCTGCGCGGCCGGTTGCGGCTGCTCGCCGGGATGGTGCGCGCGAACCGGCCGTGGCGGCTGGTCCCGAGCCTGTCCCCGGCGATCGCCGCGGCGGCAGCCGGGGCCGCGTTCGGCATCTTCTACTCCAACATCTGGCAGCTCGCGACGGTGCTCGGCACGGCCCGGCAGGTCGTGGTGCTGCTGCTGGCGCTGGTCGGCATGACCGCATGGCTGATCCTCGACAATGGCCTCTGGGAGCGGCGCCGGGACCGGGCACTGCGCGAGGAGGCACTGTTGTCGAACCTGACGACGGTGCTCACGATCGGCGCCGGCGTGACGATCATGTACGCGTTGCTGTTCGTGATCTCGCTGGTCGCGGCCGGGCTGGTCGTCCCACCGCACTACCTGGGCACGACGCTGTCCCGCCCGGCCGGGTTCGACGACTACCTGATGATCGCCTGGCTCTCGACGTCGATGGGCACCGTCGCCGGCGCGCTCGGCTCCGGCTTCGCCGACGACGGCGCCGTCCGCCAGGCCGCGTACAGCCGCCGGGAGCAGGAGCGCCGCGCCCGCCTCGACCGCGAGGACGAGGCCCGGAACGGTGAGGAGGCCGACACCGGGGCCGATGAGGGCGACGATCCGGAGCGCCCCGGGCAGTGACACCGTGTGCCCGTGACGTGGCTCACTGTGACGGGCCGGGTTGTCGACCAGGTGTCCGTTCCGTCGTGCGCCACGCGGGTGATCATGCGCAGAGCCCCTGAGCATTCCTAACGACGGCGCCTACCGTGGCGATCATGCGCTCTCTCGACGACCAGTGGGACATCACCAGCAGCGTCGGCGCCACCGCGCTGGCGGTCGCGGCCGGGCGGGCCACCGAGTCACGCCGCGACGACGCACTCGTCACCGATCCGCTCGCGGAGGCGTTCGTCGCCGCGGCGGGCAACCGGGCACTCGCCACCCGGTCCGACGACGACGCGGACTGGAAGATCCAGTCCGGCTACATGGCCGTCCGGAGCCGGTTCTTCGACGAGGCCCTGCTCGCCGCCGCCGACACCGGGGTCCGGCAGGTCGTGCTGCTCGCCGCCGGGCTCGACGTCCGCGCGCTGCGGCTCGACTGGCCGTCGGGCACCACCGTCTACGAGGTCGACCAGCCGCAGGTGCTGGACTTCAAGCAGCAGGTGATCAGCGAGCAGGGCGCCGCGGTGCCCCCGGGCACTCGCCGGACCGCGGTCGCGGTCGACCTGCGCCACGACTGGCCCGCCGCGCTGCGCGAGGCCGGGTTCGACCCCGCGCAGCCGACCGCGTGGCTGGCCGAGGGGCTGCTGCCCTACCTGCCGCCGGAGGCCGAGGAACTGCTGTTCGACCGGGTCCAGGAGCTGTCCGCGCCGGGCAGCCGGATCGCCGTCGAGCACTTCGGGGACTGCGTCGACCGGATCGCCGAGCACCCGCGCTTCCGGTCGCTGACCGAGACCTTCATCGGCACCGACATCCGGGCCCTGTTCTTCGACGGCGAGCGCCCCGAGTCCCCGGACGCGCGCCTGGCCCGCATGGGCTGGACCGTCGAGTCCACCGACGCGGCGACGCTCGGTGCGCGCTACGGGCGCCCGCTGCACCCCGACCTCACCGAGACGTTCGGGCTCGCCGAGCTGCTGTCGGCCGACCTGCCGGGCTGAGGACCGGGCCGGGCCGGGAACCGGGCGGGGCTGCGCGCGGGTGCCGCCGGTCCGGTCAGCGGCCGGGCGCGGCGAGCAGCGCCACGTGCACCGACGTCCGCACCTCGGGGTCGGTGAGGTCGGCGCCGACGAGCTCGGACAGCTTCGTCAGCCGCGCGTAGGCGGCCGGGCGGCCGGTGCCGATCCGGCGGGCGAAGTCCGCGACCACCCCGCCGGCAGCGACGAACGCCCGCAGCCCGGCGAGCGCGCGGTCCCGTTCGGGGCCGGGCAGGTCCAGCACCGGGCCCAGCTCGGCCTCGACGAACCCGAGCAGCCGCGGGTCGTCGCGCAGCCGCCACACCAGGTCCCGCACGCCGAGGTCGGCCCGACGGTGCACGACGGCCGGGTCGGCGTCGGCCGGCGCGGTGGTGGCGGCCCGGGCCGCGGCGACGTCGCGGGCCTCGCGCAGCAGCTCCGGGAGGCGGGCGAATGGTCCCGGCCCGGCCAGTGCGACGGTCGCCGCGGGCAGCCCGGACGGTGCGGGCGCGGTGCCGGGCAGCAGCAGGGTGACCGCGCCGTCGTCGGTGGTCGAGGCGAGCACGGGGGAGCGGACCGCGGCCTCGCGCAGCGCGGCGAGCCCGGTGCGCGCGGCGGGGACGGCCCGGACCACGGTGTGCTCGCCTGCGGTGTCGAGGCCCAGTGCGCGGGCCCGTACGGCGAGCCGGTCCAGGACGGCCGGGGTGGCGGCGAGCAGGTCGTCGAGCAGCTCGGAGCGGGCCGCGCGGATCAGCGCGACGGGCCGGTCGGCGCCGTCGGGGGCCGGGACCGACAGCGCGTCGGCGGCGTGCGCGAGCACGGTCGCCTCCCGCGCCGCCGCGTCGTCCGACGCCCGCGCCGGGGTCACGATCCGCCCCCACGGCGCCCCGGGCGGCCCGACGGTGCGGCTGGTCCAGCCCTCCGGCCCGGCGCCGTCGCCGGTCGGGGCCAGCCGCGAGCGGCCCGCCCAGTCGCGCAGCTCGGTGCCCGGGTCCCCGCCTGCGACGACCAGCGCCCGGTGCGCGAGGTCCTCGAGCACCACCGGCCGCCCGAGCAGCTCGGCGGCCTCGGTGACCACCCGCGACGCACTCGCCCCGTGCACGGTCAGCCCGCGGAACGCGGCGCCGACCTGCTCGGCGAACAGCGCCCGGTCGTGCTGGACGTGCAGCAGCCGCCCGAGCACGGTCTCGATGACCTCGGCGAACCGGATCACCCGGGAGATCTCCACCAGCGGGAACCCGGCCGTGCGGGCGGCCTGGACGAGCCCGTCGGGCAGCGTGGTGAGCTGCTGGCCGAGCTCCACCAGCAGGCCGACGGCGCCGGCCTCGCGCAGCGCGTCGACGTAGCGGGTCGTGTTGGTGGTCGGGTCGATCAGCGGCAGCCCGACCGACAGCACGAACACCCCCGGCGAGAGCGTCCCGGCCGGTTCGGCGAGCTCGCTGACGTGCACCCAGCGCACCGGGGTGTCCAGCGCGGGCCGCCCGGCGCGCACCGCGGGCATGCCCTGCGCGACGACGGGCAGGGCGAGGACCTCGGCGATCGTGGGGTGCACGAGGGGCACTGTACGGACCGTATCCCCGCGTGGTTCGGGCGAGACGAATCGTACGGTCCGTGGGGCGGTGGGAACCCCGACGATCGAGCCATGACGACGACCGCACCCGCCGACGTCCGGACCCTGACCCACTGGGTCTCCGGAGCCGCCCTCCCCGGATCCGGGGACCGCTTCTCCGACGTGACCGACCCCGCCACCGGTGCGGTCACCGCCCGCCTGCCGCTGGCCTCGGCCGCCGAGGTCGGCGACGTCGTCGCCGCCGCCCGGTCCGCGTTCCCCGCCTGGCGCGACACCTCGCTGACCAAGCGCACCCAGGTCCTGTTCCGGTTCCGCGAGCTGCTCAACGCCCGCGCCGGTGAGCTGGCCGAGCTGATCACCGCCGAGCACGGCAAGGTCGCCTCCGACGCCGCCGGTGAGGTCGCCCGCGGCCAGGAGGTCGTCGAGTTCGCGTGTGGCATGCCGCACCTGCTCAAGGGCTCGGCCACCGAGAACGCCTCCACCGGCGTCGACGTCGCCTCGATCCGCCAGCCCCTCGGCGTGGTCGGGATCATCTCCCCGTTCAACTTCCCCGCCATGGTCCCGATGTGGTTCTTCCCCGTCGCGATCGCCGCCGGGAACACCGTCGTGCTCAAGCCCTCGGAGAAGGTGCCCTCCGCCGCACTGTGGATCGCCGAGCTCTGGCGCGAGGCCGGCCTGCCCGACGGGGTGTTCAACGTCGTCAACGGCGACAAGGAAGCCGTCGACGCGCTGCTCACCGACCCCGACGTGAAGGCCATCTCCTTCGTGGGATCGACCCCGATCGCCCGCTACGTCTACGAGACCGGCACCGCGCACGGCAAGCGCGTGCAGGCCCTGGGCGGGGCGAAGAACCACATGGTCGTGCTGCCCGACGCCGACCTGGACCTCGCCGCCGACCAGGCCATCAACGCCGGCTTCGGCTCCGCCGGGGAACGCTGCATGGCCGTCTCCGCGCTCGTCGCGGTCGGCGACATCGCCGACACCCTGGTCGACAAGATCGCCGAACGCGCCCGCGCGCTGCGCACCGGCGACGGCCGCCGCGGCTGCGACATGGGCCCCCTGGTCACCCGCGCCGCGCAGGACCGTGTCACCGGCTACGTCGAGGCCGGCGAGGCCGAGGGCGCCACCGTCGTCGTCGACGGCCGCGTCGACACCTTCGACGCCGACGGCGAGGGCTTCTTCGTCGGCCCGACGCTGCTCGACCACGTCACCACCGACATGAGCGTCTACACCGACGAGATCTTCGGCCCCGTCCTGTCGGTGCTGCGCGTCGAGAGCTACGACGCCGCCGTCGACATGATCAACGCCAACCCCTACGGCAACGGCACCGCCCTGTTCACCTGCGACGGCGGCGTCGCCCGCCGCTTCCAGAACGAGGTCGAGGTCGGCATGATCGGCATCAACGTCCCCGTCCCGGTCCCCATGGCCTACTACAGCTTCGGCGGCTGGAAGAACTCCCTGTTCGGCGACACCCACGCCCACGGCACCGAGGGCGTGCACTTCTACACCCGCGGCAAGGTCGTCACCACCCGCTGGCCCGACCCCAGCCACCGCGGCGTCGACCTCGGCTTCCCCACCAACGGCTGAGCAGCCCCACCGCAGAGCACCAGCACCGCCACCGGAAGGGACCCGATCATGACCGCACTCGACGACCGCACCGACTCCGAGGCCGGCGCCACCCCGGACGCTCCCGCGATGAGCCCGGCCGCCGAGGCCGCGGGCAAGCACCTCTGGATGCACTTCGCCCGCATGCACGGCCGCGACGGCGCCAACCCGACCCCGGTGATCGCCAAGGGCGAGGGCGTGAACCTGTGGGACGACCGCGGCCGCCGGATCCTCGACGGGCTGGCGGGGCTGTTCGTCGTGCAGGCCGGGCACGGCCGCCGCGAGCTGGCCGAGGTCGCCGCCAAGCAGGCGTCGGAGCTGGCCTTCTTCCCGGTGTGGGGCTACACCACCCCGCCCGCGGCGGAGCTGGCCGAGCGCCTCGCCCACCTGGCCCCCGGTGACCTGAACCGGGTCTTCTTCACCTCCGGTGGTGGCGAGGCCGTCGAGAGCGCCTGGAAGGTCGCCAAGCAGTACTTCAAGCTGCGCGGCAAGCCGCTCAAGCACAAGGTCATCTCCCGGATGACGGCGTACCACGGCACCCCGCACGGGGCGATGGCCATCACCGGGCTCCCGGCGATGAAGAAGGACTTCGAGCCGCTGGCCCCGGGCGGGTTCCGCGTCCCGAACACCAACCTCTACCGCCACCCCGAGTTCGACGGCGACGCCGAGGCGCTGGCCCGCTGGGCCGCCGACCGGGTGGAGGAGATGATCCAGTTCGAGGGCCCGGACACCGTCGCGGCGGTCGTCATGGAGCCGGTGCAGAACTCCGGCGGCTGCCTCACCACCACGCCGTCGTACTACCGGCGGGTCCGCGAGATCTGCGACAAGCACGACGTGCTGATGGTCTCCGACGAGGTCATCAACGCGTTCGGCAGGCAGGGCCACACGTTCGCCTGCGAGAAGTTCGGCTACACCCCGGACATCATCACCTGCGCCAAGGGCATGACGTCGGGCTACGGCCCGCTCGGCGCGATGATCGCCTCGGAGAAGGTCATCGAGCCGTTCCTGGAGCCGGGCGTCACGTTCCCGCACGGCTACACCTGGGGCGGGCACCCGGTGTCGGCGGCGGTCGCGCTGGCGAACCTGGACCTGATGGAGCGCGAGGGCCTCAACCAGCGGGTGCTGGACAACGAGGGCGCCTTCGGCGACACCCTGCGCAAGCTGCTGGACCTGCCGATCGTCGGCGACGTCCGCGGCGACGGGTACTTCTGGGCGATCGAGCTGGTCAAGGACCAGAGCACCCGGGAGACCTTCGACGCCGCCGAGCGGGAGCGGCTGGTCAAGGGCTTCCTTCCCGGCGCGCTGTTCGAGAACGGTCTCTACGCCCGCCCGGACGACCGCGGCGACGTCGTCATCCAGCTGGCGCCGGCGCTGATCGCCGGGCAGGCCGAGTTCGACGAGATGGAGCAGATCCTGCGGCACACGCTGACGCAGGCCCAGGAGATCCTGTGACGCTCCACCCCTACGCGGAGTCCGTCCTCGACGACTTCACCGCGCTGTCCGCGATCGGCGCCACCCCCGCGGGTGGCGTCGATCGGCAGGCCGGTACCGCCGAGGACGGGGCCGCACGGGAGTGGCTGCGGCGCTGGCTGTCCGAGCGGGGCTTCACCGTCGCCGTCGACCGGATCGGGAACCTGTTCGGGCTCTACGAGCTGGTCCCCGGCGCGCCGTACGTGCTGGCCGGGTCGCACCTGGACTCCCAGCCGCGCGGCGGCCGGTTCGACGGCGCCTACGGGGTGCTCGCCGCCGCGCACGCGGCGGCGCGGCTGCGCGACCTCGACGGGGCCCGCTACAACCTGGCCGTCGTCGACTGGTTCAACGAGGAGGGCTCCCGCTTCACGCCGTCGATGATGGGCAGCGGCGTGTTCACCGGGAAGCTCCCGCTGGACACCGCGCTGGCCACCACCGACCCGTCGGGCGTCGCGGTGGCCGAGGCGCTCGATTCCCTCGGTGAGCGCGGCACCGGCGACGTGTTCGGCGAGGGCACCGGCCGCACGGCCGCGGGCTACGCCGAGATCCACATCGAGCAGGGCCGCGAGCTCGACAAGACCGGCACCACACTCGGGCTCGTCGACTCCACCTGGGCGGCGAGCAAGTACGAGCTGGTGGTGCACGGCGCGCAGGCGCACACCGGTGCGACCGCGATCGCCGACCGCAACGACGCGCTCTACGGCGCCGCGCTGGCCGTGGTGTTCGCCCGCGAGCTCGCCGACCGCCACGGCGAGGACCTGCACACCTCCTGCGGGCGGCTCACGGTGGTGCCGAACTCGCCGGTCGTCGTGCCACGGGAGGTGCACCTGCACCTGGACCTGCGCTCGCCGTCGGACGACCTGCTCGCCGAGGCCGACGCGGCGCTGCGCAGCCGGCTCGCCGAGATCGAGATCGAGGCGGACGTGACCGTCGAGCGCCGGGTCGCGCACGGCTGGAAGGGCCACGTCTACCACCCCGAGGGCGTCGAGCTGGCCCGGTCGGTGACCGAGGACCTCGGGGTGTCGTCGATGACCGTCCGGACCCGCGCCGGGCACGACTCGACGAACATGAAGGACGTCGTCCCCACCGTGATGCTGTTCGTGCCGAGCGTGGAGGGCATCTCGCACGCGGAGGGCGAGTTCACCCGCGACGAGGACCTCGTCGTCGGCGTCGACGTGCTCACCGAGACGCTGTCGCGGATGGCCCGCGGGCACCTCGACGGCGGCTGAGCGCTCGCAGGTGACGACCCGGTCTCACCCCACGCTCTGCTGTTGTTCATGAACGCTGCGGTAACTTAGGTTGTGGCCGGCGAGCGCCGCAGCGCGGCGGGGCGGGCCGAACGGGGGCATGCATGACGGCGCAGGCGCGCACCGGGGGCCACGAGGTCGTCGTGACCCAGGCTCGGTCCGGCACCGAGCGGCAGATCCTGCAGCGCTGGGTGGACGAGCACCATCCCGGCGCGCGGGTCGTCCGGCTCACCGAGGGCACCGAGGTTCCCGCCTCGCTCGGCCAGGCACTGCACGGCGACAGCCCCGGCGACGCCGAGACCGTCATCGTCCCCGCCCGGGTCACCTGGGTGACCCCGGAGACCGCAGAGCCCGGTGCGGTCCGCAAGCTGCGCGGGCTGGCGACCACCGCCGTCATGCGGATGGCGTGGCGGCCCGCGCACCCGGCGATGGCGGCCGTGCGCCCGGACGCGGCGAAGGTCGTCGCGGGGGAGTCCGCCACCGTCGCCGACCTGGTCGACCGGTTCGTCGCGCAGGAGAACGGCAGCCCCGGCACCTCCGGGTTCGCCCGCTTCGTGGCCCGCCAGGCCGTGCTCGCCTGCGACCGTGCCGAGCGGCGGCTGCTCGGTGACCGCTACAAGGTCCCGCGCCGGATGGTCGAGCAGATCACCTCGGCGTCGCGGTTCCCGGCACTGGTCGCCCGGCTGTCGGGGACGACCGGCCTGCCCGCGCCGGAGGTCGAGCACAAGCTCGCGGACTGCCTGCAGGAGATGGCCGCGGTACAGAGCCCGCCTGCCATCGACGCGTTCCGGGCGATGATGGGCCCGCTGCACTCGAAGGCCTGGGAGGTCCTGGTCGACGAGTCCGGCCTGGAGCGGCTGCGCGAGCTCAACAAGGAGCACGCGCTGGTCTTCCTGCCCAGCCACCGGTCCTACGCCGACCCGCTGCTGCTGGCCGAGGTCCTGCACGACCGCGACTTCCCGCGCAACCACGTGCTCGGCGGCAACAACCTGGCGTTCTGGCCGATGGGGGCGCTCGGGCGCCGCGCCGGGATCGTGTTCATCCGCCGCAGCTTCGGCGGCGACACCATCTACAAGGCCGCGATCACCGAGTACCTCGGGCATCTGCTGGCGAAGCGGTTCAACCTCGAGTGGTACATCGAGGGCGGCCGCAGCCGCACCGGCAAGCTGCGCCGCCCGCGCTTCGGGCTGCTGCACTACCTGGTCGCCGCGCTGGAGGAACGCCCGAAGCTCGACGCGATCCTGGTACCGGTCTCGATCGTCTACGACCAGCTGCACGAGGTCGGCGCGATGGCCGCCGAGCAGCGCGGCGGTGCGAAGAAGGCCGAGGGCCTGGGCTGGCTCTACCGCTACTTCCGCGACCAGCGCCGGCACATCGGCACCGCTCGCGTCCGGATCGCCGAGCCGTTCTCGCTGCGCTCCGCGCTCGCCGACGCCGGTGAGGGCTCGGCGCAGCTGGAGAAGGTCGCGTTCCGGGTGTGTGCGGGCATCAACCGCGCCACCCCGGCGACGGCGACGTCGCTGGCCACGTTCGCGCTGCTCGGTGCCCGGGACCGGTCGCTGACCCTGCAGCAGGTCCGCGAGATCGTCGCGCCGCTGGCCGACTACCTGGAGGCCCGCGGGGTGCCGGTGCCGGTCGCGGAGCTGCGCACCCGGCACGGCCTGCGGATGACGCTGGACCGGCTCGCCGAGGCCGGCGTCGTCACGATCTACGAGGGCGGCACCGAGCCGGTGTTCGGGATCAGCCCGGGCCGCCACCACGTCGCCGCGTTCTATCGCAACGGCGCGCTGCACCACCTGCTCAACCGGGCCATGCTCGAGGTCGCGCTGCTGCGCGCCGGGGACGCCGCGGACGACGACGACCTGATCGAGATCGGCTGGCGCGAGCTGAACCGGCTGCGGGACCTGATGAAGTTCGAGTTCTTCTTCTCCTCGCGTGACGAGTTCCGCGCGGAGATGGTGCGCGAGCTGGACCTGATCGACCCGGCGTGGCGGCAGCGCCGCGCCGGCCCGTCGGACGTGCGCGGGGTGCTGCGCCAGGCACCGCTGCTGGTCGCGCCGGGCGTGCTGCGCTCGTTCGTCGACGCCCAGCTCGTCGTCGCCGACCGGCTGGCCGCGCTGGAGGACGACGCGCTCACCGAGGAGGCCGGGTTCCTCGACGACTGCCTCGGTGTCGGGCGGCAGATGCTGCTGCAGCACCGCCTCGACCGGGAGGACTCGGTGTCGCGCGAGCTGTACGCGACGGCGCTGCGCCTGGCCGACAACCGCGGCCTGGTCAAGCCCGCCGACGGCAGCTCCGACGGGGCACTCGTCGCCCTGACCGAGCGGCGGCGGGCCTGGCGCGACGAGGTCGCCGGGGTGATCGAGGATCTGGCCCGCCTGGGCAGGCTGCAGCGGGCACGCCTGGAGGTCGTACTCGGTGACGGCCCCGAGGTGGCCGATACCGTTGCGGCGCAGGACCACACGGGCACGAACACGGGCATGAACACGACGACGAACACGACCACGGAGCCGGGCGGCGACGCCGCCCGGCGTGCGGAGGGGGACACGGGTGTCGCGAGCTGAGGGCCCGCTCGCCGAGCGGCTGCGGGCGATCCGGGAGGCCCCTGCCGGGCCCGGGACGGTCGCCTACTTCGACTACGACGGCACCGTCATCGACGGCTACTCGGCCGGGGCGTTCTACCGCAAGCGGCTGCGCGAGCTCGACGTCGGGCCGATCGAGCTGGTGCGCACGGTGCTGTCGGGGATGCGCGGCATCCGCACCGACGACGACTTCCGCGAGTTCCTCTCGATCACTCTCGCGTCCTGGAAGGGCCACTCCGAGGACGAGCTGATGGCGCTGGGCCGGGAGCTGTTCAAGGCCGAGATCGCCGGGCAGCTGCACGCGGAGGTGTGGACGCTGGTCGCGGCGCACCAGGAGCAGGGCCACCAGGTCGTGATGGCCTCGTCGGCGACCCGGTTCCAGGTCGTCCCGATGGCCGAGGAGCTGGGCGCGGACCGGGCGCTGGTCACCGAGCTGGAGGTGCGCGAGGGCGTGCTGACCGGCCGCGCCGCCGGGACGACGCTGTGGGGGCCGGGCAAGGCCGCCGCGGTGAAGGACGACGCCGCGACGCACGGCGTCGACCTCGACGTCTGCTTCGGCTACGCCAACGGCACCGAGGACGTCGAGTTCCTGTCCACCGTCGGGCACCCGGTCGCGGTCTCACCGACCGACAGCCTGCGCGCGGTCGCCGCGGAGCGGCACTGGCCGGTGCTCGACTGCGAGCCGCGCGGCGGGCTGTTCCCGACCGTGCCCGACATCGCCCGCACCGCGATCTTCTACGGCGGCATGCTCGGCGGGCTGGCCACCGCCGCCGGGGCCGGGCTGCTGCACGGCTCGCGCCGCCGGTTCGTCGACATGGCCGGCTCGGTCGGCGCGGACGTCGCGTTCGGCCTGGCCGGGATCGACGTCGACGTCGTCGGCGCGGAGAACCTGGTGTCCGCGCGGCCGTGCGTGTTCGTGTTCAACCACCAGTCCAAGTTCGACGTGCCGATCATGATGAAGCTGCTGCGCGAGGGCTTCACCGGTGTGGCGAAGAAGGAGGCGGCGTCGATCCCGGTCTGGGGCCAGCTGTTCTGGGCCGCCGACGTCGCGTTCGTCGACCGCGGCAACACCACCCAGGCCCGGGAGGCGCTGCAGCCCGCCGTGGACAAGCTGCGCGACGAGGGCATCTCGCTGGCCGTCGCGCCGGAGGGCACCCGCTCACCGACGCCGCGGCTGGGCCGGTTCAAGAAGGGCGCGTTCCACATCGCGATGCAGGCCGGGGTGCCGGTCGTGCCGGTGATCATCCGCAACGCCGGGCAGCTCATGTGGCGCGGCGCGCAGACGATCCGCGAGGGCACCGTGCAGGTCGTCGTCGGGGAGCCGATCGACACCTCCGAGTGGGTGCCCGAGCGCGCCGGTCAGTACGCCGAGCAGGTCCGCGACGTCTTCACCCGCACGCTGGCGGCCTGGCCGGGGGAGGACGCCCGATGAGCGACACGCCGCTGACCTGGGGTACCGCCCGGGAGATGACCGCGTTCGAGGCGATGATGTGGCGCGCGGAGTACGACCCGCGCTTCCGGTCGCCGGTCACCGCGATCGAGATCCTCGACGCGAAGCCGGACTGGGAGCGGCTCGTCGCCGCCACCGACTGGGCCACCCGCATGGTGCCGCGGTTCCGCGAGCGCGTCCGCGAGCCGCTCGGCGGGCTGGGCACGCCGTACTGGATCCACGACGTGGACTTCGACCTGCACTACCACCTGCGCCGGGTGCGGATCCCCGGCAGCGGGCCCGGGTTCTGGAACGAGCTGGCGACGATCGCCGAGCAGTTCGCGATGACGCCGTTCGACCGGGAGCGCCCGCCGTGGGAGGCGTTGCTGGTCGAGGGGCTGCCCGGCGGGCGGTCGGCGTTCGTCCTCAAGCTGCACCACGTGCTCACCGACGGCATGGGCGCGGTCCAGCTGCTCGCCCAGCTGCACAGCCGCCGCCGCGAGCACGACGCGTCGAAACCGCAGCCCCCGGCTCCGGCGACCGAGGCCCCCGACCCGCTGGCCGAGGTCGACCGGCTGGTCCGGCGCGAGATCGGGATCGTGCCCGCCGCGGTGCGTGCGACCCGTGACGTGCTCGGTGCGGTCACCCATCCGCTGTCCGCGGTGCGTGACACCTACCGCTGGCTCGGCTCGGCGGTACGGGTGCTGTCCCCGCCGTCGGGGAAGGGCTCGGAGCTGCTGCGCCCGCGCGGGATGTCCTGGCGTTTCGCGGCGCTCGACGTGCCGTTCGCCGACCTCCGTGCGGCCGGGAAGTCGGTGGGCGGAACGTTCAACGACGCCTACGTCGCCGCGCTGCTCGGCGGGTTCCGGCTCTACCACGAGGCGATGGGGCACCCGGTGCCCGCGGCGGGGACGCTGCGGACCTCGGTGCCGGTGTCGGTACGCCGCGACGGGGACACCGAGGGCGGCAACCGCTGGGCCCCGGCCCGGCTGGCCGGCCCGATGGGCGTCGTCGACGCCGCCGAGCGGATCCTCGCCGTCAACGCCCGGATGCGGGCGGCCCGCGACGAGCCGGCGCTGGAGAGCCCGGACGTCGTCGCACCGCTGCTGGCCCGGCTGCCCGGACCGCTGCTCACGCTGGTCGCCGGCGGGTCGACGTCGGGCAACGACCTGCAGGCGTCGAACGTGCCGGGGCTGCGCTCGGACGCGTACCTGTGCGGGGCGAAGATCGAGCGGGTCTACCCGTTCGCGCCGCTGCCCGGCTGCGCGGCGATGGTGTCGGTGGTGACGCACGGGGACACCTGCTGCGTCGGCGCCAATCTCGACGCGGCGGCGATCACCGACCGCGACCTGTTCGCCGACTGCCTGGCCCAGGGCTTCGCGGAGGTGCTCGCACTCGCGCCCGGGAAGGCCGCCGCGGAGGTGGTCGGATGACGACCGTCGAGCCGTTCCACCGGGGCGGGTCCGGCCCGCCGATGCTGCTGCTGCACGGCATGACGTCGTCGTGGCGGGCGTGGAAGCCGGTGCTGCCGATGCTCGAGCAGCACCACGAGGTGTGGGCGGTGACGATGCCCGGCCACGTCGGCGGGCCGCCGCTGCCCGACGAGGCGTTCTCGATCGACGTGATGGTCGACGCGCTGGTGGAGCGGCTCGACGAGATCGGCGTCCCGCGCGACGCGCACGTCGTCGGGAACTCGCTCGGCGGGTGGGCGGCGCTGGAGCTGGCGCGCCGCGGCCGGGCCCGCTCGGTCGTCGCGCTGTCCCCGGCCGGGGCGTGGGCGATGCCCTCGGATCTGTACCGGCTGCTCGCGACGTTCCGGGTCGGCGCGCTGCTCGCGGGGTGGGCGCCGATCCGGCTGCTGGCGTCGTTCCGGCCGCTGCGCCGGATCCTGCTGCGCAGCGTGTCCGAGCACGCCGACCGGTACTCGCCGGAGGACGTCGACATCCTGTTCGACGATCTCGCCGGCTGCACCGCGCTGGACCCGCTGCTGTCCGCGGCGTCGATGGACACCTCGATCGCGCCGTTCGACCACGCGCCCTGCCCGATCCGGATCGCCTGGTCCGGCGCGGACAAGACGATCCCCTACGGCCGCTACGGCCGCCCGATGATGGACGCGGTCCCGGGCGCGGAGCTGGTCGTGCTGCCCGGGGTGGGGCACGTGCCGATGGTCGACAACCCGGCGCTGGTGGCGTGGACGATCCTGCAGCAGACCCGCGACGAGATCGCGTCGTGAGCCGGTCGTGACCGCTGCGCCCGGGCCGCTGGACGGGACGGTCGTCGTCGCCGTCGAGCAGGCGGTGGCTGCACCGTTCGCGACCCGCCAGCTCGCCGATCTCGGCGCCCGGGTGATCAAGGTGGAGCGGCCTGGGCAGGGCGACTTCGCCCGCGGCTACGACGCCACGGCGCTCGGGCAGTCCAGCCACTTCGTCTGGCTCAACCGCGGCAAGGAGTCGGTCACCCTCGACCTGAAGGACGCGGGCGGGCGGGACGCACTGGAGAAGCTGATCGGCCGCGCCGACGTCGTCGTGCAGAACCTGGCGCCGGCCGCGGCGTCCCGGCTCGGGGTCGACGCCGGGTCGCTGGTCGAGCGGCACCCGCAGCTGGTGGCCTGCGACATCTCCGGCTACGGCCGCGGCGGCCCGTACTCCGACCGCAAGGCCTACGACCTGCTGATCCAGAACGAGGCCGGGTTCGTCTCGGTCACCGGGTCTCCGGAGGAGCCGGCGAAGGCCGGGATCGCCGTCGCCGACATCGCGGCCGGGATGTACGCCTACTCCGGGATCCTCGCGGCGCTGCTGCAGCGGGCGCGGACCGGGCGCGGCGAGGCGATCGAGGTGTCGATGCTGGAGGCGCTGGGGGAGTGGATGGGCTTCCCCTACCTCTACGGCACCTACGGCGGCACCGACCCGGTCCGCTCCGGCGCCGCGCACGCGACGATCGCGCCGTACGGGCCGGTGACCACCGCGTCCGGGGACGTGCTGAACGTGGCGGTGCAGAACGAGCGGGAGTGGGAGCGCTTCTGCACCGATGTGCTGCAGCGCCCGGAGCTGGCGACCGACCCACGGTTCGCCGGGAACGCGCAGCGGCACGCCCACCGCGACGAGCTCGCCACGGTCGTCGACGCGGTGTTCGCCGGGTTCGACGTCGACGAGGCCCGGCGCCGCCTCGACGACGCCGGGATCGCCAACGCCCGGCAGCGCGACATGGCCGGGTTCGCCGCGCACCCGCAGCTCGCCGCGCGCGACCGCTGGCGGGACACCCCGACGCCCGGCGGCCCGGTGCGGATGCCGATCCCGCCGGTGACGTCGGGCTGGGCGGAGCCGGCCGGGTCGGTGCCCGCCGTCGGGGAGCACACCGAGGCCGTGCTGGCCTGGCTGGACGCGTCACCGTGACCGCACTGTCGGCGTTGTCCGCGGCGCTGCGGGACTGGGACCCCGCCCCGCTGACCGGCGACGACGTGGTCTCGGGTGCGGTCGTCGCCGCGGTGTCGGCGATGTTCGACCTCGACCCGGTCGCCGCCGACGGGGACCCGCTGCCGCCGCTGTGGCACTGGTTCGCCTTCCTCGACGTTCCGCCGATGTCGGCGCTGGGCGAGGACGGGCATCCTGCGCACGGCCGGTTCCTGCCACCGGTGCCCGACCGCCGCCGGATGATCGCGGGCGGCCGGCTGGAGTGGCGCGCGCCGTGGCGGGTCGGGGAACGCGTCACGCGCACGACCGCGCTGCACGACGTCCGGGTGCGGACCGGACGCAGCGGGGAGATGGCGTTCGTGACGACGCGGTCGGAGTTCGCGGCGGGCGGGCGCACGCTCGCCGTCGAGGAGCAGGACGTGGTCTACCGGTCGCAGCCGGCCGGGAGCGCCCGCGGGATCGCCGCGCCGCAGCCCGAGCCGCGCCCGGCGCACGAGTGGGAGCTGACGCTGCCGACCTCGTCGCCGTTGCTGTTCCGGATGTCGGCGCTGACCGCGAACGCGCACCGCATCCACTACGACCAGCCCTACGCCACCGGCGTCGAGGGCTACCCGGGCCTGGTGGTGCACGGGCCGTTGCTGGCGCTGCTCGGGCTGGAGATCCCGCGACGGCACCTCCCGGGCACCCGGGTCGGCCGCTACGAGTACCGGCTGGTCGCGCCCGCGTTCGCCGGTCCGGACGTGTGGGCGGGCGGGACCGCGTCCGGGGCGTCGGTGGAGGTCGAGGCCGGGTCCGACGGTGGCCCGGTGTCGCTGCGGGGCCGCGTGGGCTTGTCCGGGTAGGCGGGATCAGGCGCTGCCGGTGACCTTCGCGAGCGCGGTGACCAGCTCGGACTCGATCCGCGCGGCGTCGACGCCGAGGCCGGTCAGGACGCCGTCGCCGTCCTCGTGCTCCAGCAACGCCAGCAGGACGTGCTCGGTGCCGACGTAGTTGTGCCCCAGGCGCAGCGCCTGGCGGAACGTCAGCTCCAGGACCTTGCGGGCGTCGCCGTCGAAGGGGATGAGGGCGGGAAGCGGGTCGGTCGCCGCGGGCAGCGTCGCGGTGGCGGCCTCGCGGATCGCGTCGGCGGTGACGTCCTGCGCGGTGAGCAGCAGCATCGCCAGCGACTGCGGGTCGGTGAGCAGGCCGAGCGTCAGGTGCGATGGCGTGATGGTGTCGTTGGCGGCCTCGCGGGCCGCGTTCTGCGCGCCGACGACGACGTTGCGCGCCCGCGGGGTGAACCGGTTGAAGCCCTCGGACATGTCGATCGAGCCGTCGGAGGTCTTGGGGACGAACCGCTTCTGCGCGGCCTGCTTCGAGACGCCCATGCTGCGCCCGATGTCGGTCCACGAGGCACCCGAGCGGCGGGCCCGGTCGACGAAGTGGCCGATCAGATGGTCCGCGACGTCGCCGAGGTGGTCGCCGGCGAGGACGGCGTCGGAGAGCTGGTCGAGCGGCTCGTCGTGCACGGAGACGATGGCCTGGATGAGGTCGTCGAGCCGGACGGCGTTGGTGACGGGCAGCGGTGGGGTCATGCCGTCAACCGTAAGTTGACGAACCTGTCGCGTCAACTATGAGTTGACGATCTCGGTGCGCTGTTGCTCGGCGCCGGCTCGGGTGGAGCAGTGCTCGGCTCGGGTGTCGGCTCCGGGTGAGTGGGACAGAGGTGTCACCCCTGCGAAATGCCTCAGCAGGTGAAACATCGTCGGGTGGTGTCCCCGGCCCCGCGCCCGATCGGTGGCCGAGGGGTGCATGAGAGCTGTGGGCGCATGATCGAACAGCTCTGGTGTGCTCCTCGGGCGGGCAGTCCGGGAACGTCTACGACTGCTGGGCGTGCAGTGTCTCGAGTATGTCGCGGGCGCGGGCCTCGACCTCGGTGCAGGCCTGTTCGGTGGTGACAGGTCGGGCCATCAGGTTGTTGACGTCGAGGCCGACGGCGAGGGCGGACGCGTCGGCCACGTCGATGACGAACTGGCAGTTGACCCCGTTCTTGCCCTGCGCCTCGGGAGGGGTGAAGCGGACGGCTCCGAACCCGGCGGCCGTCGTGAGGAGCGGGTTCCTGCCCCTTTCGAGCGCGGCTGTCGCCCCTCCGTCGAACACCGAGAGCGTGAAGGATCGTCCCTTCCCGTCGAGCCAGATGCATCGCGGGCCGAATGGCCCTTCGTCGTGCCGGGCGGTCTGCACGGACAGCGCTCGTCGTTGCTGAGATGTCAGCCCGGTGCAGGGGTCGATCCGGGCTGTGTCGAGAGAGTAGGGGCGAGCAGGAAACGGACCATTCGCGGCCGACGTGGACGGTGGCAGTCCGCACGCAACGGCCGTCATCGCGAGGAGCGTCAACACCGGGCCGACGAGCGCGGTCACCTTCACGGCGCGAGCGTATCCGGCCGCAGGGCGCGTGCGATCTGTTCCTCGGTGTAGCCGTACCTCCTTGCGGCACCTTCGAGTGCGAGGACGGCTGCCCGCAGTTCCTCGGCGTGCGCGCGATGGACGTCGAGGATCGCTCCGATCTTCGGCTGGAACATCAGCACGGCGTCCGCCGAGATCGGGTCGCCGCCGAGTGGGGTCAGGGTTAGTTCGGAATTGGCTTTGGCGATTGCGAAGTCGATGTCATCCGCATGCTTCTGGTAGATCACGGCAGCCTTGAGAACCGTGTCCACGTTGACCTGTGTCAGCAGGTCCTCGTCGATGGAGCGCTGCTGTTCCGGGGTGATCGCCATCCCGGGGAGATTAGCGACCACTCCTGCCGAACGGGCTCGTTCACGGAAAACCACGTTCACTCGTGCTCCGGCAGCAGCGGTACCTGCAGGCCCTGGTCCCGGCCGAGCTGCGTCGCCCGCGACACCGAGGCAGCACCGAACCGCTGCCGGACGGCGTCGAGGGCGGTGTCCAGAGCCGGCCCGGACTGTGCGTCGAGAGGCAGCTCGAGCTGCAGGGCGTCGTCGCGGTCGAGGTTGGTCAGCGACAGCCCGAGCAGCGTCAGTCCGCGCAGCCGGATCTCCGGGAGCGCCGCGGCGAACAGGACCCGGGCCGCGGCGAGGAGTGTCGGCGTGTGCGACGTCGCGACCGGCATCGTGTGCGACCGGGTCGCGCGGGTGTAGTCGGCGAACCGCAGGCGGAGCACGAGCGTCCGGCAGACCCGGCCCCCGACGGCACCCGATCGACCCGGAGGCGCCCAGCCGTCGCCGGGCTCGGGACGGTCCGCTGCGTCCACGTCGCTCCCGCGAGGCGCCCGCAGTCGTCGCGCGAGCCGGTCGACGGTCCCGGCGAGGATCGCGTCGAGCTCCTCCTCCGACCGCGGTCGTCGGCCGAGTGCGCGCTGGGAGCCGATGGACCGTCGTCGGCGGCCGGTGTCGACGGGGCGGGGGTCGCGGCCGTGCGCGAGCGCGTGCAGGTGCCGCCCCGCGGCCGGGCCCAGATAGGACACCAGCGCGGGTTCACCGAGCGCGGCGACGTCGGCGACCGTCCGCACCCCGACCTTGTGCAGCGTCGCCGCGGTCACCGCGCCCACGCCCCACAGCCGCTCCACCGGCAGCGGGTGCAGGAACTCCAGCTCGCCGTCCGGCTCGACGACCAGCAGCCCGTCCGGCTTCGCCGCCCCGCTCGCCACCTTGGCGAGGAACTTCGTCCGCGCCACCCCGACCGTGATCGCCAGGCCCGCCTCCCGGGCCACCCGTGCCCGCAGCCGCGCCGCGATCTCCCGGGGCGTGCCCGCGATCCGTGCCAGGCCGCCGACCTCGAGGAACGCCTCGTCGATCGAGAGCCCCTCCACCTCGGGCGTGGTGTCGCGGAAGATCGTGAACACCGCCCGGCTCGCCTCGGAGTATGCGGCCATCCGCGGTGGCACGACGACCGCGGCCGGGCACAACGCGCGCGCCTGCCGGCCGTTCATCGCCGTCCGGACGCCGAACGCCTTGGCCTCGTAGCTCGCCGCGAGCACCACACCACCGCCGACGATCACCGGGCGGCCGCGCAGCAGGGCGTCGTCGCGCTGCTCGACCGACGCGTAGAACGAGTCGAGGTCGGCATGCAGGATCGTCGCCAGCCCACGCACGAACACATGTTCGCATGAATCGTGCCCTCCGGCGAGCGGCGTGTCCCGGCCGGTACCCACCGGTACCGGGCAGGATGGGAACCGATGACGACCGTTCTCGCCCTGCTCGCCGCGCTCGTGGCGATGGTGGGCAACACCGTCGCCGCGCTCTGGGAGGCTCGGGGCAGCCGGCTGGCGAAGTACGGCCGTCCGGTCTGGCTGCAGCCGTGGTTCCTCGCCGGGCTGCTCGCCGACATCGTCGCCTGGGGGCTCACGGTCGTCGCCCTGCGGTTCCTGCCGGTCTTCGCGGTCCAGTCGATCCTGGCCGGCGCGATCGCGCTGACGACGCTGGCGGACAACGAGTGGAGCCCCTGGAACCTCAACCACCGGCAGCGGTTCGGGGTGATCGCGGTGCTCGGCGGGCTGATCCTGGTGGCGTCGAGCGCGGAGCCCGAACGGCCCTCGGCGCTGCCGCCGGTCGCCACGCCGGCGCTGCTGGTGTCGTTCGCGGTGTTGCTCGTCGCGGCGCCGTTCGTCTGGCGGACGAATCGGACGGTGCCGCTGGCGGTGCTCGCCGGGCTCGGGTTCGGCGGCACCTCGCTGGCCGTCCGGGCGATCCACCCGGGCGCGGACGGGTCGTTCCATATCCTCGACCTGGCGCTGGACCCACTCGCCTACGCCGTCGTCGCGATGGGGGTGCTGGGTGCGCTCGGGTTCGCGAAGTCGCTGCAGAACGGCGCCACCGGCGTCGCGACGGCCGTGCTGTCGGTGACCGAGGTCGTGGTGCCCGGCGCGGTCGGCATCGCCCTGCTCGGCGACGGCATCCGGCCCGGCTGGGACATCGGCGCGCTGATCGGCGTCGTCGCGGCCCTGGCCGGGGTGGTCGCGCTGACCCGCTCGGACCCCGACGCCGAACGCCACCGGGTGCACTGACCCTCCCGGCTGCCCTGACCCTCCGGCTGCCCTGACCAGCCGGTCGGGGCGCTCGTTGCAACCTCGGCGCAACCCGTGTCGCGGATCACGCCGGTGGTGTTGACTGCTCCACGTTGCCCCGACGACCGCGGCAGGGCCGGCGAGCGCCCGCGTGGTCGTGGCGAACCGCTCGCAGGAGGTGCTCGTGACCACCACGCAGGAGAAGTCCGCGGCCCGCACGACCGCGGAGGGCTGGCTCAACGCCTTCGCCGACGCCCTGTCCGCCCGCGACGTCGACCGGGCCGTCTCGCTGTTCGCCGACGAGTGCTACTGGCGCGACCTGGTGTCGTTCACCTGGAACCTCAAGACCGTCGAGCACCACGACGGGGTCCGGGACCTGCTGGAGAACACCCTCGACGTCACCGACCCCGGCCACTGGGAGCTCTCCGCCGAGCCCACGCAGGCCGACGGCGTCACCGAGGCCTGGTTCACCTTCGAGACCGCGGTGGGCCGGGGGACCGGGCACCTGCGCCTCGTCGACGACGCCGGCACCCCCAAGGCGTGGACCCTGCTCACCACCCTCGACGAGCTCAAGGGCTACGAGGAGCCGATGCGGGAGAACCGTCCGATGGGCGCCGAGCACGGCGCCAACCCGGACCGGACGACGTGGCTGGAGTCCCGTGAGCAGGAGCTGGCCGAGCTGGGCCGCACCCGCGACCCCGAGGTCGTCGTCATCGGCGGTGGTCAGGGCGGGATCGCGCTGGGCGCGCGGCTGCGCCAGCTCGGCGTCCCGACGATCATCGTCGAGCGCAACGAGCGCCCGGGGGACTCCTGGCGCAAGCGCTACAAGAGCCTCGCCCTGCACGACCCGGTCTGGTACGACCACCTGCCGTACCTGAAGTTCCCGGACAACTGGCCGGTGTTCGCGCCGAAGGACAAGATCGGCGACTGGCTGGAGTTCTACACGCGGATCATGGAGCTGAACTACTGGGGCTCCACCACCGCGAAGTCCGCGGAGTTCGACGAGTCCTCCGGCCGCTGGGACGTCGTCGTGGAACGTGCGAGCGCCGACGGCACCGAGGAGATCACCCTCCGGCCGCGCCAGCTCGTCGTCGCGCTCGGGGTGTCGGGCAAGCCGAACATCCCCGAGTTCCCCGGCCGGGAGCAGTTCCAGGGCGAGGTGCAGCACTCCTCCCAGCACCCCGGTCCGGACGCCTACGCCGGCAAGAAGGTCGTCGTCATCGGGTCCAACAACTCGGCCTTCGACATCTGCGGCTCGCTCTGGGAGGTGGGCGCGGACGTCACGATGGTCCAGCGCTCCTCGACCCACATCATCAAGTCGAGCACGCTGATGGAGTACGGCCTCGGCGACCTGTACTCCGAGCGCGCGGTGCGCAGCGGCATCGACACCTACACCGCGGACATGATCTTCGCGTCGCTGCCGTACCGGATCATGGCGCAGTTCCAGAAGCCGGCCTACGACAAGGCCCGCGAGGTCGACGCCGACTACTACGCCAAGCTGGAGAAGGCCGGTTTCGAGCTGGACTTCGGCGACGACGACTCGGGCCTGTTCATGAAGTACCTGCGCCGCGGCTCGGGCTACTACATCGACGTCGGCGCGGCCGAGCTCGTCGCCGACGGCGAGGTGAAGCTGGTCAAGGGCCAGGTCGCGTCGTTCACCGAGAAGGGCGTGCAGCTCGACGACGGCACCGAGCTCGAGGCCGACCTGGTCGTCTTCGCGACCGGGTACCGGTCGATGAACGGGCTCGCCGCCGACATCGTCGGGCAGGACGTCGCGGACAAGGTCGGCAAGGTGTGGGGACTGGGCTCGGACACCACCAAGGACCCCGGTCCCTGGGAGGGCGAGGAGCGCAACATGTGGAAGCCGACCCAGCAGCAGAACCTGTGGTTCCAGGGCGGCAATCTGCACCAGAGCCGCTTCTACTCGCTGTACCTGGCGCTGCAGCTCAAGGCGCGCCAGGAGGGGCTCGACACCCCGGTCTACGCGCTGCAGGAGAGCCACCACCTGTCCTGAGCGGTCCCGCGGCCCCCCCCCCCGCGCAGGGGTGCGGGCCGCGGCCGTGGGGGTGTTCAGGGAGTACGCGGCGGAACGCCGGTCGCCGCAGCCGCCACGCTCGCCCGCCAGATCGCCATCGCGACCCACAGCACGAACACCTGCACCGGCGTGACCAGCGCGTCCGGCAGCTGCGCGGCGTAGGACGGGCGCAGCGTCCCGGTCCGCCACACCCGTCCGGCCTCGTTGGCGGCGTCCGCGGCACCCAGCAGGCCGAACCGGCGGCCGATCCCGGTGCCGGTCAGCCGGTACCGCAGGTCGCCGGTCTCGACGTTCCAGAACCGCTGCCCGGGCGGGCCGTCGACGCTGCGCAGGCAGCGGGCGCGCACGTCGCCCTCCAGCCGGAACCGGGCGATGCCCTCGGAGCGCAGCGCGTACGGACTGCCCTCGATGAGCAGGTCGCGGTGCGCCTGCCGGTGCCGGGCGGTCCAGCCGGTGACCGCCCGGCCGTCGCGGCGCACCTCGTAGCGCACGCTCACCAGTCCCGCACGCGACGTCGTGGCCACCAGCACGGCGTCGAGAATGCCACTGGTTCGTCACGGGCGGCGTGCGGAGATCCTGCGCCGCGGCGCAGGATGGGGAGTGATCGTCCGGAAACGGACGGTCCGAGCGCCGTGTTCCGAGCACCGTGTCACGCCGAAGGAGCCGTACCCGTGCCGCTGGACCCCCAGGTCGAGAGCCTGCTCGCCGCGCTGGCCGAGCAGGGCGCACCCGCCCCCGAGACCCTGACCGTCGAGCAGAACCGCGAGGTCGCCCGCACCGTCGCCCGCCTGGCCGGCGCGCCCGAGCCGGTCGCGGCGGTGCACGACGCCGCCGCACCCGGACCCGGCGGCGACATCCCGCTGCGGGTCTACGTGCCGGAGGGGAGCGGCCCGTCCGGCGTGCTCGTGTACTACCACGGCGGTGGCTGGACGATCGGCGATCTCGACACCCACGACGCCGTGTGCCGGGTGCTGGCGAACCGGGCCGGCGTGGTCGTCGTGGCGGTCGACTACCGGCTCGCGCCGGAGCACCGGTTCCCCGCGGCGGTCGACGACGCCGTCGCCGCGCTGGCGTGGGTGCACGCGCACGCCGCCGAGTACGGCGGGGACCCGGGCCGGCTCGCCGTCGGCGGGGACTCCGCGGGCGGGAACCTCGCCGCGGTCGTCGCCCAGCACGCCCGCGACCACGGCGGCCCCGCGCTGCGCTTCCAGCTGCTGGTCTACCCGGCTGTCGACGCGGCCGACGCCTCGCCGTCGATGACCGAGCACGGGGCGGGCCCGCTGCTGTCCCGCGCCTGGATCGAGTGGTTCATGGGGCACTACCTGTCCTCGCCCGACGACGTCCGCGACCCCCGGATGTCCCCGGCACTCACCGCGGACCTGTCCGGGCTGCCGCCGACGCTGGTGATCACCGCCGAGAACGACCCGCTGCGCGACCAGGGCGCGGCCTACGCCGAGCGCCTCGCCGCGGCCGGTGTGAAGGCCGAGCACCGGCCGTCGCCGGGAATGATCCACGGGTTCCTGCAGCTCGGCGGTGTCGTCGACGAAGCCCGCGCCGCGCTCGACGAGGCCGGTGCGGCGCTGCGGGCGGCCCTCGCCTGACCCCGCGGGGAGGGTGCGTGGAATGCCCCGGGCCGGCCGGTGGTTGTCAGTGCTCAGTACCGCAGCCCGGTATCGCCGTACCCGCCCCCGAGGAGCGCTCCGTGCCCCGCCTGCCCCGCCCGGTCGCGTTCGTGGCCGTCGCCGCGACGTTCGTCTGGTTCCTGGCCGCGTCGTCGGCGCCGTCCCCGCTCTACGTGGTCTACCAGCAGGAGTTCGCGTTCTCGGCGTTCACCCTGACCGCGATCTTCGCGGTGTACGTGCTCGCGCTGATCGCCGCGCTGCTGACCGTCGGCAAGCTGTCCGACCACCTCGGACGACGCCCGGTGCTGCTCGGCGCGATCGCGCTGGAGATCGTCTCGCTGCTGCTGTTCCTCGGGGCCGACGGCGTCGGGTGGCTGCTCGCGGCCCGGGTCGTGCAGGGCGTCGCGACCGGGACGGCGACCGCGGCGCTGCCCGCGACCGTCGTCGACCTGGCGGAGCGGCCGCAGCGGGCCGGGCTGGTGAACGGCATCGCGCCGCTGGCCGGGCTCGGCGCCGGCGCGCTCGCCTGCGGGGTCCTCGTCGAGTACGCACCCGAGCCGACCCGGCTGGTGTGGCTGCTGCTCGTCGCCGGGCTCGTCGTCGCCGCGCTCGCGCTGACGGCGTTGCCCGACACCATCGAACGCACGCCCGGGGTGTGGGCGTCGCTGCGGCCGCGCGCGGTCGTCCCGGCCCGGCTGCGCGGCGGGTTCGCCGCGATCGTGCCGATCCTGGCCGCGAGCTGGGCACTCGGCGGGCTCTACCTCTCGCTCGGACCGTCGGTCGTCGCCGGGCTGTTCGGGGTGCGCTCGCACCTCGTCGGCGGGCTGGTCGTGACCGCGCTGTGCGGCACCGGCGCGCTCGCCGCGTTCGCGCTGCGCGGCCGGACGCCCGCGCGGGTCGTCGCCCCGGCCGGCGCGCTGCTCGCGGCCGGGACGCTGGTGACGCTCGCCGGCACGGTCGCCGGGCTGCTGCTCGTCGCGACGGCCGGCACGCTCGTCGCCGGGCTCGGCTTCGGCGCGGCGGCCTACGCGAGCTTCGGGACGCTGTCCGCGCTGGCCGCCCCGCACGAGCGCGGCGAGCTGTTCGCCGCCACCTACACGCTGGCCTACCTGGCGTTCTCCGTCCCGGCCATGATCGCCGGAGTGGCCGCGACCGCGGTCGGGCTGCGGCCGACGGCGCTCGCCTACGGCGGTGTCGTCGCGGTGCTGGGAATCGTCGCGGTGGTGCGCGGCCGCCGGGTCGCCGAGCCGGTCGGGGCCCGCCCGGTGGCCACGACGAGCTGCCCGAACTGAGCGGTGGGCGTCCCGCCCCGACGCCGCGAACGCCGCCCGTCGATCATCGCGGGGAACCGACCATTCGCCGCGGAACCCCACGACGAGCGCAACCGGTGGTTGCCGGGCCCCGTCACGTCATGATTACGGTGTGTCCTGTCCGGACCGGCTCCCCGCCTCCCCAATGTGTCCGGGCGGCACAGTTCCCCCGAGACTGCACGGAGAAACGAAAATGGCAGGACGGCACCGCAAGCCCACCCAGACCGGTCGTCGCGTCGCTCGCGTGGGCGCGCTGACCGCCATGGCCGCTGCGCCGCTCGGCATCAGCACCACCGCGTTCGCCGCGGAGTCGGGCTCCGCGCCGACGGTCGAGAGCGCCAAGACCTGGGAGAAGCTCGCGCACTGCGAGAGCACCGGGAACTGGCAGGCGGACACCGGCAACGGCTTCAAGGGTGGCCTGCAGTTCACCCCGCAGACCTGGAAGGAGTTCGGCGGCAAGAAGTACGCGCCGAGCCCCGAGCAGGCCTCGAAGTCCGAGCAGATCGAGGTCGCCAAGAAGGTCCAGGACCAGCAGGGCTGGAAGGCCTGGCCGGCCTGCACCAAGAAGCTCGGCTGGCGCTGAGCCGCACCACCCGCGCCCGGTGGGTCCCCGACGACGATGTCGGGGCGCCCGCCCGGAGGACGCGGGTGAGGGCGCCGCGTGCGCGGCCCGCGGCGCCCGTAGGACCCTTCCGGGTCCCGTCAGACCATCGGGCGCCCGCTCGCGGTCTTCTTCGGGATCTCCTGCTGGACGTCCCAGTGCTCGACGATCTTGCCGTTCGCGACACGGAAGATGTCCGCGACCGCTGTCGAGTCCGCCTTCTGGGTCCACTCGGCGTGCACGACGACCAGGTCGCCCTCGCTGATCACACGCCCGATCCGGATCTTCAGGTCCGGTGAGGCGATCGTCTCGCCCAGACCGTCCAGGAACGCCTTCTTCCCGTCGGTGACCTGCGGGTTGTGCTGGATGTAGTCGTCGGCGACGTACTTGTCGACCGCGTTCTTGAAGTCCTTCTTCACGAAGCCCTGCTCGTAGAACTCGGTGACGACCTTCTTGGCGTCCGACGACGGGGCGGCCGCCGGCGCCGCGGCCGCCGCCGACCGGGCGGCGTCCTGCGGGGCGCCGGCGGCGTCGCTGCCGCAGCCCGCCGTCGCCAGCAGAGCTGCGGTGGCGGCGGCGAGGGGCAGCGCGATGAGCGTGCTCTTCCTGAGGGACATGGTGACTCCTTCGCTCGTGGGCACACGGGCCCGTGGGTGCGGTGTGGGAAGCGGCGATCAAGCTAGAGGAACCGCGCGCGACGTTCGAGCGGGAACGACCGACCGTGTCGCGCGCCATGCCGCGCGCGACGGCCTGCGACCTCGCTGCACGTCCGCGACGGCCGTCGCGACCGTGAGTACCGGTCGCCGGGCCCGCGGCGTACCACCGGGTGACGGTCTTGCGTCACCGACCTCGCGATGTGCACGGTGGAAGTATCGGACGGGCGCGCAGCAGACCGAGGTGGGCCGGGTGACGATCGCCGAGAATCGGGTGGAGCCGCCCCCGGCCTCCGCCGCGAACACCTACCTGTCGTTTCTCGACGTCGTCGACGCCCCCGATCCCATCGGCGAGGTCGAGCGGCAGCTGGCGATCTGGCTGGACGAGAAGAGCTGGAACCCGCCGATCGAGGAGTCCGGCTACGTCGTCGACTCCGACCACGGACGCGAGCTGCTCGTACTGCACCGGGACCACCGCGACGGCCGGGACTTCCGGGCACGGCTGCGGGAGGAGAACTCCACCGGTGTGTGGACCACGACCGTGACAGTTCACGGTTCCGGTACCGGACGGCCGTGGATCGGGCTGGAGGTGGCGAACGACGCCAACCGGTTCGTCGCGGTCCCACGCCTGGTTCGCCACCTCATGCGGGCGTTCGACGTCCGCGACGGCGCGGCCCGGCTATCCGTGGCCCCTCGCCTCGTGACGGTGGATGAGGTCGAGGAGTTCGCCGAGGAGCTGAGCAGCCCGGATCGGCAGGGGCTCTTCTTCGTGGCCGGGAGCGACGACCGGCTGCCGCTGGGGCCGTGGCGCGAGCAGGTCGGTGACTGGACCTCGGAGACGACCGGGCTCGCGTCCGTGGCGGTGCTCGACCCGGCTGCGACGGCCGCCTTTGTGGCGATCATGGGTGAGCACTACGCCACGTCGCCGTTCACCATCCGTACCTATCGGCCCGAGGTCGACCCGGCCGTCGAATCCGACGCCCGCCGGCATCGCATCCTCGGGACCCGCCGGCTGGCCGAGGACCCGGACCGGTCGGTGCGGATCACACTCGGTCGCGCCGCCCGTCGGCATGCGATGGATCGCCCCGCGCCCCGCCGGTTCACTCGTCTCGATCATGAGCTGCGCAGGATCGAGGACCGTCTCCTGCTCGACGGCCTCTCGGCTGGTCCGGGGCCGGACATGGCGGCGAGGCGGGAGCAGGCTTCGGCACCGTCGGACCTCAGCGCCGCCGCCGACGTCTATCTCGCCCAGATCGAGCTGGTGAAGGAGTCACTCGGGATCCCCGAGCTGACGCCCCAGGCGCTCGACGGTGTGGCCCGATCACTGTCGCATGCGCGTGCCACCACGGCGTCCGTGGACCGGCTGACCCGGGAGATGGAGGCACGGCGCAGACGGCTCGAGGAGCTGCAGGAACGCGTGGAGTATCACCAGGAGCTCGGCGAGGAGTACGAGCTCGCACTGGCCGAGGCGGAGGACGGTCTGGCGAGATCGGCCGACGAGAACAGGTGGCTCCGCACGCAACTGCACCGGCACGAGGATCATGCGGCGGCCGCCGCCTCGATTCCGGCCGACGAGGTCTCGGCCGCTCCGGCCGACTTCGCCGAGCTCGCGGACTGGTTGAGCGAACCGGAGCGGCTCCCCGGCGTGGAGTTCACCGGCGACCAGAAGCAGGTTCGTGCCCTCGACGACCAGGACCCACTGGGCCGTGTCGCCCGCGCGACCTGGATGGTTCTGCTGACGCTGTCCGACTACGTCCGGGCACGGACGGGCGGTGTCGTCGACGGCAATCTCAAGCACTACCTGTGCAACACCCCGGCCGGATACCACGGTGTCCCGCCCAAGAGGTACGCCAGCGGCGAGTCGCCGACGACGCGGCAGGCCTGGGGTGCGGAGCGGGTGTTCCCGGTGCCGTCGTGCGTCGACGACAGCGAGTCGGTGGTGATGACCGCGCACTTCAAGCTCGGCGCGCTCGGGATGGTCAGCCCGCGGCTGTACTTCCACGACGACGTCGCCGGATCCGGGACGATCTACGTCGGCTACATCGGACGGCATCTGCGGAACACGCAGACGAGCTGAGACGGTGAACGCTAACGCCCACGCGTCGACGGACGATCAGTGGAACGGCACGCATCGAGGCGGGGAGCAGAACAGCAGTGACGAAGTTGAGCACGATCCTGGACCAGATCGACGCAGGGTCGATGCTCCTGCCGGAGTTCCAGCGCGGGTACGTCTGGAACCGCGACCAGGTCCGCGGCCTGATGCGTTCGCTCTACCTCGGATATCCGGTCGGCGCACTGCTGGTGTGGGAGACCGAGGGGGACGTGCAGCCGGTCCGCGGTGCAGTGGCGACCGGTAGCGGGCAGCGTCAGCTCCTGCTCGACGGGCAGCAGCGGGTCACGACGCTCTACGGCCTGATCCGGGGCGCAGCCCCGGCGTTCTTCGAGGGTGACGACGCGGCATTCACCGGTCTGCGGTTCAACGTGGAGACCGAGGCGTTCCAGTTCCACGCGCCGATCAAGATGAAGGACGACCCGCGCTGGGTCGACGTGACCGCGCTGTTCCGCGACGGCATGGGTGGCGTGGCGCAGTCGCTGGCGGAACACCCGGAGACCGCGCCGCGCCTCTACACCGAGTACCTGCCCCGGCTGCAGGATCTGTTGAACATCGCCAACCGCGAGTTCCACGTCGAGCAGATCACCGGTGCGGACAAGACCGTCGACGTCGTCGTCGACATCTTCAACCGGGTCAACTCCGGCGGTACCAAGCTGTCGAAGGGAGACCTGGCGCTGGCGCGGATCTGCTCGGAGTGGGCGGACGCGCGGCCGACGATGCGGCGGAATCTGGACCGCTGGGCCGCGACCGGTTTCAAGTTCCCCGCGGACTGGCTGCTCCGGAACACGAACGCGGTGGCCACCGGGCGCGCGCCGTTCTCGGCGCTGGAGAACGTGTCGGCGTCCGACTTCCAGCACGCGCTCACCGAGACGCTGCACCACGTCGACCATCTGCTGTTCCTGCTGGGATCCAGGCTCGGCGTCGACCACGACCGGGTCCTCTTCGGCCGCAACGCTATCCCTGTCCTGAGCCGATTGCTGCACAACAGGGGCGGCCGGTTCGCCGACGGCTCAGAAGCCGACAAGGCCCTCTACTGGTACGTGCACGCAGCGCTGCGCGGCCGGTTCGCGGCTGCCTCCGAGACCGCACTGGCCAAGGACCTGGAGACCGTCGACGCCGGCGGGATCGACGCCGTGATCGCGTCGTTGAGCCGCTCCCGCAAGGGCAACATGCGTATCGACGCGCAGGACTTCGAAGGTGTCGGCCGGGGTGCCCGGTCCTACCCGCTGCTCTACCTGCTGACCCGCGTACGGGACGGTCTGGACCTGGTCACCGGCCGGCCGCTCGGCCAGGACTCCGGGACGGTCGAGGTGCACGAGATCTTCCCGAAGGCCGAGCTGGTCCGCGCCGGCTACAGCCGCGCGGAGGTGAACGCCATCGCCAACTTCGCGTTCGTCGGACCTGCCTCGGCCAGCCGGCTGTCGGGGGCGGATCCGGCCGGTTACCTGGCCGAGCTGCCCGAGACGGCGCGGCGCTCGCAGTGGATCCCCGAGGACCCGTCGCTCTGGCGGATCGATCGCTACCGCGAGTTCCTCGACGCCCGCCGCGAGCTGCTCGGCTCCGCCGCGACGGGGCTGATGGACGACCTGATCACCGGACGCATGCCGTGGAACCGTGAGCTGCAGGCCGTCGAGGTGCGCGACGAGGACACGGTCACGGTGTCCGATCCGCGCGCCGCCCAGCTCGCGTCGTTGGTCGAGGAACTCAGCGAGCTCGGCTACGCGGTCCCCGCGCGGGACGCCGAGATCGCCGACCCCGACACCGGGCGCGAGCTCGCGGTCGCCGAGCTGTTCTGGGAACGCGGCCTGCAGCCGGGCATGGGCAAGCCGGTCGTGCTGGAGCTGGATCCCGATGACGCAGACCTCCCGCGACTGGCGGAGCTGGGCTTCGATGTCTTCACCACGGTCGATGCGCTGCGCGGGTACGTGCAGCGGCTCGGGGAGCAGGTCTCGGGCGATACCGCAGAGAACACCGACCCGGTGGTCGACGAGACCCCGGCGGACGGAGCCTTCGAGAAAGCGCTCTACGACGTCATCGAACGGTGCCGCATCGAGCTCGGCTACAACGCCCAGAACATGCGCGAGCTGATCTACCAGTACGGGCCTGCCGACGCCGTGCGCCGGATCCTGAACTCCCGCACCGTGACCGACGGCTACGTGCGGCTGTGGGAGGCGGGGCGGCTGGACCTCGCGGTCGAGACCGTGGTGGTCGATCCACGGTTCAGGGCTCTGTTCAGTCCCGAGGAGCGGGCGATCGCGGAGAGCCGGTTGCACCGGTCCACGGGCGGGGGCAGTGCCGCGGTCCCGGTGACGACGACCGGTGACGATCCGGAGCAGGCCCAGCTGGCTCGACGGCTGGCCGGTCACCTCCGGCTCGTCCGGTCCGCGGCCGAGGAACAGGAGTTCGTGGACCTGCCGCTGGCCGAGGACCTTCATCGGCGGCTCGGTGAGGCGCTGAACCGATGGTCCGACTACGACGCCGAGCAGCGTCGGGTTCTCGGCGCCGCGGTCGGCTACCTCGTCCGGACCGACGACGACGAGGACGACCTGAGAAGCCCGGTCGGCTTCGATGACGACGCCGAGGTCGTCGAGGAAGCACTCCGGCGGATCAGCCGTTGACCGCGACCGGAAGGAAGGGGCTGGCCGCTCCGTGCCAGGTGATCACCAGCTGGTTGCGTGCACGGCTGCACGCCACGTAGAGCAACGACCGTTCCTGCGCTCTGATCAGCGGGTGCTCGGACTCCGGGCGCTGGGAGAACACGAAATCCAGCGGGACGACGTGGTCGCGCACTGCCACGACGACGACCTTGGTGAACTCGGTGCCCTTCGCCCGGTGCATCGAGGTGACCTTGACCGATCCCGGGTGCCCGGAACCGTCCTTCGGCAGGAACTCGATCGGGACACCCGCGTTCCGCAACGACTCCTTCACATGTTCGAGCTCGTGATTCCGCCGCCCGACGACTGCGATGGACTCCGGAGGGACGTCCGCGGCGATCCAGTCCTGCACGGTGGCGGCGACGAATGCCAGCTCCTCCTGCGGCGAGGAGAAGCCTCGGAGCTGCGGGACCGGCCCCGCGAACGCCGACCGGTATCCGGCCACGGTCTCGGGGTCCCCGTCGAGATCGACGATGTCCTCCTCGCTGATCACTCCCATGGCGAGGGCGAGGTTCTCCCGCGTCGTGCGGTAGTTGAGCGTCAGCCGCCGCGACCGGCCCCGGGTCTCGATGCCGAAGTGGCTGAGGACGAGGCGGTCGCCGTAGATGCGCTGGTGGCCGTCCTCGCAGATGAACAGATCGTTCGGGCCGCGGTCGACGAGTCCGCGCAGCATCCGCCAGTGACCGGCGTGCAGGTCCTGGCCCTCGTCGACGACGACGTGGTCGAACCGCGGGACCGCCGCGTGGTTCGCGGGATCGTTCGCGATCCGGGCGGCTCGGCAGGCGAGCACGTCGTAGGTCGTCCGGCCCTGAGCGGCGAGACTCTTCTCGAACGCCTCGACGACCCGCCACACGGCAGCTCGCTGGACCCGGTTTAACCGCACACCGCGTCCGATCCGCTTGGCCTTCAGGTAGGCCTCGCGCGTGTGCTCGGGCAGCGCCATGACGACCGCGCGGTACTCCGCGGCCAGGAACGTCGGAGTGAGCTGCTCGGCCAGGTCTTCGGGGACACCGGCCGCGTGCAGGGACTCGTTCCACACGGCGTCTCGCTCGCGGTCACCGAGTGGCGGCCCCTGCTGGCCGTCGACGGCGGTCACGACCCGGCGGACGAGCTGGTCGACCCCGTTCACCGTCACCCGCTGCGCCTCGTCCGCGGAGACCAGCCCGCGCAGATCCGTCTGCAGGACGGCGGCGAGGTTGCGGGTGAAGGTGCTGAGCAGGACCCGCGCCCCGGGCGTGCGCGACAGGAACGCGGTCCGATGGAGCGCAACGACGGTCTTCCCGGTGCCGGCCCCGCCGGCGAGCCGGAAGGGCCCGTTGTAGGTCTTCCGGTAGGCGATGTCGCGCTGAGTCGGATGCAGGTAGGTGCGCCACTCCGCGAAGTCGCCTTCGAGCATGCGGCGCAGCTCGTCGTCGGTTTCGAGATAGGCGAACTCCAGCTGACTTGCCGGCCGGCGGGCCGCGGTCACCGGGTCGACCGGCTCGTCGCCGGTGGGCGCGTCACCACCATAGGTGGCACGGACGTCGTCGAGTGACGAACCGGTGGCGAGGTCGAGCAGAGCCTTCTGCTGCCACGCCGGGAGATCGGTGGCGAGTGCGAGCAACGCGTCCTCGTCGGGGACGTTGATCGCCTCGGTGGCGACGCGGCTCTCGATCCCGATGCCGACGAGTTCCTCGATGGTGAAGGGCAGCAGCTGCGGGGCATCCTCGGGGTTCGAGGACCGATGCCGGAACCCGGCGACCGTCGCCTCGACCGCGGAGGGTGTGTAGACCTCCATCGCCCCGTTCGCGGGGTTCACGCTGAGGACGAGCTTCTCGGCCTCGGCGTAGGCCTGGTCGTGCGGCCGGATGGCGGCCAGCAACCACATCGGCTCGGCCTCGTCACCGACCGCGAAGATCACGGCGCGATGGTTGAGGTCCACCCGTGCGGTGCGGACCCGCTTGTCGGCGGGCCCCTTCGGGATCTTGACGTCGAGACCGGTGAGATCGGGGTCCTTGGTGAGCTTGGTGACGAAGTCCCACGCCTTGGGCTTGAGCGAGCCGTCGATGTCGAGCGAGCGGTGGAACTCCTTCGAGATGATCACGCCCATCAGGAACCTCCACCGTTCGTCACCGCTGCGCGCACCGCCTTCTCGTCGGGAGGAACGACCGTCCATCCGTGGTCGTTCAGGTACTCGAGCACATCGTCGTCGGGTTCGAACAGAACCGCGACGGCTTCCGCCGGCCAGGCGAGGTCGATCATGTGACGGCCGTCGTCGACCTCGAAGCCGGACTCCGGGACCGGAAGCCCGGCGGTCGCGAGGCCCAACACACGGTCCCGCTCGGTGCCCTCGTAGGTCTCCGCGATCTCCTGCCACGGGGGCGGGACGACGACAGCCTCGCCGACCGGGACGAGCATCGAGGGCAGTGTCGACACGGTTGCGGCCGTCAGCCGACCGGGCTCGAGGAACTGCAGTACCGCGGACACGGCGAGAAAGTCCCGCCAGGCCGCGACCTGGTCGTCCGACCCGACCGTCCGGGTCCGGTCGTCCAGACAGAGCCGTACCCGGGCGTCTTTCGGGCTGCGCCGCTCCGCAGCGATCGCGAGCCCGCCGGGTGTGCGGCCGACCGCCACCGGGACCGGGCCGGGGTCTCCTGTGGGACGGGCCCCGGTGGCCTCCGCCTCGAGGAGCGCCGGGATCGACTGCTCCACGATCTTCTGCAGCGGAGCGACGGTGGTGAGCGCGAGCGCGACGGAGTGGGCTGCCGGCCCCCATGCGTCCAGGTCCGGGTCGAGCACGAATGCGGTGAGCAGTGAGGACGGGTCGCGCAGGATCTCGGCAGTCTTCTTCGCTCCGACCACCGCGAGCTTCGTTCCCAGATGCTCGGCCTGCTTCCGGAGCTGTGGCGAGAGCCAGTGGACCGGCTGCTCGGGGGCACCGGTGAGCAGGTTCGAGAAGGTCTCCAGATCCTGATGCGTGATCGACCAGACCAGCTTCCCGGCGTCCCGGAGCCCTGCCCGCTTGCCGGCGTCGTCGGCGACCCGGTTGTGTTCGGCGGAGCAGTGGTACCGGGCACCGTCACAGAAGATCGCGATGTCCGGGACCGCGTTGTCCGCGGTCGTGAGCAGGAAGTCCGGCCGTACGCCGCCGAGCTTCACCTGCGGGGTGAGAGACCACTGTCGGTTCCCGTGAACCTTGGGAAACCGGATCTCGGCGCGATCACCCTGAGCGGTAGCGAACTTCGTGACCGCGGCCCCGCGTTGCTTGGCCCAGTTCAGGAACAGCTCGCGGAAGCGTTTCTCGATCGGCGTGTCCTGCGGGCCGACGACCAGATCGCGGAGCGAGTCGATCGGCTCGGGATCCCAGTGCGCGAACACCTCCCGGATCAGGTCGATCGCGGTGTCACGGCGGGCGAACTCGGCGTCGTACGGCGCGACGTAGGGCAGCAGGCACCGATGGCAGGCAGCGGTGCCCTCGTCGCGGCAGCGGCAGTTCTCCAGGACCGCGAGCGCTTCGGCCAGGAGCCGGTGGACGTCGGCGGCCTCGGTGAAGCGGGCCAGGTAACCCGTCCCGCCGGGAACGAGGTCGTGGAGCACCATCATCGAGCGGGAGCCGCCGTCGGCCGTCGGATCGGTGGCCTCGGTGACGTCGAGATGGTCGGGATCGCCGCCGAGGACGGCTCGGAGCCCGAGCAGGATCGCCGCCCGCAGCGAGGTGTGCACGGTGGCGTCGGCTTCGACGATCGGCGGCACGAGAATCCGCACCGCCTGGGTCCGCAGCTCGTGGGTCAGGGCGATCGAGAGCCAGCCGTCCGGGTCGGGTTCCTTGCGTTGCCGGCACCATCCCCGGTGTCGCACACCCTCGGTGTCGGTCCGCTGCGCGGCCGGGACCACACCGCAGTGCCGGCAGGTCAGGAACAGCGGCGCGCTGATCTCGTTGCCGGCCACGTACATCGTGGCGCCACCGCGGTCGGCCGGGCCGGTGTTGATCCACCGGATGTCCGCCGCCCGCAGGACCTCGGCGCCGAACGGGTAGTCGGCCAGCCGCCATGCGCTGGTGACGTCCTCAGGGTCGACGTCGACCGTGGTCAGGATCCCGAACCGGGTCTTGCGCCGCTCCTCCCGATCCTCGTCGCGCTGCGCGCGCTCCCGGGAGGAGTACGCCGACGCCTTCCGGAACGGCAGGGTGGTGAGCACCTGTCCGGAGTCCGCGGCTCCCGCTGCGCCGCAACGCGCGCAGGGGCCCGCGGCGGTGGTCGGGCCGATGCGGACCGACCATCCGCAGGCGGGGCAGAAGCGCCGCCGCTCGGTGGCGGGGTTCCGGGAGGTACCGACATCGACGGCGTCGATGTCGACGGCGGCGCCGCGGACGTAGAACGTCGCTCCCGGGGCCAGCTCGTGCAACGCCGTACGGGACCCCCGCACGTAGGAGCTCTCGTCCGAGCCCGCGCCGTTCTCCTCGTCGAACCACCAGAGCCCGACGTCGAGTGTGGTGCTGTCGTCGAGGAGCGAGTAGTTGGGGAGGAGGCCGCGTGCCTCCAGCGCCGAGATCCAGTAGGTCCGGCCGCGCGCGCTGCGCGACTTGTAGGCGGCGATCAGCTCGCCCCGCAGCCGCCGCTTCTCCCGTTCTCCGGCATCGTCGAGTTTCGTGTGTTCCTCGAGCTCGGCCGACGCGGCCTGCAGAGCGGTGATGCGCTCGGCGAGCTCCTCGCTCTCGGCGTTCCACTCCTGGACCGCGTTCTCGACCGCTCGCTCCAGCCCGGGCGGCTCGCCCTCCGGCCCGCCGTCGCCGGCCCATTCGCGCAGTGCCTGAGCGGACTCCTTCACGAGGTTCTGACCGAACCCGCGGAGGAACTCGTCGACGTAGAGCGCGGCGTGCTCGCGGGCGTCGGCGACGAGCGAGCCGAGCCACGACGCCGGCGTCAGCCCGTCGCGGAACACCTCGTCGGCGAGCCGGGTCGGTTCGCCCGAGCCGGAACGGGCCCGCCGGTCCACGAGGGAGGCGAGATACTGGCGGCGCAGGATCTCGGTCGCGTCCAGATAACAGGCGGGTGGCACGACGTCGCCGGCGATCATCGACAGCGGCTGGGCGAGTCGCTGCAGCTCCAGCGGCCGGGCCGGCAGCAGCGAGAGCACGAGCGCGTTGCCGGTGAGGCGGCCGGCCCGGCCGACCCGCTGCAGGTACGAGGCGGTCGAGCGCGGAAGGGACGTCAGCGCCACCATCGACAGGTCGCCGATGTCGATACCCAGCTCCAGCGTGGGGGTGCAGGTCAGGACGTTCGGGGAGTCCGGAGCGGCGGAGGACTTGAAGTCGGTCTCGAGGCCGACCCGCTCCTTGGTGGGCAGGAGCGACGTGTGCTCGCGTGCGATGATCCGCCGGACCTCCTCGCCGCGGTAGAGGTCGCGGTAGTAGTCGTACTCGGACTGTTCGGCCCGGTAGACGCCGGTGCAGCGGTCGCGGTGGCAGGGCGCGCCGGTGAGCTCACGCAGCACCGGCTCCGGCCCCGGGAAGATCGTCGAGCAGACGGTGCACCGCAGCCGGAGCGGGTTCGAACGGGTCCGTGCGATGCGGACGCGGCCGGGCGGGATCTGCCAGACCGTCGATCCGCCGGTCCCCTCCAGCGTGGTCAGCGCCCCGTCGGCGACGAGCGCGTCGAACAGGGCGCGGACGTAGCGCGGCGCGTCGACGGTCGGTACCTGCAGGATGCGTGCCGTCCACTGCGCGTACCAGGAGCGCGGCCCGATCAGCCCCAGGTTCTCGGTGTGTTTCGCGGAGGTGGGGAAGGCGGGCGCAGGCCGGCCGCGGGGGAACGCCGGCATGCCCACGGAACGGCGGTTCCGGTGCCCCCAGATCGGGTACCGGTCGTCGAGCTCGGCGTAGGACACGAGCCAGGGATGCGCGATACCGCCCTGCGCACGGACTCGTTCCAGGATTCCGCGCACCCAGGCGATCTCCGTCGGGCCCGGAGCGCCGGGGGGCAGTAGATCGCGGTCTCCGACGTCCTCGAGCTGCAGTTGCGTGGCGGTCTGTGCGACGGCGTCGAGCGCGGACCGGGCGATGGTCCCGAGGTCACCCACCTCGACGTGCGCGGTTGCGGCACCGGTGAGCTCCATGGTCCGGCCGGTGCGCGAGGACAGGCCGAACTCGAGGGTGGCGGAGAACCCCATGCGCAGCGCGACCGCCTCGCGCACCTCCCGGTCCGGATCATCCTGTGACCAGTAACGGGTGAAGATCTCGTGGTCCCGCAGCTCCGGTGGCAGGACGGCGAACCGTTCACCCCGGTCCGTGCCGGCGGTCTCGATGGCCGGGCCGATCCGGTCGAGCGTGCAGCCGTCGTCGCCGATCGCGCGGTGGATCAGTGCGCGCAGGTTGAGCGCGTAGGCACGATTCTCGACGAAGGCCGCCCGGTGTGAGGCGTCCTGCACGCTGTCGGTGAAGACGAGGGTCTTCTTCTCTGCGGTACGGATGTCGGTGCTGCCGAACACCTGGCCGAGGGTGGCCGAGGCGAGCGTCGCGACGCGGGAGCCGAGGAACCTGATCGCGTCCTTCTGCCCGCACGACGGGCAGGTCTCGTCCTTGGCCTCCACATCCGAGCTGGCGAGCACGGGGACCTCGGGGCTGTGCCGCCCGGTCCGGCTGGTGGACAGCTCGCCGGTGGCCGGGTCGGCCCACTGGACCCCCGGTGCGTCCTCGGCGGCCTCGCCGGGGGCATAGAGCCACGCGCGGGTGGCAGCCGGTTCGGAGACGGAGCGGCGCCACACGGTGGCGGGCGCGAGATCGAGCCCGCCACCGGCCCGCACGGTGACGCCCCACCCCGATCGTCCACAGTGGCGGCAGAACACCGACGGCAGTAGCCGATCGCCGTCGTCCGAGGCCGAGCCCTCGAACCAGCGGAAACGTGGCGACGCGCTGAGACGCCGCACGAGCCGGGTCACCTCGCGGATCCAGAGCTGCACGTCGATGGTGAGCAGCGGCCGGCTCGAGCCACTGGGGTCGCGCGCCCAGGACAGTAGCGCGAGGTAGAGGGCGACTGCGTGCCGTGTCGTGTCGGTCCCGCTGCGGGTGGTCCCCGACCAGACGGGTTCGGCGAGATCGGCGAGCTCCGCCAGGTTACGCGGTGCCGAGGCGAGCTCCAGCAGTGTCCGGGTGAACGGATGTGTGCGGAGTGCAGCGCCGAGCTCGGCAGGATCGACCTCGTCATCCCTACCGCGGCCGGAGGCCGGGAAGAACAGGTCGACCGCATGCCGCAACAGCCGGTGGTGGGGGAGTGGCGCCTCGCCCGGTGCCGGGATCAGCTCGGCGATCTGGGGCAGCAGCGGCACCACGGGAGTGCGGGTCCGCCCGGCAAGCGTGATCGGCCTGCTCGGTGTGAGCCATTCGTCCGGCGCCAGCCGATCCTCACCGATCAGCGCGTCGTCACCGAACGGGGCGCCGAACACGGTCTCCGCGAAGGTGCGGAGCTTGATCCGGTCCTCCTCCCCGCTGCCCAGCGTGGCGGAGGTGGCTACCGGGGTGACGGCGCCGAGGGGACGATCGTCCGTCATGATCCCGAGGGCCATGCCCAGGCGCCGGAGCAGCATCGCCACGTCCGTGCCCTGCGCACCGTCGTAGGTGTGGAACTCGTCGAGGACCAGGTAACGGAGTGACTCGGCGGCGTGCTCCCAGAGCGGTACGTCCTCCTGCCTCAGCAGGAGCATGTCGAGCATCTTGTAGTTGGTCAGCAGGATGTCCGGCGGCCGCCGCCGCATCTCGAACTTGCTCTCGACGACCTCGGTCGCGGTCATCGTGACGCCGTTGCCTGAGTCCCCGGTGTAGAGCCCGACGGTGACGTCGCCCAGCTCGGCGCGCTGGGCATGCACCAGCGCCGCGATCCGGCGGGCCTGGTCGTTGGCCAGCGCGTTCATCGGGTAGAGCACGATCGCCTTGATCCCGTCGTGGCCACGGCCGCGTTCACGACGGCAGTGCTCCAGCAACGGGATCAGGAAGCTCTCGGTCTTGCCCGAGCCGGTGCCCGTGGTCACCAGGGTCGGTTCCGGCAGGCGGTCACGGGACGCGAGGCGGGTCCAGGCCGCGGCCTGGTGCTTGTGCGGCAGGAACCCGCTCGGAGCCCAGTCGAGATGCGCGCGCCATCGGTCGTCGGCGGGCCGGAACGGCAGCTTGAGGCGAACGTAGGGGCCGCGGAACACGCCGTGATCGGGATCCGCGATGAACTGCTCCAGCTCGGTGCGGACGTCGTCGTCGGCCAAGGCGAACGTCGTGCCCAGGAAGTGGGTCAGAGACCTGCGGAGGTCCTCGGCGACCAACGACGGCAGCACCGGCGATCTCCCCTCGCGAACGTACAGTGGCTCACCGTAGTCGATCAGCTCCGGACGGGTCACGATCGGTGGCCCGATCGTGACGGGGGAACGGTGAACGAACTCGCAGCAGGTGTTTCTGCGGGCATACTGGGATGTCCGTCGACAGGTCCGGTCGACGGCTGGAGCCGACTTCCGGAGGTGGCGGTGGAGCAGTTCGAACTGCGGCTCACGGGAACCGGTCTGCCCCCCGGTGAGATCACGTTCGCGGGGATCGCCGCTGTCGCCGAGGCGATGCAGCGGTTGTCCGGCCGTGTGGGGCGACACCTCACCGGACACGACGGTCGAGGCCGCTCTCCCGGCGCCGTCGCACGAGCCACCGAGTTCCGGCTCCAGGGAACCGACGCGGGCAGCACCGTGCTCCGTGCCGTCATCGGTGAGGACGGGGTGCTCGGGGAGGGACTGGAGCACGAGAGCCTCGATGCGCTGTTCGACATCTTCCGAGGTGTGGCGTCCCAGCAGCCCCCGGATTGGATCACCCCTCTGCTGGGGGAGACCACGGTCGACGTGGTCGAGGCCCTCGCGGCGGTGTCCGATCGCTGCTCGGTCAGCAGCCCCGCCGGGCGTGCTGCTCCCATCGAGTTCATCCCGGGGGCGGTGCATCGTGACTCGTGGCTCTCGATCCCGAGGGCTGCGTCGCTCCGACGATCCGATGTCTCGGTATCGGGACGTCTCGATCTGGTCGATCTCCGTCGCGAGCTGCTCCGCGTGCGTGACGCCGTCGGAAACGAGATCCGGCTGGAGGACGTCGTCGGTGTCGACGACGCCAGTCGGCTCATCGGGCAGCAGGTGACAGCGACGGGAGAGGCCGTGCTCGGAAGCCGGGGCCAGGTCACCATGCTGGTCGGGGCTCGTATCGAGCAGCTCGATATGCCTGACTGGACCGCTCCGGAGATGCCGGATCTCGGGCCACGGCCTGCGCGGACGGATGGGGCAGTCGGCGGGCTCGACGTCGACGACGACGAGGTTTCTGCCTTCCTGGAGCTGATCGGTCGGTGACGTCATCGGTTCCGGCGAACCTCGTCGTCGTCGACACCGACGTCTTCAGCAGAGCCCTCGTCGCGCGGCGCCCCGCGCCGGAGGTGAAGGATCGGCTGCTCGGCAAGATCTTGGTGATCCCTACGCACACCCGGGCCGAACTGCTGCTCTGGCCACGGGTTCGGAACTGGGGTCCGACGCGCTCGGAGGAGCTCCTCGCAGTCATCGACTCGGTCGCCACGGTGCCGGTGACCGATGACGTGGTCGCGGCATACGTCGACCTCCGCGTCGCGTGTCAGGCACGAGGGCATGCGCTGGCGGCGAAAGTCCATTCGAGCGACTGCTGGATCGCCGCGACGGCGATCGCTCTCGACCGACCTCTGTGTTCACTGGACGGAGTCTATCGAGACGCGCCCGGACTCGAGCTGACGTAGCCATCCGAGGACGCCGAGGAAACAGGCGTCGTCGGCAGAGTCGTTCAGATCTTGTTATTTGCAGTGGATATGAACTCTTCGACGACTTTCTCCCATCCCTGAACTTCGTGTTCAGGAATGTCGCCAAAGGCACGGTTGCTGTGCAATGCGGCCGATGTCGCACTGTATACCCGGGCCGCCTGACGGGCGAGTCCGTAGCGAGCTTCCCAGTGGTACGTGTCGGTATAGGAGAGAATGAGCATCAGCCGCACGGCGACGTACGAGTGGCGTGCGGGTCGTGTGCCGGTGGCGCGTTCGACCAGGTCCGCTGCGGCGGTCTCCAGTCGTCGACGCACGATCAGTACCCGGATCCGCCGGTCCATGGAGGCTCGCATCCGTCAGTTCGCCAGCCAGTTGTGGGTGGTCAACTCTTCGCACGCAGCCTCAGTGGCGGTGATGGCAGTGTCGAGATCGACAGCGTCGTCGTCGATCTGTCCATGAGAGCCCTTGTTCCAGAAATCGAGGTAGCTTCTCGCTGCCTGGGTCAGGCGTGGGAGCTGATCCTTGCCGCCGGCGAGAGCTGTCATATGCTCGATCCTCGCCCTGGTCTCTCGCGCCCCCTCAAGATCCTTGAGAGCTTGCGCAATATCGATCGTCCGTTGCACGGCGCGTATCATGGCCGATTGGCGAAGGGCGCCGTCGACAGCCGCTCGGCACATCCCTCCTACCACCGATGCCAAATTCTCCGAGTAATCCCAACTCTTGTTCCTGGTGACTCTGCGGATTTCTCGTGCGTCTGTCAGTAGCGCACCCCACGGAGTGGAAATCTCCGAGAACGTGACGGTGCGAGAAACAGGATCCCGATCGAGCTCGACGATGTTCATGGTAGGGCGGTGTGCCTGCAGATATTCCTCGAGTCGAGGATCGTGAGTTAGCACGATCACCTGACGTTCGGCTGAGAGTCGAACGAGCTCACGAGCAAGGAGGTCGACTCGTGTGTCGTCGAGGGCGTGGACGGGATCATCGACAATGACGAAGCCGAAGGGCCCCTGCGCGCCGGGCATCAAGAGCGGTGTTAGAAGCAGGGCATTCCGCTGGCCGCTACTGAGCATCCCCAGCTGGGCTTGCCTGCCACCGATCCGGAGATCGACTTCGACGCCGTGCTGGTTCTTCACTTTGCCGCGGTGCTTGATGCCGCCGAGATCGACGTCTGCGTCGGGCAGGAGCTGTTGGAGGGCGGAGCGAAGATGGTCGGTGACGACGTCCTGGCGCGACTGCCGGATGCCGACCTGCAACGCGTCGAGTGCGTCCTGTGCCCTCTTCCAGATGCCGGCATCGGCTGCCGTCGTCGCCAGTTCGCCCACGGTGGCGGCGAACTCGTGGACGATCGCAGCGAGCGCGGACCGCCATTCGGCGATCGTTCCCGTGGCCGCCCGGGCATCGACGAGCCACTCCGAGTACTGCGGCTCCAGCAGGTGTTTCAGCAGGATCTTCGCCTGGATGTGAGCGGCCGAATGTCCGCGGCACCCGAGGTCTGTTGCCTTCTGGAACTGGCGGACCTCGTGCACGGGGCCACCTGGGACGCCGACGTTCAGAAGCGGGTCGAGATCCGAACCTACCCAGTCCCGAAGCCCCTCGAGGGCCCGCTGTACTCGACCGGCTGCTGTCGAGCGGCCGTGCAGCGCGCGGGTGAGGCTTTCGACGTGCCCACGCCAGTCCGCGGTGGAGCCGCAGAGGGGACAGCGTGAGCCGTCGAGATCGCCGACGGTGACGACGTTCTCGAGATGGTCGAGCGCCTGCGCCATCCCGGGGGCATCCAGCCCGGCTTCGGCGAGAGTCAGCTCTTTCTCCGCAGCGCGCAGCTCGCCATCGAGCTGCGCGATCCGATCTTCGTGGTTCGTCGCGACGTGGAGAGAGCCACCGTATCCGGGTGAGTCCGGCATGCCGGTCGCTGCGAGCCAGGTGTTGGTGTCGACGCGATCCTTGACTTGAGGCCAGGAAATGCGGTTCGGCCACTGGGATTCAGGCAGCTCGTCCGAGAACCGGTCGGACAGGCGCTGCTCCTGTTCAGTTGCCTTCTTTCGCGCACCCTCGAAAGTCTTACTTGCTGCGGCGGCCTCGGCCGCGCGCCGCTCGATCTCCGCCCGCACCATCTGCCAGCAGGGCCCGAGTAGGAGGTTCTCCTCCAGGAACGTCTGGAGATCCTTGCTCTCGATGAGGCGACTCTGGAGATCGGCGTAGCTGTAGCAGGCACGCGCACCGGTCAGCGCCCGTCTCCAGGCCTCCGGCAACTCCACCGAGCGGGCGCCCACGTGGTCGGTCAGCGTTGCACCGAGCTGGACCTGCGATTCTCGGGTGAACTCGACGGCGAGATGAAGCCGGGTTGGCCCGCTGCACAAGGTCAGGTCGGCTCTCGCCGTCTCCGCACCGTCGGTCAGGAGCTGGGTCTGCCAGAGTCGTCCGGGCGATCTCGTCGCGAGGTCGTGGTCTCCCCTCAGAGCGACGTCGATCCCGCGGGCCAGACTGGTCTTTCCCTGGCCGTTGTTGCCACGAAGGACTGTCACGCCGGGAACAGGAGAAAGCTTGAGTGGGCCGGTGATCTTTTCGATCCCGCCGAAGCCGGCGACGTTGACTTCGGCGATCTTCCACGCTCGGTCGTCGAGGAGCGTGGCGTCGTCGTTCTCGGGAGTGGCCGCCACCAGGTCGTCGACGACACGTAGCAGCCGCCGACGTCCTTTCTGGAGGTCGGACTCCTTGCCCTTGGCAATCCCTTCGCAGATGAGCTCCCGGATCTGTGCCAGGGTCATCTCCGTCATCGGCGAGTGCTGAACACCCTCGTTCGCGGCCACCCGACTCCTCTCAGCGCCAGTTGCGTCACTGAGAGTAGCGAATCGTCAACGGTTGGGGAACGAGTCATCGACAACTATTGCGATTTTCAGTCGACCATCGCCTTCGCCGATGGCCACACCGCTGCCGCCTGCTCCGCGAGCGTGACTCCACGGTCCCGGATCGCCTCTTCGTCCCAATGCGCGTCGCGGTACCGGTCGAGTAGACGCTTGTTCAGGTACAGCACGGAGTGCTGGTCGAGAGCCCTCTGCTTGTCGGTCCACGGACCGTTGGACTGGGCGGAGTTCAACTTGCCGTTGAGCAGGGTCAGGTTGCCGACGCTGTGGAGCAATCGATTCCGGAGGGCGATTGCGTCGTGCTGGTCGTCGCCGACCGGCGGCGGCCAGTTCCGAGTCCACGCCCGGGGGAGGACGTGCTCGACGGTGAGGTTCCGCGGAACCTCCATCGACTCGGCGAAACGCCCACGCAGTGACAGCTCGAGCGCTTCCAGGACCATACGGAGGCGGTTCCGGGTGAGGAGCCGGAACAGCGGAAGCTCGGTGAAAGCCGCGGTGAGCTGGGAGTCGTCCGGCCACTCGCGTGAGTCGGCTTCCTGCTCGGCGAAGAACGTCACGACGGGGTCCTCCGTGAGCGTGGGGTCGGCGTGTAGTCGTTCGAGAAGATCGAGGAACAGCCGGTTGTAGTCCTTGGTGGTGAGGCGGCACAGCATGCGCCGAACGAGGAAGCTCTCGATTGCAGTCAGGGCGCGATCACGTGCTTCCGTGGCGATCTCGGGCGCGGAGAGCAGCCAGAGCAGGGCCGGTGTCGCGACGCCGGCCTCGATGGTGTGCCATCGGTACAGGAACCGTGCCAGAGACGGATCCGCCGCCTCGGTCTCGAGGGTTCGGTAGACAGCGGCGATCCGCGCGACATCGGCGACGACCTCGTCGATCGGGCGTGCGGCGTTCTCGACGTACTCCCGGAAACGCGGGAAGACGTCGTGCGACTGCACCTCGGTTGCGGTGCGCATGACGAGCCAGTGCCCGAGGAAGTTGTCGAGACGCGGACGGAAGAGACGGCCCTGTCTGATCTCGGTACGCCACCACTCGGTTTCCAACTGTTCCCAGTGCCGGGTGTGGAGGGCGTCGGCGTCGAGTCCCGCGGTGGTCGCGGCCTGAAGGACATAGTTCTTCACCAGGTCGGAGGCAAGAAGCGGTGTCCCGCGGGCGTTGAGGGTCTCGAAGATGACGGCGGCATCGTCGTCGGTCGACAGGTCGATCACGACGAGCTGGACCAACGCGAACAGAGTGGTCTCCAGCCCGTGGACGAGCCGGGCGCGTTCCGCCCCGTTGACCGAGTTGATCCACTCGCGGATCTGGAGACGGAAGAACTCGTGGGCCTGGGCGATCCGCGACGCCTCGAACGCGGTGGTGTCGGCGCCGTTGCGCATCACGGCGCGGAAGGCGTCGCGGTCGAGGCGAGTGGGCCACAACTTGAACTCGTCGTCGCCATCGGCGTACTGGTTCACGACAATGCGGCTCAGACGCTTCGCCTCCTTGGCGAACCCGTCGTCTTCGGCGACCTGCTGAGCAGCGTCGGCGAGGAGCTGCATCGTGGTGAGGCGCTGCTGGCCGTCGATGACGTCACGGGTCTCCAGCTCGGCGGCGGCGTTGGGGCGCTGTTGCAGCACCACTGCACCCATGAAGTGCCGGCCCACCCGTTCCTCGGCTTTCGCGCCGACCGCTCCGGCATCGCCTCCCAGGGCATCCAGCTCGGTGAGATAGCGCTCCGAGGCGTTGCGCACGTCCTCCCACAGCGGCTCCCACTGATCGTCCTGATTCCAGACGTACGGGCGTTGGAAAGTGGGAATGACGTAGCGGACGTCGCGCTGGAACAGCTGCTTCAGGCTCAGCGTGTCGGCCTTCATGTGCGTGCCTCTCGTCGTGCTGCGCGGCCGAGGAACTCGTCGTGCGCGATGGTCATCTCCTTCTCCCGGTCGACACCGGTGAAGGGAAGCTCGTAGCGGCCCAGGTCGGCGCGGTCGCCTCGCTTCTCGTAGTCCCTGAGGACGTCCTTCGGCACTTGGCGGCCGTTCGCGTCGAACTGCATGACCCGCTCGTACTTCCGCAGCACGCCGAACTGGGTGCGGTAGATCGAGCACAGCTCCTCGGCGGTGATGCCGAGCATGACGGCGGCGAGTGCGTCGATCTCGACGAGGGCCTGGCGGCGTTCGGCGTCGCGGCGCAGCGGGGTGGACATGGTCCACTCCCGCTCGACCTTGCCGAGCGGGCCCGCCGGGATGTCGCGGGTCCAGCGGTCGTCGCCCCAGCCAGGGTCGAACAGCTCGGACCAGAAGGGGGCGTAGTCGGCGGTGAGGCAGTTGAGGCGGAGTGCGCGGAGGGTGAGGTCGGGAACGAGGACGTGGTCACGGGGATGTGGGAAGCGTGAGGTGACGTTTGTCTTGAGCTCCGTGACTCCTGCCGATTTCACGAGGAAGTCGACAGGGATGGAGGCCCACATCCCGGAGGCGACTGCTAGATCCCGGGGGCCCGCGCCAAGGCTGATGACGGTACCCACCAGCGTGGGGCCGGGCGAAAGCAAGCTCGCATGAAGCGTACGGACCGTTGCCGAGTCGGCCATGCGCCTCCAGATCAGTCTAACCAAGTTATTGGAGGGGTCGCCGTTCCAGTGTGGATATCCGGAGATGAACTCAACCCGCGGTCTCGCCCTCTGGTAGTTGGTCCGAGGAATCGCGTGCTTCGGTAGATGCTCCAGGTCCCAGGCGGAGTAGTCGAGGTTGCTGCGCATCGTCGGGTTCGGCTGCCGCGCGAACGGTGTGGCGACGGTGAAGTGCGGACCCTGAAGGATCACGTCGTCCAGTGATTCGGGCACGGCGGAGCGAGCGACGAAATATCCGGCCTGCTTGTCGGCTGATTCGTGCCAGCCGGATGTCCAATTGAAGTCGATGTCGCCGAAGCGCGGCGCGTCGGCGATCTTGTCGAGGACTTTCTGACTGGAGCGAGTAACCGGGCGGAGCATTCGAGCCTCAGTTGGACGGGTGCCTGGGGCGTCGATGAGTGCAGCCCACGTCGCCAGCACAGTCTCGTCGACCCGGATGATCCGCGCTGCATGCGGACGGACGTCCCAGCCGTCGTCATCGTCCTTGATCCCGGGCTCGGGCCCGGTGCCGTCATGACTGCGGGATCGTTCCAACGTGTCCGGGTGGTAGAGCGAGGCCGCGCTGGCGAAGTCCGGGTTGCGCGGCGGGCCGTAGATCTGAACGCCGTACTGGCGAGTGTGGTGGATCTCGAACAGGCTGAGTTCATTGCGGAACTGCCAATGCCGCCGTAACCGTCGATAGGTCGCCTGTCGCAGTTGACCGGCGCGTTCCTCGGTGAAGTGCGACTCCGGATGGATCAATCCGACGATGCCGTGGGGAGCCATCGTCCGCCATGTGCGATCCATGAAGCACCGGTAGAGGTCGGGCTGAGTCCCGCCGAGCAGCGGTCGGTCGATTCCACTACCGAGGTGTGTACTCGTCCCGGCCAGCGACGCCCGCTCGTCCAGGTATCGGACGTCACCGTGCTGAGCGAGCGCCGCCGTCCGTCTCTGCCGCACCTCGACAACCGGTGGCTTGGCTGCCAGCCCGAACCATGCGTCGTCCTCGGCGAGCACCAGCGCGTCGTCCCAGTCCGGCCGCACCCAGGGTGGGTTTCCGACCTGCAGGTCGAACCCGCCCTTCGCGAACACCGCGGCGAAGTCGAGCTCCCAGTGGAAGAAGCCCTCCCGTTCGGTGATCGTCTCGCAGATGCGGAGCCACGGGTGATCGTCGCCGACTGCGGAGACCGGCTCCATCTGCCCGAACACCGTCTCGGTGTGCTCGGCGTCGTCGAGCTCGGTCCAGGTCGCGTCGGCGCCCCACAGCCCACGGCCCTGCTTCGCCTCGGTCCGGGTGACGGTGCCGAGCAGCTTCTCCAAGGCGGTCAGCCAGTCCTCACGGGACGGCGGCGCGACGTCGGTGGTGACCGGCCAGAACCACATCGCCGCCCACACGTCCATCACGAGCCGGAGCCGGCGGTAGGCGCTGTCGGCGTCGGCGAGGCTCCGCTCGACCTGCTCGCGGGTGACGACACGTTCGCCGGGCCCGGTGATCTCCGCGCCCCAGACCGGGATCGTGCGGCGGATGCCGGTCTCGGCCGCCTCCATGCGGCGCCGGGCCAGCGTCCACAACATCTCGACCCGACGCGCGAGGTTCTGCAGGCGGGCCACCTCCGACTTGTCCAGGGCGCTCGTCATCCTGCGCCGCCACTTGCGTAACCGATCGGCCCGCTCCTTGCGGAGTTCCTTGGCCTCCTTGGTGTCGGCGACCGCTGCCCAGCCCGCGCAGGGCAGCAGGAAGTGGTGGACGGAGCCGTCGGGGAAGTCGGTGTCCAGGCCGTACGCCGTCGGGACGGTCGAGATCCAGCCGCGCTCGTCGAGCTGTGTCGCCGTCCAGCCCTCCCGGCGGGCGCCGATCAGCGAGTTGCCGCGCCGCAGGTGCAGGCCGAACCACGGTGCTCGCAGGCCGGGGTGCATCGCGTCGAGCCAGAGCGTGATCTCCGCCAGCTCCACGGCGGTGGCGTTGAGGTCGACGCCGTAGCAGTTGTGCAGGGCGAGGTAGGCCTTGACCCGCTGCAGCTCGGCCTGGTGCTCCTCGGGCGGGATCTCCTCACCGAGCTCACGCTGTCGTCGGGTGAGGTACTGACCGGCGAGCTGGTTGATCGCCTCGATGAGGAACGCGCCGGATCCGAGCGCCGGCTCGCACACCGACAGCTCGAGGATCCGCGACGCGGGAGTGACGGTGCCGTCCTGGTCGAGCAGCTCGGCGAGCGAGTGCGTGACGACGCAGCGGGTCAGCACCTCGGGGGTGTAGTAGGAGGCGCTGCGCTGGCGTTCCCGGCCCGAGAGCCGGAACACGAAGTCACCTGGGCGGTAGGTGACACGCTCGCGGTCGCCGTTGTCCGGGTTGTCGCGCAACACGAACCAGTCCGGTTCGAAGCTCTCGGCGCTCGCGGCGGGCACCACCCAGCTGCCCTTGCCGGGGTCGCCGTCCTTCGCGACCTCGACCATGTGGTCCCGGGCGATCGAGCCGCTGTAGGACATGAGGCCCTCGTAGACGGCGCCGAGCTGGTTGATCCCGAGCTGGGCGTAGGAGACGAAGCCGCGATCGCGCTTGCGCTGCTTCTTCGACAGCAGCAGCCGCTCGAGCACCTGTTGCAGGCAGGCGTTGCCGAGCCCGACCTCGTCGATCAGCGCGGTTGCGTCCCGGCTGAACAGGTCGGCGCGCAACGCCTCGAATCGGAGACCACCGCTGTCGTCCGGGGCGGGATCGTTGCCGAGCGTGTCCGGGGGGTAGCCGTCGTTGACCAGCCGGAACAGCACCCCGAGCGAGTCGAACAGGTGGGTCCCGGCGCGTTCGCGATCACCGGTCAGGTCGGTGAGGACCAGCTCGCGCAGCCGGTCCAGACCGTAGCCCTCGGCGTACTCTGGCGTACCGATCGGCAGTACGCCCAGCTCGGGCCGGGCCTCGGCGTAGAGCAGGAACAGGATGCGGTAGAGGAACCGCAGACTGTGCTGGGTGAGGGTCGCGGCGAGCTCCGGTGCGTCGTCCGGGATTCCGCGGGCGCGTCGGCGTGCCAGCACGTCCGAGGCGAGGAGCTCGATCGACTCGCGGACGCCGTCGCGCAGACCCTGCGAGACCCCCTCGGAGTGTTTGACGGAGTCGTCGAGCATGCCGAGCAGCGGCCCCGCACCCTCGTTGTCCGGTAGCAGGCTGTCGCCGGACACCAGTGCGGCGACGGTCTCGAGCTCACCGGCGGCGGTCGTCTCGTTCCGCTCGAAGACGGTCGCGAGATCGACGGCCAGCCAGCGTCCCTCCGGCCAGCTGCCGCGCTGGGCGACCAGCAGCCACGCGCCGGCCGTCACGAGGATCAGCGGCGGTGCGTCCTCGGTGCGGAAGAGCCCAGAGATCACCTCTGCGGTGGAGTGCACTTCGTCACCGTCGACGTGAGCGGGGGACAGGAGCAGGCCGGCGCCCTTGTCGTCCAACAGGTCCTCGACCTGCGCGGCGTCGTGGGCCTGCAGGACGAGCAGCGGCGTCCCGGTCGCCGACGCCGGCGCCACGGCACGGACGGTCATCTCGCCGCCCGCCCGCTCGGACGTCCAGTCCTGTTCCGCGCCGGGGATGAGCAGGGCGTTGCGGACCAGGGCGTGCAGCTCCCGCAGCGTGGCCTCGTCCCCGCTCTCCCGATACCGGACGAGCGTGCGGCCGAACGCGGCGGCGAGCGCCTTGAGGCCCGACCGCGGGGTCGGCTTGCCGTGGCCCTCGCGTTCCTTCCACACAGCCCGCAGGGCGGTCACGGTCCTGGGGAACTGCTCCGCGAGCCAGTGCTCGGAGACGAAGTCGTTGCCGACGACGATCGAGTCGTACCTGCTCATCGAGCCTCTCCGTTCGGGACGAGCAGCAGCAGGACACGGACCATCGGGTCGCGTCGCGCGCTCAGCGAATCCACCAGCTCGTCGGCCTGCCGGCCGTACTCCTCGATGCGCTTGCGTACGCGTGCCGCCTGGGCCGGTGGCTTGCTCCGGGCGTAGTCCTCCGACCGGGAACGCCAGCTCCGGATCGCCCGGGCCGCGGCCCGCAGGGGCCCGACCAGCTCCTCACCACGGTTCTTGCGCAAGGTGCCCATGTACTGGCGCATCGCCTCGACCGCTTCGGGCACGGTGTGCGCGTATGGCGAGACATCCAGCGGGTCGTTCGGGCCGTGCGGGTTGACGGCGCCGTCGCGGAGCCCCGCGTCGCGGATGATGCCCTCGGCGTCCTCCAGAGCGACCGGTGGCGCGCCCTCGGCGAAGAACGCCATGCCGATGACCGACCGCATGACCACCTGGCCGCGGGAGTTCGACAGGGTGCCCAGCATGATCGCTACGGGGTGTTCGACGGTGCCGCTCACCACCGGCACCTCGTTGCGGCCGAGCCGGGTCAGCGCCCGGTCGACGGCCCAGTCCAGCACCGGGTGCAACGGCGACAGGTAGTGCGCCGCCGGCCACTGGGTGGTCTTGCCGTCGGAAGCCTTCCGCAGGTACTCCTCGCCGGTCTCGCGGTCGACGGCGAGCAACAGCTTCTCCCGCACCGCGCGCTCGTCGAGGTAGGACTTCGGCAGGACCCGCAACCGCGCCATGAGGTCCTTGGGCGGGACGAGCTCGACGAGACGGTCCTCGTGGTGCTCCCGCCAGCCGATGCGGGACGCCGGGTCACCGTCGAACGCCTCGGACAGCGCCTCGCGCAGGAACGCCACCTGGGAGTCGAACAACCCGGCCGTCGCGGAGGGGTCCTGCGGGGGATCGGGGACCAACTCGCCGGCATCGAGGAACAGGTCGTCGAACTCGGCGTCGTCGGCGATCTCGCCCGGCGGGTGGGGGTCGGGTACGACCTCGTCGATCGGGGTCCCTGCCATGAGCGCGTCGCGGACGGCGGTCTCCTCGCCGCCGATGTCGTGCAGGTGCATCAGCGAGGCCGCGTCGCCGAGCGCCTTATGGGCGGCGTGCTCCTTGGCGAGCAGCCGGGTGATGACGCGGACGTCGCCGGAGAAGCGCTCGTCCGCTGTGGCCAGGGCGAGCGCGACGATCCGTGGCGGGTGTTCCTGACCGTAGCGGTCGATGCGACCGTTGCGCTGCTCGATGCGGATCAAGCTCCACGGGATGTCGACGTGCACCAGGTTGTGGCAGCGTTTGTGCAGGTTGACCCCCTCGCTGGCCACATCGCCCGTGATCAGTATCCGGAGCGGGCTCGCGGCCAGCTGGAACGACTCGACGATCTCCATCTGGGCCTGGTCGGGGAGCTTCCCGTGCAGAACGGCGAAGGCGGACTCGGGCATGCCGAGGGCCGCAGGAAGGTGCTGGTGCAGCCAGTCCAGGGTCGCGATGCGCTCGCTGAACAGCACAACCCGGGTGTCGCTGTTCCTGCCGATGCCGATCTCGCGGAGGTGGGCGACGAGCGCGTCGAGCTTGGACGACGGCCCGGACTCGGCCTCGTCGGCCAGCTTCCGTAGCCGGCGCAGCGACCCGGCCTCGGAGCTGTCCTGCCGGCCGTCCTTGTCGAGGGTCGCCCGCCGCGCGTCGAGGGTCTCGGCGAACGCGGCCGGCGAGGAGAGGAAGGCCTTGGCCAGCTGCCACGCCACGAGCTGTCCACCGCGCTGGGTGTGCGGTGTCTCCGGATGCAGAAGGCTCGACGACAGCTCCGCCGCAATCGCGTCCTCGGCCGGAGTCGGCTCGATGGTCACGACCTCGGGGTCGAGGCGCTCGGCCCACTTGTTTCCGACCTCGCGTGCGACGTCGGGGGAGTGGCGGTGGCGGCGGACGAACAGCCCGCGGATGTCGTCGACGGCGAAGTCGGTGGGGTCGACGATCGCCGTCGGTTCCAGCAGATTGATCAGGTTCGCGAACGACTCCGGCTTGCCGTTGTGCGGGGTCGCCGAGGCGAGGATCAACGCCTCGGTCCGGGCGGCCAGCACCCGGGCCAGTTCGCTGCGCTGTGCCGCGGAGTTGGTGACGTTGTGCGACTCGTCGATGACGACGACGTCCCAGTGGTGGTTCTCGAGGTGCGCCCGGTAGCGGGCGGACTTGAGCGTGTCGATCGAGACGATGACCTTGGGGAAGTAGGTGAACGGGTTCCGGCTGGCCGGGAGTTCCTGGCGGACACGCTGGATCCCGTCGGAATCGAGCCGGACCAGGGGCAGGGAGAAGCGGGTCCACAGCTCGTACTGCATCTGCTCCAGCACGTGCCGAGGCGTGACGACCAGGACTCGTTCGGCCCGGCCGCGACGGGACAGCTCGGCGAGGATCATGCCGATCTCGAGCGTCTTGCCCAGCCCGACGGCGTCGGCGATCAACAGGCGCGGCCGAAGCCGGGCAGGATCGAGCGCGAGGGCGACGGCCTGGCGCTGGTAGTCCAGCGGGTCGAGCAGCATCTCCTGACCGACCGTCAGCCCCGGCTCGTGCAGCGCGCGCGGAGTCTTGCGCAGGACGGACTCGACCCAGAGACGGCTGCGTCGGAACCTCGGCGAGTCGTCGGCGATGAGCACGGCCTCGGCAGGGTCGAGGGACCGGATGTCGTCCAGGGTGCTGTAGAAGGTCGCCGTGGTGCCCCGGACCAGCTCGGAGCTGCCGGAGCAGCGAACGCGCCAGCCGTCACCGGCGCGGTCGCACGACGTGACGACCCACTCCTCGTCGCGGACGACGACCGCGCTCCCGGCCGCGAAACCCACCGTGGTGACCGTCAACCCGTACTCCCTTGCTGATCACGCGGACCGTGAACGCTAGCGGCCGATCACGGTGTGTGGAACATCGACCTCTGAAGGTCGAGGTCGGCGCGGGTGTGCGCGGGAGGTGGTGGTGCAATGTCCGAAACTGTCGGTGGTGCATGTGAGGCCCGACAACAAGAACCGATACCGACACGAATCGGCTGCACCGGACTGCGAAGCCGATCCCTGCGCACCGCGCCGCGGCTCCCGGTGCCCAACCGGCGATCTTCCCGGGGCATCCGGAGCCGAATCCGGCCCCGCGGTCGTCCAAGGGGGCATGACACTCACCGACGACGGCTCCACCGGCGCCGTCACCTTCGTCGACAGCCCCGCCCCCGAGCTCTACGGCAGCCTCCTGCACAGCGCCCGGGCCACCGGCCGCTGCCCGGTCCGGGTGCGCCGCAGCGACCTGAAGCACTCCTTCGGCGCCGTCCCCGACCCGGCCGTGATCGACGCGCTCGACGGGCGCGAGGTCCTCGCGGACTGGTGGCGCGGCCCGTGCCGGCCGGACTGCCCGTGCGGAGTCCCGTTGCCGGAGACGATTCCGCAGGCGCGGATCGTCGACTCGTACCCCGACCTGTCGCGGCGGGCCGCCACGCTGGAGGAGGCGGCGGCCTACGCGCGGTTCCTGCAGCCGGGTGAGCTCGCCGTCGTCGCCGCCCACCGGCCCGCGGACACCCCGGCGGTGCTCGGCTGGCCGGGTGCCGGCAACTACGTGCACGAGGACCTCGCGTCGATGTCGGCGGTGCTGAGGTACTGGGAGTCCCGCTGGGGTGCACTGGTGGTGTCGTTGAGCCGGTCGCGGATGACGCTCACGGTCGCGAACCCGCCGACCACCGACGAGGAGTGCGTGCAGGCCGCGGGGGAGCACATCGCGTTCTGCCCGGACCAGCAGGACCCGCAGAACGGCGACTTCTACTCCCTCGAGCGGTACGGGCACATGATCCGTGGCGCCCGCGCATGGGGATTCTGGTGGGACTGAGATGACGACCTACGCCTACGACGACAAGGCCTCGTCGATCATCGCCACCTGGCCGACCGGCGACGGCGCCGTCGCCGAGCGCGTCGCCCGCGTCCCGCGCCAGTGGGACCCCGACGAGGCCCGGCGCCTCGCCGGCGCGCTCACCCGGCTCTCGCAGTTTCTCTGGCTCGCCTACTCCGAGCTGACCGCCGACGAGCTGCACCCGTTCCGGCTGGTCGAGGCCGTGCGCTTCCCGAACCGGCCGGCCGGCGGGACCCAGGCGATCATGGGGGACCCGCAGGTGGAGGCCGCGCACGTCGTCGGGCGGCTGGTGGCCGCGGCCCCGGGCCGGGCGCTGCACGAGGCCGTCGTCCGCGACGTCCGGGCCGAGATCGACGCCGTGCTCCTCGCCGACGACGGCATCCTCGACGGCCGGTCCCGGCAGGGCGTCGCGCACGTCCGCCCGGTCGCGTCCGAGGACCAGCTGACGGCCGCGCACGCCCTGCTCCACGACGACCCGGTCGGCCCGCCGCAGCTGCTCACCGATGTCGAGCCGTGCGCCGCCGCGATCGCCGCGCTGCGCTGGCTGCAGGCCGCGGCCGAGCACGTCGCCGCGCTCGTCGGGCACACCCCGGACGACGTCATCGCGCTCGCCGAGGCCATCGGCCACGAGGACCTGCACATCGCCCACGACCTGCTCGACGCCCGCCGTGACAGGGTCCCGGCCGAGGACGTCGTCCGGGACCGCCTGGAGGAGGCGGTACTCGCCGGGCGCGGGATGTTCGTCGTGTGCCCCGTCGGCCAGGTGCCGGTCGCGCCCGGCGACCCCCACAAGGACCGGCTCATCAACACGCTGCTCGCCCCGTCGGAGCCGGGGAAGTGCCTGCTCGACGGCCTGCTGCGTGGCCTGCACGGCTGCTTCCGCGTCTACCTCGACGAGATCACCGGCCGGCCACGGCCCGGCGACGACCGCCGGCTCACCGAGCACCAGTGGCTGGCGGAGCTGCGCACCCGCTACACACTCGCCGTACGCGAGCAGATGAGGCCGGTGGGATGACGACCCCGTTCGCGGTTGCGAATGCCGCGGCCCGACCACGGCAACCGATCATTCGGCGCTCGTACCGTCCGGCGGATGAACATCGAGGCCGGGACGTCATACGGGACCACGCCGGACGCGCTGCTGAGCCAGATCACCCCGGACGAGGTCGTCGCCGTCCACGCCCTGCTCGCGACCCGCGCGGAGCAGCTTCGCGCGCTGCCCGCCGACGGCACCGGGCGGACACGGGACGCACAGATCCGGGCCCTGCGGGAGGCCGCGGACCGGGTGCGGGAGGCCGCCCGGGAGTGCGGCTACAGCGACCGGACGGTCGAGCTCGCCGTACGGTGCACCCGGCGGCACTTCGCGCGGTAGCCGCTCAGTCCTTCGTCAGCGCCAGCGTGACGATCCCGGCGACCGGCAGCACGAGCAGCAGGAACAACGCCGCCGCCGACCCGAGGACCGGTGCGAACCCGCCGACCACGGCGGACCCGATGCCGGCCCCGGCGAGGAAGCACAGCGTCGCGACACCGATGGCCCCGCTGCGCCGGTCCGCGGTGACCGCGCCACCGACCGCGGCGATCATCGCGGGCTGCCCGCAGCCGAACGCCAGCGTCACCGTCGCGGGCGCGACCGCCAGCAGCCACACCCAGTCGGTGGCGATTCCGACCCCGGCCGCGACCAGGCCGACGGCGGTCACCACACACGCGGCGAGCAGCGTCCGCCGCGGCCCGACGCGGGCCAGCATGCGGCCCGCCACCGTCGGGCAGGCCAGGGCGACGGCCGCGGACGGCAGCATCATCAGCCCGGTGTGCAGCGGCGTCCAGCCGAGCTTCGCCAGCGCCAGCGGAATGCCCAGCAGCAGCGCGAACCAGCTCGCGGGAATCGCCGCGGCGCACAGCGAGCTGCGCACCACCACGGCGTTGCGCACGACCGACTGCGGCAGGAACCCGTGCGGACGGTGCCGCACCCACAGCGCCGCGGCCGGCACCCCGGCGACCAGGAGCACCGCTCCGACGACGGCGGCGACGGCCCCCGCGCTGGGGGACTGGATCAGCAGGACCAGCCCGGTCGCGGCGACCGCGACGGTGGCGGCGCCGACCAGGTCGAGCCGGGCGCCGTCGCCGGGGACCACCGAGCGGCTCCACAGGTACGGCACCGCGAGCACCGCGAGGACCGGCAGCGCGACGGCGAAGCGCCATCCCCCGAGCGTCGCGGCGGCCCCACCGAGCAGCGGCCCGAGAGTCGAGATCAGCGCGGAGACCCCGGCGAGGCGGCCGAGGGCGGCACCGCGGGACTCGGCCGGGGTCCGGGCGCTGAGCAGGGCCGATCCCAGCACCGGGACAGCGGCGGCGCCGAGGCCCTGCACGAGGCGGGCGGCCATCAGCAGGCCGAAGTTCGGGGCCAGCGCGGCGCCGAGCGCGCCGGCGGCGAGCAGGACCGTGCCCAGGCAGAGGGGCAGCCGGATCCCGACGGCGTCGGCGAGCCTGCCGTGCACCGGGGTCGCGACGGCCAGCGCGACCGCGTATCCGCTGATGATCCAGGCGGCGGTGCCCGTCGGCACCGCGAGCTCGTGGGACAGCAGCGGCAGCGCGACCGTCACCCCCGAGGTGCTCATCCCGGCCAGCCCGAAGAGCAGGCCGGCCACCACGGACAGCAGACCGGTCCGGTGGACGGGTGGTGCAGTCGTCGTCACATACCGATACCTACCGGAGGAAAGCGATCATTTCATCGTGATTCGATGCGGATGTGCACATCCGCGATGCCCGTCCCGGGGCCGACGCCCCCGCCTGCGCGGCGATCTACGCCCCCTACGTGCGGGACACGGTGATCAGCTTCGAGACCGAGGTGCCGTCGGCGGCCGACATGGCCGAGCGGATCGTGGCGGCCCAGGACCGGCACGCCTGGCTGGTCGCCGAGGACGAGGGCGAGATCCTCGGCTACGCCTACGGCAGCCCGTTCAAGCCGCGCCCCGCCTACGCGTGGTCCTGCGAGGTCAGCGTCTACCTGCACCCCGACGCCCGGGGCCGGGGCCTGGGCCGCACGCTCTACGACGTGCTGCTGCTCCGGCTCGCGGAGCGGGGGATGGTCGTCGCGCTGGCCGGGATCGCCCTGCCGAACGAGGCGAGCATCGGGTTGCACCGGGCCGCCGGGTTCGCCGAGGCCGGGGTCTTCGCCGGGGTCGGCTGGAAGCTCGGCGCCTGGCGCGACGTCGCCTGGTACCGCCGTGCGCTCGTCGAGCCGCCGGCGGCCGGACCAGTGCGCTGATCCGTGCGCCGTGGCCCCCTGCGAGGATCGCCGGTCGTGGAACGCAGGGGCACGCACGAATCGGCCGCCGCAGGTCCGGACCCGGCCGCTCCGGGCAACGCTGCTGCACCGGACACCGCCGACGGGCGGACGGGGCTGCGCCGGGACTTGAACGGCCGCCAGATCGGGATGATCGCCGTCGGCGGCGCGATCGGCACCGGGCTGTTCCTCGGCTCCGGGCTCGCGATCTCGATCGCCGGCCCGGCCGTGATCGTCGCCTACGCCGTCGCCGCGGTCGTCGCGCTGGCGCTGGCCTACGCGCTCGCGGAGATGGTCGTGAAGCACCCCGAGGCCGGTGGGTTCGGGCCGATCGCGCAGCGCTATCTCGGCGGCGGAGCCGGGTTCGTCCAGCGGTGGATGTACTGGGCCGCGCAGGTCGTCAACATCGGCAGCGAGGTCGTCGCGGCGGGGCTCTACCTGCAGTTCTGGTACCCGCAGCTGCCGTTGTGGATCCCGGTCGTCGGGTTCTCGGTGGTCATGCTGGCGATCAACGCGAGCGCGGTGCGGCTGTTCGGGGAGACCGAGTACTGGTTCTCGATGATCAAGGTCGTGGCGATCGTCGCGTTCATCGCGGTCGGCCTGGTGACGATCGTGTTCGGGCTGCCGGGCAGGGAGCCGGCGGGTGTCGGCGCGCTCACCGGGTTCGGCGGTTTCGCCCCGAACGGGATCGGCGCGATCTGGCTGGCGCTGACGGTGGTGACGTTCTCGTTCCTCGGGACCGAGGCCGTCGCGGTGACCGCGGCGGAGTCCCGCGAGCCCGGCCGCGACATCCCGCGCGCCGCGCGGCGCACCGTGCTGCGGCTGGCGGTGTTCTACATCGGCGCGATGCTGGTGGTGGTCACGATCCTGCCGTGGAACACCGTGTCCACCGGCGAGGAGATCACCGAGTCGCCGTTCGTGCGGCTGTTCGCCGACGCCGGTGTCCCCGCCGCCGCAGCGATCATGAACGCGGTCGTGCTCACCGCGGCGCTGTCGGCGATGAACACCAACCTCTACGTCACCGCGCGGATGACCTACTCGCTGGCCACTGACGGCTACGCGCCGCGGGCGCTGGCGGTGACCGGCCGCAACGGGGCGCCGCGCCGGGCGCTGCTGCTGTCCGCGGCCGGCCTCGTGATCGCGTCGCTGGTGTCGGTGTTCGCCGAGGCGACCGCGTTCCCGCTGCTGGTCGGACTGGCGCTGTTCGGGGCGCTGACCACCTGGCTGCTGATCTTCGCCAGCCACCTGGTGTTCCGTCGCCGCACCGCGGACGACCCGTCACCGGTGCGGCTGCCGGGCGCGCCGTACACGACGGTCGCGGCGATGCTGTTCGTCGCCGCCGTCCTGCTGACGACGCCGTTCACCGACCAGTTCTCGACGGCGTGGAAGGCCGGGGTCCCGTTCCTGGTGCTGCTGGTCGTGCTCTACCTGGTCGTACGGCGGCGCCGCCGCCGGGTCACGCCTTCTCGAGCTCGGAGTGGAGCTTGAGCACGGTCTGCCCGTCGGACTGCTCCAGCACGTAGGCCGGGTTGTCCTCGGTCCCGTTGCGGGACTGGGTGGACCCGTTGATCTCGCGCTCGATGCGGTCGGTCGCCGAGTCGACGACCTTGGCCTCGGGGCGGCCGTTGCCCCAGTTCCACGCGACCCACGTGCCCTTGGCGAACCTCTGCGTCATGGCTCGCGGATACCCGGGTCGCGTCCGGCGAACCGCGTGACGCAGTTGCTCGTGCGTCGCCGCAGCGAGCATGCTCTGCGGATGGTTCCTCACGATCCGGGCTGCGGTGAGCAGCTGTCGAGCAGCGCTCGTGTCCGCCGGCCCGGTGCGTGGGCGGGCCGGATTCGCATGTGCGCGGACGTCGATGAGGTCGACGCCGAGATCGCCGAGCTGATCATGTCCGGCCCGGTTGAGCCGGACGCCGATCAGGAACCGGTATCGGTGGACCGGGCGACGAGGTCGTCGAGCTCGTCGAGAGGCCGGGCGAACTCGGACTCGCGATCCGGGAACTGATCGGCGACGAGCTCACGGACACGGAGCAGCGCCGTCGGCAGATCATCGGCGACCTCCGCACGGCCGACCGCCTTCCATGCGGAGTCGAAGATCAGCAGCTCGACCTGGTCGGATCGGATACCCAGCTCGGACGACCAGGCGTCGAGGATCTCGAGGTACCGGCGGTACACCGGCCAGCTCCATGCGGCGATCTTGGGTGCGAAGGTCGTGTGGGTGCGGAACCACCCGGCCACGATGCTGTCGAGAACCGGGCAGACCGCATCGTCACGCCCTGCGGTCAGGGATGCGAAGTAGAGGAACTTCGTTCCGAACGCGGGCCCGAGGTACTTCAGCTTGTTCCCGGCCATCGCCTCGAACGCAGCCTTGCGGTCTCCCTTGTGCGCGTCGTCGAGTGCTTTCGCGAGGACGCCCGGGGCGTGCGGGTTGAGGTCGAGCACACGCCGGGTTCGGTAGGGGCCCAGACCGACTGGGCCGTAGCCCCAGACCATCGCGGCGATGAAGGCATCGGTCACGAGCGCCAGATCGTCAGCAGACTCCGCCGCGACCTCGAATTGCCGGGTCACCGCATTCCGCGACACTCGCTCCGGCAACCGGTCGAAGACGGCGCGATCTCCGAGCCACCGTCGCCAGGTCCTCGGTGTCCACGAGCTGGGTTCCTGCTCGGGCCGGGCGTCGTTCCACGCATCGAACCGGCGTCGGAGGTCGTCCGGAATACCCGGGAGGTCGCTCATGTCGGCCGAGCTTAGAGATTGACCATCACAAATGGATCGGACTTCACCAGGACGAGCGAACCCGGCGCCGGGGAACGAACCCCGGCGCCGGGCACGGCTCACCAGATCCGCACGCGCTCCTGCGGATCGGTGTAGAGCCCGTCGGACTCACCCACCTCGAACACGTCGTGGAAGGTGTCCAGGTTCGTCACGATGGCGTTGCAGCGCAGGTCCGGCGGCGAGTGCGGGTCGGTCGCGAGCCGGCGGATCGCCTCCGCGTCGCGGGTGACGGCCCGCCAGATCTGGGCCCAGCCGTAGAACACGCGCTGCTCACCGGTCAGCCCGTCGATCACCGGCGGCTCGGCGCCCTCGTTGGCGATCGCGTACGCCTTGAGCGCGATCGTCAGCCCGCCGAGGTCGCCGATGTTCTCGCCGACGGTCAGCGCCCCGTTGACGTGGTGGTCCGGCAGCCCGATCGGCGACAGCCCGGAGAACTGGTCGATCAGCATCTGGGCGCGGGACTCGAACTCGGTGCGGTCCGCGGTCTCCCACCAGTCGTTGAGGTTGCCGTCGCCGTCGTAGCGGGAGCCCTGGTCGTCGAACCCGTGCCCGATCTCGTGGCCGATCACCGCACCGACCCCGCCGTAGTTGGCGGCGTCGTCGGCGTCGGCGTCGAAGAACGGCGGCTGCAGGATCGCAGCCGGGAAGACGATCTCGTTGAGCCGCGGGTGGTAGTAGGCGTTGACCGTCTGCGGGGTCATCAGCCACTCGTAGCGGTCGACCGGGCCGCCGAGCTTGGCGTACTGGAAGTCGTGCTGCCACTCCGCGGCCCGCGCGACGTTGCCGAGCAGGTCGGCCGGGTCGATGGTGAGCGTCGAGTAGTCCTTCCAGCGCTCGGGGTAGCCGACCTTCGGCGTGAACTTGCCGAGCTTGTCCAGCGCCCGCTCACGGGTCTCCGGGCTCATCCAGTCCAGCGTGGTGATCGACTGCCGGTACGCCTCGACGATGTTGGCGACCAGCTCCTCGATGCGCTCCTTGGCCTTCGGCGGGAAGTGCCGCTCGACGTAGAGCTGCCCGACGGCCTCGCCGACGGCGCCCTCGACCAGCGACACCCCACGCTTCCAGCGCTCCCGCAGCTCGGGGGTGCCGGACAGGATGCGGCCGTAGAAGTCGAACTCCTCCTCGACCAGATCGGTGGACAGGTACTCCGCGCACGACCCGGCGACGGCCAGTGCGAGCCAGGCCTGCCACTGCTCCAGCGGCCGGTCCGCCCACAGCCGCGCGGCGTCGGTGACGAAGCTGGGCTGGCGGACGATCACCTCGTCGTAGGCGTGCCCGGGCACGCCCAGCGCGTCCTCCCACTGCGCCCAGTCGAACCCGTCCCCGGTCTCGCGCAGCTGCTCGCGCGTCATCAGGGTGTAGGTCTTCTCCGCGTCGCGGTTGGTGACGTTGTCCCAGGACGCGTCGGCGAGCGCGGTCTCCAGGTCCATCGCCTGCTCGGCGACCCGCTGCGGCTCGGCCAGCCCGGCGAGCTCGGCGAGCTTCTGCAGGTGCTCGACGTACTTCGTGCGGATCTCCGGGTCGCCGTCCTCGCCGTAGTACGACTCGTCGGGCAGGCCCAGCCCGGCCTGGTTGAGGTTCACCAGGTAGCGGCTGGAGTCGCCCAGGTCGGTGGCGATGAACTCGGCGAACAGCGCGGCCCGGCCCTCCCGCTGGAAACGGCCGAGCAGCGTGGCGAGCGCGGGCTTGTCGGCCGCGGCGTAGATCTCGTCGAGCAGCGGACGCAGCGGCGCGACCCCCAGCTGCTCGACGCGCTCGGTGTCCATGAACGAGGTGTAGAGGTCCCCGACCCGGCGGGCGTCGCTGCCGGGCTCCGGCGACGACGACGCGCACTCCTCGACGATCTCGCGGACCTGCTCCTCGGCGCGATCGCGCAGCACGCGGAACGCGCCGTCCTGCGAGCGGTCGTCGGGGATCTCGTGGGTCGCGATCCACCTGCCGTTGACGTGCGTGAACAGGTCGTCCTGCGGACGGACCTCCGGGTCGACCCAGCGCAGGTCGAGGCCGGAGGGCCGCGTGGACGCGGCGGGCTCGGTGGTCGTCATGGCCCCATCCTGCCTGCCGCGCCCGGTGGAGACGAGAGCGACGGCACGGAGCGCGTCCGTGCCGCCCGCGGGGGAGCTATGCGGGCACCGGGGAGGCCGTCTCGGCCAGGTGCTCGGTGAAGAACGGCACGGCCTCGGCAACGGCACGGTCGACGTAGGCGTCGACGTCGTAGAAGTCCATGTGCGTGCCGCCCTCGACGATCACCAGCTTCTTCGGCGAACGGACCTTGCCGTGCAGCTTCGTGGTGTGCCACAGCGAACCCGCCTCGCTGCCGGCGACCGCCAGCAGCGGTGCGGTGAACAGGTCCTCCACCAGGTGGAAGGCGTCGAACGCCATGATCCTGGCGATGCTGCGGGTGAACAGCTTCCGGTTGTCCGCGTTCGGGTGCTGCGCCCGCGGGGTGCGGTAGTAGTCGCTCGCCTCGGCCATGTCGCGGGGCGTGGAGTCGTCCACCTGGTCGGGCTCGGGCACGTACGGGACGAACGCCTGCTCGGCACCCCGCGCCTCGGCGGTGCGCTGCTGGGCGGCGGCGTCGAGAGTCGGGACGGCGGCGCTCACCGGGTCGGCGCCGAACCAGCCCTGCCGGTAGCCGTCGCCGATGTTCAGCGCGGACACGGTGGTCACCGCCTTGATCCGGTGGTCGGTCATGGCCGCGTTCACCGCGTAGGCGCCGCCGGCGCAGATGCCGATGACACCGATCCGCTCGGGATCGACGAGGTCCAGCGACTGGAGGTGGTCGACCGCGGCGCGGACGTCCTCGACCCGGGCCGACGGGTCCTCCAGGTGATGCGGCTCGCCACCGGACTCGCCCTGGTGGGAGGCGTCGAAGGCCAGCGCGACGAAGCCCTGTGCGGCGAGCCGGTCGGCGTAGGTCCCGGCGGTCTGCTCCTTGACTCCGCCACCGGGGTGCACGACGACGACGGCGGGCAGCCCGGTCGCGTCGGTGGTGTCCACGCCGTCGGGCAGGTACAGGGCACCCGCCATGGTGATCGGGCCGTTCGGGAAGTCGATGCGCTCCACGGTGGAGCTCCTCTCGTCGAGGTGGCGTCGGTGAGGTCGCCACCGACACTGCCGCGCGCCGCCGGGGACCGGCAGGCGCCGCGTATCGGGGGGACCGGCAGCCCCTCCCTCCAGCCCGCAACCGGCCTAACCTCGGACGGCATGGCCCCCGAGACAGCCGGCGGAACCGACGCCACCATCGACCCCGCACGGGCGATCAAGGACTTCCTGACGACCCGCCGCGCGAAGATCACCCCGCAGCGGGTGGGCCTGCCCTCGGCCGGGCGTCGCCGGGTTCCCGGGCTCCGGCGCGAGGAGGTGGCGCTGCTCGCCGGGGTCAGTGCCGAGTACTACGTCCAGATCGAGCGTGGACAGGTCGGCGGTGTCTCGGAGGAGGTGCTGGGTGCCGTCGCGCGGGCCCTGGAGCTCGACGACGTCGAGACCGCGCACCTGCACGACCTCGTCGGCGCGGCGAGTGGGCGCCCCGTGCGGCGCCGCCGTACCGGCGCGTCCCGGACGGTTCCCGACGGCGTCCGGGCCCTGCTCGACGCGCTGGTCGGCGCCCCGGCGATCGTCCAGAACGGCCGGCTCGACCTGCTCGCCACGAATGCGCTCGCCGCGGCGCTCTACGCCCCGGCGCTGGAGGACCCCGAGCCGAACCTGGCCCGGTTCGTGTTCCTCGACGACCGCGCGGAGGAGATCTTCCCCGCCTGGGAACGGGCCGCGGACGACGTCGTCGCGCTGTTGCAGGTCGAGGCCGCCCGGAACCCCGACACCGCGGCGACGACGTCACTGGTCGGCACCCTCGCCACCCGCAGCGAGGAGTTCCGGGTCCGCTGGGCCCGGCACGACGTCCGGGCACATCGCCACGGGGTCAAGCGCTTCCGGCACCCGCTGGTCGGTGAGCTGTCGCTGCGCTTCGAGGGGCTGGAGCCGGCCGGAGCGCCGGGGCTGACGATGATCGGCTACACACCGGAGCCGGCATCGGTGTCGGAGGAGGCCCTCCGGTTGCTGGCGAGCTGGGTCACAGACCCGGCTCCGGTAGAACGATCACCATGACCGACCTGTGGGACGAGCTGTTCGAGCCGCCGGACCCCGCCGACGTCCTCGGGGACCTGTACGAGGTGGCCGAGGGCGTCTTCGACCTCTGCTACGACGGCTCCGAGCTCGCGTGGGCGGCCTGGGCCTGGGGTGTGCTCACCACCGCAGGCGCGACCGCCGCGGCTACCGAGTACGAGCGCGGCGAGCTGGTGCTGCGGCTGCTCGCGCTGCACCGGTTCCACCGCGAGCTCTGCGCCCGCGGCGCCGGGATCGGCGAGGCGGGGGAGTGGGAGGTCGACCCGGACCGTGTCCTCGGCGACCACCCGCGTATCCACCCGGTGCTGCTCGGGGTCATGGCCGAGCGCCGCAACCTGAACCTGGCCGACTCCGCCGACGCCGGCGACCTGGACTTCGACATCGCGGTCGCCACGACGGCCCTGGACCAGCTCGTCCGCTCGGAGTACCGGCACGTGGTGCCGCTGCTGACCGCCGCCGTCGGCGTCGACGACCTGACCGCGGCGACGCTGGTCTCGGTGCGCAACGGGGTGCGCTACCCGCTGCCGCCCGGCGACGTCCGGTCGATCATGTCCGACCTCGGCGACGCCGGGCGCTCAGCAGGTGAGTGGGTCCGACGGGGTGCCCGGCCCACCTGACCGGACACGTCTCCGTGGTGTGGACACCCGGTTGTCGGTACCCGTTACGGCCTTGCAACATCGTGGTCGTGACGATCTCGCTCGACCGAACCCGTACGACGCCGGCCATCGACCTCCTCGAGGGTGAGCGGACGCTGTGCCGCCTGCCCGGCGACGGGCCGGACCGACCGTACGAGCTGTTCACCGTCACCCCGCTCGGCCGGACCCTCGGCGCGGAGATCACCGGCATCGACCTCGGCACCCCGCCGTCCGCGGAGCTGCACGCCGAGCTGCGCCGCGCGCTGCTGGAGTGGAAGGTGCTGTTCTTCCCCGGCCAGGACCTGACCAGCGCCCAGCAGCGCGACTTCGGCCTGCTCTGGGGCGAGCTGGAGACCAACCCGATGCTCGACCGGGGCGACGCCGCCGACGTCGTCCGGTTCGGTGCCGGCGCGAAGACCTACGAGAACATCTGGCACGCCGACACCACGTTCCGGCCCGAGCCGGCGATGGGTGCGGTGCTGCGGATGGTGCAGACCCCGCCGTTCGGCGGCGACACCATGTGGGCCGACATGGCGTGCGCCTACGACAACCTGGATGCCTCGGTGCGCGCCCGGATCGACGACGCCGTCGCCGTGCACGACATGGTGCCCGGCTTCGCCCGCTTCCTCGACGGTGAGAAGCTCGACCGGCTGCAGGACCGGTTCCCGCCGGTCGTGCACCCGGTGGTGCGGACCCACCCGGAGACCGGGCGCCGCACGCTGTACGTGAACCCGTCGTTCACCACGCAGATCGTGGGCATGGACCCGGCCGAGTCCGACGCGCTGCTGCGCCACCTGTTCGCCCAGGCCCACGTCCCGGAGTTCCAGGTCCGCTACCGCTGGACCGAGGGCACAGTCGCGTTCTGGGACAACCGGGCGCTGCAGCACTACGCCGTCGGCGACTACCACCCGCACCGCCGCGTCGCCGAGCGCGTCGCGATCGCGGGGGACCGCCCGTACTGAGGTCCCGTCCGGCTCCTGGGACCCGGGCGGGCCGGGGTCTCAGGAGGCGGTGCGGCGCCACCGGCGCCGCGGGACCTCCGGCTCCGGCTCCTCCTCGTCCACCGGGGCGGCGATGGCCAGCTGCCCGGCCTGCGCGCCGAGCACCTCCAGGTGCGCCCGCACGTCGCCGTGGGTCGGGTCGAGCACGGCCTGCTCGGCGATCTCCGCGGCCCGGTCGACGGCGTCCTTGAACGACGCGCGCGCCGACCGCAGCCGGCCCGCGATCCGCTTCGCGGGCGGCTCGGTGACCCGGAACCGCGCCGGCTCGATGGAGTCACCCACGGTCGCCAGCCGGCGGACCGCCTCCAGCTCGGTGTCGAGCCGCTTGCCGATCTCGCCGAGCCAGCCCCGCACCTGCGCTGCGCCGATCACCGCGGTGATCCGGTGGAACCGTTGCACCTGGTCCGCGCAGTCGGAGACGTACCCGTTCCAGTACCGCGACAGCGGGGCGGGCGGGGGCTCGGGAGCGGATCGCAGGCGGGGCACGCCCTACAGGGTGCCGGATCGCACACACACGGTGCGTCACGGGTCCACAACGACGTGCGCCGCCCGGTCAGGGGATGACGCCGTCGGTGGCCAGTACGGGCGCGTCGGCGGTGACCGTGCCCGGGTAGATCAGCCCGGACCCGGTGTTGAGCACGACGACCTCGTCGGACTCCGCCAGCCACCCGGACTCGCGCAGCCGCCCGGCCGCGGCCACGCACGCCGCGCCCTCCGGGCAGATCCAGGTGCCCTCGTCGCGGGCCAGCGCGTGCTCGGCGGCCAGCAGCTCGTCGTCGGTGACGGCGACGGCGGTGCCGCCGGTGTCGTACACGGCGTCGAGCACGAGGAAGTCGCCCAGTGCCTTCGGCACGGTGATCCCGAACGCGACCGTGCGCGGGTCGGCCGGCGCGGTGGAGGTGCGCAGCCCGGCCTCGAACGCGTCGACGATCGGGGCGCAGCCGGCCGCCTGCACCGCCACCAGCCGCGGCATCGGGCCGGTGAGCCAGCCCAGCTCGATCATCTCCTGCAGCGCCTTGTGGATCGCGATGATCCCGACGCCGCCGCCGGTCGGGTAGAGGACGACGTCCGGGCAGCGCCAGCCGAGCTGCTCGGCGATCTCGTAGCCCATCGTCTTCTTGCCCTCGATGCGGTACGGCTCCTTGAGCGTCGACGTGTCCTGGTAGTTCGCAGAGTCCTGGTGACCCGGTCCGTCGCTGCTACCGGCGTTCCGGCGGGCCACGGCGTCGGCGACGAGCCGGCCGGCGTCACCGATCAGACCGTCGACCAGGTACAGCTCCGCCCCGGCGACGACGCACTCCCGCCGGGTGATCTCCGGGGCGTCGACCGGCATCGCGATCAGCGCGCCGAGCCCGGCGCGGGCGGCGTAGCAGGCCCAGGCGGCGCCGGCGTTGCCGTTGGTGGGCATGGCGATCGCGCGCACGCCGAGCTCCGCGGCGCGGGAGACGCCGACCGCGGCTCCGCGTGCCTTGAACGCCCCGGTCGGCAGCAGTCCCTCGTCCTTGAGCAGCAGCCGCGGCAGGCCGAGCCGGGCACCGGCGCGGGGCAGTGGCAGCAGCGGGGCCATGCCCTCGCCGAGCGTCACGACGTGCGCGGGGTGGCGGACCGGCAGTACCTCGCGGTAGCGCCACAGGGTCGGCGGCCGCGTCGCGATCTCCTCGCGGGTCACCGTCTCCCGGGCGCGGTCCAGGTCGTAGCGGGCCAGCAGCGGGGCGCCGTCGGGGGAGAGGCCCTGCACCACATCGGCGTCGAGGGTCACACCGGTCCGCGAGCACTGCAGGTGGGACAGCGTCGAGTGGGCAAGTCGGACATCGTCGGGCACCCTTCCACCGCACCCCGCGACGGGCCCGCGTGCAACTCCGGCACGGTATCCGTTACGGTGTCGATGAAAGTTCAATCGTTGAGAGGTACAGCATGCGCCCGCTTCCGTCCCCCCTGCCCGATCTCGCCCTGCTCCTGACCCGGATCGTGATCGGCATCGTGCTGCTCGCGCACGGCATCCAGAAGCTCGGCAACGGTGTCGGCGGTGTCTCGTCGATGTTCGCCGAGCTCGGCATCCCCGCCCCCACGCTGGCCGCGCTGTTCGCGATGTTCGTCGAGGTCGTCGGCGGTGCCGCGCTGCTGCTCGGCGTCCTGACCCCGGTCGCCGGGATCCTGGTGTTCCTCAACTTCGTGGGCGCCTACCTGACCGCGCACTTCGGTGTCACCGTCTTCGTCGACGACAACGGCTGGGAGCTCGTCGGCACCATCGCCGTCATCGGTGCGGTGCTCGCCGCGGTCGGCCCCGGGAAGTTCTCGGTCGACGCGCTCCTGGGCGGCAGGCACAAGCGCGCGGTGACCACGGTCTCCTGACGCGCGGACGGCCGCGCGCCGGTGCACCCTGGGCGACGATGCCCGAGGGACACACCGTGCACCGGCTCGCCCGGCTGCAGCACCGTCGCTACGCCGGACGGCCCGTCGCCGTGAGCAGCCCGCAGGGGCGCTTCACCGACGGGGCCGCCGCCGTCGACGGCCGGGTGCTCGAGGTCGTCGAAGCACACGGCAAGCACCTGTTCCAGCGCTACGCGCCGGACGCCGTCGTGCACGTCCACCTCGGTCTGTGGGGCCGGTTCGGCGACCACCGGCGCCCGGAGCGGCCGCCGCGCGGCCAGGTCCGGATGCGGATCACCGGCGAGGACCACTACGCCGACCTGCGCGGGCCCGCCGCCTGCGAGCTCCTCGACGACGTCGGGGTGAAGGCCCTGCGTGCCCGCCTCGGCGAGGATCCGCTGCGCGACGACGCCGAGCCCGAACGCGTCCGGGAGCGGGTCGCGCGGTCCCGGGTGCCGATCGCGGCCCTGCTGATGGACCAGTCGGTCGTCGCCGGGATCGGGAACGTGTTCCGCGCGGAGACGCTGTTCCGCACCGGTATCGACCCGATGACCGAGGGCCGCGCGCTGTCCGGCGAGCAGTTCGACCGGCTCTGGGCCGACCTGTCGGCGATGCTGCACGACGGCGAGCGGCGCGGCCGGATCGAGACGCTGCGCCCCGAGCACGACCCGGCCCGCCTCGAGCCGCCGGACCGCGGGTCGGTGTGCGCGAGCGTCGTCTACGCGTACCGCCGGACCGGGCGGCCCTGCCTGGTCTGCGGTACCCCGATCGCGCACCGGGAGTTCCGGGCGCGCAACCTGTTCTGGTGCCCGACCTGCCAGCGGAGCAGCTGAGTGGCTACTTGCGGTAGCCCTTCCGGCCGTTCCACGTCTTGCGCATGTCGGAGCGTGCGCGGCCGTCCTCGGCGGACTTCTGACCGGCGAAGAAGCCGAGGACGCCGCCGAGGAACAGCAGGAAGATGATGAATGTCAGGCTCACGGCGGCTTCCCCCAGGTGATCGTCCGGCGTCGTCGCCGGACTCGTTGTCACCGACGGTAGGTGCCGCCGACCCGCTGCTGTTGCGAAATCAACGATCCTGACTACGTGCGGCCGGTCCCCGCTGCCGGAACCCGAGCGCGATCATCGCGGACACCACCATCAGCGCCGCGACCACCCACATCCCGGCCTTCGCGCTGCCGGTGAGGTCCTGCAGCCAGCCGCTGACGAACGGCCCGGCGAACCCGGACAGGTTCCCGAACGAGTTGACCAGCCCGATCCCGGCCGCCGCGGCGGCGCCGGTGAGGTACCGGTCCGGCAGCGCCCAGAACGGCGGGATCGCCGCGAACACCCCCATCGCGCAGATCGTCACGCAGACCATCACCTGCAGCGGCGAACCGGTGTAGAGCGCCGCGGCGATCGCGGCGGCGCCGACCACGGCGGGCACCGCCACGTGCAGCGCACGCTCACCGGTCCGGTCGGAGTGCCACGCGGACAGCACCATCGCCACCGACGCGAACGCGTAGGGGATCGCGGTGACCAGCCCGATCTGCACCAGCGAGTAGGTGGTGCCGAACTGCTGCTGGAAGTCCTTGATGATCTTCGGCAGGAAGAACGCCAGGACGTAGAGCCCGAACACGACACCGAAGTACACCGCGCTGAGCGCGAGCACCCGCAGGTCGGTGAGCGCGGCCCGCACGCCGCGGTCGTGCCCCGGGCCGGCGGCGGCCTCGGCGTCGATCGTGGTCTCCAGCGCCCGGGCCTGCTCGGCGGGCAGCCAGCGCGCCTTGGCCGGGCGGTCGGGCAGCAGGAACAGCACCGCGATCCCGATCAGGACCGCCGGGATGCCCTCGACGAAGAACATGAACCGCCAGCCCGCGGCGAAGTACGGCGTGCCCTCGCCGAGCGAGATCAGCCAGGTCGAGACCGGGCTGCCGATCACCGAGGACAGCGGCACCGCCAGGAACAGCAGGGCCACGATCCGCGCCTTGTCCACCCGTGGGAACCAGTAGGTCAGGTACAGCAGCACGCCCGGGAAGAAGCCGGCCTCGGCGACGCCGAGGAGCACCCGCACGACGTAGAACCCGATCTCGCCCTGCACGAACGCCGTCGCCGACGCGACGATCCCCCAGGTCACCATGATCCGCGCGATCCAGAGCCGGGCCCCGACCTTGTGCAGGATGATGTTGGAGGGGACCTCGAAGAAGAAGTAGCCGATGAAGAACAGCCCCGCGCCCAGGCCGTACGCGGCGGCCGAGAGCCCGAGGTCGGCGTTCATCGTCAGGGCCGCGAAGCCGACGTTGACCCGGTCGACGTAGTTCAGCAGGTACGCCGCGAAGAGCAACGGCAGCAGCCGTACGGTCGCCGCCCGCACCCCCGCGCGGACCAGCGGCGCCTGCGCGTCCGCCGTCGTCGTGGGGTCGGGCGGGCCTGCCGTGCTCATCGTCGTGCTCTCCTCGGGGACGTCGTGGTGCAGCCGTGTCTCCACAGCCGTGTCTCGGTGGTCAGTCTTTCAACCACGCGTACGCGGTCTGCCGGGAGATCCCCAGCGCCTCGGACATCGCGCGGATCTCGCACCCGGCCGCCTTGCCCTCGCGCAGCAGGACCCGCTGGCGTTCGCGCAGCTCGGCCATCGCCTCGCCGGTCTCGCGCATCGCGTCGAGCAGCTCGGCCGCGGCGTCGGACGAGCGGCGGTGCCCGGCACCGGGGCGGTCGAACGCACGGACGGCCTCGGGGTCCCAGCGGCGGCGGCCGGCGTCGTCGCGGTCGGGGAGCGGGGCGGGTGCCTGGCCGCGGCTGACGTAGCCGTTCCAGGTGGTCACCTGCACACCCCAGTGCTCGGCACACTGCTCACCCGTCCACGTCTCCGGCATGCCGGTGAGCCCATCACACGGCGAGATCCGCAGGTCAGCCGGGCCCGGCCAGCTCCGCCCGCACACCGAGCAGCCGGACCGGGCGGTCCGGGTCGAGTTCGTCGAGCAGGGCGACCGCCACGGCGGCGAACGCGGCGGCGTCGCGGCCCGGCGGGGTCAGCGCGCGGCTGCGGGTGGTCGTCCGGAACCCGGAGGTGCGGACCCGGATACCGATCCGGACGGCGTCGCGGCCCTCGGCGTCGGCGTCGGCGGCGACCCGGGCCGCCAGGGTCCGCAGCTCGGCGTGCAGGGCGTCGCGGTCGGTGAGGTCGGCGTCGAACGTGGTCTCCCGGCTGCGCGAGCACGGCACCCACGGCCCGGTGTCGAGCTCGGTGCGGCCGATTCCGCGCCCCAGTGCCACGTAGTAGGGGCCGCGGGCCGGCCCCAGTCTCTCGGCGACGACGCCGGGTCGTGACTCGGCGAGCCCGGCGACCGTGGTGATCCCCAGTTCGGCCAGGGCGCGTGCGGTCGCCGTCCCCAGGCCGGGCAGTGCGTCCGGCGGGTGGTCGCCGAGGGTGGCGAACCAGTTCGCGGCGGTCAGCTCGTGGATCCGATCCGGCCCTGCTTTGGCGTAGCCGGTGGCGGCCTTGGCGCGCAGCGTGTTGTCCCCGATCCCGACCGCGCAGGTCAGCCCGGTCCCGGCGACGGCGTCGAGCACGCGGTGCGCGAGCGCGTACGGGTCGCCGTCGGTGCCGAGGAAGCACTCGTCCCAGCCGATCACCTCCACCGGCTCGCCGAGATCCCGCAGCACGCCCATGACCTGCGCGGACACCCGTTCGTAGTACGGCTTGTCGCTCGGCAGGAACACCGCGTCCGGGGCATGCTTCGCGAGCTTCCGGCGGGCCAGGCGCATCGGGGTACCGGACCGGACGCCGTGCGCGCGGGCCTCGTAGGACGCCGTCGCGACGACCGTGCGCTCGTCGGGATCTCCGCGCCCGCCGACGACCACCGGCAGACCGGCCAGCTCGGGGCGGCGCAGGATCTCGGCCGCGGCCAGGAACTGGTCCAGGTCGGCGTGCAGGATCCAGCGGCTCACCCGGCCGAACCTACGGCCGCGGCGGTCAGGGCCGCAGCGCGGCGACCACCCAGCGCAGCGACGACCGGTCGGTCCCGGTGGCCAGCAGCTCGGCCTGCTCGATCATCTCGGCGTCGGTGACGCGGGTGTCGTAGAGCCGCTCGACCACACCCGGGACGTCGCGGTACTCGCCGGGGATCGCCGTCGGCGGGCCGGGGATGCCGAGGCGGGAGATGAGCAGCCGCAGCGTGCGGAACCCGACCACCCGCATGCCCGGCGACAGCGCCGCGGAGACCGGGGGGCCGGAGGACCGCGGAGGCGGCGGCAGCGACGGGTCGTCGGCCGGAGCCGGCTCGCCGAGGCCGGGCATCGGGACGGCGCCGGGCGGCGAGCCCGGCAGCGTGATCGCGGAGACCGCGATGACGCCGCCGTCGAGCAGGGCCCAGGCGTCGATGGCGGGCCGGTGCGTCTCGCGGCCGGACGCGGTGGGCAGGTCCTGGGTGGTGAGCCACCGGCGCAGCCGCGGGCGGAGGTCCCAGCGGACGTCGAACACCCCGAGGCCGAGATCGGACGGGGCGAACACCTCGTCCCAGCGGGGACCGGCGGGGCCGCCCCCGGTCGCGGTGCCGGATTCGGACTGGATCGTCATGGCGCACCCCCGGCCGGACCTGCCCGGCCCGGACTCACGACGCCCGGTGACGCGAGTCACGAACGGGCCGGAAATCCAGTGTATGCAGGGCAGGAAGGGTGCACAGGGTGCCGCGGAGGGTCGTACCCGCAGAGGTGAAGCGCTGCGCCGCCCGGACTACGCGGGGTGGTCGTCGCCACGTCCATCCGGGACCCGGGTCACGCTCGGTCACCGTTTCGGGTGGTGCATGCGTGACACATGACACGAAGGTGTCACACCGTAGTCACCGGTGACGAGGCAGGATGGGGAAAGCGATCCACAGATGGCGACGACGTGGAGGCGGCATGAACGGGCGCGAGGGATCACCGGCCGTGCGTACGGGACCCATCCCGGAGGCGCGACGGCCGCTGGACGACGACCTGCCCACCCGCAAGGGCGTCACCGACGCCGACCGGGGGCGCGTGCTGGCCCGATACGCACGGCTGATGCGCTCCGGGCGCCCCGAGGTGTGCCGTCCGGGACGCCGTGAGCTGGAGGAACGCCGCAGGCAGGGTGCCGGGGCGGCGACCGGCAGCGACGGCAAGGTGATCTACCCGGACCGGGACGCGGCCGAGGCCGCGGCCCGCGAGCTGGAGGAGCTGGGCGGCCGCGCGCAGCGCGCCTACCTGTGCAGGCGGTCGCGGCGCGGGCACTTCCACCTGACGACCGACCACGTGGCCGAGCGCCGCGGCGACGGCCGGGTGCCGGCGCAACGGGTCCCGGAGGGCCGGGGGATCCCGGACGCGCTGGTCCCGCGGCCGCGCCCGTCGAGCTGACGCACCCGGTCCGGCACGAGCCGATGATCATCTCGCGTGGTGTGCTGCGCGCCCGCGTGGTTCAGTGACGGCGACCCGGTCGTCGTCGAAGGGGATCCTCCCGTGCGTGCAGTGCAGGTCGTCGAGCTCGAGGGGCCGTCCGCGGTCCGCGTCGCCGAGGTGGAGGCGCCGTCCCGCGCCGACGGCGAGGTGCTGATCGACGTCGCCGCCGCCGGGGTCAACTTCCCGGACGTCCTGCTGACCCGCGGGGCCTACCAGTACAAGCCCGAGCCGCCGTTCACCCTCGGCTCGGAGTGCGCGGGCACCGTCCGTGAGGCCGGGCCGCACAGTCGTTTCACCCCCGGTGACCGGGTCGTGGCGTTCACCATGTCCGGAGTGTTCGCCGAGACGATCTCGGTGCCAGAGGCCACCGTGCTCCCGCTGCCCGACGAGGTCGGTTTCGCCGAGGGCGCCTGCCTGCCGATGAACTACCTGACCGCGCACTTCACGCTGGTCACCCGAGGGAACCTGCAGGACGAGGAGACCGTGCTGGTGCACGGCGCGGCCGGTGGCATCGGCACCGCGGTCACCCAGCTGGCGACGGCGCTGGGCGCCACCGTCATCGGGGTCACCTCCACCGAGGCCAAGGCGAAGATCGCCACCGAGGCCGGGGCCGCGTACACCGTGCTCGCCGAGGGTTTCAAGGACGCCGTCGCCGCGATCACCGACGGCGCCGGGGTGAACATGGTCGTCGACCCCGTCGGCGGGGACCGGTTCACCGACTCGCTGCGCAGCACCGGCGCGCTCGGCCGCGTCATGGTCGTCGGGTTCACCGCGGGCGACATCCCGACGGTGAAGGTGAACCGGCTGCTGCTCAACAACATCGACGTCCGCGGCGTCGGCTGGGGCGCCTACGCGCTGGCCATGCAGGGTTTCGTGCAGCGCGAGTGGGAGGCGCTGGTGCCGCACCTGAGGTCCGGGGCGCTGACCCCGCTGATCAGCGAGCGGTTCGGGCTCGACCGCGCCGGGGAGGCCCTGGCCCGGATCGAGGACCGCGCGGTGACCGGCAAGGTCGTCATCGAACTCTGAACTGCCCCGGGCCCTGAACTCCGCTCGGCCCTGAACACCGCTCGGCCCTGAACTCCGCTGGGCGGGTCTCAGCCCGCGGGCTCCAGGTGGTGCCGGGTCGCGACCGGCCCCGTGCGCGGGGCGGCGGGGTCACGGGGGGCCGGTGCGGGACCGGTCCACGACGGCCCGGGGACCGGCGCACCGGCGTCGGCGACGTGCAGCCGGTGCCGGGCCGCGACCGCGCGCCCCGCCGGGCCGGCCTCGCCGAGCGCGTGCAGCGCCAGCGCCCGCTGGGCGGGCACCTCGCAGCGGCGCAGGAACCGGTCGAGCTCGCGCAGCGCCGCACCCACCGGCCGGGCCCGGACCCAGCCGGCCAGCTCGGTCTCGGCGACCTCGGCACGCACCCCGGCCATCCGGACGCAGAGGTACTCCAGGTCCTCGTCGGCCAGCTCGCCGGGAGCGGGGACGTGCACGCCCTGCTCCAGCAGGTACTCGTGCACCGCCCACAGCCCCATCGGGGTCAGCGCGACGACCGTCGGGTCCGGGTCGTCGCGGTGCGCGACCTGGGCGAGGTCGTCCAGCTCGTCGGGGTCGAGGGTCTCGGTCAGCTCGATCGCGCCGAGCAGCTCGCAGGCGTCGAGCAGCGCGGTGACGTCGCGGCGCCACAGCCGCTGCTCGACGTCACCGGCGAGATCGTCGACGACGCAGCCTGCCTCGGAGTTCACCGTCTCGCGCACGTGGCGGTGGAAGTGCTCCAGCGGCACCGGGCCACCACCGGCGGAGTACAGCGCCACCCACAGCATCGGGAACGCCTGCGACATCGACATCCCGAACAGCGACGGCGCACCGAACACGTCGGTGCCACCCAGGCTGTCGCCGAGCCGCCCGACGGCCTCGAACACCCGGCGCCACAGCTCGATCGGCCGGTTCAGCAGCGGGCCCGCGCTCTTCACCGCGACCAGGCGCCCCTGCACCGGGCGGACCAGCCGCGCCGCGCGCGCCCAGCGCAGCAGCAGCGACACCTCCGGCAGGTCGTCGCTGGTCCGGGCGGCCTCGCGGTAGAGGTGGTCGAGCTGCAGGTGCGCGGCCAGGTCGAGGGCGTCGGCGCGGTCGAGGCGCCCGTCGGAGGTGATCCGGCGCCCGGCCCGTACCCAGTGGGTCAGCCTGCGCAGCAGCTCCAGCGCCTCGGACGCCTCGGCGGCCTCGACCAGCGTCGCGGCTCCCGGCATCGGCACCGGCGGCAGCTCCGGCGCCCAGTCCGGGCGGGCCGGGCGCTCGGCGTCGCGGCGCATGATCTCGGCCAGCGCGTGCCGGTCGACGTCGGTCTCGCCGGCCGCGGCACGGTCGAGGAACCGCTGGACGGCGTAGGGGTCGGCCGGGTCGACGCCGTGCCGGTGCAGCTGCACGCCCCAGAACTTGCCGAGGTCGTAGTTGCGCTCGTCGGCGATGCCGTCGTGCAGCGCGGGAGTGGAGTCGAGGACCTGGCGGTGCAGCGCGTCCGGCTCGGCGGACTGCGGGTCGAACAGATCGTGCTCGTCGAGGAAGTCGATCAGCGCGTGGAACGCCGGGGGCACGTCGTCGGGGTCGAGGACGGTGACCTTGCGCGGGAACCACATGCCGAGCGCGTCGGCGACGTGGGCGCGGGTCCACCGGCCGAGCCGCCGGTCCCGGGCGTACTTGTAGTCGACGGCGGCGGCGACGAGCGTGGTGTCGGCCTCGACGCGTCGGCGTCGCGCCCAGACGGAGAACAGCTCCAGCAGGCGGCCCCGGGCCTCGGCGTACCCCTGGTCGTCGCCGGGGGTGAACACGAGACGCATTCGACCCACTGTGTCAGGTCCCTCCGTCGACTCGTGGCCGGGGTGGGGTTGATGATCCACTCCGGCGCCGGGTGCGTCACCGGCCCCGGCCCGCCGAGGCACTCCGGGCCGGTCCGCACGCGTGCATTCCGCTCTCCGGAGTGCAACGAGCGAACCCGGCCCGGGTCACCGTCGGGAGGCCGCCGGATCGGTCGTCCGGAGGTCCGCACCGGGGCGACGGGCGCGCCGTGGCCCGCCGCCCCGGTGGTCACCGCTGGTCGGCCCCGGTGTCCTGCTCCTGATGCGCGGCACCGTCTCCGGTGGCCTTCGCCGCACCGGTGCCGTCGCCGTTCACGGACCCGGCACCGTTGAGCGAGCCGGCACCGTCGGAGTCCGCCTCGCCGCCGGTGTCCTCGGTGCCGTCCTCGTGCACGACGGTCTCGCCGGGCTCGGTCATCGTGTAGCCCGGACCGGTGCCCGGGCCGGTGCTGCGCCGCGGGTTCGCCGCGTTGACCGGGAAGGCACCCATCTTCACGTAGAAGTCGTTGCCGTGACGCTCGGTCGCCCAGTCGACGGCCTGCTCCAGCACCTCGGCGCCCTTCTGGTCCCGCAGGATCAGCGGGTCCTGGCGCAGGTCGCGGAACAGCGCGAAACACAGCAGCACCATGATCACGACGAACGGCGCGGCGACCAGGATCGTGAGGTTCTGGATGCCGTCCAGGGCGTTCTCACCGCCGGTGACCAGCATCAGCACCGCGACCGCGCCCATGACCGCACCCCAGAAGATGACGATCCACTTGCTCGGCTCGATCGTGCCGCGCTGCGACAGCGTGCCCATGATGATCGACGCCGCGTCCGCACCGGACACGAAGAAGATCCCGACCAGGACCATCACCAGGATGCCGGTGACCGTGGCCAGCGGGTACTGCTCCAGCACCTGGAACAGCTGCACGTTCGAGTCGTCGGAGAACTGCCTGCCCTCCTGCGACTGGGTGATCGCGGTGCCACCGAAGATCGCGAACCAGACCAGCGACACCAGGCTCGGGGCGAGGATGACGCCGCCGACGAACTCGCGGATCGTGCGGCCGCGCGAGATGCGGGCCAGGAACATCCCGACGAACGGCGTCCAGGAGATCCACCACGCCCAGTAGAAGATCGTCCAGCTCGACAGCCACTCCAGCATCGGCTCGCCGCCGACGGCCTCGGTGCGCCCGACCATCTCGAAGAACTGGGAGAAGTACGCGCCGATCGACGTCGGCAGCAGGTCCAGGATGATCACCGTCGGGCCGGCGACGAACAGGAACAGCGCCAGTACCCCGGCCAGCACCATGTTGGTGTTGGACAGCCACTGGATGCCCCGCTCGACCCCCGAGACCGCGGACAGGATGAACGCCGCGGTGAGCACGATGATGATCGCCGCGAGGGTCCACGGGCTGACCGGGCCGTCGGTCCAGCCGACGGACTGCATGCCGCCGCCGATCTGGTACGCGCCCAGGCCCAGCGAGGCTGCGGAGCCGAACAGCGTCGCGAAGATCGCCAGGATGTCGATGCCCTTGCCGAGCGGGCCGTCGGCGGCCTTCTTCCCGATCAGCGGCACGAACGCGGCGCTGATGAGCTGCTTGCGGCCGCGCCGGAACGTCGAGTACGCGATCGCCAGGCCGACGACGGCGTAGATGGCCCACGGGTGCAGCGTCCAGTGGAACAGCGAGGTCGCCATGGCGGTCTGCATGGCCATGGTCGATCCGGCCTCGGCCGAGCCCGGGGGCGGCGAGGTGAAGAACGACAGCGGCTCGCTGACGCCGAAGAACATCAGCCCGATGCCCATGCCCGCGGAGAACATCATCGCGATCCAGGACACGGTCCGGAACTCGGGCTGCTCGGTGTCGGTGCCGAGGCGGATCTTGCCGAACTTGCTGAACGCGAGGAACAGCGCGAACGCGACGAACGCCGTCGCCGCGAGGATGAAGCCCCAGCCGCCGCCGCGGATCAGGCCGGTCAGCAGTCCGCTCGCGACCTCACCGAGGCCGCCGGGGCTGACGATGCCCCAGACGACGAACAGCAGCGCGAGAATCGCGCCGATCCCGAACACCAGCCTGTCGGTGCTCGGTCTCCCGTGGGGCCCGCCGGGCGGATCCGCCCCCTCGGCGCCGGTCGCGCCGCTCTCCCTGCGTGGTTCCACCTGTGTCATGTCGTCCGCCACGCGCCCGGTGGTGCGGGCGCGTGCCTCCCCTCCGTGGATCGTGCGGTGGCCGTCTACAGGCCCTCTCCGTCGATCAGCAGTCGGTCAACGGTCTCCTTGATGCCGGCCAAGTGTAGGTAAAGGCACCGACGAAATCGCCCTTCCGGGCAGTCCTTTTCGTCCTTGTCATCCGATCTTGACCCGGGGAGCGGGCGCGATCAGTGCACGCGTGGGGACCAGCCTGCCTCGTCGACACCACCCGGGACCGGCGCGTCGGCGGCATAGGGGGTGCGGGTGAACACGAACGTCGCCAGCCAGAGGTGGTCGGCGGAGACCCGCAGCGTCTCGCCTGCGAAGTAGCCGTCGAGACCGACCCAGGACCCGTCGCCGCGCGGGCGGAACCGCGAGGACCGGCCCGGCCGGCCGAGCCCGCCCAGGTGCAGCAGGCCGCCCGGCACCGCGCGCAGCGCGTACGGAGCAGGCCCCCAGAACCACGGGCCCAGCACCGACGGGTCCACCGGCGAGGCCTCCGGCACCCACGCGTCCACGATCCGGGGCTCGGCCGCGCGGACGTCGGCGAGCAGGCCCGGGGCCAGCGCGGAGTCCAGGCCCGCGGTGGTGTTGGCCAGCGCGAGCGCGGCGGTGCCCTCGGCGCGGTCGGCCCACAGCCCGGCGAGGAACCCGGGCATCGACCCGCCGTGCCCGACGAGCGTGGCGTCCTCGAGGCGCAGGATCTGCACGCCGAGGCCGTAGGACACCCAGGACGGCGCCGCCGCGTCGACCCCGGCGGGCAGCGTCATCTCCTCGACGGTGTCCGGGGACAGGACGCCACCGGTGTCGCCGAGCAGGAACGCGCCGAGCCGCCCGAGGTCGGTCGCGGTGCACCACAGCTGCCCGGCCGGGGCCATCACCCCCGCGTGGTGCTCGGGCTCGGGCAGCGTGATCTCGGCCCACGGGTGCACCGCGAAGCCCTGCGCGGCAGGTGCTTCCGGGCGCGGGGAGGTGCGGGTCATGCCGAGCGGGAGCAGCACCTCCTCGCGGGCGACGTCGGTCCACTCCCGCCCGCGGGCCCGGGCGACGAGTTCGCCGAGCAGCCCGAAACCGAGGTTGGAGTAGTGGAAGTGCCGGGCGGCGGGCAGCACGCGGTCGTCGTCGGACAGGGCGAGCTCGTCGAGCGTGCCGCCCGGTGTCCGCTCCCACCACTGCCCGGGGCTCTCCGCCCCGGCGCCGGCGAGATGGGAGAGCAGCTGGCCGACGGTGCGGTCGCCGAGCGGGGTGCCGGGCAGGTGGTCCTCGAGCCGGTCGTCGAGGTCGAGGCGGCCCTCGTCGCGCAGCCGGAGCACGGTGACCGCGCAGACGGTCTTGGTGATCGAGCCGATCCGGTACTGGACGTCGTCCACCGGCTCGTCGACGGCGCCGCGCCCGGCGTGCCAGGCGAGTGCGCCGTCACGGACGACGCCCGCGACCAGGGACGGGGCCCTGGCGTCGCGCTGGGCGCGGGCGACGCGGGCGAGCAGGGTGCGCTGGGTGGCGGGGAGCAGGTCGGTCACGCCGCCCGACGGTAGTGCCGGGCGGCGCCCCGATGCCTGCAGGCCCGGCCCGGAGCCGGGCTCAGGAGTTCCCGGACGGGGTCAGAGTCCCTGGATGTCGTCGTAGGAGTGCAGCCGCACCGCCCGCTCGGACAGCGCCGACGGGCCACCGGCCGGGACCGGCATCCGGTCGGCGGCGAGCAGCGGGCCGAGGTCGAGGTGGGTCAGCTCGGCGATCCGGGCCACCGGCACCTGGAAGGTCTTGAACGGCCCGAGCGGCGGCGGCTCGCCCTCGGGGGTCTCGTCGAGGTGCAGGTCCGGGGTCTGGTCGAGCAGGTAGCCGGTGGTGCCGAGCTTCCCGCCGTCGACGAACGCGCCGATCTTCCAGAACAGCCGAGGGATCTTCAGGCCGCGGTACTCCGGGTCGTCGTCGGCCAGCACCGGGCCGGTGAACACGACGAGCTTGCGGTCGTTGTCGCCCGCGTTGTGCAGCAGGTAGTCCTCGAGCCCGCCCCAGGTCTCCTTGTCCTGGTTGAACTTCGAGGCCTGCGGCGCGGCGTTGGTGTAGTGGAACGTCGCCGACTCGGCCTGCGCGGCCTCGTCCGGGGTGCCCCACACCGGGTCCTGCCGGCGGACCAGGTGGCCGCGGTCCAGGTCGTTCTTGGAGTAGATGTCCTCGCCGGCCTGCTGGTCGGCGGGGAGGCGCTCGTCGAGGCGCCAGTCGTCGGAGCGCGGGAGCTCGTGCAGCGTCGCGCCGTCGATGGTCACGCCGGTGACCGCGGCGAGGCGCCGGTCGGGGCGGTGCACCGTCGCGAAGTGCGGGTAGTCCAGCGGCACGGTCGCGACGCCCGGGGCGGTGGGCATCGGAGCGGGGAGGCCGAGGAAGTTCGGGTCGAAGCTCATCCGCCGCACCGTAGGGCCTCGGGGTGAACGGCCGGGGGACGCACGCGGGCGTGCCCGGAGCCCCGGTGCGGCGGGCGGGTCGGCGAACCGGACGAACGTGACGGGGATCGCTGGATCGCGTTAATGAAAATGACTACTGTTTTGCTCCATGCCTCCGCCTCGGCCAGCCGCCCTCCGCGACCGTTCCCTGCTGCGCCGCCACGGAATCCGCGCCGCACCGGTCCTCCTCGCCGCGGCGCTGCTCGCCGGCTGCAGCACCGGCGGCGACCCCGGCGCGTCCCCGCAGCCGCCGGCACCGCCGGTGGACCGGGCCGTCGCTCCGCTCGCCCCGGCGACCACGGTCACCGACCCGGCCGGGACCACGGTCGGTGTCGGGCGGCCCCCGAAGCGGATCGTGTGCCTGAGCGGGCTCTGCGACGACATGCTCGTCGAACTGGGCATGACCCCCACCGGTACGTCCACCCCGGCCCTGCTCGCGAACCCGGCGCTGCTCGGGGCGAAGGCACGGTCGGTGCCGGTGGTGAAGGGCAGCTTCGGCAGCGAGGACGTCGAGTCGATCGCCGCCCTGAAGCCCGACCTCGTCATCGGGATCACCGGAGTCCACGAGCCGCTCCGGCCGGCGATCGAGCGGTTCGCCCCGGTGTGGCTCACCGAGCCGAGGACCTGGCAGGACTCGGTCGGCTACCTGCGTGCCCTCGGCTCGCTCACCGGGCGGACCGGCGAGGCCACGGCCGCCGAGCAGCGCTTCCGTGACACCCTCGCCGACGGCGTCCAGCAGGCGCGCGACACCGGCAGGGCGGGGCGGACGGTGCTGCTCATGTACGGCAGCGCCGACTCCATCGGCGTCGACACCACCGGGACCGTGAACGGCGACGTGCTCGGCACCCTGTACCGGTACCCGTTCCCGCCGCAGGGTTCCGACGCCGAGAGCGCGAGCACCTACAGCGTCGAGGACATCCTCGCGAAGGCCCCCGACGTCGTGTTCGCCTACTCGCTGCTGTTCTCCTCCGACGACGAGAAGGTGACCGACCAGCTCGCGGCCAACCCCGTCTGGAAACAGGTCCCGGCCGTCGCCCAGGGGCAGGTCCACGAGATGAACGCGCGGCTGTGGGGCAGCGGGCGCGGCACGCGCAGCCTCGGCGAGATCGTGCGGCAGTCGCTTGCCGTCGTCCCCGGCTCGTGAGACGCACCCTCCTGACCACCGGGTGTGTCGCCGCCGCGGCGGCGCTGGCCGCGCTCGTCCTCGGCACCGGCAGTCCCGCGGTTCCGCCGCAGCAGCTGCCCGCCGTGCTGGCCGGGGACGGCCCCGCGCACGTGCTGGTCACGCAGCTGCGGCTGCCGCGACTCGTGCTGGGCGTGCTCGCCGGGGCCGCGCTCGGCGCCGCCGGGATGCTGCTGCAGACCTCCCTGCGCAACCCGCTCGCGGTCCCGGAGCTGCTGGGTGTGTCCTCCGGCGCCGCGGCCGCCGTCGCGATCACGATCGTCACCGGTGCGGCGGTGCCGTTCGCTCCGTTGCTGCCCGCCGTGCTCGGTGCTGCGGCCGGTGGGGCGCTGACGCTGCTCGCCGTGCGCGGCGCGGTCGGCCCGGCCGCGGTCCTGCTGATCGGAGCCGGCGTCGGTGCGGCGCTGCAGGCACTGCTGCTGTCCGCGGTCGCGCTGACCGGGTCGCAGGAGCAGGGGGTGCTGGTCCGCTACCTGCTCGGCTCCCTGACGGGGACGACCTGGCCGGTCGTCGCCGCGGCGGTCCCGGGGCTGGTCCTCGCACTGCCCGCGGCCGTCGCCGTGCTGCCCGCGCTGGAGCTGCTCCGTCTCGGCGACACGGCGGCGAGCGTGCTGGGCCTGCGCACCGGGGCGGCCCGCGCCGCGGTGCTGGGGACGGCGTGCCTGCTGGTCGCCTCGGTCGTCGGGCCGTGCGGCCCGGTCGCCTGGGTCGGGTTCCTCGCGCCGCAGGTGGTGCGGTTCGTCGCGCCCGCCGCCGGGCCGTTGCTGCGCCTCGCCTGCTCTGCGGGGTGCGGGGCGGTGATCGTGGTGGTGGCGGACCTGGTGGCCCGGTCGGTGCTCCATCCGGTGGAGCTGCCCGCGGGCGGGCTCACCGCGGTCGTCGCGATCGCACTCGGCGGGGTGCCTGCCGGGATGCGGGCGCTGCGCCGCCGTCCGGGTGGCGAGCGGCCGGGCGCGGTGGTGGCGCCGTGAGCCTCACCGGACGGTTCGCGCTGCTCGGCGCCGGTGTCGTGGTCACCGGGGTGCTCGGGCTGCTCGCCGGGACCACCGTCTCCCCGGCCGGGGCACTCGCCGCACTGGGCGGCCGGGCTGATCCGCTCAGCACGGCGCTGGTGCTCGACCTGCGGCTTCCGCGGGTGCTGGTCGGCGGGGCCGCCGGCGCCTGTCTCGGGGTGGCCGGGGTGGTGCTGCAGGCGGTGCTGCGCAACCCGCTGGCCTCACCGGAGGTGACCGGCGTCGGCTCGGGTGCGGTGCTGGGCGCGGTGTGCGCGACGCTGCTCGGCGGCGCCGTCGCGAGCCCGCTCGGGGTGCTCGCCGTCGCCGTCGCCGGGGGGATGCTCGGTGGCGGAGTGCTGTGGCTGGTCGCCGGCCGGGCGGCCGGGGTCGGGGGAACCGACCCGCTGCGCCTGGCCGTGGTCGGTGTGCTGGTGTCGGCGGTGCTCGCCGGCGCGAGCCTGTTGCTGCTCACCGCACGCCCGCAGCTGGCCGGGTCGCTGGCCCGGTGGCTCGTCGGCTCACTGGCCGGGCGCGGCTGGGAGCACTGGTACGCGGTGTGGCCGGTGGCACTGGTCGTACTCGTGACCGCGGTGGTGTTCGGGCCGGTCCTGGAGCTGCTCGCCGTCGACGACGACCACGCCCGCGGGGTCGGCCTCGCCGTCGACGGGTGGCGCAGTGCCGCCGTCCTGGTCGCGGTGCTGGCGACGTCCGGGGCGGTCGCCACGGTGGGCGCGCTCGCCTTCGTCGGGCTGCTGGCCCCGCACCTGGCCCGTGCCGTACTCGGCCGGCACGGCGCCGATCCGCGCGCCGGTGTACCCGCGACGGCGCTCGCCGGTGCGGCCACGGTGGCCGCCGCCGACGCCGTCGCCCAGTTCCTCACCGCCGTCGCCCCGGCCGGGGACCGGCCGCTCGGCATCCCGGCCGGTGCGGTGAGTGCCGTCGCCGGAGCGGTGGTGCTGATCGGCCTCGTCCGCCGCCGGTCCCGCACGGTCACCGGGGGAGCGGCGTGATCGGCGACGGCGACGTGCTCGCCGCCCGGGAGGTGACCGTCCGGTTCGGCGAGCACACCGTTCTCGACGGCGTCGACCTCTCCGTGCGCGGCGGCCAGTGGCTGTCGCTGGTGGGCCGCAACGGCTGCGGCAAGACCACGCTGCTGCGCGTGCTCGCCGGGCTGCACCGCCCCGACGGCGGCCGGGTGGACCTCGCCGGCCGGGCGCTGGCCGGGATGCCGCGCCGCGAGGTGGCGCGACGGATCGCGGTGCTGCCGCAGGCGCTGCCGCCGCTCGGCGGAGTGACGGTGCGGGCGCTGGTGGCGCAGGGCCGGTACGCCGTGCGCGGACCGCTGGGGATGCTCGGCGGCGGCACCGACGCCGTCGTCACCGCGGCGTTGCGCGCGACGGGCACGCTGGACCGGGCGGACGCACCCGTCGAGCGGCTCTCCGGCGGGGAACGCCAGCGGGTGCGCCTGGCACTCGCGCTGGCTCAGGACGCTCCGGTGCTGCTGCTCGACGAGCCGACGACGTTCCTCGACGTCCGTCACCAGCTGGAGGTGCTCGACCTGGTGCGTGAGCTGCAGGCCGAGCGGGACCTGACGGTCGTCGCGGTGCTGCACGACCTCGCCCAGGCCGCCCGCTGTGCGGACCGGGTGGTCGCGTTGCGCGAGGGGACCGTGTTCACCGACGGGCCGCCCGCCGATGTCGTCGACGCCCGGCTGCTGCGCGAGGTGTTCGGTGTGCACGGTCACGTCGGCAGCCAGGACGGGCGTCTGACCTGCAGCTACCTGGAGAGCAGCCGGACGGTCACGAGCTGAGCGGTACCCGCGCCGCGGTCCGCAGGGCCGGGCCCGTCCAGGCCACGACGACGCCGAAGGCGAGCACGAGAGCCCCGGCGAGCAGCGCACCGCGCGGGCCCGCCCCGGTGGAGGCGACGGCCCCGGCCAGGGCCGCGCCGGCCGGGGTCCCGACCCCCCAGGACAGCATGCGGGCGGTCGTCGACACCCGGGCGCGGGCGTGCGGCGGCGTGACCTGCTGGCGGAAGGTGACCGCGTTGAGCACGACGATCGTGTAGGCCGCACCGAACGCGGTGGCGGCCAGCAGGGCGGGGACCCAGTGCGTCGACGCGCAGACCGCGAGCGCACAGGCCGTCGATACCGGCAGCGCGGCCAGCGCGAGCCGGGCCCCGCCCCACCGCGACGACAGCCATGGCACCACCCGGGCCGCGACCAGCCCGCCGACGCCCCAGCAGGCGAACAGCAGCCCGAGCCGTGGATCTCCGGCCGGGCGGATGCCCAGTACCGCGTCCGCCCACGGCACGGTCATCGCCGCCCAGGCCCCGCCCGCGACGGCCTGGGTGGTGCCGACCAGGGTCAGTGTCCGGACGACCGGGTGCCCGAACACCAGGCCGAGCCCCTCACGGACGTCGGCCACGACCCGGGTCCGCATCCGTGAGGCCGGTTCCGGGGACAGCCGGCCGCGTACCGAGCGCACGAGCACCGCCGATCCGGCGGCGGCGACGGCGGCGAGGACCATCAGCCCGGCCGGCGCGAGGACCGCGATCGCGAGCCCGGCCAGCGGCGGCACCAGCAGCTCCACCAGCGTCGTCGCGCCGAACAGCCGCGCCCACGCCTCGGTCAGCCGGTCCTCCCCGGCCAGGGTGGGCAGCGCACCGAAGTTCGCCGCGTCGAAGAAGACGAACGCGGTCTGGGTGACGGCCGCGGTGCCCAGCAGCTGCCACGGTGTCAGTGCGTCGAACCACCACCCGAGCGGCACGGCGGCCAGCGCCGCCGCGGTCAGCAGGTCGCAGCCGACCATCACGCTCCGGCGGTCGACGCGGTCGGCCAGTGCCCCCGCGAGCAGTCCCAGGAGCAGGTATGGCACGGCCTCGGCCGCGGCGATCGCGGCGGTCCACGCGGGGGAGCCGGTGAGCCGGTAGGCGAGCACCGGCAGCGCGACGGCGACGACCAGTGCGCCGGCCACCGACACCACCCGGGCAGTGAGGTAACGGCGCAGGTCGGCGTCGGCCGGACACGCGCGGGCGGGCACGATCACGCCCGGACCCTAGATGAAAACGAGTGTCGACAACAACGCGGGTTACGTCACTGTTGAAAATGAATGTCGTTTATGACCTGATGGTGTGGTCCAACCCGGACACCACCGAGGAGGAAAACCATGCGCGACGTGTTCACCGAGCTCGAGGCCGAGCGGGCGCTGCCGCACAACTCCGCCAGCCACTCCAACGCGCTGGTCGAGAATCCGTTCGACGCCGTCGAGGCGCCGGCCGAGGACCACGCCGACCAGAGCTGACCGAGCCGGCCGCGGGCCCGGTACCGGGGAACCGGTGCCGGGCCCGCGGCGCGGACACGGAACGAGGAGGGCGGGCTGGTGCAGGAGATCACGGGGCTGCGGCCGGGAGTGGCGTTGTTCGAGGTCCCGGGGCGGGGGAACGCGCTGCGGACCGCGTCCGGGCGGCTGGTCGGGGTCGATCTGCCCGGCTCCGCGGTGGCCGCGCTCGACGCCTGGTTCGCGGATCCGGGCGGGGCACGCCCGGACGGGCTGGACGGCGAGATCGCCGCCTTCGCCGCGGCGGGACACCTGCGCTCCACGGGACCGGCCCCGACGGTGCGGGTCGCGGTGCTCGGCACCGGGCCGCTGGCCGACGCGGTGGCCGCCGTGCTGGCCGGTCCCGGCACGGTGCCCGCCCCCGTGTCCGGGGCGGACGCCGTCTGTGCCGTCGGCGACGGCCCGGCCCCGGAGGCGTGGACCGCCCACGACGACCTCCCCGGGCGAGGCGTCGCCTGGTTCCGGCTCTCGGTGGAGGGCAGGCACGGGATCATCGAGCCGCCCGCGGTCGTCCCCGGGGACGCGGGACACGCCGACGTCCGGGCCCGCCGGCTCGCCGCCGCGGGCTCGGCGCACCCGCACCTGGCCGCGTACTGGGCCGCCACGGCCGGCCAGGCCGGGGCGGGTGAACGGGAGCTGCTCGCGGCGCTGCTGGCCGCCGACGTCCGCGCCTGGGCCCGTGGCGACACGCATCCAGCAGCCGGCGACCTCGTGCCCGCAGCGCTGCCCGCGCGGCGCCGGCTGCGGGTCGTCGACCTCGATACCGGTGCGATCGCGGACCACCCGTTGCTGCCGGTCCCCGAGCAGGCGCCGTGACCGGCGTGCGCGACGACCGCATCAGCTCGCCGGAGATCGTCACCGGGGACGGGGTGCGGCTGGCCGCCACCCTGGTCCGGCCGGACGCCACCACATGGCCCGCGGTGCTGATCCGGACCCCGTACGGGCGGGAGAACCTGCTCGGCGAGGCCCGCGGCTGGGCCGCGCGTGGCTTCGGCTGCCTGGTCGTCGACGTCCGCGGGCGCGGCGGCTCCGGCGGGGAGTTCCGGCCCTACTCCCACGAGCAGCGTGACGGTGCCACGTGTCTGGCGACGCTGCGTGCCCTCGACGGCTGCGACGGCCGTGTGGTGGCCGCCGGGGCGTCCTACGGTGCGTACTGCGCGGTCCTCACCGCACTCACCGAGCCGGACCTCGCCGGCGTACTCGCCGCCGTCCCCGCCCTCGGTCGTGGGGAGACCGCCCGCGAACCCGGTGGCGCCGCCCGGCTGAACTGCCGGATCGGCTGGTGGAGCGAGCACGGTGACGGCGCCGGAGTGCCGCCGCCGGACGCCCTGTACGGACCCGCACCCGTCGCCGCCGTCCCCGGTGACCCGCCCGGCTGGCGGGAGCTGTGGGAGGCCCCGGTCCGCGACCCGTGGCTCTGGGGCGGGGCGGTCCGCTGCCGGGTTCCGCTGCTCGCTGTCGGTGGCACCGGCGACCCCTTCGCACAGCTCACCTGGGATCTGGCGGCCGCGTGGGGCGGCCCGGCGCGGTTGGTGCTGGGGCCGTGGGGCCACGACCTGGACGCGTCGGGCCCGGGCCGCGCACTGGCCGGACGGCGGATCGGTGCCGTCTACGAGCGCTGGGCCCGGGCGGCGGTCGAGAACCGGCTGCGCGGCCGCGGTGCGGTGGCCGCGGTGGACACCGACGGGGCGTGGCGCCGGGTCGCACCCGCGGCCGCGCCGGACCTGCTGCACCTCCCGCTCGACCCGGGGCCCGGAGCGGGGTTCACCGCCGACCCCGCCCGCCCGCACCGGTCCGGCACCCGGATCGTCGCCGACGGAGACCCGGCCGAGGAGAACGACTGCATCGTGCGGGCGACCGCGCCGCTTCCTGCCGGTGAGCTGTGCGGGCCGGTGGTCGTGCACCTGCGCGGCGACACCGGCGCCGCCGACGCCGACTGGGTCGTCCGGATCGGTGTCCTGCCCGGCGGGACGACCGGGCCGGTGGTGCCGCTGACCGTCGCAGTCCGGCGGCACCGGGGGCACGGGACGCACGCCGTCACCCTCACCACCCCGCCGGTCGGGACGGTGTGCGCCGAGGACGACCGGCTGGTCGTCGAGGTGGCCGGGCACCACTGGCCCGCGCACGCCCGCAACCCGCACACCGGGGTCGACCCGGCCCGCGCGACGGAGCATCGCACCGACCACCGCGTGCTGCGCGACCTCGCGCTCGACCTGCCGTTCCGCCCGTCCGGTACCGGGGCCGTCCCGGCCGCCGACGTCTGCGAGGAGATCGCCCCGTGACCACCGCCCCGTCCTTGCCCGTCCTGCCGGTGGAGGCCCTGGTCGACCCGCTGTGCGGGATCGTCCGCCGCCTCGTCGACGTCGAGCCGGTGCCGGGGCTGCCCGAGCGCTACACCGCGGTCACCGCCGAGGTGGCCGACGCCCGCCGGTTCGGCGCCTGGCCCGCGGACCGGGTCAGCCTCGGGACGACGTTCGGTGACCGGGAGGGCGCACGCACGGCCGCGCTGGGCGAGGCGGTCGAACGCTACTGCGGCAACCGGGTCCCGCCGGGGCTGCCGTTCACCACGGCCGCCGAGCTCCGCGCAGCGGGAGAGCGGGTGTGGGGGACCGGCGAGCTGCCGCTGTTCACCGCGGGTCAGCTCGCGGCGCCCGGCTTCCCCTACACCGGGTTCACCGAGGACCTCGCGGTCCGCTGGATCGCCGGCGTCGAGGAGGACGGGGACCGGACGTGGCTGCCCGCGTCGTGGGTGCTGCTCAACCACCACTCCGGGCAGCGGCGCCGGGAGCCCCGGTTCCACCACCTCAACTACGCCGGCATCGCCACCGGGGCCGATGCGACCGACGCGTTCCGCCGCGGCCTGCTCGAGCTCGTCGAACGGGATGCGCTGGAACGCTGGTGGCACCTCGGGCTCCCGTCGCACGGCATCGACCCGGCCACCGTCCCGGGGCTCGACGCGGCGCTGACCGGCGCGAGCTTCGCGGTACACCTGGTCGAGCTGCCGACCGAGTACCCGGTGTCCTGTGTGGCCGCGGTCGTCGTCGACCCGGCGACCGGCATCGTCGCCGGCGGGGGAGCGGCCCGGTTCGACCCCGCCGAGGCCGCGACGAAGGCGGTGCTGGAGGCGGTGCACACCTGGGTGTTCACCCGCGGCCTGCTCGATCCCGACGGCTGGGTGTTCGCCTCGATCGACGCCGGCGTCCTCGCCAGGGGCCTCTATCTGGACCATCGCGCCGACCGCCGGTACCGCGACGACGCTGGCCCCGGCTACGCGGCCGTCCGCGACCTCGGTGCCCAGGTGCAGGTGTGGCTGGACCCCCGGGTCCAGGAGCAGTACCTGGACCGGTTCACCGCACCCGCCACCTCCGGACCGCTCGCGACCGGCCCGGCCGGCGACCTGCCCGCGCTGCGGGCCGCGCTGGCCGCGGACGGGCACCGGGTGGCCCGTGTCGACCTCACCACCCCGGACGTCGGGCAGACGCGGTGGCGGGTGGTGCGCACCTGCGCGACCGGGCTGGTCCCCAACGCACCCGCCGCGTTCCGCTACCGGGGCCTGCCGCGCTGGGGGAAGACCGCCGCCCGGTACGGCCGGGACGGGGCCTTCGTCGACGCCCCGCCGCCGTTCCTGTGACGGTCACCGGTGTCGACCCCGTCGTGGCGCAGGCGTTCCGGCTCGCGTGGGACGGCGCGGACCCGGGGGAGACCGAGCACGCATCCCGCCCGGCGGAGACGGAGCCGCTCGGTGTGCCGGTCGCCCTGCCCGTCGACGGCGACGGCGCCGGGTCGCTGCTCGCGCTGTCCCTGGCCGCCGACCGCGACCGCGTGGCCGGCGGGGTGCGGCTCCGCCGGGTGCCCTCGGCGGGCGGCCGGTACCCGGTCGACGCGGCGGTCGGCGGCCTGCGATACGACCCGGTGGGGCACGCACTCGACGGTGCTCCTCCGGACCCGGGTGTCCCCGTGGTGCTGACGCTCGACCCGGCCCGCACCGTCTGGCGCTACGGGCCGCGATCGCTGCCGGTGCTGCTGCTCGACCTGGGGCACGCGGCGGCCGCGGTACTGGCGGCGTCGGCGGTGCTGGCGCGGCCACGGGTGGCGCGGCTGGCCGGTGGTCCGGCCGGACCGACGATCGAGTGCCGGCCGGAGAGCGGCCGCGGGCCGCGGATGAGGCCGTCGGCCCCCGGGGCGGATGCCCCGGGCGGAACGGGCGGGCCGGGGTCGGGCGTCGTCGAGGGTGGGCTGGCCGCGTGCGTCACCGGAGGACACGATCTCGGCGGGGCCCCGGCCGTCCGGCCCTCCGCCGCTGACCTGCTCCGGCGCCGTTCCGCCCCGTGGGCGGAGCTCACCGGCCCCATCCCGCCGGTGGACGCGGTGCTCGCGGCGGCCGAGCGCCGCCTCGGGCCGGGACAGACCGCCGTCGTGCTCGGCCGGAGCCATCCGCTGCTCGCCGCGCTGGCCGGTCGCGCCTGCGGTCAGCCCGCGACCGGCTCGTCGGCGGCGCTGCTGGTGGTCGCCGGCGACGTGGAGCCGGGCCCGGGCACGGCGGTGCAGTACGTGCGTGCCGGGCTCGCGGCGCACGACGCCTGGCTGGTCGCGACGGCCGCCGGGATCCCGGCCCGCCCGGTCGGGTGCTGGATCGACGCGGTGCTGCGCCGTGCCGACGGCGGCCCGGGCGCCCGCGTCCAGCACGCGTTGGCGCTCGGCTCCGTACCGCGGTAGAGCCTGCTCAGGCCGGGGCGGGCGGCGGCGGGTTCGCCGGGCCCGGCGGCTCGTGCGGCGGCTCGCCGTCGTCGTCGCGGCCGGACTTCTCCTTGTCGTCGGAGTCGGCGAGGAACCGCTCGAACTCCGCGGCCAGCTCGTCGCCGCTGGGCAGGTCGCCGCCGTCGAGGCCGTCGGTGAGGTCACCGGCCTCGCGGGCCGCGGCGACCTGGTCGTACTGCTCCTCCAGGGCCTTCACGACCTGGACGACCTCGTCGGACTCCTCCATCTGCTCGGCGATCTCGGTGTCGGCCTGCTCCGCGGCGCGGGTCAGCGTCTCGGTCGGCAGGTACAGCCCGGTCGCCAGGCCGGCGTGGTCGAGCAGGACCCGCGCGGCCTGCGGGTAGGCCGAGCGCGCGAGGTAGTGCGGGACGTGCACGGCGAAGCCCATCGCGTCCTGCCCGGCCTGGCCGAGCCGGAACTCCAGCAGCGCGGCCGCGGAGCCGGGGACCTCGGCCGTGGCGAACCACGGCGTGTGGCCCTCGACGAGCTCGGGCCGCGTCGCGTGCGCGGTGACCCCGATGGGGCGGGTGTGCGGGATGGCCATCGGGATGCCCTGCAGCGTCACGACCAGCCGGACCCCGAGCTGCTCCACCAGCAGCCCGACGGCGGCGACGAACCGCTCCCACTGGGTGTCCGGCTCCGGCCCGGACAGCAGCAGGTACTGCGTCTCGCCGGTGTCGGTGAGCGCGACGACGTCGAGCGTCGGCGGGTCGTAGTCGGCCCAGTGGTCGGTCTCGAACCGCAGCGGGGGGCGCCGCGAGCGGTAGTCGATGAGCTGGTCGACGTCGAAGGAGGCGACCCGGGTGACCTCACGCTCGTCCTTCAGCGCGCCGACGGCGAGTGCGCCCGCGTTGCCGGCGTCGACGAACCCGTCCAGCACCACGATCAGCACCGGCTCGTCGAGCTGCGGTGCGTCCGGATCGACCTGGTACAGCTGTGCGGGATCGAGCACCGATACCTCCGTGTTCTCCCGGGGGACTCGCGAGATGCGGAAGCCGGGTCTTCTCCGCGGCGCCGACCATAGTCTCCGCGGGGGACCCGGCGCCCGCCGCCGTGCGCGCGGTGCGGCGTGCTCCCAGTCGGTGGGACGGCTGTGAGACGCGCCCCGGCCCGGCCCCACCGGTTTCGTCGGGCACGTCCGGATGGCTCAGAATTGTCGTTCGTCATGACAACCTCATCCGGGCCCTCCTCGCGCGCCTACCTCGTCTGGTCCGCCGGCCTCCTCGCCTACGTCGTCGCGATCCTGCAACGCAGCTCGTTCGGCGTCGCCGGGCTCGAGGCGGCCGACCGGTTCCACGCCTCGCCGACCGTGCTGGCCGGCTTCCTCGTGCTGCAGCTGCTGGTCTACGCGCTGCTGCAGGTCCCGGTCGGGGTCCTGCTGGACCGCTTCGGTGCGAAGGCGATGGTGCTGGCCGGGGCGGTGACCATGACCGCGGGGCAGATCGTCGTCGCGCTGGCCACGTCGCTGCCGCTGGCGATCGGTGCGCGGGTGCTCGTCGGCGTCGGCGACGCGTTCACCTTCATCTCCGTGCTCTCGGTGCTGCCGGTGTGGTTCTCCGCGCGGCGGGTCCCGCTGATGACGCAGGTGACGGCGCTGCTCGGCCAGTTCGGCCAGGTGCTCTCGGCCATCCCGCTCGCGACGGTGCTGCACGGTGCCGGATGGACCGCGGCGTTCCTGTCCGCGGCCGGGGTCGGGCTCGTCGCCGGGGTGGCGGTGCTGGCCGCGTTCCGCAACCGCCCGCCCGGCAGCCCGCCGCCTGCGACGGCCGCGACCCCGCGCGAGGTGATCGACGGGCTGGTCGGTGCGTGGCGGCACCCCGGCACCCGCCTCGGGCTGTGGGCGCACGCCGGCACCCAGTTCTCCGGCCTGGTCTTCTCGCTGCTCTGGGGTGTGCCGTACCTGGTCGCCGGGCAGAGCATGTCGACGACGACGGCGTCGGTGCTGCTCACCGTGCTCGTCGCCGCCGGTGCGGTGGCCGGGCCACTGTTCGGCGAGTTCACCGCGCGGCACCCGCTGCGCCGCTCCTGGCTGGTGCTGTCGGTGATCGTCGGGACGGCTCTGGTGTGGACGATCGTGCTGCTCGTGCCGCCGCCCGCGCCGCTGTGGCTGCTGGTCGTGCTCGTCGTGGTGCTGGCGGCGAACGGGCCGTGCTCGGCCGTCGGGTTCGACTACGCCCGCACCTTCAACCCCGCGCACCGGCGGGGGACCGCGGTCGGGATCGTCAACGTCGGCGGGTTCACCGCGTCGCTGACCACGACGCTGCTCGTCGGCGCGGTGCTCAGCGCGTCGGGCGGCTACACGCCCGAGGCGTTCCGGCTGGCGTGGCTGGTGCAGTTCCCGATCTGGGTGATCACCGTGTTCGGGGTCCTGGGTGCCCGCCGGAAGGCGCGGCAGCTGCTGGCCTCGGAGGGGACCGTGGTGCCGTCGATCCGGGAGGCGATCCGGCGGGACCGTCGCACCGGCCGCCGGGTGCTCTGAGGGGTTTCGAGCCCCTGGTGCCCCGGTGTCCCTGGAGCACCGGTACCCGGAGACGCCGGTGCCCCGGAGACGCCGGAACCCCGGAGACGCCGATGCCCCGAGACGCCGATGCCCCGAGGGGCACCCTCGTCACCGTCGGCGGCAACGAGGGTGCCCCTCGGGGCGGGTGATGCGGTCCCCGTGGCGTCAGGGCACCGGGGCCGGGCCGGTGCTCACTCGGCCAGCAGGCGGTACAGCGTCTTGCGGGCCTCGGTGAGTGCCTCGGTCGCCTGCGTGACCTGCTCGGGCGTCCCGGCCGAGACGACCTGACCGGCCGCGGCGTGCAGCCGGGCCAGCTCCTCGCCGAGGGCGACGCCGGGGTCGTCGGAGGCCGCCTCGGCGTCCTCGGCGAACGGGGCCCACACCGCGTCGAGCTCGGTGCGGTGCTCCTCGACGTGCCGGGTGCCCTCCTCGGTCAGGTGGACGACGCGGCGCCCCTCGGTCTGCTCCGAGCGGACCAGGCCCTCGTCCTCCAGCTGGGAGAGCATGGGGTACACCGAGCCGGGGCTCGGCTTCCACTGCCCGCCGGAGCGTGCAGTGATCTCCTGGATGATCTCGTAGCCGTGCCGCGGACCGTCCGCGACGACGGCGAGCACCGCGTTCCGCACGTCACCGCGCGGGGTGCGGCGCCGTCCGCGGCCCCGGCCACCGGGACCGAACGGCCCGCCCGGGCCGAATCCGCGCCCACCGGGACCGAACGGTCCGCCGGGGCCGAACGGGCCACCGGGCTTGAAGCCGCCCGGCCCGAAGCCACCAGGGCCGAACGGTCCGCCGGGGCCGCGCCGTCCGCGTCCGCGGCCGCGCGGGCCGCCGAAGTCCTGGTCCTCGTCGGTGTAGTTGTCGGTGTAGTCGTCGTTGTCGTTCATGCCGGCTCCTTCCGGGCAGGGGCCGTCGGAGCGGCCGAACGGGTGGCCGTGGCGGCCGAAGGGGTGGCCGGGGTGGCCGGGGTGGCCGAACCCGGGGCCGCGGCCGAACGGCGGGCGGAAGCCCGCCCGCCGGAGCGCGCGGCGTGCGGCGCGGAGGTCGAAGCCGCCGGGGCCACCGAAGCCCGGCCGGCCGAAGCCCGGACCGCCGAAGCGGGGGCCATCGAACCGGGGGCCACAGGGGCCCGGGCCGCCGAAGGGGCCACCGGAGCCGGGACCGCCGAAGCGGCCGCCGAACCGGGGACCGGGTCCACAGGGGCCGGGGGCGTCGTCGTACTGGTCCTCGGGGTGCTGGTTCTCGGAAAAGTCGGGCGCAGTCATGGTGCGTGCTCCTCTCGTGGTGAGCCTCCTCTTCGATCGGCTCGTGTGCCATCACGATATATCGCGACTGCTCTCGATTGCAACGAGATATGTCTGAGAGTTGCCTGAGGGGGTGGGCTGAGGGAGCGGCCGAGAGCGACGCGACCGTCCGGCGGGTGGCCGACCGGGCGCCGATGGGATTGACTGTCGCCGCAGGTCCGGACGGGTCCGGACCGGAGGGGAGCGGGGTGAGCGACACCCAGGAACACGACTCGACGAAGTCGGACTCGGCCAAGGCGATGGACCTCAGCGAGGTCTCCTCGTCGCACCTGCGGGACCGGCTGTCCGCGCGGTCGGACGGTCTCGACGACCAGGTCGTCACCGCGGCCGGTGACCTGCGCACCAGCGTGGACCGGCTGGTCGCCGCACTCGGCCGCAAGAAGACCGAGCTGCTGCAGAAGGCGGTCGGGCTGGCCAGGACCGCGGCGCCGGTCGCCGGGGGCGTCGCCGTCGCCGGGATCGGAGTGGCGGTGCTGGTGCACAAGATCAAGCAGCACAAGCGGGCGAAGTACCGGCTGCCCGCCGTCGAGGACTACGCGTGGGCGCACCTCGGCGAGGAGGAGCACGCGGACCGCGCGGCCGCGTAGCGCGCACCGGGACGGCCTCCGGAGCGGAGGCCGTCCCGGCCACGGGTCAGTCCGTGGCCTCGTGCCATCGGGGCGACGTCGTGCGCGGGGGCAGCAGCGTGGCCGTGACCCGGACCAGGCACGGACGCCGCGCGGCGACGGCGTCGCGCAGCACCCCCGGCAGCTCGCCGATCGTCGCGCCGACGCCGTCGAGGCCGTACGCCCCGGCCAGTGCGACCAGGTCCGGCCCGTGCAGGTCGACCCCGGCGTGCGGGTCCCCGGCACGGGTCTGGTCGTAGCGGAGCATGCCGTAGCCGCCGTCGTCGACGACCAGGACGACGACCGGCAACCGCTCCTGCACCAGCGTCGCGAGCTCGCCGACCGCCATCGCCAGCCCGCCGTCGCCGACGACCGCCACCGTCGGCACTCCGGTGGCCGCGACCCCGACCGCGGCGGGCAGCCCGAACCCCAGCGTCCCCCAGCCGACCGGGTAGGCGAGCCCGCGCGGGCCGGACAGCCGGGCGTAGCCACCCGTCCAGTAGCCGGCGACGGCCATGTCGCAGACCACCGCCGCACCGGCCGTTCCGACCGTTTCCACCGCCTCCACCAGCGCGAACGCCTCCGCGGTCGCCGGGTCGGCGCGCAGCCGGTCCCGCACCCGGTCCGCGACGGCGGTGTCCCACCAGCGCTCGCGCGCGGGCTGCGCGCGCAGCCCCGCGAGCACCGTCGCGACGTCGCCGGTGACCGCGACGTCGGGCTCCCACTCCGGCGGGTCGGCCGGCGGGGCCGCGTCCACGGTGACGAGGACCGGTGGCCGCGGCATCGTCCAGTTGCGGGTGTTCATGCCGTCCAGCCCGCCGCCGACGACGAGCAGCACGTCCGCCGACCCGACCAGCCCGGCGATCTCCGGCTCGTGCGGCGGGGCGGCGAGCGCGCCCGGCAGCCCGCGGGCGCCGAACGCGGTGACCAGCGGGGCGCCGAGGTGGGCCGCGGTCGCGGCGAGCTCGCCGGCGGCGCCGACGGCGCCCGGTCCGGCCCAGACGACGACGTGCCCGGCGGGCAGCTCGGGGCCGGGGGAGTCGGCGGGTGCGGGGACCGCCGTGGCGCGGCCGGGACCCGGAGTGCCCGCGGGCTCGGCCAGCACGTCGGCCGGGACGTCGACGTAGACCGGGCCGCGGGGCTCCGCGAGCGCGACGGCCGCCGCCTCCCGGACCGCGGTCGCGGCCTCGTCGGCGGTGCGCGGGGTGAACACGGCCTTGGCCAGCGGCGCGAACACCGCCGCCTGGTCACGCGACTCGTGCAGCACGCCACGCAGGCGACCGGTGCGGCGCAGGCGCTGCGGGATCTCCGAGGCGACGAGCACCACCGGTGACCCGGCCGCGGCCGCCTCGCCGAACCCGGTCAGCGCGTTGGTCGCGCCCGGTCCGGTGGTGACGACGGCGGCGCCGAGCCGCCCGGTCCGCCGCGCCCAGCCGTCGGCGGCGTAGGCCGCGGTCTGCTCGTGCCGCACGACCGTCGGCGACCCGGGTCCGGTCGAGAAGAACGCGAGGTTGTGCACCCCCGGCAGGCCGAACACGGTGCCCGCGCCGGCGTCGCGCAGCACCTCCAGGACGTCGTCGGCAACGGTGCGCTCACGGGGGTCGGACACGGTCCGCGACGCTATCGAGAGCGGGTCCGTTTCGCGAGTTTTACCAGGTCGTGACGGGTGTCCGGGGAAGTGTTGACCATTGCGGAACCCGGTGCAGCGGGCGGACACTCGAGCCAGGTTCGTCGAAGGGAGCGCGTCATGAAGGTGGCCGACATCCTGCGGGTCAAGGGCGACTCGGTGCAGACCGTGCTGTCGTACAACACGGTCGCGGAGGCCGCGGCCCGGCTCGCCGGACCACCGGCGATCGGAGCGCTGGTCGTGTCCGACGACGGCAACCGGACCAGCGTGGACGGCATCGTCACCGAGCGGGACCTGGTGCGCCACCTGGCATCCGACGGTCCCGGCCTGTTCAACCTGAAGGTCGCCGACATCATGAACCCGCACGCGATCACCTGCAGCCCGGAGGACTCGCTCGCCGACGTGATGACGACGATGAACCGCTGGCGGCACCGCCACCTGCCCGTCGTCGAGCACGGGCGGTTGTGCGGGATGGTCAGCATCGGTGACGTCGTGAAGCAGCGGCTCGCCGAGATGAGCACCCAGGCCGGTGTGCTGCGCGACATCTACCTCGCCGGGCGCTGAGCCGCAGGCCGGGCAGGTCCGGCCGATTCGTGCCGGGGAGTCGGGAACGTCCGCGGCGTCGTGTGCGTTGACCGGACCATGTACGCCACGAGCAGTGCGCACGCGAACGCGTTCGACGGCACCGCGCCCGGCCGCAGGATCGGCCGGGTAGCGGCGTTCCGGACCCTGTTCCGGGCGCTGACCCGCCGCAGCCGCCCCGGCGAGCCGACGCCGTCGCAGCGGATCCGGGCCGTGCCGGCGATGCTCGGCGACGCCTGGCGCGGCACGTACCCGCTGCTGGGCCGGGGCCGGCTGGCGCTGTTCGCGCTGGCCCTGGCCTACCTGGTGTCACCGGTCGACGTGATGCCGGAGGCGCTGCTGTGGATGTTCGGCCTCGGGGACGACGCGGTGGTCGCGATGTGGCTGGGCGGCACGATGCTGGCCGAGGCCGACCGTTACCTGGGCTGGCGGCAGTCCGCCCCGGCCGTCGTGGACGGGTCGCTCGCCGGGCCCTCCGGTCAGGTCGTGCACATGCGACGCGAGTAGTCCTGGATCCGCTGGGACGCCTCGACGTTCTGCGGGTCGGACCGCTCACGGGAGACGTCCGGGTCGCGGGACAGGGCCAGCGTGTCGCCCTCGGTGCGCTCGAGCACCCGTAGCTGCAGCTCGACGACCTCGTTGGCGCGCTGCACGTCCGGGCGGATCTCCTGCGGCGCGAGCAGCAGCACCTGCTGGTTGGCGCTGCGGACGTCGGTGACCACCTCGCCGGTGTCGGACTTCTGGCGGCTGACGCCGAGCTCGTTCACCGGGCGGGCGGCCTCCCGGCTGCGCTGCAGGGCCTCGCAGAACGGGGTCTGGGACCGCGACGTCGTCGGGCTCGCGTGCGGCGTCGAGCTGGGGCGGGTGGCGAGCGAGTCGCCGCAGCCGGTCAGCGCCCCGGCCAGGACCAGCGCGGCGAGGCAGGCCGACGGCCCGGTCCGTACCGCCGGACGTCGCAACGTCCGCCGCCGAACACCGTTCATCCGGTTCCTCCGCTCGCGCAGGCTCTGGTCGACCGACCGGTCTGCGACGAGTGTAGGGAGCGTGGCCGTCACCGGCCGTGCGTGCGTCATCACGCATCTCGTGCGCGCGTCGTGGCCTGCCCGCCGCTCGTCTCATCCCCGGGAGGTGGTGCGGACGAACCCGGTTCCGCACACCGCTGCCGTGACCAGCGGGACGAGCACCGCGACCACGACCCGGTCCGGCGAGATCCCCGAGGACGCCCAGGCGGCCGGCCCGAGCAGCCACAACGGCGTCGTCGCGAGGACGCTGCCGCCGAACAGCAGCCCGGCGGTGAGCCCGAGGAAGGCGACCACCCATGCGACGGCGACGTGCACCGCAGCGTGCAGCCAGAGGGTCACCGCGACCGACGCCCACCCCACCGCGATCGCGACGACGACCTGCCGCCCGGTGACGGCGGGGTCGGCGCCGTCGGCCAGCAGCAGCGCCCCGGCCAGGACGGCACACCCGGCGACGACGGTGCCGAGCGTCCCGAGCAGCCGCACCGCGGGCGCCCCGGCCCGTCCGGCGCGGGTCAGCACGATCCGCCACGCCGGTTCCTGGGCCTGCCACGCCAGCACCGCGAGCACCGCGGATCCGGCAGGCAGCACCGCCAGCGCCCACAGCTGCGCCGGGTAGGACGGCGGGTACACCGCCGCCGTCGCCACCAGGACGAGCGCCACGAGCCCCAGGAGCGGGCCGATCGGCGTGCGGCGCAACGACGACGCGAGGGCGAGCGCGCTGCGCAGCCGGGGGAGCCGGACCCGGTCGGAGCCGGGGCGCGCCACCACCCCGGTGCCCCCGCCGGGCAGCCGGGCGGCGCGGCGGGCGAACCGTCCGCCGGCCGCACCGTCACCGGCGACCACGAGCGGCGCGAGCAGCACCGCCACCAGCACCGACGCCAGGACCGGTGGCCCGGCGGGCAGCGCCCACACCGCCGACCCGGGCTCCAGGCCGACGCCGTTCTGGTGGATCCCGAGCAGCGGCAGCAGCGGCCGCACCGACCAGGTCGGCGGCAGCCACCACCACGACGGCGACTCCGCGTACAGCGTCCCGGCCACCTGCCACGCGACCCCGATCCCGACGACCGGCCACGGCCCCAGCAACCGGCCCAGCCCGAATGCGATCACCAGCCAGGTGAGCCCGCCTGCCCAGACGAGGACCGTGGCGGCCACGAGCCGTTCCCCCGGGGCCGGGCCGTAACCCAGCGCCGGTCCGAGGAACAGGTACGGCAGGAACACCAGCACGTTCGTGAGCAGCCACGACGCGGCCAGCACGCCCAGCCGCGCCGCCCGTTGCGGCACCGGACCGACGGCGCGCCAGGCGGTGCCACCACCGCGGGAGCGGCGTTCCCGCCGCTCGACGAACGCGACCAGCAACGCGGCCGCGACCGCCGCGACCACGGTCACGTGGACGGTCTGCCACTGCAGCAGCGACGCCCAGGACCGCCGCCCGGTCACCACGGCCTGTCCGAGCACCGTGAGCAGGCAGAGCGGGATCCCGAGCAGCGACAGCCCGAGTGCCGCGCTGCGCCGGGTGCGTTGCAGCTCGGACCGGAGCACCCCGAGCGGCCCCGGACCGGGCGCCGCGGTGGTGTCCGGGGCGGTCATGCCGCGGCTCCCGCGGTGAGGGCGAAGTAGGCGCGTTCCAGCTCGCCGTCCGGGGCGAGCGATCGCAGGGGTCCCTCGTGGACCAGCCGCCCACCGGCCAGCACGCCGACGTCGTCGGCGGTGCGCGCGACCTCACCCAGCTGGTGCGACGACAGCAGCACCGTCCGCCCCGCCGCCGCGAGCGACCGGATCAGCTCCCGCAGCTCGACGACGCCCTCCGGGTCGAGCCCGTTCTGCGGCTCGTCGAGCAGCAGCAGCTCGGGCTCGGCGAGCAGTGCGATCCCGAGCGCCAGCCGGGCCCGCATACCGGTGGAGAACCGCGACGCCCGCCGCCGCCCGGTCCCGGCGAGACCGACCAGGTGCAGAACCTCCTCGACCCGGGCCTCGGCGACGCCGGTGAGCCGGGCGTGCACCCGCAGGTTCTGCGCGGCGGAGAGGTGGTCGTAGAGCGCGGGCCCGTCGACCGAGGCACCGACCCGGGCGAGCAGGCCGCGCCGCCAGGGCTCGCCGAACAGGGAGACGGTGCCCGCGTCCGGGCGGCGCAGCCCGAGCAGCACCCGGAACGCGGTGGACTTGCCTGCACCGTTGCGTCCCAGCAGTGCGTAGACGGTGCCCGGGCGGATCCGCAGGTCCAGACCGTCGAGGATCCGCCGGCGGCCGAGGGTCACGGTGACGCCGTCGCAGCGGACGGCCGGGGGAGTGGGCTCCATGGACGCGAGGGTGGCCCGCGGAGGGTGCCCGGCACCTCCTGCTGCGGTCCGGTCCGCGGCGCGGCGCTCCTCCCGCGGGAGGAGCGCGTCAGCTGCGTGCGGCGTGTGCGAGCACGACCAGCGCGACCCGGTCGCGGCAGTCCAGCTTGGTCAGCAGGTTCCCGACGTGGGTCTTCACCGTGGTCTCGGCGATGTGCAGCCGCGCGGCGATCTCGCCGTTGGTGGCGCCGGAAGCGATCTCGGCGAGTACCTCGGTCTCCCGTTCCGAGAGTGCCGCGAGCACCTCGGCGCCGGGCCGCTCCGGTGTGCGGTGGGTCTCCAGGTGGGCGCGCAGCAGCTCGGACGGCTCGGTGCCGCCGAGCACGGCGCGCCCGTCGTGCACCGCCCGCACCGCGGACACCAGCTCGACCGGGTCGGAGTCCTTGAGCAGGTAGCCCCGCGCCCCGGCCCGGGCCGCGGCGACGACGAACTCGTCGACGTCGAACGTGGTCAGCACCAGCACCCGGGGACGCTCGCCGCGGGCCGCGAGCGCGCGGGTCGCCTCCACGCCGTCGAGCACCGGCATGCGCAGGTCCATCAGCACGACGTCGACGTCACGGCTCCGGCACAGGGCCAGCGCCTCCTCGCCGTTGCCGGCCGTCCCGACAACGGTCAGGTCCGGCTGGCGCTCCAGGAACGCCGCGAACGACGACGCCAGCAGCGGCTGATCGTCCACCACCGCCACCCGGATCACGGCGTCACCCCGGTCACGGGTCCGCTCCGGGCCCCGGCCGGAACCGGCAGCTCGGCGGTCAGCACGAACTCGTCGGCCTCGTGGCCGATGGCGAACCGGCCGCCCACGGTGCCGACCCGCTCGGCGAGCCCGAGCACCCCGTGCCCGGTGCCGCCCGGGGCGGACGCGCCGGTCGGGTCGCCCGGTGGGCTCGCCCGGTTGCGGACCTCGATGTGCAGCCCGGTCTCCCCGGTGGTGACCGACAGGTGCACCGGCGCGGCCGGATCGGCGTGCCGGACGGCGTTGGTCACCGCCTCCTGCACGACCCGGACGGCGGCGAGCCGGGTCAGCGGGTCCAGGTGCGCGTCGAGCCGGGCCAGCTCCCGCTCGTCCGGCAGATCCACGACCAGCGACGGCCCGGGCCCACGGCCGTCGCCACCGGCCCGGGCGACGATCCCGGGCAGCCCGGTCAGCGACGCCGCGGGCTCCCGCGACGCGCCGCCGGTGTCCCCGGTGTCTCTGTTGTCGCCGTGGTCACCGTCGCGCAGGACCCCGACCAGCCCGCGGATCTCGGCGAGCGCCTCCCGGCCGGTGTCGCGGATGGTCCGCAGCGACGTGCGGGCGTAATCGGGTTCGGTCTCGGCGATGGCGTAGCCGGTCGCGGCCTCGACCTGGATCGCCGTGATCGAGTGCGCGACGACGTCGTGCACCTCGCGGGCGATCCGGTTCCGCTCGCGGACCGCCGCCAGCTCCTCGCGGGCCTCCACCCGGGCGGCGAGCTCGGCGAGCTCGGCGGCGTGCCGGTCGGCGAGCTCGCGCTGCCGCAGCGCCCAGAGGTAGGCGACCGCGATGACCAGGACATGAGCGGAGAGCACCCAGCCGAACTGCGGCCACGGGTTCCACGTCCCGCCGTCGCCCGGGGCGCTGTAGAACAGCAGGCGTACCGCCGGGCTGAACGGTGCCCCCAGCAGCGCGACGACCAAGGCGAGGCGCCCCCACCCGCGGCCGGGGGCATAACGGGTGAGCGCCACGACGGTCAGCGGCGCGCACACCAGCAGCGGGCTCACCCCTATCCGGACCGGTGAGCCCCACATCAGCAACGCGAGCAACGCCAGGAGCACCGCCGTGGCCGCCGCCGACCCGAGCAGGAAGCGGCGCCGGACCAACAGGGCCGCACTGAGCCCGGCGGACAGCACCGTGTTCACGAGGTAGGGCCAGGAGCCGTACTGCAGCCACTGGTCCCCGACCAGCACGGTGAAGGCCAGCCCCAGCGCCGCCAGCACGGCGTCGAGCACCGGGATCCGGCGCGCCTCGGCCCAGATGCGTCCCATCGACACCCGCCCCCTCGTTCCGGCCGGAGTCATTCCACCACGGCCCACCGACAGCGGACGGGATCAGCCGCCGACGGCGCCGCGCAGCACCTGCGGCCGGTCGGAGATGACGCGCGCGACACCGAGATCCGCGAGGCGCCGCATCTCCGGTTCGTCGTTCACCGTCCACGCCCCGGCGGTCATCCCGCGGCCGGTGACAGCACGGACGAGGTCGCCGTCGACCAGGTGGTGCTCGACGTTGATCTGTGCGGCGAACCCGGCCGCGGCGTCCAGCTCGCCCGCGGTGGGGCGGGCGTCGAACAGCCATCCGGCGGGGACCCCCGGGGCGAGGGAGGTGAAGCGGCGCATCGCGGCGTGGTCGAAGGACTGCACGGTCACGCCGTCCCGCCCGGCGACGGCGGCCGCGACCTGCGCCTCGATGCCGGGGTGGCGGGCCGGGTCCTTCAGCTCCAGCAGCAGCCCGGCGCGCCCGCCGGTGCGGTCGAGCAGCTCGGCGAGTGTCGGGACGCGCTCGCCGGCGAACACGTCACCGAACCAGGAGCCGGCGTCGAGGTCGCGCAGCTCGGCCAGGGTCAGCGCGCCGACCCGCACGGTGCGCGCCGGGTACGCGGTGCGGGCGTCGGTGGTGCGGGCGGGACCGCTGTCGTGCAACAGGACCAGGTGCCCGTCGACGGTCCGCTGCACGTCGGTCTCGATCGTGTCCGCGCCCTGGGCGACGGCCGCGTCGACCGCGGCCAGGGTGTTCTCGGGGGCGTCGGCGGAGGCGCCGCGGTGTGCGACGACCTCCACCCGGCCGAGCAGGACGGGTGAAGGATGCACGGCGAGGACCCTGCAGGTTGCGCACGTCCGGACCGTGACGCCGAGGTGGCGCGCAGGTCAGGACCGGGTGACGGCCGCGCTCAGTGCGGGGAGATAGCCACGGGCGTACCCGGCGGCCGTCGGGTGGTAGTCGGTGCGGCGCAACGGCTTCGACGGCGGAGTCAGCCACGGGTCCGCGCCGCACAGCCCGTGCCCGGCGAAACGCCCGGACACGTCGACGAACTGGGCGCCGTAGCGCCGGGCCCCGTCGGCCAGCGCCCCGTTGAGCACGTCGGCGGCGCGGTCGAGCGCGGCCCGCCGGGCGGCGTTCGGGACGTTGCGCACGCCGCGGCAGGAGCCCGGCCCGTACAGCTTCGGGTAGCCGAGCACGACGATCTGCGCGTGCGCGGACTGCAGCCGCGCGGCGACGATGACCGAGATCAGCCCGCCCGGTGCGAACAGCCGGGCGATGTGCTCGCCGCCGTGGACCGCCCGCAGGCAGGACGCGTCGTCACGGGCCGCGGTACAGGTGGCGATCACCGGAGCGAAGCCGACGTCGTTGCCGCCGACGGTGATCGTGACGAGGTCGGTGTCCTTCGAGACGGCCCGGGCCTGGCGGAACAGGACGCCGCCGGCGTTCGAGCCACTGCACGCCTTCGACACGAAGGACCGCGGCCGGTTCCGGGCGGCCCACAGCGCGGGGTAGGAGGAGTTGCTCTGCCTGCAGTCCCCGGATCCGGGCGCGGGGGCGGCGCCGACGCCGGCGGCGTAGGAGTCGCCGAGCGCCACGTAGTCGAGGCCGGAGCCCTTGGGGCCGGCGAGCGCGGGCGCGGCGGTCGCCACGAGCGCGGTCGCGACGACGAGGACGACGGTGGCGAATGCCCTGCTCGGGCGGCGGCAGGACACGCGAACGGTCACGGGTCGAGCCAACCCGGGCGGGCCGTCGTCGGCAATCACGGGTCCGGGTGAGTCCGGATACGGCTGGTGCACCGTCGTGTGGGCCGAACGGGACACCCGGGCCCGTACCCCGGACGGACGTCGCGGAGGAACCGTCAACGGTGACCGTTGCTGCGAACCGGTGACCTCCGGTTACTGCGGGACGGTCGACGCGCCGTTCGTCCCGGCGGGCGTCGGCGTCGTCGCCGCAGGTCGGGGCGCTGTGCCACTCGAATGCCGACCCCGGTCGACGGCGCCGAACGGCACCGGCGGTGACGACCGGTCGCTCCCGATCCGTTCACCGCGGCACGGGTGACGGTGGTCTCGTGATCACTCGGACGGGTTCTGCCGCGCCCTCGTGTCCGGTTAGCGTGGTCCACGGATCACGGAACGGTTACGAACCGGATACGGCCCGACCCCGACGGGCCACCCGCTCCCCACGGGAAGTCCGCCGCTCCGCGCTCCGGAAGGAAGAGGAAACCCAGTGGCACGGCATCGCTCCCCCCACGGCCGTCGCTCGGGCCCGGCGCCCCTGACATCGCAGCAGTTCGCGGTGTCGGGGGCCGGCGGGACCGCGACCGTCGCGTTCCCCGTCGGACCGCACGTGCGGCACGCCCGCGTCCCCGAGTCCCGGTTCTCCCCGGCCACCCGCGTCGCCGCGACCGTGGCCGCGGTCGGCGGCATCGCCGGCGCGGCCTACGCCGCGTCCGGCGCGGTCGACCTGCCGGGCGCCTCCCTCGACACCGCGCAGGCCTCCGCGAACCTGGGCACCGCGAACCCGGACACTGCCGCCGCACCGGCCGCGGCCGCGTCCGCGCCGATCGCGGACCCGGCCACCATCGCCTCGCTGGCCGCGGCACCGGGCGCCGGCGACGTCGCCCACGCCGCGTCGGCCGCCGGTGGCGCGTTCACGGCGACCGCCGCGGTCGAGCACACGGCAGCCACTCAGCAGGCCGTGTCCCCGCAGGCCGCGACCGTGGTCCCCGCCGCCCGCACGAGCACGCCGGCGCAGGCCACGTCGGCGAGCACCCGGACCAAGGCGAGCGCGAAGGCGACCACGAGCCGCCCGGTCGCCGGCACGACGAAGGCGACCACGGCGACGAAGGCGGCCACAGCGAAGAAGGCGGCCACGGCGAAGAAGGCGGCCACGACGAAGAAGGCGGCCACGACGAAGAAGCCCGTGACCACCCGGAAGGCCGCCTCCGCGCCGTCCGCGGTGAAGCCCGGTGCGCCGTCGATCGCCGGCAGCAGCACCAAGATCGTCAGCGGTCGTGTGTCGTCCGGCTTCGGCCCTCGCTGGGGCACCATGCACAACGGCCTCGACATCGCCGCCCCGATCGGCACCCCGATCCGGACCCCGATGCCCGGCACCGTGATCAGCTCCGGTCCGGCCAGCGGGTTCGGGCTCTGGGTCCGCGTCCAGCACGCCGACGGGACGATCACCATCTACGGCCACATCAACCGTTCGCTGGTCTCGGTCGGGCAGAAGGTCCGCGCCGGGCAGCAGATCGCCGAGGTCGGCAACCGCGGCCAGACGACCGGGCCGCACCTGCACATCGGCGTCGTCAACGCGGCCGGGCAGAAGATCGACCCGAAGCCGTGGCTGCTGTCGCACAACTTCAAGTTCCACTAGGCCGCGCACCCCGCACGGGCGGCGGCGCGGGCCCGGTCAGGCCGCGTCGCCGTCCGTCCCGGCCGAGGTCGGCGGCGCCTCCGACGACGGGTCGGGCAGCCCGGCCTGCACCGCCTCCAGGGCACGGATCTTGTTCGTGGCGTCCAGCGCGGCGACCTTGTACGCCTCGGACAGCGTCGGGTAGTTCAGCACCGTGTCGACCAGATAGTCCACGGTGCCACCGCACCCCATGATCGCCTGCCCGATGTGCACGAGGTCGGTGGCGTTGGTGCCGAACACGTGCACCCCGAGCAGCGTGTGGTCCTCCGGTGAGACCAGCAGCTTGAGCATCCCGTAGGAGTCGCCGACGATCGCGCCGCGCGCGAGCTCCTTGTAACGGGCCAGCCCGGTCTCGTACGGGATCGCCGCCGCGGTCAGCTCGGCCTCGGTGCGCCCGCAGAACGAGATCTCCGGGATCGTGTAGATCCCGATCGGCTGCAGCTCGTGCAGCTCGCGGACCGGCTCGTCGAACAGGTGGTACGCGGCCAGCCGTCCCTGGTCCATGCTCGTCGAGGCCAGGGCCGGGAAACCGATCACGTCACCGACCGCGGCGATGTGCTCCACCGAGGTCCGGAACTGCTTGTCCACGGTGATCCGGCCCCGCGCGTCGGCCTCCAGCCCGGCCGCCGGCAGGTCCAGCGCCTCGGTCGTGCCCTGGCGTCCCGCGGAGTACATCACCATGTCGGCGGGGATCTTCTTCCCGCTGGCCAGGCTGGTGATGGTGCCGTTTCCGGACACCTCCACCGAGCTGACCTCCTCGCCGAACCGGAACGTGACGGCCTGGTCGCGCAGGTGGAACTTCAGCGACTCGACGACCTCCGGGTCGCAGAACCCCAGCATCGTGTCGCGCTTCTCGACGACGGTGACCCGGCAGCCGAGCGCGGCGAACATCGACGCGTACTCGATGCCGATCACTCCGGCGCCGACGACGACCATCGAGTCGGGCACCCGGCCCAGCTGCAGGACCTGGTCGGAGTCGACGATCCGCTCGCCGTCGAACGCGACCGTGTCCGGGCGCGCCGGACGCGTGCCGGTCGCGATCACGATGTTCGCGGCGGAGACCCGGTTGTGGTCACCCCGCCCGGGCCCCTCCACGACGACACTGTGCGGGTCGACGAACTTCGCCGTCCCGGTCAGCACGTCGACGTGGTTGCGCAGCAGCTGGTTCCGCACGATCTCGATCTCGCGGCCGATGACGTGCCGGGTGCGGGCCAGCAGGTCGTCGATGGTGATCTCGGCCTTGACCCGGTAGCTGGCGCCGTACATCTCGCGCTGGCTGAACCCGGAGAGGTACAGGACGGCCTCGCGCAGCGTCTTCGACGGGATGGTCCCGGTGTTGACGCAGACCCCGCCCATCATGTCGAAGCGGTCGGCGATCGCGACCCGCTTGCCCAGCTTGGCGGCCGCGATGGCGGCCTTCTGCCCGCCGGGACCGGAACCGATCACCATCAGGTCGTAGTCGTACACGCCGGTCACCCCTCAGGTCGCGGACACGTCGGGGGACAGCCTCACCGGAGCCTCCCGCCGTGGCAACCGGGGAAGTGTGAACAGCGGTCGTCACGCCCCGTGTGCGCGGCGCTGTTCCTCGGCCAGGAAGTGCGCCGTCTCCCGGGTCGCGGCGTAGAGCGAGCGGTAGTGCGGGTGGTAGCGGTCGTAGATCTCGGTCGCGGCCGGGTCGGGCTCGATCCGCTCGGCGATCGGGTTCCAGCGGTCCAGCTCCGGCTCCGCACCGGTCGCCGTGGCAGCCAGGTAGGCGTTGCCGAACGCGGCTCCGACGGTGTGCTCGGGGATCTCCTGGGCGAGCCCGGTGACGTCGGTGACGATCCGGGTCCACAGGCCACCCTGAGTGCCCCCACCCACCGCCACCAGGCGTTTCGGGTCGCCGCCCGCCTCGCGCATGACCTCCAGGTTGTGCCGGACGCCGTGCGCGATGCCCTCCAGAGCGGACCGGTAGACCTCGCCGCGGGTGTGGCCGGTGGTGAGCCCGGCGAGCACGCCGCGGGCGTCCGGGTCGAACAGCGGTGTGCGTTCGCCGGCGAAGTAGGGCAGGAGCAGCAGCCCGCCGCTGCCGGGACCGACCGCGGCGGCCTCGGCGACGAGATCGGCGAACGGTGCGCCGCCGGTGAGATCGCGCAGCCATGCGGTGACCGCGCCGGACGTCGCCATGCCCGCGGCCAGCGAGTACGTGCCCGGGACGACGCCGCGGGTGGTCCACATCGCGGGGTGCGGGTGCGACGACTCGAGCACCTCGATGAGGAACATCGTGGTGCCGTACATGACCATCACGTCACCGGGGGAGGTGACGCCGGCGCTGGTGGCCTCGGCCCACGCGTCGACGGTCCCGGCGGTGACCGGCAGCCCCTCGGGCAGCCCGGTCTCGGCAGCGGCCGCCGCGGTGACCCGGCCGGCGACCTCGGTCGGCCACAGCAGCCGCGGCAGCTCCAGGCCCGGGGCGGTGGTCGCGGCCCAGTCCGGTGCCCAGGCCGCGGTGGCCAGGTCGTACATCGGGCCTGCCTGGCTGGCGGAGTGGTGGTCGAGCACGTACTCGCCGGTCAGCCGGTGCACCAGGTACGACGAGCACATCAGGAACAGCGCGGTCCGCTCGTAGACCTCGGGCTCGTGGCGGGCCAGCCAGCGCCACTTGGGGCCGACGGCCTGCGAGGACAGCGCGGTTCCGGCGCGGGCGAGGATCTCGTCGGCGCCGAGCTCTGCGGTCAGCTCCTCGATCTCGGCACTCGCGCGGGTGTCGACGCCGTAGAGGATCGCCGGGCGCAGCGGACGGCCGTCGGCGTCGGCGGGCAGCAGGGTCGGGCCGATCCCGGAGACGCCCAGACCTGCGGGTTCGGCGTCGGGGACCGCGGCGAGCAGGTCCCGCACGATCGCGGTGAAGTCCGCCCACCAGACCTTCTCGGCGTCGTGCTCGACCCAGCCCGGACGGGGGAACGCGGTCCCGTGGCTGCGGTCGGCGCGGGCGAGCACCCGGCCGTCGCCGGACACGACGACGCCCTTGGAGCCCGAGGTGCCCACATCGACGCCGAGGTAGGTGCGCATGCGGTCCTTCCTACCGTCCGTGACGGGGCAGGGCGCGGACGGGTGCGCCGCAGTGAAGCACCCGGCACCGACATCCCGGCGTCCGCGCCACCGGACTGCTCCGGATGCCGACCCGCCGGTCCACACCCCGCCCGCAGCGTTCCGGTGGAGCTTCCGGTGCACGTCCACCCGGAGCAACCCGGTGCAGGCCGTCGCAGACCGGCCCACCGTGGCGCCATGACCTCGTCCTTCTCGTCCGAACCCGCCCCGCCCGACCCCACCGGTCCCGATCCCCGGCTCGCCGCGCACCCGTTGCGCCGGCGCGGCCCGGACGGTCTGCCCGGGGTGCCGTGGCCGCCGCCGGACGACTCCCGTCCACAGCCCGGCCGCCCCGCGGGCCCGGCTCCCGGTTCCGCGGAGCCCGGTCCGCCGGTGTCCGGTTCGTCGTGGGCGGCGGAGCCGGACGCACCGCGGATCCGGATCACCGGCAGCGACGACCTCCTGGCCGCCGTCCCGATGATCCTCGGGTTCCACCCCGAGAACTCGCTGGTGCTCGTGGGGACCGCCGGAGCCGACCAGCGCGGCAAGGTCGGTCTCACCGTGCGAGTCGACCTGCCACCACCGGCGCAGGTCCGCAGGGTGTGCGCCGACGCGGTGTCGGCGCTGGCCGGTGACGGTCCGGAGCGGGCCATCGCGATCGTCGTCCGGAAGCGGGGGAAGGCGACGCGACCGCCGCGCCGCGAGGTGGCCGCCACGGTGCGCCGCGCGCTGCTCGACGCCGGGATCACCCCGGTCGCGGTGCTGTGGGCGGCCGGGACGCACACCGGCGACGAGTGGCAGTGCTACGACCTGCCCGGCCGGCACTGCGACTGCCACGGCACGGTGCCGGCCCCGGGACCGATGGCGGCCGCGGCCGCACTGCGCGGCCGTGCCGTGCTGCCCGACCGCGCCGCGGTGGCGGCCCAGCTCGACGGTGGCCCCGGTGACGCGGAGCGCCGGGCGCGGCTGCGCGACTCCGCCCTACCTGCCGACCCCGGCGGCGGGGCACCGCCGGAACTGCTCGGTGACGCCCTGCGCGCGGCGGCGGAGGGCACCCTCACGATCGACGACGACCGGGCGCGCGCCTTCCGCGACGCGCTCGACGACGCGGACTTCCGTGACGACGCGCTCCGGGCCTGCCTGGGCGACGACGCACCGCACGCCGAGCAGTTGTGGGCGGTGCTGTGCCGGGCGCTGCCGGCGCCGGAGCGGGCGGACGCCGCGGCGCTGCTGGCCACGACCGCACTGTTGCGAGGCGACGGCGCCCTGGCCACGGCAGCGGTCGACCGGGCCCGAGCCGACCTGCCCGGTGACCTGCTCAGCGAGGTCGTCGCCCTGTCGCTGCGCACCGTGGTCACCCCGGTCGCGGGAATCGAGGACGTCGCCGGGCCGACCGGTCTGCGCCGGCTGCTGGAGACCGCGTGCGAGCTGGAGGCGGCGCTGAACCGGATGGCCTCGGCCCGGCGGATCGGCCTCACCGACGCCCTCGCCCTGATCGCCGGCGTCGACGAGGACGACGACCTCGACGACGACCCCTGGGACCGCGACATCTGGGACGGCGAGTTCGACGACTACTTCGGGGACGACGACTACGCGGACGACGCCCTCGCGGACGCCCGCTACGACGACCTGGCGGCCTGCCGTCGGCTCGCCGAGGAGGCCCGCGCGGCCGGCCACGACAGCACCGACGACGACACCGGCGACGACCACACCGGCGGCATCACCGACGGGCTCGGGAGTCGCTGATGCCCACGCTCCGGTCGGCGCCGCGGTCAGCGGCTGCGGACGAACTCCCAGGCGTCGGACACGATCTGCCCGATGTCGGTACGGGTGGGTGTCCAGCCCAGCTTCTCCTGTGCCTGCTCGCTGGAGGCGACCAGCACGGCCGGGTCTCCGGCGCGGCGCGGCGCGACGACGGCGGGGATCGGGTGCCCGGTCACGGCGCGGCAGGTCTCCACGACCTCGCGCACGGAGAACCCGTGCCCGCTGCCCAGGTTGTAGATCGAGTGCTCGCCGGGGGTGGCGTTCGCCAGGGCGAGCAGGTGGGCCTCGGCGAGGTCGTCGACGTGGATGTAGTCGCGCACGCAGGTGCCGTCCGGGGTCGGCCAGTCCTCGCCGAACATCGAGATGTGCTCGCGGGTGCCGGAGGCGACCTGGAGCACCAGCGGGATCAGGTGGGTCTCCACCGCGTGCCGCTCACCGAGCTTCAGCTCGTCGGTGACGTGTGCACCGGCGACGTTGAAGTAGCGCAGGCTCGTCGCCGCGAGGCCGTGGGCCGCGGCGTAGGAGGTGATCATGTGGTCGATCGCGAGCTTGCTGGCGCCGTAGGGGTTCGTCGGCCGGGTCGGCGCGGTCTCGCGGATCGGGACCTCCTCCGGCTCGCCGTAGGTGGCGGCGGTGGAGGAGAACACCAGTCGCGGCACGCCGTGCTCACGGATCGCCTCGAGCAGCCGGAACGAGGCGACGACGTTGCCGTCCCAGTACAGCTCGGGCTTCTCCACCGACTCGCCGACCAGGGAACGGGCGGCGAAGTGCAGGACGCCGTCGAACCCGCCCCGGCCGAGGACCTCACCGGCGGTCGCGCCCAGCTCGCCCTCGACGAGCTCGGCGCCCGGCGGCACCGAGTCCTTGTGCCCGGTGGACAGGTCGTCGAGCACGACGACCTCGTGTCCGGCCTCGAGCAGATGCGCGGCGCACACGCTGCCGACGTAGCCCGCGCCGCCCGTGACGAGCAGTTTCACTCCGGTCCTCCTGCTGTTCCGATCCGCCGTGGGCAGCCTCTCACGCCCGGCCGAGCGGAGGACGGGAGGCCGCTGGGCCGGCCGGGTGCACAGAAGCCGATCGCCCGCCCGGACGAGTCCGGACGGGCGATCGGAGCAGGTGTCCGGGTGCGGTCAGACCGCCCGGACCAGGACCGCGTGCGCGACGAGCGGCGCGACGGTGGCCTTCTCGCTCTCGGCGGTGACCGGGACCGGGTCGCCGAAGCGGGGGATCGAGCCGACGTCGACGACGTTGCCCGGGATGATGCCGGCGAGCTTCAGCTCCGACATCAGGTCGGCGTCCATCTGGACGTGCTCGGCGATCCGGCGGATCTCGACGCTGCCGCCGCCGCGGCGGGCCAGCTCGTCGAGCCGCTGCAGCCCGACCTCGAGAGTCGGCGGGACCGACGACGCCGCGGACGCCTCCTCGGCACCCATCTCCAGCTCCTCCAGGCCCGGGATCGGGTTGCCGTAGGGGGAGACGGTGGGCTTGTCGAGCAGGTGCAGCAGCTTCCGCTCGACGTCCTCGCTCATGACGTGTTCCCAGCGGCACGCCTCGGCGTGCACGAGCTCCCATTCGAGCCCGATGACGTCGATGAGCAGGCGCTCGGCCAGCCGGTGCTTGCGCATGACCGACACGGCGCGACCGCGCCCCTCGTCGGTCAGCTCGAGGTGACGGTCCCCGGCCACGACGACGAGACCGTCGCGCTCCATGCGCGCCACGGTCTGGCTGACGGTCGGACCGCTCTGCTGGAGGCGTTCGGCGATCCGTGCCCGCAGTGGGACGACGCCTTCTTCCTCGAGTTCGTAGATGGTCCGGAGGTACATCTCCGTGGTATCGATGAGGTCGTTCACGTGGGGCCCCTTCGTTCTGCGCCCAGTCTACCCGGGGAACGCCCCGGGCATCTCCCGACCATCCGGGGCAGGATGGCGTCCGTGTCCGGATCCATGATCGGCCCCCGGGAACTCGCCGCGGCGACCACCCCCGGCTCGCGGCCCGACCCGGTGGTGCTCGACGTCCGCTGGCGGCTGTCCGGGCCTCCCGGCCGCGACGACCACGCGGCCCGCCGGATCCCCGGCGCGGTGTTCCTCGACCTCGACACCGACCTCGCCACGGCGTCGCCGCCCGGCCCGGGTGGGCGCCATCCGCTCCCGGATCCCGCACGGCTGCAGCAGGTCCTGCGGGCGGCCGGGATCCGCGACCACGACCCGGAACAGCTGGTCGTCGCCTACGACGACGCCGACTCGACGGTCGCCGCCCGGGCCTGGTGGCTGCTGCGCTGGGCCGGTGTCGCGCCCGGCCGGATCCGGGTGCTCGACGGCGGGTTCCGCGGCTGGGAGTCCGCCGGCCTGCCCGTGGCCGGCACCGACGTGGCCGGTACCGACGTGGCAGGCACCGACGTGACTGCTCCCGGCGGCGTTGCCGACGGGCCGGCGCCGGCGGGGGAGGGCGACGTCGTCGTCCGGCCCGGCGGCATGCCGGTCCTCGACGCCGACGGCGCGGCCGCCCTGGCCCGCGACGGCGTCCTGCTCGACGCCCGCGCCCCGGCGCGCTACCGCGGCGAGACCGAGCCGGTGGACCCGCGCGCCGGGCACGTCCCGGGTGCCCGCAACGTCCCGGCGGGCGGGAACGCCGGCGACGACGGCGTCTGGCTGTCTCCTGCCGAGCTGGCGGCCCGCTTCCGCGCCGCCGGTGTCGGGGACGGGGCGCCGGTCGGGGTCTACTGCGGGTCGGGTGTCACGGCGTCCGCGCTGGTCCTGGGGCTGGAGGAGGCCGGGCTGACCACACCGGAGCGGCCCGCGGCGCTCTACCCGGGCTCGTGGTCGGAGTGGAGCGCCGACCCGGCGCGGCCGGTCGCGACGGGGGAGGCGCCGTGACCGGGGCGTTCCGCGTCGTCGCCGGGGGTGACCGGGGCGTCCCGCTGACCTACGGTCGGCGGTCATGAGCGCGCGCACCTCGGTCATCTGGACGCCGGACTTCCTCACCTACCGGCTCTCCGAGGACCACCCGCTCAACCCGGTGCGGCTCGACCTGATGATGCAGCTCGCCCGCGGACTCGGGGTGCTCGACGGCGTCGACCTGATCGAGCCGTCGGCGGCGACGGCCGAGGAGCTGACCCGGGTGCACACCCCGGAGTACCAGACCGCGGTGAAGTCGGCCCCGGAGATCCCGTTCGGCGTCGGCCACGGGCTCGGCACCGAGGACAACCCGATCTTCTTCGGGATGCACGAGGCCGCGTCGCTGATCGCGGGCGGCTCGGTCGCCGCGGCCCGGGAGATCGCCGAGGGCCGCGCCGACCGGGCGGTGAACCTCGCCGGTGGGCTGCACCACGCGATGCCGAACAAGGCGGGCGGGTTCTGCGTCTACAACGACTGCTCGGTCGCGATCGCCTGGCTGCTCGATCAGGGCTACGAGCGGATCGCCTACGTCGACGTCGACGTGCACCACGGCGACGGCGTGCAGGAGACCTTCTACGACGACCCGCGGGTGCTGACGATCTCGATGCACCAGCACCCGCTGACCTTGTGGCCGCACACCGGCTGGGCCGGTGAGCTGGGGCGCGGCGACGGCGAGGGCTACGCGGTGAACGTGTCGCTGCCGCCGGGGACCGGAGACGCGGGCTGGCTGCGGGCGTTCCACGCCGTCGTCCCGTCGCTGCTGGAGAGCTTCCGCCCGCAGGTGCTGGTCACCGACTGCGGTGCCGACACCCACTCCGAGGACCCGCTGGCGAACCTGGAGCTGTCCCTCGACGGGCAGCGCGCGATCTACCTGGCACTGCGCGAGCTGGCCGAGACCACCGCGGGCGGCAAGTGGCTCGTGCTCGGTGGCGGCGGTTACGCCCTGTACCGGGTGGTGCCGCGGTCGTGGACGCACCTGCTGGGGATCGCGCTGGAACGCGACGTGGATCCCGACACCACGATCCCGGCGGACTGGACGGCCGCGGCGTCGCAGCTCACCCGGGCGCCGCTGCCGGTGTCGATGACCGACGGCGCCGACCCGTCCTTCGAGCGGTGGGGCGGCGCGTTCTCCGACCGGGTGGACTCCTCGATCCTCGAGACGCGCCGTGCGGCGTTCCCGCTGCACGGCCTCGAACCCGACGATCCTCGGGACTGACGGGCCACGGCGGCCCGGAGAGCGGACGAAGCAGATGCCCGACGAGAAGCAGATGCCCGGCGAACGGGCACAGGACGGTCCCGGCACCACCGGGCAGCAGGACGGCGCGGGCGAGCGCGCCCCCGCCGACCACGCCTACCCGCGGAGCTGGGAGGCCGACGTCGTCGCCTCCGACGGGCGCATCGTCCACCTGCGCCCGATGCTGCCCAGCGACGCCGACGACGTCCTCGCCTTTCACGGCAAGCTCTCCGACCGCACCCGCTACCTGCGCTACTTCGGGCCCTACCCGCGGATCTCGCAGCGCGACCTGGAGCGGTTCACCGTCGTCGACCACCACACCCGGGTGGCGTTCCTGGCGCTGCTCGGTGACGAGATCGTCGCGATCGGACGCTACGAGGGGCTGCCGCCCAAGGACGGCGGTCCGGTCACCTCCGCGGAGGTCGCGTTCGTCGTCCGCGACGACCACCAGGCCCGCGGGCTGGGCTCCATACTGCTCGAGCACCTCGCCGCGGCGGCCCGGGAGAACGGGCTGCAGCGGTTCGAGGCCGAGGTGCTCGTCGAGAACCACTCGATGGTCCGGGTCTTCCGCGAGGCCGGCTACCAGGTGAAACGTGCCTTCGCCGACGGGGTGCTGCACCTGGAGTTCGACATCGACCCCACCGAGCGCTGGATCGCGGTGCGGGACTCCCGCGAGCAGGCGGCCGAGGCACGTAGCGTCGCGAACCTGCTCCACCCGTCGTCGGTGGCGGTGATCGGGGCGTCGGCCGACGAGACCAAGATCGGCCACACGGTGCTGCGGAACCTGCTCGAGGCCGGGTTCACCGGGCCGGTGTTCCCGGTCAACCCCGACGCCCGCTCGATCCGGGGCGTCCGCGCCTACGCCTCGGTGATCGACATCCCGGACGACGTGGACCTCGCGGTCGTGGCCGTCCCGGCGGCCAACATCGACGAGGTCATGGACTCCTGCCTGGCCAAGGGGGTGAAGGCGCTCGTCGTGATCAGCTCCGGGTTCGCCGACGCCGGTGGCGGCGGGACCGTCGCCGAGCGGCGGCTGGTCGCCGAGGCGCGGGTGCACGGCATGCGGGTCGTCGGACCGAACGCACTCGGCGTCGCGAACCCCGACCCGGACGTCCGGCTGAACGCGACCCTGGCCCCGGCGCTGCCCGGCTGGGGCCGGACCGGCTTCTTCTGCCAGTCCGGTGCGCTGGGCACCGCGATCCTCGCCAACGCCCGCTCCCGCGGGCTCGGGCTGTCGTCGTTCGTGTCCGCGGGCAACCGTGCCGACGTCTCCGGCAACGACCTCATGCAGTACTGGCAGACCGACCCCGGCACCGACCAGGTGCTGCTGTATCTGGAGACCTTCGGCAACCCGCGCAAGTTCGCCCGGGTGGCGCGGCGGCTGGCGCGGACGAAGCCGATCGTGGCGGTGAAGTCCGGGCGGCACACCGGGCCGCTGCCGTCGCTGGCGTCGGTGGCCGCACCGATCGACGAGGCCAGCGTGCAGGCCCTGTTCGAGCAGTCCGGCGTGATCCGTGTGCAGACCCTGCCGCAGCTGTTCGACACCGCGCTCGTGCTGGCCTACCAGCCGCTGCCTGCCGGGCGGCGGGTCGCGGTCGTCGGCAACTCGACGGCGCTGAACCTGCTGGTCACCGACGGCCTCCTCGACGAGGGGCTGGAGCCGGCCGGTGACCCGACCGACGTCGGCACCCAGGCCTCGCCGGAGCAGTTCGCCGACGCGGTCCGTGCCACGCTGGACGGTCCCGACCGGCCGGACGCGCTGATCGCGGTGTTCGTACCGCCGGTCGCCGTCGCCGGGGCCGCGCACGCCCGCGCGCTGCGCGACGCCGCCGCCGGTGCCGGTGTCCCGGTGATCGCGGTGTTCCTCGCGATGGAGGGTGTGCCGCCCGAGCTGGCCGTCCCCGGCTGCGACGGCACCCCGGCGCGCGGCTCGGTGCCGAGCTTCGCCAGCCCCGAGCGGGCGACGTCCGCGCTGGGCCGGGTCACCCGCTACGCCGAGTGGCGCGACACCCCGGTCGGCGAGTTCGTCGTCCCGGACGGCATCGACACCGAGGCCGCGCGGCGCCTGGTCGCCTCGTTCGGCCCGGACACCGACCACATCCTCTCCGACGACGAGGCCCTGGAACTGCTGGCCTGCTACGGCATCGAGGTGGGATCGTTCCGCCGGGTGAGCAGCGGCGACGCGGCCGTCGCGGCCGCGGAGGAGCTCGGCTACCCGGTCGTGCTGAAGGCGACGGCCGAGCAGTGGCGCCACCGCGGCGACTTCGTCGGCGTCCGGCTGGACCTCACCTCGGCCGAGGGAGTCCGCGCCGCCCACAGCGAGCTGTCCCGCTTCACCGGCTCGCCCGACGTGTATGTGCAGCGGATGGCACCGAAGGGCACGTCCTGCAAGATCGAGGTCGTGGACGACCCGTCGTTCGGGTCGCTGCTGGCGTTCGGCCTGTCCGGCATGGCCACCGAGCTGCTCGACGACCGTGCCTACCGGGTTCTGCCGCTGTCGACCGAGGACGCGACCCGGCTGATCCGGGCGCCGCGGGCGGCGCCGCTGCTCACCGGCTACCGGGGCAGCGACCCCGCCGACCTCGACGCGCTGCAGGACCTGCTGCTGCGGATCGGACGGCTCACCGAGGACATCCCGCAGGTGCGCTCGCTGGCGCTCGACCCGGTGCTCGCCTCCCCGGAGGGGGCGTTCGTGTCCGGCGCGCGGGTGACCGTCGGGCCACCCCCGAGCCGTCGCGACGCAGGTCCGCGCCGCCTGGCCTGATCCCGCGGACCGCAGTCCGGCCCGGACCGAGGAGCGCCGACCGGCGAACCCACCGGCCGGCACCCCGGCCGGCGAACCGACCGGCCGGCACCCCGGCCGGCGAACCGACCGGCCGGCACCCCGGCCGGCGAACCCACCGGCCGGCGAACCCACCGGCGAAACCCTCAGGCCGGAGCCGCCAGCTGCCAGGACACCCCGAAGCGGTCCTGCACCCAGCCGAACGGGCCGAAGCCGTAGTCGCCCAGCGGCATGAGCTCCTGGCCGCCCTCGGCGAGCGCGGCGAACACGCGGCCCTGCTCGTCGGCCGACGCACAGTCCACCCACACCGACACCGCGGGGGTGAAGCCCCACTCGTGCACCGGCGGGCTGTCGCCGCACCGGAACCGCTGCCCGGCGAGGACGAACTCGGCGATCATCACCGTGCCCGCCGCGTCCGGCCCGGCGGGTCCGTCGGCGGTGTGGCGCTGCACGGAGAGGATCTCGCCGTCGTCGAACAGCGCGGTCCAGGCGGTCATCGCCTCCTCGGCACCCGGGCCGCGGGGCGGCTGGAACATCAGGAACGGCACGGCGCGAGCGGCCACGGCGGGTCTCCCTCGACTCGACGAGCGGACGGCGGACGAACGACGCCGGCGAACCTAGCGGACGAGCCACGCCGACTGCCCGGACCGGCCGGCCGACGGCCCGGACGGACGCCCGGCGCACGGTCAGCTCCGGAACGACACCTGCAGTGTGGGTGCGGAGGTGTCGGCGAAGAAGTCGTTTCCCTTGTCGTCCATCACCACGAACGCCGGGAAGTCCTCCACCTCGATCTTCCAGACCGCCTCCATCCCGAGCTCGGGGTACTCCAGCACCTCGACCTCCCGGATGCAGTCCTGCGCCAGCCGGGCGGCCGGTCCGCCGATCGAGCCCAGGTAGAACCCACCGTTGGCGGCGCAGGAGTCCACGACCTGCTTCGACCGGTTGCCCTTGGCCAGCATCACCAGCGACCCGCCGGCCTCCTGGAACTGCGTGACGTAGGAGTCCATCCGGCCCGCGGTCGTCGGGCCGAACGAGCCGGAGGCGTATCCCTCGGGGGTCTTGGCCGGTCCGGCGTAGTAGACGGCGTGGTCGCGCAGGTACTGCGGCATCTCCTCGCCCGCGTCGAGCCGCTCGGCGATCTTGGCGTGGGCGATGTCGCGGGCCACGACCAGCGGCCCGGTCAGCGACAGCCGCGTCTTCACCGGCAGCTGCGAGAGCTGCGCGCGGATCTCGTCCATCGGGCGGTTGAGGTCGACCCGCACGACGTCGTCGGACAGGTCCTCGTGCTCGGTCTCGGGCAGGAACCGCGCCGGATCACGCTCGAGCTGCTCCAGGTACACGCCCGACGGGGTGATCTTCGCCTTGGCCTGGCGGTCCGCCGAGCAGGACACCGCGACGCCGACCGGCAGCGAGGCACCGTGCCGGGGGAGGCGGATGACACGGACGTCGTGGCAGAAGTACTTGCCGCCGAACTGCGCGCCGATCCCGAAGCCGCGGGTCAGCTCCAGCACCTGCTGCTCGAGGTCGGTGTCGCGGATCGCGTGCCCGAGCGGGGAGCCCTCGGTCGGCAGGTTGTCCAGGTAGCGGGCCGACGCGAGCTTGGCGACCTTGAGGTTGAACTCGGCCGACGTGCCGCCCACGACGATCGCCAGGTGGTACGGCGGGCACGCCGCGGTCCCCAGCGAGCGCAGCTTCTCGTCCAGGAACGCCGCGAGCCGCTTCGGGTTCAGCAGCGCCTTCGTCTCCTGGTAGAGGAAGGTCTTGTTGGCCGAGCCGCCGCCCTTGGCCATGACCAGGAACTCGTAGTACGGGTCCTGCCCGGGCTTCTGGTACAGCTCGACCTGCGCAGGCAGGTTGGTGCCGGTGTTGCGCTCGTCCCAGAACGACAGCGGCGCCATCTGCGAGTAGCGCAGGTTCAGCTCCTGGTAGGCCTCGAACACCCCGCGCGAGACCGAGGCCTCGTCGTCGCCGCCGGTCAGGACGGTCTCGGTCTTCTTGCCGATGACGATCGCGGTGCCGGTGTCCTGGCACATGGGCAGCACGCCGCCGGCGGAGACACAGGCGTTGCGCAGCAGGTCGGTGGCCACGAAACGGTCGTTCGCCGAGGCCTCCGGGTCCTCGACGATCGACTGCAGCTGGCGCAGGTGCGACGGCCGGAGCAGATGCTGGATGTCCTTCACGGCCTCGCGGACCAGGCCGGTGATGGTCTCGGGCGGGACCTCGAGGAAGGTGCGGCCGGCGGCGGTGGTGACGGCGCCCGCCGGGAGGTCGAGCTCGCGGTACTCGGTGTCGTCCGGGCCGAGCGGGAGCACGTCGGTGTGGTGGAACTCGGGCATGACCCGGGACGTTACCGCTCACCGCCGCGCCGGGGCTCCGGTGGAGACGGCCCGCGGCACCGGCCCGGCCGCCGCGGCGGCGATCGTGGCGCGACGCAACCGATCACCGCCCTCACCCCGGCCGTTCGGCCGAGTCCGGCGTACCCGATCACCCGTTCCGTCCCGGAGTGGCGCACACTCTGCGCCGTGACGCACGTCGTGTGGAGAAAGGGACTTCCGGGATGAGGCTCGCGACGATCCGGACCGCGACCGGGCACCGGGCGGTACGGGTGGACGGCGACGCGGCGGTGGAGACCGGGGAGGCCGACGTCCGTGCGCTGCTCGAGCGCCCCGACTGGGCCGACCACGCGGCGAACGCCGACGGTCCGGTGCACGACGTGGCCGACCTCGACTACGCCCCGCTCGTCCCGTCCCCGGAGAAGATCATCTGCGTGGGGCTGAACTACGCCGACCACGTCAAGGAGATGGGCAACGAGCTGCCCGAGTACCCGACGGTCTTCGCGAAGTTCGCCCCCGCCCTGGTCGGCGCGTACGACGACATCGAGCTGCCCGCCGAGTCCGAGCGCGTCGATTTCGAGGCCGAGCTGGCCGTCGTCATCGGGCAGTCGGTCCGGCACGCCGACGAGCAGGCCGCCCGCGACGCGATCGCCGGCTACACGGTCCTCAACGACGTGAGCATGCGCGACTTCCAGCGCCGCACCAAGCAGTTCCTGCAGGGCAAGACCTGGGAGCACTCGACGCCGCTGGGCCCGCAGCTGGTCACCTCGGACGAGCTGCCGGCCGACCCGTCGGCCGGGCTGCGGATCTGGTCGGAGCTGGGCGGCGAGATCATGCAGGACTCGACGACCGACCAGCTGGTGTTCGGCGCGGTCGACCTGGTCGTCTACCTGTCGGCGGTCGTGACGCTGAACCCCGGCGACATCATCGCGACCGGGACGCCGGGCGGGGTCGGCGACGCCCGGACCCCGCCGCGCTACCTGACCGACGGCTGCGAGATCGCGACCGGCGTCGACGGCGTCGGCGAGTGCCGCAACCCCTGCCGCGCCACCGGCTGACCGGCCCGTCCGGACTGACCACCACACTGCCCATCACGTCGTGCTGAGAGGCTCGGGGAACCGGTGCTGATGACCAAGGATGAACCGCTCGGAAGGTCGCTGACGACCGAGGTCACGGTCCCGCCGCCGCTGGCGGACTCGCTGGCCTGGGCCGCCGACGGGCAGGCCCACCTGCGCGGGCTGATGACCCGGATGGGCGACGAGGCGTTCGGCGCCCGCTCGCTGCTCGAGGACTGGACGCGCGCGGACGTGCTCATGCACATCGCCCGCAGCGCCGACACCGCCATCGACCTGCTGTCCCGGCTGCGGACCGGGGAGCCGGTCCCGTCGGTGCCGACCCGCCACGAGGACGGCTTCGGGCCGGGCACCGCGCCAGAGCACGCCGGCTGGACCGCCGACCAGGTACGGGCCGCCGTCGTCGACGCCTCCGACCGGCTCGCCGACGCCGTCCGCAAGGTCCCCGACGACGCCTGGCGGCGCCCGGTGCGCACCAGCGAGGGCGTCGAGGTGCCGGCCACCGAGATCCTCTGGGTGCGGGCGCGCGAGGTGTGGATCCACGCCGTCGACCTCGACGTCGGGGCCTCGTTCAAGGACCTCCCGATCCCGATGCGCCAGGTGCTGGTCGCCGACGTCACCACGACGCTGGCGGCGCGGCCCGGCTGCCCGCGGGTGCGCATCGAGGAGGTCCGGACCGGAGAGGTCCTCGAGTTCGGCCCCGGCCCCACCACCCCCGACGACGGCGCGCCCGGCGACCTCGGCACGGTGCGCGGCAAGGCCCACGACCTGATGGCGTGGCTGCTGGGCCGCCCGCCGGGCAAGGGTCTGCGTACCGCTGACGGCGACCGCCCCGGCACGCTGCCGACCTGGCTCTGACCCGGCTCCGATCTGGTCTCGAGCTGCCGGCCCGGGACTGGTCGTACGGCTAGTCCCGGCCCTCCAGCTCGTCGAGCCGGGCGGTGGCCCGCCCGAGCTGGCGGGCCATCTCGTCGAGCCGCGCCTGCAGCAGCGCGACCTCCGCGGTGAGCACCGCGACAGCCCCCGCGGCGGCGACCGGGTCACCACCGGCGTCGGTCCCGGCGAACGAGGCGGTGCCGGCGTCGGTGTCGGCCTCGTCGAGGCTGCTGTCGAGGCCACGGACCGGATCTGCGTCGTCGTCGGGTGCGCCCGGGCCGTCGCCGTCCGCCGCGCCGAACCAGGCCCCGTCGAACACACCGGAGCCGGCGAACCCCGTCCCGTCCGATGCCGTGACCGGCGCGAGCGGGCCGGACGGCACCTCGTCGGGACGCAGCACGACCCCGGCCAGGCGGGCGAAGCGTTCCGGGGTGAGCACCGGACGTGCCCCGGCGCAGTCGGTGCAGACGGGCTCCATCCGGCGCCAGCCGCGCTGCCCGGAGCCGGTGTCGGCGAGGGCGGTCACCGGTGCCCCGCACCGGCACGGCCGCATCCGGACCGACCGGACCCGCTGGCGGGCGTAGCGCAGCCCCAGCTCGTAGCGGCGGAACCGCCCGGACGCCGCGACCTCCAGCAGGATCGCCCCTTGGTGCTCGGGCGCGCACGCCAGCTCGCGGGCGTCGTCGGCGGAGGTGAAGCAGTAGAAGCCGCAGTCGCACCACCGCGACGGGCAGGCATGCCGGCAGCCGTGCGCGCACATCGCGTCGGCCACCCGGCGGTAGACGTGCGCACGCCCCAGCGTGACCCCGGTGAACCCGGCCGTGGTGCCGTCCGCGGACAGCATCGGGAACGCCAGCTTGTGCCCGTCGAGCGCACCGGGGGGCAGCTCCTGCGGGGTGCGGCGGAACAGTCCCCGCCCCACGTCAGGCCTCGCGCGACACCGTGCGGGCCGGCTCGTCGCGCTCGGCCCGGACCGGAGCCTCGGGCTGCGTGCGCTCCGGCGCGGAGCGTTCCTGCTCCACGGGCGCGGCGCAGTCCGCCTCGTGGTCGACGGCGAATCCCTCGGAGATCTTGCGGCCCAGCCTCATGACTGCCTCCCGTGATTCCGGGTCACCCGGCGTACCCGATGTGGTCGCCGTCACCAGGCTGACCCGTACGGGCGGGCTTGTCCAGGGCGGAACGGGTCAATCGGGGCCGGGAATGTGTCACACCGTGGCCGCCTGCCCGGCCGCTAACGTGGTCCGGGTGCGGGGAGCGGCGCGGTACGGGATCGAACACGAGCTGGCACTGCTCCGTGACGACGGTGCCGTCGCGGACTTCACGACGCTGACCCACGGCGAGGTCCAGGCGGTCGTCGACGAGCTGCCGGAGAACCCGGAGGGCACCACCGACCTGCGCGTCGGCGACGCCGGCATCCGCCGCAAGCGCTGGTACGCCGAGGGCTACGAACGGCTCGACGAGGACGGCGAGCTGGTCCGCTTCGACCCCAAGGGCATCGAGATCCGCACGACCGTCCACGACGGCGTCGACGCGGTGCTCGGCACCCTCACCGAGGACGCCGCGACCCTCGCCGCTGCCGCTGCGCCGCACGGGCTGCGGCCGCTGGCGATCGGGCTGAACCCGGTCCGGACGACCTACCGGCTCGACCCGCCGCCCAACGCCCACGAGCGGGCGCTGATGGCCGACTCGCCGGAGGAGCGGACCGCGCACCTGCACATGGCCACCTACGGCCCGGACGTCAACCTGTCGTTCCCCGACGCCGGGACCGACCCGGCCGTGCTGCTCGACGCGGCCACCAAGCTGACCGCCTACAGCCCGTACCTGGTGCCGTGGTCGTTCTCCTCGCCGTTCCGCGACGGCCGCCCGTGGGGTGGGCTGTCCGCGCGGACGTCGCTGCGCACCGGCGCCCGTCCGGCCGCGTTCGCCTACCTCGACCCCGGCGACACGCTGCTGCGCACCGACCCGGGCATCACCCGGCACGCGGGCCTGCCCACCGAGATCGGCCGGATCGAGTTCAAGGCGTTCGACGCGGTCGCCGTGCGCGAGGCGGAGGACCCGGCCCCGGAGGGGCGTACCGCCGCGCACGCCGCTGACCTGCTCGCCGCGCTGCTCAGCCTGCTGACCGGCCTGCTGCGCGACGACACGCTGCCCGACCGCCGCCGCGTCCCGGACGGCCCGGCGCACCGCCGATCGGCGCTGCGCGGCTGGTCCGACCCGGCGATCCGGGCCGGGTCGCTGGCCGTGCTGGGGGCGGCGGAGGCGGCGCTGCGCGACGAGCCGGAGCACGCGCCGCGCCTGGAGCTGCTGCGCGCCTGCGTCCACCGCGACGACACCCCGGCGGCGCGGATGCTGGCCCGTTACCGGGCGGGCGGCGGGATCCCGGGGCTGCCGGCCCCCGCCGCCACGCACCGGTGACCCGGGCGGTCCGCGGGGGCGCTCAGCTGTAGGAGTGCTCGGGTGCCGGGTACTCGCCGGCCCGCACGTCGGCGGCGAACTCGGCCGCGGCGTCGTGCAGGGCCTGCCCGATCTCGGCGTAGCGCTTCACGAAGCGCGGCACCTTGCCCCGGTTCATCCCGGCCATGTCCGACCAGACCAGCACCTGGGCGTCGCAGTCCGGTCCGGCCCCGATGCCGACGGTCGGGATCCGCAGCTCGGCGGTCACCCGCTTCGCGACGTCGGCGGGCACCATCTCCAGCACCGCGGCGAACGCCCCGGCCTCCTGCATCGCCAGCGCGTCCTCGACGAGCCGGTCGCCTGCGTCGCCGCGGCCCTGGATGCGGAACCCGCCCAGGGAGTGCTCGCTCTGCGGGGTGAACCCCAGGTGTGCCATCACCGGCACCCCGGACGCGGTCAGCGCCTCGACCTGCGGGGCGAACCGGGCGCCGCCCTCCAGCTTCACCGCGTGCGCGCCGCCCTCCTTCATGAACCGGAACGCCGTCTCCTGGGCCTGGGCGGGGGAGATCTGGTAGGTCCCGAACGGCAGGTCGGCGACCACGAGCGCGCTCTGCGCACCGCGCACGACCGCCCGGGTCAGCGGGAGCAGCTCCTCGACCGTCACCGGGATCGTGTTGTCGTGGCCGAACACGTTGTTGCCCGCCGAGTCCCCGACGAGCAGGACGGGCACGCCGGCGTCGTCGAAGATCTGGGCGGAGTAGACGTCGTAGGCCGTCAGCATCGGCCAGCGGCGGCCCTCGTCCTTCCACTGCTGCAGGTGGTGCAGCCGGGTGCGGCGCGGGGGCGCGGCCGGGGTGCGGTACGGCGACTCGGCCTCGCCGCTCTGCGGTGCGCTCATCGGTGAGCTCCTTCCGTTCCTCGAGGCCCGCGATCGGTCACGGGTCCCCGGGTTCGCCGTCGATGGCGACGCCAGGGTCGCAGCGCGGCACCGGCCGCAGGGGCCAGGTGTGGGGACTTTCACCCGCCGGAGCCGGGCCGGACCGGTCTCCGGCCACCGGTTGGTCACGGTCCCGCCACGTCCCGGACGCCACCGTCGTGACCCTGCGCAGCGGCTGGCATGCTCGCGGTCATGCTCCCCCGACTGCGCCCACCGGGGTCCGGATCACCGGGCACCGACCTCCGCGACTCCCGACCGCCGCGCCGACGCGGACGGACGTCCGCCCTGGTCGCAGCGGGTATCGCCGCCCTCGTCCTGGCCGGGGGATGCGCCGACAACGGGGCCCCCGGCGGTGGCGCGCCCGGTGGCGGGGACGCGCCGCCGCCCGCGCCCGGCGCCCCGGCGGTCCCGGCAGGCCTGGAGAAGTTCTACGACCAGAAGCCGAAGTGGGGGCCCTGCAAGGACTACGCGTCGTCGTCGGACACCGCGGACGCGTTCACGAACCCGCAGCTGGACTGCACCCGCGTCGAGGTGCCGAAGGACTACGCCCACCCCGACGCCGGGACGATGCAGATCGCGCTGCTGCGCAAGAAGGCGTCCGGGAAGAAGATCGGGTCGCTGTTCACCGACCCGGGCGGCCCCGGTGGCTCGGGCACCGCGTTCCTGGCGCAGAAGGCCTCGGACTGGGAGCAGATGCCGATCGGCGACCGGTTCGACCTGATCGGGTTCGACCCGCGCGGCACCGGCGCGAGCCTGCCGGCGATCCGCTGCCAGACCGACCGTGAGGTCGACGAGCAGCGCGCCAGGGACTTCGTCGACCCGTCGCCGAAGGGTGTCGCGGCCGCCGAGGACGACCAGAAGAAGTTCGCCGAGGGCTGCACCAAGGGCACCGGCGCGGACGTGCTCGCCAACGTCGGCACCCGTGACGTCGCCAAGGACATGGACGTCATGCGCGCGACCGTCGGCGACCAGAAGATGACCTACGCCGGCTTCTCCTACGGCACCGAGCTGGGCACCGCCTACGCCGAGGCGTTCCCGCAGAACGTCCGGGCGCTGCTGCTCGACGGGGCGATCGACCCGGAGGAGACGACGGTCCAGTCGAACGTCAAGCAGGCCGCGGGCTTCCAGGTCGCGTTCGACGCGTTCGCCAAGAACTGCACCAAGCGGCCGAACTGCCCGCTGGGCACCGACCCGGCGAAGGCGACCGGGAACTTCCAGAAGATCATGCAGCGGCTGATCACCAAGCCGGTCCCGGTCGGCGACGGGCGCACCCTGGGCTTCACCGACGCCCTCAACGGTGCCAACCAGGCGCTCTACGTCTCGCAGTACTGGTCCGTGCTCGAGCAGGGGATCTCCGGTGCCGCGAGCGGTGACGGCCGGATCCTCAAGCTGCTCTCGGACTCCTACTACGAGCGCGACGAGCAGGGCCACTACTCGAACATGCTGCAGGCGTTCCAGGCGATCAGCTGCGTGAACAACAAGCCGGTCACCGACCCGGCGGACGTGAAGGCGATGCAGCAGGGCGCCTACGACGCCGCGCCGTTCCGCCAGTCCGGCAAGGGCGCGGTGCTCGCCAAGGACGCGTGCGCGTTCTGGCCGGTGCCGCCGACCAGCGAGCCGCACACGCCGAAGGTGCAGGGACTCCCGCCGATCGTGGTGGTGTCGGTCACCGGTGACCCGGCGACGCCGTACCAGGCGGGGGTGAACCTGGCCCAGCAGCTCGGCGGTGGGCTGATCAAGGTCAACGGCAACCAGCACACCGCGTCGCTGCAGGGTGACGCGTGCACGGACAAGCTCGCGAACGACTACCTGGTCGACCTGAAGCTGCCGAAGAAGGGCGCCGAGTGCACCCTCGCGCCGGCCTGATCATCGGGCCGGTTCCGTCCTGATCGGAGGTGCGGGTGGCCTCGGACGGGTCACCCGCACCGCCAGGAAACATTCGCGTAACACGGTTTTCCTAGGCTCCCGCGCATGGACCGCCAGCAGGAGTTCGTCCTCCGCACGCTCGAAGAACGCGACATCCGATTCGTGCGTCTGTGGTTCACCGACGTGCTCGGGTACCTCAAGTCGGTGGCGATCGCCCCGGCCGAGCTGGAGGGTGCCTTCTCCGAGGGCATCGGCTTCGACGGCTCCGCGATCGAGGGCTTCGCCCGCGTGTACGAGTCCGACATGGTCGCCAAGCCGGACCCGTCGACGTTCCAGGTGCTGCCCTGGGAGACCGCGTCCGGTGAGCACTACTCGGCGCGCATGTTCTGCGACATCGCGATGCCTGACGGCTCGCCGTCCTGGGCCGACCCGCGGCACGTGCTGACCCGGGCGCTGAACAAGGCCGGCGAGGCCGGGTTCACCTGCTACGTGCACCCGGAGATCGAGTTCTACCTGCTGCGCGACCTGCCCGACGACGGCACGCCGCCGATCCCCGCCGACCGCGGCGGGTACTTCGACCAGGCCAGCCACGACGTCGCCCCGCACTTCCGGCGCAACACCATCGAGACGCTGGAGTCGATGGGCATCTCCGTCGAGTTCAGCCACCACGAGGGCGGCCCGGGCCAGCAGGAGATCGACCTGCGCTACGCCGACGCCCTCACCATGGCCGACAACCTCATGACCTTCCGCTACACGGTCAAGGAGGTCGCGCTCACCCAGGGCGTGCGTGCGTCGTTCATGCCCAAGCCGTTCACCGAGCACCCCGGTTCGGCGATGCACACGCACTTCTCGCTGTTCGAGGGCGACTCCAACGCCTTCCACGACCCGGACGACCCCTACGAGCTGTCCGAGACCGGCAAGGCGTTCGTCGCGGGCATCCTGAAGCACGCCCGCGAGATCAGCGCCGTCACCAACCAGTGGGTCAACTCCTACAAGCGGCTGATCACCGGTGGCGAGGCCCCGACCGCGGTGTCCTGGGGGCACGCGAACCGGTCCGCGCTGGTCCGGGTGCCGATGTACTCGCCGGGTAAGTCGTCGTCGCGCCGGGTGGAGGTCCGCACGCTGGACTCGGCCTGCAACCCCTACCTCGCCTACGCGGTCATCCTGGGGGCCGGCCTGACCGGCATCCAGAAGGGCTACGAGCTGCCCCCGCCCACCGAGGACGACGTCTGGGCCCTCACCGACACCGAGCGCAAGGCGCTGGGCTACGAGCTGCTGCCGCAGAACCTCACCGAGGCCCTCGACGTCATGGAGCGCAGCGAGCTGGTCGCCGAGTACCTGGGCGAGCACGTGTTCGACTTCTTCCTGCGCAACAAGCGTGCGGAGTGGGACGCCTACCGCAAGAACGTGACGCCGCACGAGCTGGCGACGTACCTCCCGGTGCTCTGACCCCTGGGGTAGCGGGTCCGGGTGCCCGTGGCGCTGCGCGGGAGCGGCGTCCCGGCCGGGCGCCTCACGAGGTGAGGTGTTGTGACCGACGTGGGGCCTGGGCGTGCCCGCCGCTGTCATCGTCTCGATACCCAGCGACGACGCGACGGCCGCTCCGTGCGTCTGCCGATCATGTCGCGGCCCGGACGGTCGAATGGTCGCGGGGGAGCGCCGTCGTTGCGATGACCGCGGAGAGCGCGGCGAACCCGGCGGCCACGGTGAAGGCCGGTGCAGACCCACCCGACGGCACTGTTGCCGCACTCGCCTGTACTGCGCTCAGGACCGCGATCCCCGCCGCACCGCTGGTCTGGCGCACGGTGTTGAACAGGCTCGCGACGACGCCCTGTCGGTGGGGCTCGACCCAGCGGGTCGCGATCGCCGTCAGCGGGGTGACCAGCCCGGAGAAGCCCAGGCCGTAGAGAACGGTCGGGAGCGCGATCCCGAGGACGTATCCGGCGCCGGTGGCCGTCCCGAGTGCCAGGCCGGCGAACCCGAGTGCGGTCAGGCAGGTCGCGCCGATCGCCGTCCGGCGGGCTCCGAACCGGTTGGTCACGCGACCGACGAACCGCGCCGCGACGATCAGCGCCAGTGACCCGGGCAGGAACGCGATCCCGGCGACCAGCGGGGAGTACCCGCGCTGGTCCTGCACGTAGAGCGACACCAGCACCGGAGCGGCGAAGAACGCCAGACCGGTCAGGAACATCGCCAGACAGGCTCCGGACGTCGACCGGGACCGGAAGACCGGCAGTGGAAGCAGCGGTTCGCGGGCCCGGTGCTCGTGCAGCAGGAACGCGGTGAGCAGGGCGAGGCCGGCCGCCGCGCCGCCCCAGATCAGCGGCGACGACCACCCGTGCTCGGTGGAGTCGAGCACCGCGTACGTCACCGCGGTCAGGCCCGCCGTGACCAGGGCGGCTCCCGGCAGATCCAGAGGACGACGGGTGCGGGCCTCCACGGGCAGTGCCCGCATGGTCTGGGCCAGGGCGACGGCGACGACCGGCAGGTTGATCAGGAAGATCCACCGCCAGTTCAGTGCCTCGGTCAGGACGCCGCCGACCAGCGTTCCGGCGGTGCCGCCGATCGCGCCGACCGTGCTCCACACCGCCAGGGCGGAGGTCCGTTCCGGGCCCTGCGGGATGGCCCGGGTGATAGAGGCCAGCGACGTCGGCATCAGCAGTGCTCCGCCGAGCCCCTGCACCGCGCGGGCGACCAGCAGCATCGCCGGGCTCGCCGCGAGCCCGCACGCCGCGCTGGCGAGTCCGAACAGGGCGAGCCCGGTGAGCATCGTCGTCCTCGGCCCGAACACGTCGCAGCTGCGCCCGCCCGACATCAGGAAGCCGGCGAACACCAGGGTGTAGGCGTTCACCACCCACGGCAGGCCGGCCGCGTCGAAACCCAGGTCGCGGCCGATGTGTGGCAGGGCCACCGCCACGACCGTCGCGTCGAGGATCACGACGAACACCGCCACGCACGCCTGCACCACGACCAGTCGATGCTCGCGCATCACACCTCCAACTCAGGTAAGCCTCAGTTGAAAGTAACCAGCGTTTACTAATGTGGCAAGGGGGTGCTCGCTAGGGTGTGTCACATGTCCGACCGGCCGCCTGCGACGACCCCGCGACCGGGGCGCCCGGCGCAGATCGACCTCGACAGGATCGTCGCCGCGGCGATGACCATGGATCCGGAGCGGCTGACGATGGCTGCGGTCGCGGAGCAGGTCGGGGTAACCAAGGCTGCGCTCTACCGCTGGATCGCCGGCCGCGACGAGCTGCTCGGTCTGGTCAGTGCGGAGCTGCGCCGCCGGATGGAAGGTCCGGACCGCCCCACCGCGGAGAACTGGCGGAGCTGGCTCGTCGAGCACGGCCACCGCATGCGTCGCGAGATGCTGCGGCTGCCCGGATTCGCCGTGCGGCTGCTCTCCGGCCCGCACAGTCACGAGCCCGCCGACGCCCCCGGCGCGGACGCGGTGACCGCCGCGTTCCGGTACGGCGGTGCGCCACCGGAGCGGGCGGTGCAGTACGCGCAGATCTTCACGACGGCGGTCGTCGGGCGGGTTGCCGTGGAGCAGAACCCGGGCCTGTCCGACGGTGTCGACCTCGACTTCGACCTGCTGCTCGACGTCGTGATCCGCGGCGCGACGAACTGAGCCGAGCCCCGGCCTGTAGTCGATCTCCGATTCCTTCCCGACCGCTGTGCCACCAGGCTGTCTAGCTGATTAGACGCTTGCGTGTCTACTTCGCTAGACTTACTGTCGTGGTGAATCGGAGGACGAAGTACGCGCCGACGATGCAGATCGTCCGACGCGTGGCGCGCAAGCGCGGTTACTCCGTGGCCGAGGAATCCGGACGCGGGAAGGGCTCGCATCGGCATCATGTCGTCCTCGACGGCTCCGGCGCCGTGGTCGGTCGCTTCGTCCTCACCGACCACCCGAGAGAGCTGTCCTGGGTCGTGCTGCGCAACGTCGAGAACGACCTGGCCCCGCTGTTCGGTGAGAAGTGGATGGAGAACGGCTGATGGACACCTACACGGTCGAGGTGACCCGGGACGACGGCCTCTGGTCGGCGGTCGTGCGTGGTCTGCCGCCGAACACCTCCGCCGGGTACGACGTCGAACACCTGGCCGAACTGCACGACGACGTCCGTGAGTCCCTCGTCGACCTGCTCGGTACCGAGGACTTCACCCTCGTCTGGAAGTACCGGACCGATGACGGGGACTTCACCGCCCCGCTGCTCGACGCACTCGACAAGTCCGCGCGTGCGGGAGAGGCACGGGCGGAGCTCGACCGGGCACGCCTGGAGGCAATTGCGGCAATGCGTGCCGCGGGCCTGTCGTACCGCGACATCGGCGACGCGTTGGAGATGTCCCACCAGCGTGTAGCCCAGCTCAACGGCTCGGCGCGGAAAGCGTCCTGACGAGCCGGTGCATGTCGGACCTCCGCAAGTCGTCCGGTGTCGTGGTCGTCGTCGCGGTCGTGGCACCGTCCCGTCGGCAGTGTTCGGCGCTCCGGCTCCAGGACACGCGGGTACAGGACGTTCGCGTCACCGAGGACAACCGTGACCCGGCCGAGCCGGCGCCGTCGGCCGTGATCACTCGGTCAGGCCGAGCTCGTTCTGCACGTCGGCCAGCTCCGCGATCGCACGGCCCATGTGCCTCTGCAGTCCCACCGCACACCCCTGCTCCGGTTCCCACACCCGAAATATGGGGTGTCGGAACCTGTGCAGAGGTGTGAGCATCGGCGGAGGGATGTGGGAACGGCCTCCGGGCGGGCGCGCCGGCACCTGAGTCGAGCCGCCGCTGATCTCCGATTCGTTCGCGACCCCGGGGCTGCCGGCGCTCACCGCGGTGCCATGACCGACATCGCACCCACGGTCTCGCGATCAGTGGCTGTTCCGCGGGATGGTCAGTCCCAGGGTCTCGGAGATCCGGCCGAGCACCTCGCGGTCGGTGTCGTCGAGCCGGTCGAGGACCAGCTCACGGACGGCTCGCAGGTGGGTGGGCGCGGCGGCCCGGACGACGTCGAGGCCGTCGTCGGTGAGGGCGGCGACGGTGTAGCGGCCGTCGTCCGGGTCGGGGGAGCGGTGGACCCAGCCCCGGCCCTCCAGTCGCTTCACCACGTTGGACAGCCGCGACAGCGACCCGTTGGTGAGGAACGCGAGCTCGCTCATCCGCAGCCGTCGCTCCGATGCCTCGGACATGTGGCTCAGCGTCAGGTACTCGAACAGCGTGAGCCCGTGCTCGCGCTGCAGCGGGGCCTCCAGGCGCCCGGGCAGCAGCGTGATCATCGACGCGACGCCGGTCCAGGCCGCCTTGTCGGAGGCGTCGAGCCACCGCGGCTCCGGATCGTGTTCGGCGGGTCGTTCGGTCATCGCCGGGACTGTACAGCCGCAGCTGTGAGTTGTAGCTTGAGTTCATGCTTGAAGTAAATGAGACCGCGACCTTCTACGTGACGCCCGGCTACGGCGAGACCGCCCGCGACCTGCTCGGCTACAGCCAGGCGGTCCGCATCGGCAATCGGGTGGAGACCTCCGGCCAGGGCGGGTTCGACGACGATCTGGTGGTCCCCGACGAGCTGGAGGCCGAGATCGTGCAGGCCTTCGACAACGTCGGCCGCACCCTCGCCGAGGCCGGCGCGAGCTGGGCGGACGTGGTGCACGTGAACTCCTACCACCGCCTCGCGCCGGATGCGGTCGCGATCGGCGAGGACCACAACGCCGTGATGACCCGCGAGTTCCGCGCCCGCATGGGCGGCCGGGCGCCGGTGTGGACCCAGGCCGGGGTGACCGCGCTCGGGCTGGCGTCGATGCACGTCGAGATCCGGGTGACCGCGCTCGTGCCGTAGAACGGCTGTGGTGATCGTGCCGCAGAACGGATGTGGTGATCGGCCGTAGAACTGCGGCGGTGATCGACCCGTGCGAGCCGGTCATGGGGCAGGATCGGTGCCTGTGATGCAACGGCGGACAGGGACGTCGCTGGCCCGGCTGGGCCTGACCGGGCCGGACGCGAACACGACGCTGCGCGGGCTGGGCTGGTGGGACGGCGACTGGCCGACGGCCGGGTGCGAGGAGATCATGTGGGCGCTGGCGCGCAGCCCCGATCAGGAGCTGGCGCTGCGCCAGGTGGAGCGGCTCTCGCACACCGCGCCGTGGCCGGAGATCGACAAGGCGCTGCGGACCGACCGTGGCCTGCGCGGGCGGCTGTTCGCCACGCTCGGGGCGTCGTCGGCGCTCGGTGACCACCTGATCGCGAACCCGGACCGCTGGCCGCTGCTCGCCGACACCCCGGACCGCTCGGATCCGCCGCCGGATCTGGCCCGGCGCACCGCGAACCTGCTGCGCGCCGTCGGCGCCGACCCGGACGCGCCCGCCCCGGGCACCGTCAACGGGGCCCGTGCCACGCTGACCGGCACCGAGGCGGTGACCGCGCTGCGCAGCGCCTACCGCGACGAGCTGCTGGGGCTCGCCTCGGCCGACCTCGCCGCCGTCGGCGACCCCGAGCTGCCGGTGATGGAGGTCGACGACGTCGCCGCCCAGCTCGCCGACCTCGCCGAGGCCGCCCTGGCCGCGGCGCTGGCCGTCGCCGCCGCCGAGCAGGACCCGCCGGTCGAGCTGCGCCTGGCGATCATCGCGCTGGGCAAGTGCGGCGGCCGCGAGCTCAACTACGTGTCCGACGTCGACGTCGTGTTCGTCGCCGAGCCCGGTGGCGAGCTGACCCAGCCGGCGACGAAGCTGGCGTCGCGGGTCATGCGCATCGCAGGCGACGCCTGCTTCGAGGTCGACGCCAACCTGCGCCCCGAGGGCAAGCAGGGCGCGCTCGTGCGGACCCTCGACGGGCACGTCACCTACTACAAGCGATGGGCCAAGACCTGGGAGTTCCAGGCGCTGCTCAAGGCCCGCCCGCTGGCCGGGGACCGCGAGCTCGGCGAGGCCTACGTCGACGCGCTCGCACCGATGGTGTGGCAGGCCTCCACCCGCGACGACTTCGTCCCCGAGGTGCAGGCCATGCGCACCCGGGTGATCGAGAACATCCCCTCCGACCAGCGCGAACGCGAGCTGAAGCTGGGTCGCGGCGGGCTGCGCGACGTCGAGTTCGCCGTGCAGCTGCTCCAGCTGGTGCACGGGCGCACCGACGACACGCTGCGGTCGGGCAACACCCTGGAGGCGCTCGCCGCGCTGAGCGACGGCGGCTACGTCGCCCGTGACGACGCCGCGAACCTCGCCGCGTCCTACCGGTTCCTGCGGCTGCTCGAGCACCGGCTGCAGCTGCACAAGCTGCGCCGCACCCACCTGCTGCCCGCGACCGACGACATCGACGGGCTGCGCTGGCTGGCCCGCGCGGCCCGCATCCGGCCCGACGGACGGCACGACGTCGTCGGCGTACTGGTCTCGGAGTGGCAGCGCAACGCGCGCCGGGTCAGCCGGCTGCACGAGAAGCTGTTCTACCGCCCGCTGCTGGCTGCGGTCTCCCGTCTCGCCGACGACGGCGCCGCCGACGCCGTGCTGTCCCCGGAGGCGGCGAAGGCCCGCCTCAAGGCGCTGGGCTGGGCGTCGCCGGAGGGTGCGCTCGGGCACCTGAAGGCGCTCACCGGCGGGGTGTCGCGGTCGGCGTCGATCCAGCGGGCACTGCTGCCGGTGCTGCTGCACGAGCTGTCGCACAGTCCCGACCCGGACCGCGGCCTGCTGGCCTACCGGCGGGTGTCCGAGGCGTTGTCGTCGACGCCCTGGTACCTGCGGCTGCTGCGTGACGAGGGCGCGGTCGCGCAGCGCCTGATGATCCTGCTCGGGACGTCCGCGCTGGTCACCGACCTGCTGCAGCGTGCGCCCGAGGTGCTGCGGATGCTCGCGACGTCGTCGGGGGTGCAGAGCCCGGAGCTCACCCGCGACCCCTACGAGGTCGCGGTCGCCCTGCAGGCGACCGTCGCCCGGCACACCAACCCGGAGTCCGCGGTCGCCGCGGCCCGCTCCTACCGCCGGCACGAGATGCTGCGGGTGGCGTGCGCGGACCTGCTCGGGCTGATCGGCGTCGGCGAGGTCTGCGCGGCACTGAACTCGGTGAACGAGGCGGTGCTGGCCGCGACGCTGGACGCGGTGGTCCGCGCCCAGGACGAGCGCAAGGCCGCCGTCACCGTGATCGGGATGGGCAGGCTCGGCGGCGGCGAGTCCGGCTACGGCAGCGACGCCGACGTCATGTTCGTGTGCGCGCCCGCCGAGGGCATCGGCGACCACGAGGCCGTCAAGTGGGCGACCGCCGTCGTCGAGCAGGTGCGGCGGCTGCTCGGCTCGTCGAGCCCGGATCCGGAGCTGACCATCGACGCCGGCCTGCGCCCCGAGGGCCGCAACGGGCCGATGGTGCGCACCCTCGCCTCCTACCGGGAGTACTACTCCCGCTGGGCCGAGGTGTGGGAGGCCCAGGCCCTGCTGCGGGCCCGCCCGATCGCCGGGGACCGCGCACTCGGCCGCCAGTTCGTGTCGATGATCGACCCGATCCGCTACCCGGCCGACGGGCTGCCCGACTCCGCGGTCGCCGAGATCCGGCGGATCAAGGCCCGCGTCGACGACGAGCGGCTGCCCCGCGGCGCGGACCGCTCCACCCACACCAAGCTGGGCCACGGCGGGCTCGCCGACGTCGAGTGGACCGTGCAGCTGCTGCAGCTCCAGCACGCGGGCGACGTCCCCGAGCTGCGCACGACCTCCACCCTGGAGGGGCTGCAGGAGTCCGCGGAGGCGGGGCTGATCACCGCCGAGGACGCCGCCGAGCTGGCCGAGGGCTGGACCGCGGCCACCCGCGCCCGCAACGCGATCATGCTGGTCAAGGGCAAGGCCGGCGACCAGCTCCCGCGTTCGGGGCGGGAGCTGGCCGCCGTCGCGGCCGCACTCGGGTACCCGCCGGGGGATCCCGGCGTGTTCCTCGACGACTACCGGCGCGTCACCAGGCGGACCCGCGGCGTCGTCGAGCGGGTGTTCTACGGGTGGGACCCCGAGCAGCACTGACCCCGCGGATCAGCCTCGCGGGGCGGCGCGCAGCGCGGCCGCGACCCACTCGAACGCGGGCACCACCGGTTCCCGCTGCGCCCACCCGTTGACCACCCCGAGCAGCGCCCAGTAGCGCTCCACCCGGCGGTCGGAGAACAGCTCGATCGTCTCCGCCGTCGCGGTGCGGCCCGCGGCGTCGAGGTCGTCGACACCGGGGATCCGGGACAGCACCGCAGCCGCCTCGGCGCTGCCCGGGTCGACGCCGGCGGCCTCGGCCGGTCCGGCGTGCTCGGCCACCGCGGCCGGGTCGAGCTGCCGCTCCTGGTGGCCGCCGGGGCCGGCACCCGCGGTCGCCATCTCCCGGCACCGCGCCCGGAAGCCGGGGTCGCGGACGAGCTCGGCGAGCTCCACCCACGCCTGCACCTGCTCCGGCGACGGGTCGTCGGGCAGCTCGGCGGGCATGCTGCGCATCGCGTTCGCGATCCAGCCGCCCGGTGCGTCGGCGTCGACGCCGGCGAAGGCCTCGTTCACGAAGTCGTCGATCAGGGCCTGCCGCTCACCGGCGGACAGGCGGGCCAAGTCGTTCATCAGGGTCACACTCCTCGCATCGGGTTCGTCGCCGGACCGGGCCAGCAGCACGCATACGGCGCGCTGCGCTCGTAGCTCCCGGATCCGGCCGTCCAGCGCCCGGACGTGCGCGGATGCCACCTCGCCGACCCCCCGCCGGCGTGCCAGCACCGCGCGCACCTCGTCCAGGCCCAGCCCCAGCTCGCGCAGGGTCCGGACCAGGTCGAGCCGGGCCACGGCGGCCGCGTCGTACACCCGGTGGCCCGAACTGCTCCGGACGGAGGGCACCAGGCCCTCGTCCGACCAGAAGCGGATCGTGCGCACCGGGACCCCGGTCCGTTCCGCCACCTGACCGATGGTCCGGTGGGCGGGTTCCTGGGACGCGGGGTACGACGTGGTCACGGGGAACAGCGTCGCGGGTTCCAGCGGCTGGAGGTCAAGGCTCTTTCCCGGCTTCTCCCGGAATTTCCGCGACGTGGTGTCCCGGGCCCGCGTCCGCCGGGCGCACCGCCGCTGGTTCACTGGGCACGTGCCTCCCGCCGACGTGCTCCCGCGTGCCTACGAGCTGGTGGCCGCCCGCCCGGCGTCGCTGCTCGCGGCGCTGGTGGCACTGGCCGTCGTCGCCTGGCTGCCGGCGTGGCGGCTGACCCGGGTCGCGGTGACGATCGCGCACGAGGGCGGGCACGCGCTGGTCGCGGTGCTGGTCGGGCGCGGGCTCACCGGGATCCGGCTGCACGCCGACTCGTCCGGGGTCACCTACTCCACCGGTGCCGGGCGCGGGCCGGGCGTGGTCGCGATGTTCACCGCGGGCTACGTCTTCCCGCCGCTGCTCGGGCTGGGCGGCGCCGCGCTCGTCGCCGCGGACCACGCGACGGCGACGCTCTGGGTGGGCGTGGTGCTGCTGGCCGGGACACTGCTGCAGATCCGCAACCTCTACGGCGCCGCCGCCGTGCTGGTCAGCGGCGCGGTGCTGGTGCTGGTCGCGCTGCGGGCGGGAGAGGACCTGCGTACCGGGTTCGCGGCGGTGCTGTGCTGGTTCCTGCTGTTCGGCGGGATCCGTGCCTGCGCCGAGCTGCGCCGCGGCCGCCGGCACGGTCGGCTGCGCCACTCCGACGCCGACCGGCTCGCCGAGCTGACGCCGCTGCCCGGTGGGGCGTGGGCCGGGCTGTTCCTGCTGGTGGCGGTCGTCGCGGCCGCCGCGGCCTGCTGGGTGGTGTTCGCGCCGGGCGGCGCGCCCGCCTGACCGTCCGGAACGATCTTCTGGCCCCGGTGGCCCGGTCGATGCCAGGATCGGCGCATGGCCGAGGACTTCAACACCCGCATCGTCCGTGAGTTCCGGGAGAACAAGGGCCGCGTCGGCGAGCCCTTCGAGGGGCTGCCGATGCTGCTGATGCACCACGTCGGTGCCCGCACCGGCACCCCGCGGACGACCCCGCTGCGCTGGTTCGACGACGACGGCCGCTACGTCGTCGTCGCCTCCGCGGCCGGTGACCCGGAGAACCCGGCCTGGTACCACAACCTCAAGGCCAACCCGAACGTCACCGCCGCGGTGGCCGACGGCGGCGGCTACGTCCAGACCGTGCAGGTCCACGCCGAGGAGCTGACCGGCGACGAGCGCGAGCGCATCTGGACGACGATCAAGGACAACAACGGCGGGTTCGCCGACTACGAGAAGAAGGCCCGCGGACGCACCATCCCGCTCATCGCGCTGACGCCCCGCGAACAGGCCTGGTGAAGCGGCTCGGCGTGCCCGCACACCGGGGTAGGTGGCAGGGTTCGCCTATGACCATCACCCTCGACCAGGCCCAGACCATCACCGCCGCGGCGCTGAAGCACGGCACCGAGCAGGGCTTCAATCCGCTCACCGTCGCGGTGCTCGACCCGGGCGGCGCGATCGTCGCGCTCGCCCGCCAGGACGGCTCCGGGTTCGCGCGCCCCGACCTGGCCGTCGGCAAGGCCAACGGTGTCCTCGCGCTCGGGATGACCAACCGGGCCATCGCCGCACGCGCCGCGGACTCCCCGGAGTTCTTCACCTCGGTCGCCGGGCTGACCGGCGGCAAGATCTTCTCCGTGCCCGGCGGGGTGTTCGTGAAGGACGCCGACGGCGCGCTGCTCGGCGCGGTCGGCGTCACCGGTGACGCGTCGCTGAACGACGAGGCCGCCGCCGTCGCCGGCATCGAGGCCGCGGGGCTGAGCGCGGTGACCGGCGCGGAGTAGCCGCCCGGGTACGAGCCGCACCCCCGGGCGACGTGGTCAGCCCGGGGGCGCGGAGGAAACACGACCCTGCCGCCGAGGAAGGGCCGTGCGCGTGGGTCAGGGGCCGTCGGCGCGCGTGGTGCGCCGACGGCTGGTGGCTCCGAGAGGTCGTGCCGAGAAAGCTGGTGCGTGTGAACCGGTCCTGTCACGGGGACCGGCGGAGGCCACGGATCGGCGTCGCCGGTCGGCACGCCGCTGTGACCTGGAACACGGTGAGAACGAGTCAAGCAGGCGGTGCGAACCCCTGTCAACGGATCCGGATCATCGGTCCGTGAACGGTGACGGCGTGCCTGAGGACACGAGGCCCGGGTGGTGGCGCGCTGCGACCTCCGGGTGCGAGCGCACCCAGCCCTTGAGCGCGTTGTCGCCGAAGCGGGGGAGCAGCGCGTTGCGGTCGGTCTCGTGCACGCCGGGCGCCTGCGCCGCCAGGCCGGGCGGCAACGGGACCGGGTCGAGCCGGGCGTCGAGCCGCGGGGACCAGAAGAAGCCGACCGACTGCCGCGTCGTTCCCGGGGCACAGGCGAGGACGCGGTGCGGTGTCGCGACCAGGTAGCCGTCGGTCGCGACCTCCAGCATCTCGCCGACGTTGACCACGAGCGACCCCTCCAGCGGTGCCACGTCGGTCCACGACGAGCCGGGCGGCCGTGCCTGTAGCCCGCCGGTGCCGTCCTGGAGCAGCAGCGTGAGGAAACCCCAGTCGGCGTGCGGGCCCACGCCCTGCGCGTCGTCGGGGACGGGGTCGCCGGGCGGCGGCCCGACGTAGCGGATGACCTTGCCGAACCAGTGCGGCTCGCCGTCGAACAGCGGGTCGAAGTGGGTCTCCTCCAGCCCCAGCCCGACGGCGACCGCGCGCGTCAGCTCGGTCCCGACCCGGCTCATCAGCTCGGCCCATGCCTCGGCCCGGCGGCGCAGCTCGGGGACCCGCGCGTCCGGCCAGACGTTCGGGCCCTCCAACAGCCGGAACGGCTCGTCCCACTCCGCGCGGGGTACCGGTGCCAGCTCCGGCCCGAAGTCGATCTGCTCGCGGGCGTCGGGGCGGCCCGCGGTGATCTCGTGGCCGAGCCGGGTGTAGCCGCGGAAGTGCGGGGACCGCCGGTTGTCCAGCTCCAGGCGCTGCTCGGCCGGCAGGTCGAAGAACGACGACGCCGCCGCCAGCAGCGCCCCGGCCTGCCCGGGCGCGGCACCGAAGCCGGTGAGCCGCAGGAAACCGACCTCGTGCAGGGCCTCGCGCAACGCGGTGGTGAACGTGGGGTCGAACCCACCCTCGGGCGTGCGGGCGCGGTCGAGGCGCAGGACCGGGATGGCGTCGTCCGGAGTGCTCACGACCCCATGGTGACCCCGTGGCGCATCCGGCGACGACCCTCAATCACCTGGGGGAACCCCGAATCGGGTGTTCCGGGCGTTTCGCGCGTGTCTGTGCGGGCACCCCGGGTCTAGCGTTTGTGACGTTGCGAACGGCGACCGGCCGGAAACCGTGGCGATGTCGTGATGTGCCGCGGTGTTTCAACCGGTGGTCGGCCGGTCACCCGGTGTCAGGCCTCACAACGGGTCAACCACGGTCCGTCGACGACGAACCGGAACCAAGGAGGAGTAACCATGCTCTGGACCATCATCATCGCGATCGTCGTCGGTCTGATCGCCGGCTTCCTCGCCCGGGCCATCGTCCCCGGCAAGGACAACATCGGCATCATCCCCACGATCATCCTCGGCATCGTCGGCTCGCTCGTCGGTGGCGTGATCTGGTCGCTGATCTCCGGTGGCGGGTTCAACGCCCAGCAGTTCATGAAGTTCTCGCCCGGGGGCATCATCGGCTCGGTGATCGGCGCGATCATCGTGCTGGTCATCTACAACGCGGTCACCGGCCGCAAGAAGGTCGGCCGCTGACCTGCGGGTCCTCGTCACCTCGGCGCCGTCCGGCTCGTTCCGGGCGGCGCCGACGTGTGTCCGGGGCCCGATCATCCGCCGCAGCACACCGATTCCGTACGCAGCACACGTCGCAGCATGTGCCACGTACGGAATCGGTGTGCTGCGGCGAGGTCGTCACGTCACACACCCCGGACGCAGCGAAGCCCGGCACCCACGAGCGGGGTGCCGGGCCTCGGTACGGCTGACGAGCGTCAGGCGTGGATCACACGTCGTAGTAGAGCGCGAACTCGTACGGGTGCGGACGCAGACGCAGCGGGTCGATCTCGTTCTCCCGCTTGTACTCGATCCAGGTCTCGATCAGGTCCGGCGTGAACACGCCGCCCTCGAGCAGGTAGTCGTGGTCGGCCTCGAGCGAGTCGATGACCGCGCTCAGCGACGACGGGACCTGCGCGATGTCCTTGGCCTCCTCGGGCGGGAGCTCGTAGAGGTCCTTGTCGATCGGCGTCGGCGGCTCGATCTTGTTCTTGATGCCGTCGAGGCCGGCCATCAGCATCGCCGAGAAGGCGAGGTACGGGTTGCCCGACGAGTCCGGGCAGCGGAACTCGACGCGCTTGGCCTTCGGGCTGTCGCCGGACAGCGGGATCCGGATGCAGGCCGAGCGGTTCCGGGCCGAGTAGACCAGGTTGACCGGGGCCTCGAAGCCGGGGACCAGGCGGTGGTAGGAGTTCACCGTCGGGTTCGTGAACGCCAGCAGCGACGGCGCGTGGTGCAGCAGGCCGCCGATGTAGTAGCGCGCGATGTCGGACAGGCCGCCGTAACCGGACTCGTCGTGGAAGAGCGGCTGGCCGTCCTTCCACAGCGACGAGTGCACGTGCATGCCCGAGCCGTTGTCGCCGAACAGCGGCTTCGGCATGAAGGTGGCGGTCTTGCCTGCTGCCCAGGCGGTGTTCTTCACCAGGTACTTGAACAGCATGACGTCGTCCGCCGCGTGCAGCAGCGTGTTGAACTTGTAGTTGATCTCGGCCTGGCCCGCGGTGCCCACCTCGTGGTGCTCACGCTCGACCTCGAAGCCGGACGCGGTCATGTTGCTGACCATGTCGGCACGCAGGTCGGCGTAGTGGTCGACCGGCGGGACGGGGAAGTAGCCGCCCTTGTAGTTGACCTTGTAGCCGAGGTTGCCGCCCTGCTCCTCGCGGCCGGTGGTCCACCAGCCCTCGACGGAGTCGATCTCGGCGAACGTGGAGTTCGGCTCGGAACCGAAACGGATCGAGTCGAAGATGTAGAACTCCGCCTCGGGGGCCATGAAGGCGGTGTCGGCGATGCCCGACGCCTTGAGGTACTCCTCGGCCTTGCGCGCGATGTTGCGCGGGTCGCGGGAGTAGGGCTCACCCGTGATCGGGTCGTGCACGAAGAAGTTGATGTTCAGCGTGCGGTGCTTGCGGAACGGGTCGATCCGCGCCGTCGTGGAGTCCGCGAACAGCGCCATGTCGGACTCGTTGATCGCCTGGAAGCCGCGGACGGAGGAACCGTCGAACGCGGCGCCGTTCTCCAGCAGGTCACCGGCGGTCGCGGCGGGGACGGTCAGGTGCTGCATCACGCCGGGCAGGTCGCAGAACCTGATGTCGACGTACTCGACCTTCTCGTCCGAGATGTACTTGAGTACCTCTTCGGAGTTGCTGAACACTCTGTCGCGCTCCTTGGGTTGCTGGTGGCGATCGGGGGCGACGGTAGGAGTGGCGTGTTGCCCACCCATCACTCACCTGTTTCCCCGACGTTAACTGACCGCGCCACGACGCGCGTCACAGCCGTCACCCCTCGGTGCGACCTGCAACGTTCGGTCGGCGACATCGGTGCCCGTCCGGCGCCTAGGCTAGGAGCCATGGCCCGCTGGATCGAGTCCTGGCTCCCGCATTCACCCGCCGGGAGTGACGACGACGGGCATCCGGGCGAGCGGTTCGGCCTGCCGGCCACCGGCCCGAACTCCGTCGCCGGGACGGGCGCCCGGATCGCCGGGCTCGTCGTGGACTGGCTGCTCGCCTACGTCCTGGTGGTCGCGTTCCTGGGCACCGGCGCGATCGGCGCCCCGCAGACCGGGTGGACGGTCCTGCTCGTCTGGTTCGTGATCACGACGATCGCGGTGGCCCTGTTCGGCATGACGCCCGGGCACGTGCTGCTCGGGCTCCGGGTGGCGCGCACCGACATGGCCGCGTTCGTCGGGGTGCCGCGGGCGGCGCTGCGCACCCTGCTGATCGCGTGCGTCTTCCCGCCGGTCTTCCGCGACGACGACGGCCGCGGCTGGCACGACCAGGCCGCGCGCACGATCGTCATCCGGACCCGCTGAGCCGGCCCGGAAACGGAAGACGCCCGCCTCCCGGGGAACCGGGGCGGCGGGCGTCCGACCGACGTGCGACGTGCGGAACGGGTCAGCGGCGGCGCGCGGAGCGCTGCACGGACCGCATCTTCGCGCCCTGCGGCAGCGGGCCCTTCGGCGTCGCCTGGGCGCGGTTGCCGAGCGCGGTGAGCTTGTTCTCCAGCGTGTCCATCTCCGCGGTGGAGATGTTGCGCGGCAGCTTCATCAGGTGCCGCTGCAGGTTCTTCAGCGGGACCTGGCCCTCCTCGTGCCCGACGATGACGTCGTAGATCGGGGTGGTGCCGGCGATCCGCGCGGTGCGCTTCTTCTCCTGGGCGAGCAGGTTCTTCACCCGGTGCGGCGCGCCCTCGGCGACGAACACGACCCCCGGGCGCCCGATCACCCGGTGCACGGCGTCGAGGTGCGTCGTGCCCGCGACGCCCTGCGTGACCCGCCACTGGCCGCGCATCTGGTCCAGCGCCCAGCCCGCGGCGCCGGGCTGGCCGTCGGCCTTGACGTAGACCGAGCTCTGCACCCGGCGGCCGAACACGGCGAACGCGGCGAGCGCGCCGATGAGGATGCCGAAGACCAGGAAGATCCAGGTCATGCCCAGCAGCCAGCCGATGAGCGTGAGGACCACGACCGCCGCCAGGAAGACCCCGGCCATGATCGGGATCAGCAGCTTGTCGTCCTTGCGCTGCATCTGGAACGCCTGCCAGATCTGCTGGCGACGCTGCTTCGACGCGGCCTTCTTCTGGGCCTTGAGCGCCTTCTTCTCGTCGGGCGAGGGCTTGCGGGGCTTGCCGGGCATGTGACCAGCGTACTTCCCCGTCACGGCCCGCGTCGTCGGCGGGCCGTGACCGGTCACCGGGCCGTGATCAGCCGCTCTGCCCGCCCTCGAGCCGGGACAGCAGCGAGCCGGCCTCCTGCGCCGCGGGGCCGGACTCGGCCAGGTGCGCGAGATCGGGGTGGAGCTCCTCGCCGCGGTGCGCGATGGTCTGGGCGTAGAGCCGGCCGGCCCGGTACGACGAGCGCACCAGCGGCCCGGCCATGACGCCCGCGAAGCCGATCCGCTCGGCGACCTTCGAGTGCTCGACGAACTCCTCGGGCTTCACCCAGCGCTCCACCGGGTGGTGGCGCTTGGTGGGCCGCAGGTACTGCGTGATCGTGATGATCTCGCAGCCCGCGTCGTACAGGTCCTGCAGCGCGGCGGTGACCTCGTCCGGGGTCTCGCCCATGCCCAGGATCAGGTTGGACTTGGTGACCAGGCCCTTCTCCCGGGCCTTGGTGATGACCTCGAGGGAGCGCTCGTAGCGGAACGCGGGGCGGATCCGCTTGAAGATCCGCGGCACCGTCTCCAGGTTGTGCGCGAGCACCTCGGGGCGGGCGTCGAAGACCGGGCCGAGCTGGTCGTCGCGCGAGTTGAAGTCCGGGATCAGCAGCTCGACGCCGGTGCCCGGGTTCATCTCGTGGATCTGCCGGACGGTCTCGGCGTAGAGCCAGGAGCCGCCGTCGTCGAGGTCGTCGCGGGCGACGCCGGTGACGGTGGAGTAGCGCAGGCCCATCTGCTGCACCGACTCGGCGACGCGGCGGGGCTCGTCGACGTCGAGATCGGACGGACGGCCGGTGTCGATCTGGCAGAAGTCGCACCGGCGGGTGCACTGCTCACCGCCGATGAGGAACGTCGCCTCCCGGTCCTCCCAGCACTCGTAGATGTTGGGGCAGCCGGCCTCCTCGCACACGGTGTGCAGCCCGCCGGAGCGGACGAGCCCCTTGAGCTCGGTGTACTGCGGCCCGGTGCGGGCGCGGGTGCGGATCCAGGAGGGCTTGCGCTCGATCGGGGTCTCGCTGTTGCGAACCTCGAGGCGCAGCATCTTGCGGCCTTCGGGTGCGACGGTCACGCGTTCACCGTACGCCCGGGGTCGGGCGGTACGCCCGTTGCGGTCGCGGTCGCGGCCCACAGCCGGGCGGCCAGATCCGGGTCCTGCGCGGCGGTGCTGCGCCGGGCCGGCCCGGGCGGTCCGGCGACCTCGAACGGCCCGGTGGGACCCAGGTAGTCCCCGCCGTGCACCGGTCCGGTCGCGGCGGCCAGCTGCGGCCCGATCCCGGCCTCGACGGGCTGGACGAACCACCGGTCCAGCGGCCCGGACAGCCGCGCCTGCAGGGTCGCGCCGCGGCGCAGCGAGTTGCCCAGCAGCGACGACTCGGTCATCCCCGGGTGCGCGGCCACCGACAGCACCTCGTCCCCGGCCAGGCGCAGCCGCCGGTCCAGCTCCGCGGCGAACAGCAGGCCCGCGAGCTTGGAGGTGCCGTAGGCGACGGTGGGGGAGTAGCGGCGGCGCTTTCCGTCGAGGTCGTCGGGGTCGAGCCGGCCCGTGCGGTGCCCGAGGCTCGACGTCGTCACCACCCGGGCCGGTTCGAGATCGCCGCCGCCGCGCAGCGCGGGCATCAGCAGCCAGGTCAGCGCCGCGGGCCCGAGGTGGTTGGTGCCCATCTGCAGCTCGAAGCCGTCGGCGGTCGCGGCGCGCGGGCCCATCGCGATGCCCGCGTTGTTGACCAGCAGGTCGAGCCGGTCATCGGTGCGTTCCCGCACGTCGGCGGCCGCGGCGCGCACCGAGGACAGGTCGGCGAGGTCGAGCAGTACCGGCTCGGCGGCACCCCCGACCCGTGCGACGGCGGCGGCGCCGCGTGCGGCGTCGCGTGCGGTCATCAGCACCCGGGCCCCGGCTCCGGCGAACGCGCGGGACAGCGCGAACCCGAGCCCGGACGTCGTCCCGGTGACGAGGACGGTGCGGCCGGTGAGGTCGGGGAGCGGGTACACGGCGGGGACCGTAGCGCTCCCGGCGGGCGCGCGCGTCCCACGCTAGCGTGCGCCTCCGTGGACTTCCGGATCTTCACCGAGCCCCAGCAGGGGGCTTCCTACACCGACCTGCTGCGCGTCGCGCAGACCACCGAGGCGGCAGGCTACGACGCGTTCTTCCGCTCCGACCACTTCCTGAAGATGGGCGACGTGAGCGGCCTGCCGGGCCCCACCGACGCCTGGGTGACCCTGGCCGCGCTCGGCCGCGAGACCGAGCACATCCGGCTCGGCACCCTGGTCACCAGCGCGACGTTCCGGCTGCCCGGGCCGCTCGCGGTCGCCGTCGCGCAGGCCGACGAGATGTCCGGTGGCCGGATCGACTTCGGGCTGGGCTCCGGCTGGTTCGAGCCCGAGTACACCGCCTACGGGATCCCGTTCCCGTCGCTGGCCGAGCGGTTCGAGCGCTACACCGAGCAGCTGGAGATCATCACCGGGCTGTGGGCGACGCCGGTGGGCGAGACCTTCTGCTACGACGGGAAGCACTACACGCTCACCGACTGCCCGGCCCTGCCGCACCCGGTGCAGCAGCCCGGCCCGCCGGTGATCGTCGGCGGCAAGGGGAAGCGGAAGACCCCGCAGCTGGCGGCCCGCTTCGCCGCCGAGTTCAACGTGCCGTTCTCCCCGGTCGAGGAGGTCGCGGACCGGTTCGAGCGGGTCGCCGGGGCCTGCCGCGACGCCGGCCGCGACCCGGGCGAGCTGACCTACTCGGTCGCGCAGACCCTCGTCCTCGGCCGCGACGACGCCGAGGTGGCACGCCGCGCGGCGGCCATCGGGCGCAGCGTCGAGGAGGTCCGTGCCGACTGCCTCGCCGGCACCCCGGCGCAGGTCGTCGACCAGCTCGGCACGTGGGCGGAGCGGACCGGGACGACCCGGGTCTACCTGCAGGTCCTCGACCTGGCCGACCTCGACCACATCGAGGAGTTCGCGGCGCAGGTGGTGCCGCAGCTGGGCTGACCGCCGGGCTGCTCAGCCCAGCAGGTCGGCCATCCGCTTCACCGGGTGCTCGGTGACCGGCAGCCGGCCGTCGAGCGCGTCGAGCACCGCGGTGGTGACGGCGGGGGTCACCTCGTCGACGGTGACGTCGCGGTCCAGCTCGGCGGACAGCGTCGTCACTCCCGCGTCGGTGATCCCGCACGGCACGATCCGCCCGAAGTCGCCCATGTCGGCGTCGCAGTTGAGGGCGAAGCCGTGCTGGGTCACCCCGCCGGCGATCCGGACGCCGATCGCGGCGATCTTGCGCTCCTGCTTGGCGAAGCCCTCGGCGGGCAGCCAGACGCCGCTGCGGCCCTCGATCCGGCCCGCGGTGGTCAGCCCGAGGTCGTGGCACACGCGGATCAGTGCCTCCTCGAGGCGGCGGACGTAGTCGACGACGTCCATCGGCTCGCCCAGGCCCACGATCGGGTACCCGACGAGCTGCCCGGGCCCGTGCCAGGTGATCCGCCCGCCGCGGTCGACGTCGATCACCGGGGTGCCGTCGTCCGGCCGGTCCTCGGGCTGCGTGCGCCGCCCCGCGGTGTAGACCGGCGGGTGCTCCAGCAGCATCAGCACGTCCGGGCCGTCCGCGGTGCGGCGGGCCTCGGCGTTCGCGCGCTGGGTGTCCCACGCCTGCTGGTACTCGACACGGCCGAGCCGGTCGACCCGGACGTCGTCGGTTCGGGCGCGGCAGCTCAGGTGCGGTGCGGGCATGCGCCCGAGCCTACGCCGGGCACCGGCGGCCTACGCCGCGCCCAACCGTGCGCGGACGGCCTGCGCGGCCCGCCGGCCGGAGACCAGCGCGCCCTGCGTGGACGGGGTGTCACGGTGGTCGCCGGCGACGAAGAGGTTCTCGCCGAGGTCGACGTCGCGGCGCAGCGGGCGTGCCGCGGGCAGCAGCGGCAGCGCCTCGGGCACCTCCGCGGTGTGCAGGTGCTCCCAGTCATCGGTGGGCACGCCCCAGATGCGGGCGAGCTCGCGGCGCACCACCGGCTCGTCGACCCCGGTCCGCCCGGGCGTCCCGACGACCGACGACGCCACCAGCGGGCGCCCGTCGGCGGAGTAGCCGGGCGCGGCGGCGGTGAGCACGACGGTGTTCACGACCGGGCCGCCGGTGCCGTCGAGGTGCAGCAGCGGCTCGGCCGACGGCGCCTGCGGCGGCACGTGGTACCAGGTCGTCAGCGCCTGCATGGTGGGCCGCGCGACGCCGGGGACCAGCGACGACGCCGTCACCGGGTCGGCGGCGACGACCACGGCGCGCGCGTGCAGCGTGCCCTCGTCGGTGTCCACCGACGGCGACGGGCCGCCGTGCACGGCGTGCACCCGCACCCCGGTGGAGACCGCGGACTCCGGGAGCGCGGCGGCGAGCCGGCGGGGGAAGGCGGCCATGCCGTCGTCGGGGACGACGATCTGCCCGAGCGCGAAGCTGCGCCACACCAGCCGGACGTAGGCGGCCGAGGACTCCAGGGCGGGGTCGGCGAGCACCCCGGACAGGAACGGGCGCAGGAACCGGTCGGTGACCGCGCCCCCGAGCCCGGCGGCGTCGAGGTCGGCGGCCGCGGACCGCTCGATCAGCGACGCGGTGCGGGCAGGCGGGGAGCCGAGCACGCGGGCGGTCCAGGCCACGAGCCGGGCCTTCTCCAGCGGCCCGAACAGGTCGTCGGCGACGGTCCCCGGTGCCGACAGCGGGCGGCGCAGCGGGTTGACGAAGCGGTGCAGCTCGCCGTCGCCGGCCCGGATCGCGGCACCGGGGGCGAACGGGCGGGCACCGAGCGAGTCGAGCCCGTGCGGGGCCAGCGCCGCGCGCAGTGCGGGGTAGGAGGAGTTGAGGACCTGGAAGCCGCGGTCGCAGCGGAAGCCGTCGATCACGTCGGTGGCGACCCGGCCGCCGACCCGGTCGGCGGCCTCCAGCACGCGGACGGCGAACCCGTCGCGGTGCAGGACGGTCGCGGCGCGCAACCCGGCCAGACCCGCCCCGACGACGAGCACGTGGGGTGCACCGGATGTGCTCACGTGCCGACCGCGGCCGAGAGCGCGTCGCCGACCGTGTGGTGGCGGAAGGAGAACCCGGCGTCGAGCAGCGCCTTCGGCACCGCCCGCTGCCCGCCGAGCAGCATCTCCCGGCCCATCTCGCCGAGCAGCGCCGAGACCACCGCCGAGGGCACCGGGAACGGTGCGGGCCGGCCGAGCGCCGAGGCCAGCTCGCGGGTGAACTCGGCGTTGGTGACCGGCACCGGCCCGGTGACGTCCATCGGCCCGGAGATCGTGTCGTTCTCGACGGCGAAGCTGAGCGCGGCGACCTGGTCGTCGAGCGAGACCCAGGGCATGTACTGGGTACCGGAGCCGATCCGGCCGCCGAGGAAGCCCTTGAACACCGGGCGCAGCGTGCCGAGGAGTCCGCCGGACGCGGACAGCACCAGCCCGGTACGGGCGACCACCAGCCGGGCCCCGGCCTCACCGGCGGGGGCGGCGGCGGCCTCCCAGTCGCGGCAGACGTCGGCGAGGAACCCGCTGCCCGACGGCGAGGACTCGTCGACGACGACGTCGCCGGTGTCGCCGTAGTAGCCCACGGCGGAGCCGTTGACCAGGGCAGGCACCTCGTGCCGCACGACCTCGGACACCAGCACGTCGGTCGGGTTGAGCCGGGAGTCGCGGATGGCCTGCTTGCGGGCCCCGGTCCACGGCCGGTCGGCGATCCCGGCGCCGCACAGGTTCACCACGGCGTCGGCGCCCTCGAGCGAGCCCTCCTGGATCTCCCCGGCCGGTGGGTCCCATCCGCGCTCGTCGGGGGCCTGGGGTGCGCGCCGTACCAGGCGCAGCACGTCGTGCCCCGCGCCCCGCAGGTGGGCGACCAGGGCGGTTCCGATGAGTCCGGACGAACCGGCCACGACGACTCGCACGGCGGCGATCCTTCCCGTTCGACCGTCCTCGCGCGACCCGGACACCCGCGACGGAGGTCACCCGGTCGGCCGGACGTGTCACACGGGTCGACGGGCGGCGGACGTGCACGGCGGGCGGACGGGCGGTTGCCCGGTGGCGGGCACCGGCCGTCGACGGGGGACCGGAACCCGTTGTGCAGGAACGGGAACGGCCCGCCCCGGACGTACCGGGACGGGCCGCCCCCTGTGTCTCACGTGGACCGGCACGGGCCGGGCCACGGGCGTCCTACAGGCCGAGCTCGGCCTCGAACGCGCCCTCCTCGAGCCGCGCACGCACGGCGGAGAGGAACCGGCCGGCGTCGGCGCCGTCGACCAGGCGGTGGTCGTAGGTCAGCGGCAGGTAGCACACCGAGCGGATGGCGATGACGTCCTCGCCCTCCGGTCCGGTGACGACCTTCGGCTCCTTGGCGATGGCGCCGGTGCCGAGGATGCCGACCTGCGGCTGGTTCAGGATCGGGGTGTCGAACAGCGCGCCAGCGGACCCGATGTTCGTGATCGTGAACGTGCCGCCGGACAGCTCGTCCGGGCCGATCTTCGCGTCGCGGGTGCGGCCCGCGACGTCGGCGATCTTCTTGGCGATCCCGGCCAGCGACAGGTCGTCGGCCTCCTTGATCACCGGGACCAGCAGGCCGCGCGGGGTGTCGACGGCGATGCCCAGGTGCACCGACCCGTGGTAGGTGACCTCCTTGCCGTCCTCGGAGATCGACGCGTTCAGCGACGGGTAGGCCTTGAGCGCCTCGATGGTCGCCTTGGCGATGAAGGCCAGGAAGGTGAGGTTGGCGCCCTCACGCTTCTTGAAGTCCTCCTTGACCCGGTTCCGCAGCTTGACGATGCGGGTGAGGTCGATCTCCTGCACCGTCGTCAGCTGCGCCGAGGTCTGCAGCGACTCGATCATGCGCTGGGCGATGACCTGACGCAGGCGCGGCAGCTTCACGGTGCTGCCCGGCTCCGGGGCGTTGTCCGAGCGGGTCGGCACGTTCTGCGGCTGCTTCGGCGCGCCACCGGCGGCCGGGGCGGACGCGGCGGCCGGAGCGGACTCCTGGGCCGGCGCGGACTTCTGCTCGGCCGCGGCCAGCACGTCCTGCTTGCGGATGCGGCCGCCGACGCCCGAGCCGGTCACGGTGGACAGGTCGACGCCGTTCTCCTGGGCGAGCTTGCGCACCAGCGGGGTGACGTAGGGCTTGTCACCCGAGCCGTTGGTGCCCGAGGCCGCCGGGGCCTGGGTGTCGGTCGAGCCCTTCGGCTGCTCCTGCTGCGCGGCGGGGGCCTCGGCCTTCGGCGACTCCGCCTTCGGCTCCGGCTTCGGCTCCGGCGCGGCCTGCGGGGCCGGTGCGGACTCCTGCTTCGGTGCCGACTCCTGCTTCGGTGCCGACTCCTGCTTCGGTGCAGCCTCGGCCGGCTTCTCCTGCGCCGGGGCCTCGGCGGGCGCCGCGGAGGCGTCGCCGACCAGGGCCAGCTGCGCGCCGACCTCGACGGTCTCGTCCTCGCCGACGGTGTGCTCGAGCACGGTGCCGGCGACGGGGGAGGGGATCTCGGTGTCGACCTTGTCGGTGGAGACCTCGAGCAGCGGCTCGTCGACCTCGACGGCGTCGCCGACCTGCTTGAGCCAGCGGGTCACGGTGCCCTCGGTGACCGACTCGCCCAGCTCCGGCATGGTCACCGGCGAACCGGACCCGCCGGAACCCGAGCCACCGGAGCTCGGCGCGGCGGGCTTCTCCTCGGCGGCCGGGGCGGCCTCCTGCGCCGGGGCGGGCTCGGGGCTCTCCTCCTGGGCGGGGGCGGCCGGCTGCGACGACCCGCCGGACGGGGCCTCGCCGGCGTCACCGATCACGGCGAGCTCGCCGCCGACCTCGACGGTCTCGTCCTCGCCGGCCACGATGCGCTGCAGCACGCCCGCCGCGGGGGACGGGATCTCGGTGTCGACCTTGTCGGTCGAGACCTCCAGCAACGGCTCGTCGACCTCCACGGTGTCGCCCTCGGCCTTGAGCCAGCGGGTGACGGTGCCCTCGGTGACACTCTCGCCCAGTGCGGGCATCTCAACGGTGACGGCCATCTCGGGTGGAGCTCCTCTGTGTTCCGCGTGGGTGTTCGGGTCTGTTGCGGCCGGGTCAGCCGTGGGTGTGCAGCGGTTTCCCGGCCAGGGCGAGGTGGGCCTCACCGAGGGCCTCGCTCTGCGTGGGGTGGGCGTGGACGAGTGCGGCGACGTCGGCGGGCACGGCTTCCCAGTTGTAGATCAGCTGTGCCTCCCCGACGAGCTCACCGACGCGTGACCCGACCATGTGTACGCCGACGACCGGGCCGTCGCCCGGCGAGCCGTCGGGGCCGGCGGCCTGGACCAGCTTGACCGCGCCCGCGGTCTGCAGGATCTGCGACTTCCCGTTCCCGGCCAGGTCGTAGGTCAGGGTGCGGACCTCACCGTGCCGCTCGCGGGCGGCGTCCTCGGTCAGCCCGACCGAGGCGATCTCGGGGTCGCAGTAGGTGACGCGGGGGATGCCGTCGTCGGTGACCGGGGCGGGGGACAGCCCCGCGACGTCCTCGGCGACGAAGATCCCGTGCGCGAAGCCGCGGTGCGCGAGCTGCAGGCCGCGGGTGATGTCGCCGACGGCGTACACCCCGTCGAGGCCGGTGCGCAGCCGCTCGTCGACGTCGACGAAGCCGTCGGTCATCGGCACCCCGGCCTCGGTGAACCCGTGCCCGGTGGTGTTCGGCCCGCGCCCGACGGCCACGAGCAGCAGGTCGGCCTCGATCTCCTCGCCGGACTCGAGGGTGACGGTGACGGCGTCGTCGGTCTGCACGGCCTTGTCCAGGCGCACGCCGAGCCGGGTCGCGATCCGCCGCCGCCGGAACGCGCGCTCCAGCTGGGTGGAGCAGAACTCGTCCTCGGCAGGGACGAGCCGGGGCAGCGCCTCGACGACGGTGACCTCGGCGCCGAAGGAACGGAAGACGCTGGCGAACTCGACACCGATCACGCCGCCGCCGAGCACGACGACCCGCTGCGGGGCCTCGTCGAGGGCGATGGCGCCGTCGGAGGAGACGATCCGCCCGCCCAGCTCCAGGCCGGGCAGGGTGCGGGCGTAGGAGCCGGTGGCCAGTACGACGTGCCGGCCGCGCACGGTGCGGGGCTCGGGGCCCTCCACGCGGACCTCGCCGGGCCCGACGATCGTTCCCGCGCCCTCGACGACGGTGATCCTCCGCGACGCGACCAGGCCCTGCAGACCCTTGTACAACCGGGAGACGACGCCGTCCTTGTAGGAGTTCACCCCGGCCATGTCGACGCCGTCGAAGGTGGAGCGGATGCCGACCCTGTCGCCGGTGCGGGCGTGGTCGGCGACCTCGGCGGCGTGCAGCAGCGCCTTGGTCGGGATGCAGCCGCGGTGCAGGCACGTCCCGCCGAGCTTGTCCTTCTCGACCAGCGTGACCGAGAGACCGAGCTCCGCGGCGCGCAACGCGCAGGCGTAGCCACCGGAACCACCACCGAGGATCACCAGGTCCGCGACGGGCGCGTCCGGGTCGGACACCGATGACTCCCTCCCGCCTCCCCGATCGGTGGGGAGGTCGTGCGGCGACCATCTTGTCACTCCGCGCGCGGGACGCCAGTGGGGCGTCGGGAGCGAATCCGGCGTCCCGTTCGTTGAGCATCCCGACGACCGTGCGCGGCGGCACCGGCGACCGGCGCCCGATGGGCGGATGATCAGCGGGTTCCGGCGCGCGGGGACCGCCCGAGGGGAAGGATGGCGACGATGGGACTGCTGGACAGGTTCCGCTCCGGCCGGACGTCCGGTGGCGCCACCACACGCTCGGGCACCGAGGCCTACCTGCGCGACTGGGCGGCGGCACGCCGCGGCGTGGAGGCGTTCGTGGAGCCGCCGACGGTCGTCACCGAGACGACCGTGGTGTTCGTCGCCCACGACGGCGAGTGGACCCGGCGCCGGATCACCCCGAAACGCGCGACGAAGCTGGCCCGCGCGCTCGCGATGCCGATCTACGACGTCCAGCGGGTCGGCTATCCGCAGCGGATGCGCGACCACGACAGCCGCGAGCGGCTGCTGCGCAAGCGCGAGGAGCGCGAGGAGCTGCTGCGCAAGCTGCGGGACAAGGACCGCGAGCGCTGAGCGTCCGGGTGCTCAGGTGCCCCGGCTGATCAGATGTCGCGGCTGCCCGGGTGTCGGCGCAGTTCAGGTGTTCCGGCCCAGCGCCTTCGCCCGCTTCGCGCCGAACGCGCGCAGCGCGGGCTCCAGCCGCAGCGCCGGGCCGGGCAGCGCGCCGGTGAGCCGCATCATCGCCGCCCGCCAGGCAGGCACCGACCGGTAGACGCGGCTCGTCCCGAACATCCCGACCAGCGCGTCGGCGACCTGCTCGGGCGTCACCAGCATCCCGGAGCGCACCAGCGCCTGCCCCTGCCCGCCGGGCTCCATGCCGCGCAGCAGGGCGGTGTCGACGCCGTCCGGGTTGACCGCGTGCACCCGGATGCCCTCGCCGCGGACCTCGTTGGCCAGCGCCGAGGTCAGCGACAGCACCCCGGCCTTCGACGCCGCGTACACCGACAGTCCCGGCACCGGGCCGAGCGCGGACAGCGACGCCGTCACCCCGATCTCGCCGCCGTGCGCGGTCCCGGCCAGTGCCTGCTCCCGGTACGCCGCGACGGCCGCCCGGGCGCCCCACAGCGGGCCGAGCAGGTTGATCTCCACCAGGGCGCGGGCGTGCCCGGCCGAGATGCCGGTGGTGGTGCCGTCGAACCCGACGCCGGCGTTGGCGACCCAGGCACCCAGCGGGGCCAGGTCGCGGGCCAGGGTGGTCACGGTCTCCGCCTCGGCCGGGTCGGTGACGTCGTAGCCGGCCGCGCCCGCCGCGCCGATCCGGGCCGCGGTGGCCTCGGCCGCGACGCCGTCGAGGTCGGTGACCAGGACCCGGTAGCCGCGCTCGACCAGCTCCGCCGCGATCGCGGTGCCGATGCCGCCCGCGGCGCCGGTGACCACCGCCGAACGGGGAGCGTGCGCGGGGATCTCGTGACGGCGTCGTCGGGTCATGATCGGAAGTATGGCCTACCGGCCGGTAACCCCGGAACCCTGCCAGACTCCGGCGTCGTGACCGCCGCGATGCACCTGCCCCGCTTCTCCGTCCGCCAGCGGATCACCCTCGGGGTGAACCGCTACGAGATCCACGCGACCACCCCGGAGGGCCGCGAGGGCGAGCTGATGGCCTTCGCCCAGCAGAAGCGGTTCGCGTTCAAGGAGGAGGTCACCTTCTACACCGACGACTCCCGCAGCCGCCGGGTGTTCTCGTTCAAGGCCCGCCAGCGGCTCGACGTCGGCGCGCAGTACGACGTGCTCGACGAGGCAGGCACCCCGCTCGGGGTGTTCGCCAAGAAGTTCGGCGCCAGCCTGCTCCGCTCGACCTGGACGATCGCCGTCCCCGGGCTGGAGGCCACCGGCCGGGAGCGGAGCGTCGCCGTCGCGCTGCTGCGGCGCGCGACCGACGACCTCCCGCTCCCGTTCCACTTCGACTTCACCGACGACGCCGGCGGCGGACCGGTCATGAGCAGCGACCGGAAGTGGTCGCTGCGGGACCGCTACGACGTCGTCGTCCCGGACACCCGGCTGGACTTCCGGGTCGCCGCGGCCATGGCTGTGGCCCTGGACGCCCTGCAGGAACGGTGACGCTGCAGGAACGGTGAGTCACCCGTTCGCTGCTGTATCGATGCGCGCTCACCCGTTCGCGGCTGTGTCGATGTGCGCTCACCCGTTCGCGGCTGTATCGATGCGCGCTCACCCGTTCGCTGAGACGTCCTCCAGGAACGCTGCGATCGTCCGCACCGGGACGCCGGTGCCGCCCTTGGTGGTGTAGCCGCGCGTCCCGCCCGGGTTGTAGGCCGGGCCCGCGACGTCCAGGTGCGCCCACGGCAGCCCGGCAGGCACGAACTCGCGCAGGAAGATCCCGGCGACGAGCATCCCGCCGAACCGGTTGCCGGTGACGTTGGCGAGGTCGGCGACGCGGGAGTCCAGCTCGGAGCGCAGGTACTGCGGCAGCGGCATCGCCCAGCCGTCCTCACCGGTCTCGACGGCGTGCGCGGTCACCCGGTCCCGCAGCTCGTCGGCACCCATGATCCCGGCGGTGCGCATGCCCAGCGCGACCTCCTGCGCGCCGGTCAGCGTCGAGGTCTCGACCAGGTAGTCGGGCTCGTCCTCGGCGGCGCGCACGATCGCGTCGGCCAGAACCAGCCGGCCCTCGGCGTCGGTGTTGAGCACCTCGACCGTCTTCCCGCCGTACATGGTCAGCACGTCACCGGGCCGGTACGCCGTCGACGACGGCATGTTCTCCGCCATCGGCACCGTCGCGGTCACCGCGACCGGCAGCTCCAGCTTCGCGGCGAGAACCACCGAGGCGATGACGGCCGCGGCGCCACCCATGTCCGAGGTCATGTCCGGCATGCCGGCGTTGGGCTTCAGCGAGATGCCGCCGGTGTCGAAGGTGATGCCCTTGCCGACCAGCGCGACCTTCTTCGCCGCGTCCCCGCCGCCGTTCCAGGTGAGCCGGACCAGGCGCGGCTTGCGCGACGAGCCCTGCCCGACCCCGCTGACACCGCCGAAGCCCTGCTCGAGCAGCTGGGCGTCGTCGAGGACCTCGGTCTCCAGCCCGGCCTCCTCGGCCAGCGCGACCGCGCGGGCGGCGAAGGTCTCCGGGTAGAGCAGGTTCGGCGCGGTGTTCACCAGGTCGCGGGCGGTGTTCACGGCCTCGGCGACGAGCGCGGCCCGGCGCACGGTGTCCTCGTCGGAGCCGGTGAACTCCCAGCTCGCGACGGGCGCCGCGGACGCGTCCGGGGCGGTGCGGTGGGTGTCGAAGACGTAGCCGCCGAGCAGAGTGCCCTGCACCGCGGCCTCGGCGTCGACGGCGGCCAGGGTGCTCACCGCGGACGCGCTGCCTGCCAGCGCGCGGGCCGCGGCACCGGCGGCGCGGCGGACCCGGTCGGCCGCGGCCGCCGCGTCACCCGAGTCCCCGTCACCCGAGTCCCCGTCACCCGAGTCCCCGTCACCGGAGTCGGGGTCCGTGGAGTCGATGCCGGCCGGGGCGCCCAGGCCGACGGCGACCAGCCGCGGTGCGGCGACGGCGCCGCGGGTCGGCAGCGACACGACCTGCTCGACCTTGCCGGTCGCGCCGACGGTGCGCAGCAGCTCCGCCAGCTCTCCGCCGAACGCGGCGTCGACGGCCTCGGAGCCCGCGGCGAGCACCGGGGCGGCCTGCCCGGAGTCCGAGTCCCCGGAGGTGCCGGGGTGCAGGCCGATCACCAGCGCGTCGGCGGTCACCTCCGCGGGCGACGTCGACGACGCGGCCACGGCGGGCCGGGTCGGGGCGGGGGTGGTCGTGTCGGTCACGGGGAGCTCCTCCTGCGTCGTTGCGTCGGCCGTCACTGCGTCTGCGCTGTCGGTGGTGCGTGTGCGCCATCGGCACCGCCGGCTCAGCGGCGGCCGGTCGGGCACGGTCGTCCGGGGTCCTTCCTGGACCGTGCGGACGATCGTGGTCGTCCGGATGTGGGAACCCACACCGGCGCCGTCTCACACATAGTGACCAGCGCACACCTGTCGTGCGGGCGTACGCGGGTGAGACCGGACCGAAATGCTAATGACACCCCCGCGGCGCCGCGCGGCGCCGGGCCGGATGGGATGGTGTCGCGGTGCCACGGACGCCGACCCGCATCCCGACCGCCACGGCGGTCGTCGTCGCGCTCGGCGCCACCTTCGGCACGGGCCTCTACGCCGCGCTCGCCCCGGCCGCCGGGGCCGCAGGCGGCTGGCTCGGCGCGGCGATCCTCATCGCCGGTCTCGTCGCGGTCGGCGTGGTGTTCTCCACCGCCCACCTCGCGACGGCCCGCCCGGCCGGGCCCGAGGTCGTCGTCGGGGACCTGCCGGCGCCGCTGGTACGCCTCTCGGACTCCGCACGCCTGGTGTCCCGGCTCGCCGCCGCGGCCGCCGCGGCGGGGGTGTTCGGTGCCTACGTGCTGCCCTCGCAACCGTTGCCGGTGGCGATCGTGGCGGTGCTGGCCGTCGTCGGGGTGAACGCGGCGGGCGTGCGGATATCGCGCGGCTCCTCGACCGGCCTGGTCGTCGCGACCCTGCTGGTCCTGACCGTGGTGTCCTACGTCGGATTCTTCGGCACCGGCCCCGAGGTCACCGCCGGTGCGGTCGCCGAGGGCACCCCGGACGAACCCGTGGTCGGCACCCTGCAGATGGCGATCGAACCCGGCCCGCTCGGCGTCCTGACCGCGGCCGCGTTCGTCTTCTTCTCCTACACCGGGCTCTCCCGGGTGGCCGAGCTCGGTGGCAGCCTGCGCGACCCGAAGCGGGCGATGCGGCGCGCCCCCGTGGTCGCCGTCGCGGTCACCACGCTGGTGCTGCTGGTGCTCGGTGGCGCGCTGCTGCACGGGCTCGGCGCGTCCCGGCTGGCGGAGTCCCCGACCCCGCTGGCCTCGCTGATGGACACCGGCGGCAGCCCCGCACTCGGCGTCCTGGTGCGGATCGGCGCCGCCGCCGCGACCGCCGCCGCGCTGCTCGGGGCGCTGTCCCGGGCCGCTGCGACGGCCGCGCGCATGTCGCGGGCCGGGACGATGCCGTCGTCGCTGGGGCGCAGCGGGCCGCGTGACACCCCGTGGGTGGCCGACCTCGTGCTCGGCGCGATCACCGTCGCGACGACGGTGCTGGTCGGGCCGCTCACCGCGATCGCGGTGTCGGTCGCCGCCACCCTGCTGCACCACGCCCTGCTGCACGCCGCGGTCCTCGGGCTGCCGGCCCGCGGGCCGGTGACCGTCGTCGTCGCCGGGGCCGGGGGAGTGGCCTGCCTCGCGCTGGCCGCGACGCTGCCGGGGGCGCCGCTGGTGGCCGCCGCGGTCGTCGTCGTGGGGGTGTGGGCGCTGGGCGCCGTGCACCGCCGCGGCGGGCGCCCGGAGACCGGGGCCGGCCGTGCGGCCCCACCGGATCCGGAGGAACGGGCGGCCTGAGCCCGATAGGGTCGGCGTCGTGACCGACGACGATCTTCAGCCCAGCCCGCTGCACGACCGGCACGTCGCCCTCGGCGCCACCCTCGGCGAGTTCGGGGGCTGGTCGATGCCGATCTCCTATCCGGACGGCACCGTCGCCGAGCACACCGCCGTCCGCGAGAGCGCCGGGCTGTTCGACGTCAGCCACCTCGGCACCGTCCCGATCGCCGGGCCCGGCGCCGCCGCGCACCTCAACACCTGCCTCACCAACGACCTCGACCGGATCGGCCCGGGGCGCGCGCAGTACACCCTGGCCTGCGACGACGACGGCGGCGTCCTCGACGACATGATCGTCTACCGGGCCGCCGACGACGACCTGCTGCTCGTGCCCAACGCCGCGAACTCCACCCGGATCGTCGAGAAGCTCGCCGAGAACGCGCCCGACGGCGTCACGATCACCGACCGGCACGCCGACCTCGCCGTCCTCGCGGTGCAGGGCCCGCGCGCGGCCGAGGCCGTCACCGCCGCGCTCGGCGAGGCCGGGTCCGTGGTCGACGACCTCGGCTACATGGCCTTCACCGACCTCGAGGGCGGCCTGTCCGAGGGCGGGATCCGGTTGTGCCGCAGCGGCTACACCGGCGAGCTCGGCTACGAGCTGATCTGCGACGCCGCGGCCGCCCCCGCCCTGTGGGACGCCCTGCTCGACGCCGTACGCGCCGTCGGCGGCGGTCCGTGCGGGCTCGCCGCCCGGGACACGCTGCGCACCGAGATGGGCTATCCGCTGCACGGCCACGAGCTGTCCGAGGAGATCACCCCGGTGCAGGCGGGCAGCGCGTGGGCGGTCGGCTGGGACAAGCCGTCGTTCTGGGGGAAGGACGCGCTGACCGCCGAACGGGCCGCCGGGCCGCGACGCCGGCTGCGCGCGCTGCGGGCGACCGGGCGCGGCGTGCCGCGGGCCGGGATGACCGTGCTCGACGGCGAGGGCGGCAACCCGGTCGGCGTCGTCACCTCCGGGACGTTCTCCCCGACCCTGAAGACCGGTATCGCGCTGGCGCTGGTCGACACCGCCCCGAAGGTCGCCGCCGGGGACACGCTGGTGATCGACGTGCGGGGGCGCGCGCTGCCCGTCGAGGTCGTGAAACCGCCACTGGTGGACTCGCACGTGAAGTGACCGCCCGGCCGGATTCCCGGCCCGCGGGAATCCGGCTTCGAGGGCACGGCGGGACAGGGATACCTTGGAGGTATGAGCGCGCCGCAGTTCTCCGTCACCCGTAACCCGCACCCGGCGTCCCCCGAGCGGCGCGCCGAGATCCTGGCCGACCCCGGGTTCGGGCGGTACTTCACCGACCACATGGTGACCATCCGCTGGTCGGAGGACCAGGGCTGGCACGACGCGGCGGTGGTGCCCTACGGGCCGATCACCCTCGACCCGTCGTCGATGGTGCTGCACTACGGCCAGGAGATCTTCGAGGGCCTCAAGGCCTATCGGCAGGCCGACGGCTCCATCGCCTCGTTCCGCCCGGACGCCAACGCCCGCCGCTTCCAGGGCTCGGCGCAGCGGCTGGCGATGGCCGAGCTGCCCGAGGAGCTGTTCCTCGCCTCGCTGTCCGAGCTGCTCTCGGTCGACTCCGAGTGGGTCCCGGCCTCCGGCGGCGAGGACTCGCTCTACCTGCGGCCCTTCATGATCGCGACCGAGGTCGGGCTGGGTGTCCGGCCCTCGGCGGAGTACCTCTACATGCTCATCGCCTCCCCGGCCGGCCCGTACTTCGCCGGTGGCGTGCAGCCGATGGACGTCTGGCTGGAGCGCGAGTACACCCGCGCCGCCCTCGGCGGCACCGGCACCGCGAAGTGCGGCGGGAACTACGCGGCCTCGCTGCTCCCGCAGGCCGTCGGCGCCCAGCACGGCTGCGCCCAGGTCGCCTACCTCGACGCCGAGGAGCACACCTGGATCGACGAGATGGGCTCCAACAACCTGTTCTTCGTCTTCCGCCGCCCCGACGGCTCCACCGAGGTCGCCACCCCCGACCTGCGCGGATCCGTCCTCGCGGGGATCACCCGGGACTCGATGCTGACCGTGGCGAAGGACCTGGGCTACGAGGTCACCGAGCGCCGGATCGCCGGTAGCGAGCTGATCGACGGCGCCGCCGACGGCAGCCTCCTCGAGGTCTTCGGCTGTGGCACCGCTGCGGTCGTCACCCCGATCGGGACCGTCAAGTACTCCGGTGGCGAGGTCACCGTCGGCGACGGGCAGCCCGGCCCGGTCACCCTGGCGCTGCGGGAGGCGCTGACCGACGTCCAGCGCGGTGTCGCGGCCGACCCGCACGGCTGGATGACCGAGCTGGTGCCGGCACCCGCCTCGGTCTGAGGGCCGGCTCCCGAACCCGGTGATCACCCGTTGTGGAGTATTCGCACCGCTGGGCGTGCGCTCCGCTCCTCAACCGGTGATCACCGGGATCAGGGTTCGATCACCGCCACCTCGCCCGGCGCCGGGCGGGCGGCGAGGGCGGCGGGGGCGTCGTCGAGGGTGATCCGGCGGGTGACCAGGCGGGTCGGGTCGAGGCGGCCGTCGTCGACCAGGGTCATGAGCTGCGGGTAGTCGGCGGCGGCCATGCCGTGGCTGCCGGTGAGCGTCAGCTCCTTCGCGATCATCACCGGCACGTCGACGACCGGCGACGCGGCCAGCAGCCCCACCTGCACGAGCGTCCCCTGCCGGCGCAGCGCGGCGATCCCGAGGGCGAGCGCGTCGGCGTTCCCGGCGGCCTCGACCGCGAGCCGCGCCCCGCCGTCGCCGACGACGTCGCGGACCGCGTCGGCGCCCCCGGCGGTGTCGACCGCGGCCACCGCTCCGAGCGACACCGCCCGCTCCCGGGCGGCGGGCGACGGGTCCGCGACGACCGCCTCAGCCCCGAGCGCCGAGGCCAGCAGCACCGCGGCCAGCCCGACCCCACCGGCACCCAGCACGAGCACCCGCTCCCCGGGAGCCAGCGCGCCGCGGGCGGTCAGTGCCCGGTACGCCGTCGCGACCCGGCAGCCGAGCAGTGCCGCCCCGCCCGCGTCGGCACCGGCCGGGAGCGCGACGAGGTTGTGGTCGGCGTGGCGCAGCCCGACCAGCTCGGCGAACGACCCGTCGTGGGTGAAGCCCGGCTGCTCCTGGTGGGAACACACCTGGGCGTGCCCCGCGGCGCAGTCGCCGCAGATGCCGCAGCCGCAGACGAACGGCGTCGTGACCCGGTCGCCGACCCGCACGCGTCGCACGTCCGCGCCGACGGCGACCACCTCACCGGCCAGCTCGTGGCCGGGTACGAAGGGCAGGGCCACGTCGCCGTCGTGGCCGCGGAAGGCGAACCGGTCGCTCGCGCAGAGCCCGGTCGCCGCGACCCGGACGACGACGCCGTCCGGCGCGGGGACCGGGTCCGGCAGCTCGACGACGGTGGGCTCGGATCCGAACTCGGTGACCTGTACCGCGCGCATGTCGTGATCGTCGCACCCCGGTTATCCTCGCGTCGCGAGGAAAGGAGTGGCCGTGTTCGCAGCAGTGTTGTTCGACATGGACGGGACCATCGTGGAGTCCGACGCCGCCGTCGCGCGGGCGTGGGAGAGCTGGGCCCGCGAGTACGACGTGCCGCCGGCGGAGCTCGCCCGGGTGGCCGACGGCGTCCCCTCCGACGGGACGATCCGGATGCTCCGCCCGGACCTCGACGAGGCCGCGCTGGACGTCGCCGCGGCCCGTCAGCTGGAGCTCCAGTACGACGACCTGCACGACGTCCACGCCCTTCCCGGCGCCCCCGAGCTGCTCGCCGCGCTCGACACCGCGGGCATCCCGTGGGCCGTGGTGACCAGCGCGGACCGCCGGCTCGCCCGGGCCCGGCTGGCCGCGTCCGGGCTGGAGGTGCGGGTGCTGGTGGCGCGCGACGACATCGTCCGCGGCAAGCCCGACCCGGAGGGCTACCGGACGGCGGCGGAGCTGCTCGGCGCCGCCCCGGCGGACTGCCTGGTCGTCGAGGACGCCGAGGCCGGGCTCGCCGCGGGCCGTGCGGCGGGCGCCCGCACCGCGGCCCTGCGCGGCCTGGACGGCGACCTGCGCCCGGCCGACCTGTACGAGCTCGCCGCGCTGCTGGGCCTCGGGGAGCGGGTCAGCCGGTCGTCGTCCCGCCCGGACCGTAGTGGCGCGGGGTGAACACGACCGGCGTCCCGCCGCGCTCGACGACCTGCGTGGTCGACGAGCCGACGATCACCAGCGTGCGCATGTCGACCAGCTCCGGGTCGAGCTCCCCGAGCGTGGTGACGACGATCCGCTGACCGGCGCCGCCGACGTCGCGGCCGAGCACGACCGGGGTGTCGGTGGACCGGACCTCCAGCAGGACGTCGCGGGCCGCGCCGACCTGCCACGGCCGGGCCTTCGACCGCGGGTTGTAGATCGCGATCGCCAGGTCGCCCGACGCCGCGGCCCGCAGCCGGTCCGCGACGACGTCCCACGGCTTGAGCCGGTCGGACAGCGAGATCATCGCGTGGTCGTGGCCCAGCGGGGCACCGACCGCCGCCGACACCGCCTGGGCGGCGGAGAGCCCGGGCAGCACCCGGACCGGGACGTCGAGGTACTTCTCCTGTGCGGCGACCTCCAGCACGGCGGTCGCCATCGCGAACACCCCCGGGTCCCCGGCGGAGACGACCGCGACCCGGCGCCCGGACGCGGCCAGGTCCAGGGCGTGCGCGGCCCGCTCGGCCTCGACCCTGTTGTCCGAGGCGTGCCGGACCTGGCGCGGGTTCGGCGGGACCCGGTCGAGGTACGGGCCGTAGCCGACGAGGTCGTCGACCTCGGCCAGCGCGGCGGCGACCTGCGGGGTCAGCCAGTCGCGCCCGGCAGGCCCGGTCCCGACGACGACCACCTCGCCCGCTCCGGTGACCGGCGCGGCCTCCCGCGCGGGCACCGACGCGGCGACCTCACCGGCGAGCAGCGCGATCGAGAAGTACGGCACCGACCCGGCGTCGACGTCGGCGAGGTCGCCGGTGCGCTGGCCCTCCATCGTGGCGCGCTCGACGTAGCGGGTGCGGTCGAGCTTGCCTGCGTCGGCCAGCGCGCCGCGGACGTTGCCGAAGGTGCGGCCCAGCTTCATCACCGCCGCGGAGTCGGTGTCGGCGAGCCGGCGGGCCAGCTCCGCGCGGGGCAGCGTGCCGGGCAGCACGGTGAGCACCTCGTCGCGCTCCACCAGCGGCTGCCCGAGCGCCGCGGCCGCCCCGCTGATCGAGGTCACCCCGGGGACGACCTCGGTGCGGTAGCGGCCGGACAGGCGCTTGTGCATGTGCATGTAGGAGCCGTAGAACAGCGGGTCGCCCTCGGCCAGGACGACGACGTCGCGACCCGCGTCCAGGTGCGCGGCCAGCCGGGCGGCGGCCTCGGTGTAGAACGCGTCGATCGCGCCCTGGTAGCCGCCCGGGTGGTCGGTGGTCTCGGTGGTGACCGGGTAGACCAGCGCCTCCTCGATCGCGGTGCCGGACAGGTGCGGCTCGGCGATCCGGCGCGCGATGGAGCGGCCGTGGCGGGCGGAGTGGTAGGCGATGACGTCGGCGTCACGGACCAGGCGGGCCGCCTTGATCGTCGTCAGCTCGGGGTCACCCGGGCCGAGGCCGACGCCGTAGAGGGTGCCGGTGTTCTCGCTGGTCACGCCATGATCTCCTGCTCGTGGGCCAGCGCGTTGAGCGCGGCTGCGGTGATCGCCGACCCGCCGCGGCGGCCGTGGACGACGAGGTGTTCCAGGTCGGTGCGCTGGGCCAGCGCCTCCTTCGACTCGACCGCTCCGACGAACCCGACCGGGATCCCGACGATCGCGGCCGGTCGCGGCGCACCCCGGTCGATCAGGTCGAGCAGGTGGAACAGCGCCGTCGGGGCGTTGCCGACGGCGACGACGGCGCCGTCGAACCGGTCGGCGAGCAGCTCCAGCGCGGCGGCGGAACGGGTGTTGCCGATCTCCGCCGCGTACTCGGGGACCCGCGGGTCCCGCAGCAGGCACAGCACCTCGTTGCCCGCGGGCAGCCGGGACGCGGTGACCCCGGAGGCGACCATCATCGCGTCGCAGAGGATCGGGGCGCCCGCCTTCAGCGCGGTGCGGGCGGCGTCGACGAGGCCGTCGGACGCGGCGATGTCGGCGGTCAGGTCGACCTGCCCGCACGCGTGGATCATGCGGACGGCGACGTCGGCCATCCCCGGCGGCAGCCCGGAGAGGTCGGCCTCGGCGCGGATCGTCGCGAACGAACGGCGGTAGATCTCGTTGCCGTCGGTGATGTAGTCGTACCCGCTCAGCGGAGCTCCTCGGTCAGGGACCCGATGTCGGTGTCGGTTCCGTCGATCTCGTAGGTGTGCGGCCCGGTCGCGACGACGTCGGCGTGCGCGGCGTGCGGTGCGCCGCACCGCCGGGCGCATCCGGTGACGTGGACGGGCCGCCCCGGGCCGGCCGCGATCAGCTCCCGGGCGTGCGTGCGGACGTCGGCGAGGGACTTGGCGCAGCCCGGCGCCCCCGCGCACGCGGAGACCAGCAGCGCCGGATCCCCCGGGTCGACGACGAGGCCCGCGTCGCGCAGGCGGTGGGGCGCGCCGGGTGCCGGCCGGGGCAGGACCAGGGTGCGCCACGGGGTGACGAGGAGCTCGGCTGCCTCGGCGGTCAGCGCGCCGACCTGCGCGGCGGACAGCTCGCCGAGCACCGGCGCGACGCCGAGCGCCCCGCCGCCGAGCTGCCCAACCCCGGGGTGCGGCGCCACCGCGGCGTCGGTCAGCACCGCGTCGTCGCCGGAGCCGCAGGACTGTGTTGATCGGCTGCCGGTGGGGGCGGGCCGCTCGCTCAGCGCCGCGGCGATCCGGGTGGCGGCGTCCGGCAGCTCCGCGGCCCGCCAGGCCCGGGCGGCCGGGTCCGCGGCGTGGGTCTCCCGCAGCTCCAGGAACACCTCGGCCGCCTCGGCCAGCAGGAGCGGCGCCCCGGCCGGGTCCGTACGCAGTCCGGTCCGGCTTCCGGCGACGAGCAGCTCCCCGGCGTCCGGGCCGGTGGCGGCCCAACACAGGTCGGGGCGCTCGGCGGCGACGTCGCCGCGGCCGTCGTCGAGGGCGAACAGGAACCGGCCGGGCAGCGCCGCGAGCCCGGGGCGGGCGCACAGGGCGTCGTCGAGGACGACGGCGAGCCCGCGGACGTCGGCCCGCCCGCCGGTGATCCCGGACAGCGGCGACGCCAGCACGTTGCGGACGCGTTCGTGCGTCGCCGAGGGCAGCAGCCCGGCCCCGGACAGCCACGCGACGGGCCGCCCGTCGGCCGGGTCCAGGCCCCGGAGCTGCAGGTTTCCGCGCGAGGTCAGGTGCACCGCACCGTCACCCGCGGCGACGGCGAGCCCGGCCACCGCGGCCAGCGCGCCGGCGGTGACGACGCCGCCCGGCAGCCGGACGCGCGCCAGCGCACCGTCCGCCGCGAGGTGCGGCGAGACGACGCCCGGGCAGGCGTCGGCGCGGGTACGGGCGGTCGTCGGCACGTCCACCACGGTAGCCCGCGCCGTGCCGTGGTCCGCCCGGCCGGGCGGGGTGGGTTCGGTGACACCCCCGGTGGGGTACCCGCCGCCGTGACCATCGGCTCCCCGCTCGAACGGTTCGACGGCTGGATCACCGGCCTGGGTACCTCGTCCGGCCGCCGCGTGGTGGTCGGGCACTGGCCGGAGTCCCCGTTGGGCTCGTTCACCGACGTCATGACCGAGTCTCCGGACGGGCACCGCACCCTGCTCGCCCCGTCCGAGCGGGTCGCGGAGTTCGTGGCGGCGACCTACACCTTCGACGACGTCCGGGTCGTCGACGTGGTGCACACCGCCCGGGGCGACGCCCGCCAGGTGCTCGCCGGCCCGCTGGAGGTGGCGTGGCGGCTCGGCCCGCGTCCGGCGCTGGGGTGGTTGCTGCGCGCCCTGCCGGGCGCGCTGGCCACCGACCCGCGCTGGCTGGCCGCGATCGACCCGCTGGTCCGGCGGCTGCAGCCCGGGGTGCGCACCGCAGGCAGCGCCGGTGGCGGTCGCCGCGAGTTCTACGGTGCCCGGGACCTGCACCGGGTCACCGCCGTCGCCGGACTGTGGGCCGACGACGACCTCGGCCGCGTCGCACCGCTCGATCCGCCGGTGCGGTTCGGGTTCGGTTCGGCCCCGCGCCTGCCTGCCCACGTGCGGATCACCACCCTGGTCGGACCCACCTTGACGTGACCAGGGGCCGCCGCCGATGGTGAGCGGTGACAACCGAAGACGGCGAGCGGGGACCCAGGAAGCCCGGTGCGAGTCCGGCGCGGTCCCGCCACTGTGACCCGGCGCGGAGTGCCCGGGGAGCCAGACACTGCCCCCGCACGCCGCGCCGCCTCCACCCGGGACGAGGATCCCGAGGAAGGTCCGTGTGATGACGCGCGCCCGCTGCGGGGATGCTGCCCCGTGATCCTTCTCCTGTCCACGTCGGACACCGACCTGCTCTCCGCGCGCGCCTCGGGGATGGACTACCGGCTCGCCAACCCGAACCGGGTCACCCTCGACGAGCTGCGCGAGCTCGCCGACGCGGCGGACGTCGTCGTCGCCCGGATCCTCGGCGGGTACCGCTGGTTCGAGGACGAGATGGACATGCTCGTCGCGCACGGCACGCCGCTGGTGTGCCTGGGCGGGGAGATGGCGCCCGACGCCGAGATGATGGAGCACTCCACCGTCCCGGCCGGCGTCGCGGCGGAGGCGCACACCTACCTGGCGCAGGGCGGCACGGACAACCTCGTCCAGCTGTACCGGTTCCTGTCCGACACCGTGCTGCTCACCGGTGAGGGCTTCGACCCGCCGGTCGAGCTGCCGGAGTGGGGGATCCTGGACCGCCCGGACACCGCCGATCCCACCGACGGCCCGACCGTGGCCGTGCTCTTCTACCGCGCCCAGTTCCTCGCCGGGAACACCCGCTACATCGAGGCCCTCTGCGAGCAGGTCGAGGCCGCGGGCGCCCGCCCGCTGCCGATCTGGTGCGCGTCGCTGCGCCAGGCCCCCGCCGAGCTGCTCGACACCCTGCGCCGGGCCGACGCCATGATCGTCACCGTGCTGGCAGCGGGCGGCACGAAGCCGGCGTCGGCGCAGGCCGGCGGCGAGGACGAGGAGTGGGACGTCGCCGCGCTGGCCGCGCTGGACGTCCCGATCCTGCAGGGCCTGTGCCTGACCAGCTCCCGCGCCACCTGGGAGGACAACGACGACGGGCTGTCCCCGCTCGACGTCGCCACCCAGGTCGCCGTCCCCGAGTTCGACGGCAGGCTGATCACCGTCCCGTTCTCGTTCAAGGAGACCGACGACGACGGCCTGTCGGTCTACGTCCCGGACACCGAGCGCGCCGCCCGGGTCGCCGGGATCGCCGTCAAGCACGCCGAGCTGGGCCGGGTCGCCAACGCGGACAAGAAGATCGTCGTGATGCTGTCGGCGTACCCGACCAAGCACGCGCGGATCGGCAACGCCGTCGGCCTCGACACCCCCGCCTCGGTGGTGGCGCTGCTGCGCACGATGGCCGCAGCCGGCTACGACACCGGCGAGTTCCCCGGCGTCGAGGCCGGGGACGGCGACGCGCTCATGCACGCCCTGATCGAGGCCGGCGGGCAGGACCCGGACTGGCTCACCGAGGACAAGCTCGCCGGGAACCCGGTCCGGATCTCCGCCGAGGTCTACCGGCGCTGGTTCGCCACGCTGCCCGAGGACTTCCGCGACGGCGTCGAGGAGCACTGGGGTGCCGCGCCGGGCGAGCACTACGTCGACCGGTCGCAGAACCCCGAGGGCGACATCGTCGTCGCGGCGCTGCGCTCGGGGAACGTGACCGTGATCGTGCAGCCGCCGCGCGGGTTCGGCGAGAACCCGGTCGCGATCTACCACGACCCGGACCTGCCGCCCTCGCACCACTATCTGGCCGCCTACCGCTGGCTGGCCGCGCCGGTGTCGGACGGCGGGTTCGGCGCACACGCGATCGTGCACGTCGGCAAGCACGGCAACCTGGAGTGGCTGCCCGGCAAGACGCTCGGGATGTCCGCGTCCTGCGGGACCGACGCCGCGCTCGGCGACCTGCCGATGATCTACCCGTTCCTGGTCAACGACCCGGGGGAGGGCACCCAGGCCAAGCGGCGGGCGCACGCCACCCTGGTCGACCACCTGATCCCGCCGATGGCCCGCGCCGAGTCCTACGGCGACATCTCGCGCCTGGAGCAGCTGCTCGACGAGCACGCCAACATCTCCGCGCTCGACCCGGCGAAGCTGCCCGCGATCCGCCAGCAGATCTGGACGCTGATGACCGCGGCGAAGATGCACCACGACCTGGGCCTGGAGGAGCGCCCGGACGAGGACGTCTTCGACGACATGCTCATGCACGTCGACGGCTGGCTGTGCGAGATCAAGGACGTCCAGATCCGCGACGGCCTGCACGTGCTCGCCCAGGCACCGGCGGGCGAGCAGCGCGTCGACCTGGTGCTGGCCGTGCTGCGCGCCCGGCAGATGTGGGGCGGCGAGCAGTCCGTGCCCGGTCTGCGGCAGGCGCTCGGGCTGGTCGAGGACGGCTCGGAGACCGGGTCGCGCACCGACGCGGTGGAGACCGTCGCCCGTGCGCTCGTCGCCGGGATGGAGGCCGCCGGCTGGGACGCCGACGCCGCCCCGGCCGTCGTCACCGAGCACGTGACCGAGGACGGGGTCGACCGGGACGTCGTCGAGACGATCCTGCGGTTCGCCGCCACCGAGGTCGTCCCGCGCCTGGACGCCACCGCACACGAGCTCGACCAGGTCCTGCACGCCCTCGACGGCGGCTTCATCCCCGCCGGGCCGTCCGGCTCGCCGCTGCGCGGGCTGGTCAACGTGCTCCCGACCGGCCGGAACTTCTACTCGGTCGACCCGAAGGCCGTCCCGTCGAAGCTGGCCTGGGAGACCGGGCAGGCGATGGCCGAGTCGCTGGTCGCGCGCTACCACGCCGACCACGGCGAGTACCCGAGCAGCGTCGGGCTGAGCGTGTGGGGCACCAGCGCCATGCGTACCTCCGGCGACGACGTCGCCGAGGTGTTCGCGCTGCTCGGTGTGCGTCCGGTGTGGGACGAGGCGTCGCGCCGCGTCCGCGACCTCGAGGTGATCGACCTCGACGAGCTGGGCCGGCCGCGCGTCGACGTCACCGTGCGGATCTCCGGGTTCTTCCGCGACGCGTTCCCACACGTCCTGGCCCTGCTCGACGACGCGGTGAAGCTCGTCTCCGAGCTCGACGAGACCCCCGAGCAGAACTACGTCCGCGCGCACGTGCTGGCCGACCGGGAGCGCACCGGCGACGAGCGCCGCGCCCGCACCCGGATCTTCGGCTCCAAGCCGGGCACCTACGGGGCGGGCCTGCTGCAGCTGGTCGACTCCCGCGACTGGCGCGGCGACGCCGACCTCGCCGAGGTCTACACCACCTGGGGTGGCTACGCCTACGGCCGCGGCCTCGACGGCGTCCCGGCCCGCGACGACATGGAGAACGCCTACAGGCGGATCCAGGTGGCGGCCAAGAACATCGACACCCGCGAGCACGACATCGCCGACTCCGACGACTACTACCAGTACCACGGCGGCATGGTCGCCACGGTGCGCTCGCTGACCGGCTCCGCGCCGGAGGCCTACGTCGGGGACTCCACCCGCCCGGAGTCGGTGCGGACCCGCACCCTGCACGAGGAGACCGCCCGGGTGTTCCGCGCCCGCGTGGTCAACCCGCGCTGGATGGCGGCGATGCGCCGGCACGGCTACAAGGGTGCGTTCGAGATGGCCGCGACCGTCGACTACCTGTTCGGCTGGGACGCCACGACCGGAGTCATCGCCGACTGGCAGTACGAGACGCTGACCGGTGAGTACGTGCTGGACCCGGAGAACCGCAAGTTCCTCACCGAGTCCAACCCGTGGGCGCTGCACGGCATGGCGGAGCGGCTGCTGGAGGCCGTGGACCGCGGGCTGTGGGAGTCCCCGGAGCCGGGAACGCTCGACGCGCTGCGCCAGGCCTACCTGGAGTCCGAGGGCGACCTGGAGGACGAGGGCTGAGCCCGTTCCCGCACCGAGCCCGGGGCCGGCGGCTGTGCCCGGGCAGCCCGTCCGACACCGCGCCCGGGCGTCGCGCTCGGGCGCGGCGCGGGCCGCCGCCCAGGCCGCTCGGCTGCCGATCGGCCGGTGCGAACAGCCGAATCCGGACACGGGCGGTGACGCCTCGGACGGGATCCGTGACAGATCGACTTAGGGTGTCCTAATATCGGGAATGCCCGCTCCCGGGCGGCGATGCAGGTCCGTCCGCCCGGGAGGGGTCCAACGTCTCCTCGGATCGGCACGGTGATCGGCACGTTCGTGACGAGCCGATCGCTCAGCAGCCGTGTCGTCACGAACGTGCCGATCACGGGGCCGGCGTGACCCGGGTCCGCCCGGCCGTCACCGCCCCCAGCACCGCCGGCACGGCGACGATCAGCAGCAGGACCGGCATCGCCACCACCGGTGACCCCAGCAGCGCGAGCAGCGCCCCGCCGATCCCGACGAACGTCGCCTGGGTCAGCTGGTCCAGCAGCTGCGCCGCCGAGGAGTTCGCGCCGACGTCGGACGCCGTCGAGTGCGCCAGCGTCAGGTAGGCGATCGCCGAGAACGCGATCCCCATCCCGAGCCCGGACAGCCCCCAGAACCCGACGGCGCACCAGCCCGGCAGCCACCCGGCCGCGACCGGCACCAGCCCGAGCTGCCCGGCGGCGATCGTCGCGAACCCGGTGCGCAGCAGGGCCGAGCGGTCCCGCTCCGGGTGCCGTCCCTGCCACGCCGCGGCCCCGGACCAGCCGAGCGAGGCCACGATCAGCGGGAGCCCGGCCCAGGCGAGCGACCAGCCGTGCGTCGCGGTCAGCACCAGCGGCAGGAACGCGCCCACCGGGAAGAACGCGGCCGCCACCAGCCCGCGGGCCGCGACCGCCGCGGCGACCCCCGGCCGTACCGACGCGGTGCCGCGGGGGAGCAGCCGGCGCAGCGCCGGGACCAGCACCGCGACCGCGCCCGCTCCGGCGAGCAGCGCGAGCGGGCCGCGGTCGGACAGCGCCCAGCTCAGCGCGGCCACCCCGGCGGCGGCGCCGAGCGCGGCGAGCACCGGGGACCCGTCGGGGGACCGCGGCGGCGGCCCGGTCCCGCGGGCGGCCGGCAGCACGAGCAGCACCGCCACCGCGACGACCGGCAGCAGCCCCAGGAACACCCAGTGCCACCCGAACCGGGCCGTCACGAACCCGGCCAGCGGCGGCCCCACCAGCGACGGCAGCACCCACGCCGAGGAGATCAGCCCGAACACCGCGGGCCGCAGCCGCGCCGGGTACACCGCCGCGACCAGCACGTACACCGCGACCCCGCCGACACCGGCACCGAGCCCCTGCAGCACCCGCCCGGCGAGCAGCTGCGCCGCCGTCGTCGCCGTCCCCGCGACGAGCAGACCGGCCCCGAACACCACCGGTGCCGCGACCAGCGGGACCCGCGGACCGCGGGTGTCGCACCAGCGGCCACCGGCGGCCGTCGCGAACACCGCCGAGGCCAGGAACAGCACGAACGGCCACGCGTAGAGCCCGACCCCACCCAGGTCCGCGACGACGGCCGGCATCGCGGTCCCGACGCCCATCGACTCGAACGCGGTGAGGCTGATCAGCAGCAGGATCCCGGCGGTCGTCGCCGCACGGCCCTGCGCCCACACCCCGGGCCCGGCGCGGGCGGAGTCGACGGGACGGGCCATGACCTCACCCTGCGACCTGAACCCGGGTGCAGGTCAACCGGTTATCAGGCGGGGGAGGGGACGATCGCCTCGATCAGGTGCGGGCCCGGCTCGGCGTAGGCCCAGCGCAGTGCCGCGAGCAGATCCTCGGTGGTCTCCACCCGGCGCGCGGGCACACCGAACCCGGTGGCCAGCGCGGTGAAGTCCGGCGTCGGGGCGGACAGGTCCAGCATCCGCCCGGCTGGGCCGGAGAGGTCGGCGGACTCGGAGCCGTCGGCGCCGGTGCGGGTCATCTCCACCCGCAGGATCGCGTAGGCCGAGTTGTTGATCAGCACGGTGGTGACGTCGAGCTGCTCGCGGGCCTGGGTCCACAGCGCCTGCAGCGTGTAGAGCGCGCTCCCGTCGGCCTGCAGCGCGACGACCGGCCGGTCCGGTGCGGCGACGGCGGCCCCGGTCGCCGCGGGCAGGCCCTGCCCGATCGCGCCCCCGGTCAGCGCCAGCTGCACGTGCGCGGGCGCGGTCTGCAGCGCCGGGGCCAGCGCGGCCGCCGCGGTCAGCGACTCGTCGACGACGATCGCGCGCTCCGGCAGCGTCGCCGCGACCGCCGCCGCCATCGACCGCACGTCGAGCGGTCCCGGCCCGGGCTCCGGTGCGTGGTGCGGCGCGAGCTCGGCGACGTCCCCGCCCCCGACGACGTCGGCGAGCGCCTCCAGCGCGGTCTCGGCGTCGGACGCGGCGTCGGCGAGGGTGACGACCTCGCAGCCGTCGGGCACCAGGTCCCCGGGCACGCCCGGGTAGCCGAAGAACGACACCGGCGACCGCGCACCGGCCAGGATCAGCGAGTGCGCGCCGTCGAGCTGGTCCAGCGCCTGCTCGGCGAAGTAGCCGAGCTTGTCGAGCCGCGGGGTCCCGGCCCCGGTCTCCCAGTAGCGGGGAAACGTCTCGACCAGCAGCCGCGCTCCGGTGGAGGCGGCAATCCGGCCGGCCGCCGCGGTCCCGCGGGCGGTCAGCGCGGGCCCGCCGAGCAGGATCACCGCGTCCGGGGCGCGCAGCGCGTCGGCCGCCGCGGCGAGACGCTCCGGCGACGTCGGGAACGGCTCGGCCCTCGGCAGCGGCGGCGCCTCGGTGGCGCCCTCGGACCAGGACACGTCCGCGGGCAGCACCAGCGTCGCGACCTGCCCGCCCTGGTCGGCGGTCGCGGCGACGGCGCGCATCGCGTCGGAGGCGACGTCGCGGACGTCGCCGGTGGTGTGCACCCAGCCCGACACCGTCCGCGCGACGGCGGTGATGTCGGACTGCAGCGGGGCGTCGAACCGGACGTGGCCGGTGGCGTGCGCACCCACGATGCACAGCACCGGGCTCCCGGCGCGGCGCGCGTTGTGCAGGTTGGCCAGCCCGTTGCCCAGCCCCGGCCCGAGGTGCAGCAGCACCGCGGCCGGCCGGCCGGCGATGCGGGCGTACCCGTCGGCGGCACCGGTGGCGACGCCCTCGAACAGGGCCAGCACCCCGCGCATGTCGGGCACCTCGTCGAGGGCCTGCACGAAGTGCATCTCCGAGGTCCCCGGGTTGGCGAAGCAGACGTCGACGTCGGCCTCGACCAGCGACGCGACCAGCGCCTCGGCGCCCTTCACCGGAGCACCGTCGCGGACAGCAGCACAGCGATCATCACGGCGCCCAGTCCACACCCTGGGACGCGCGCCCGGAAAGCCGGGGTTCGAGTTGCGCCGATCACCGGCTGGCCCGGGAATGGAGGAGTGAGCGACGAGGCACCCGACCCGCGACGCTGGCGGGCGCTGTCCGTCTGCCTTGTCGCCGGCTTCATGACCCTGCTCGACGTCAGCATCGTCAACGTCGCGCTGCCGTCGATGCAGGCCGGGCTGGGCGCGTCGTCGGCGGAGCTGTCCTGGGTGGTCTCGGGCTACGCGCTGACCTTCGGCCTGGTGCTCGTCGCCGCCGGACGGCTCGGCGACGACCGCGGTCGCCGCCGGATGTTCCTCGCCGGCCTGGCGCTGTTCACCCTGACCAGCGCCGGAGCGGGGCTGGCGACGGCGGCGTGGGTGCTGGTGGCGGTCCGGCTGCTGCAGGGCGCGGCGGCCGGGCTGCTGTCCCCGCAGGTCGTCGGGTTCATCCAGGACCTGTTCGACGGCCGGGAGCGCGGCACCGCGTTCGGCCTGTTCGGCGCGAGCATCGGGGTGTCGACGGCGGTCGGCCCGCTGCTCGGCGGGCTGCTGCTGGCCTGGGCGGGTCTCGCCGAGGGCTGGCGCTGGGTGTTCTACGTGAACGTCCCGATCGGCGTCGCGGCGCTGGTCTACGCGATGCGGGTGCTGCCCGCCGACGCCGCGAGCCCCGGACGTCGCCGCCCGCTGGACCTGGTGGGGGCCCTGCTGCTGGGGGTGGCGGTCGTCGCGCTGATGCTGCCGCTGGTGCTGGCGGAACGGGACCCCGCCGCGGCGCCGTGGTGGCTGCTCGTCGTCGCCGCGGTGGTGCTGGCCGGATTCGTGGCGTGGGAGCGGCGGGCCAAGCGGGTGCACGGGCTGCCGCTGGTCGACCTGGCGCTGCTGCGGATCCGGTCCTACGCCGTCGGCGCGGCCCTGGGCACGACGTACTTCGCCGGATTCACCTCGATCTTCTTCGTGCTCACGCTGTTCTTCCAGAACGGGCTGCGCTACACCCCGCTGGAGGCGGGCCTGGTGCTGACGCCGTTCGCCGTCGGCTCCGCGGTGAGCTCGGCGCTGAGCGGGCGGCTGGTGTCCCGGTTCGGGACGGCGATGATCGTCGTCGGGCTGGGGGTGGTGCTGGTCGGGCTGGCCGTCACCGACGTCGTCCTGCGGGTCACGGCCGGGGCACCGGGCACCGGGTGGGCAGTCGCCGGGCCGCTGCTGCTCGCCGGGGCCGGGGGCGGGCTGGTGATCGCGCCGAACCAGACGCTGGCGCTGTCGGAGATCCCGCGGTCCTCGGGCGGGACGGCGGCCGGGGTGCTGCAGACCGGGCAGCGGATCGGCACCGCGATCGGGTTGTCGCTGGTCGGGGCGGTGTTCTTCGGGGAGCTGTCCGGATCGGGGGACTGGGTCTCGGCGATCTCCGACGGCCTGGTGGTCACCGTCGCACTGGTGGCCGTGGCGTTCCTGCTGGGGCTGACCGACCTGGTGCGCTCGCGCCGGGCCCCGCAGGTCGCCGGGGCGCGCTGACCCGGGCCCGGGCGAGGCGGCGCAGCTCGGGCGAGACGGCGCGGCTCGGGCGAGGCGGCGCGGTTCAGGCGAGGCGGCGTGGCAGCACCCGCGCGCACAGCAGCACGATCAGCCCGGCCAGCGGGACGACCAGCAGCCCCACCCGCAGCGACCACGCGTCGGCGACGATCCCGACGACCGGCGGCGACACCAGGAACCCGACCCGCATCAGCCAGGTGACCACGGTCAGCCCGGTGCCCGGCGCGAGGCCGGGGCGGTGGTCGGCGGCGGTCATCGCGGCCGGGACCAGCGTGGCGACGCCGAACCCGGCCAGCCCGAACCCGGCGATGGTGGTCGGCACCGTCGGGAACGCCAGCGCGGCACCCATCCCGGCGCACACCAGCACCCCGCCGCACAGGGCGACCGCCCGCTGCCCGAACCGGTCGACCATCCGGTCGCCGAGCAGCCGCCCGACGAACTGGCAGCCCTGCAGCGCCACGAACCCGAACCCGGCCACCGCCGCGCCCGCGCCGAGCCCCTGCAGGTGGATCGCCGCCCAGGTCTGCCCGGAGTCCTCGACCAGCGTCCCCGAGGTCGCGATCAGCCCGAACACCCCGAGCAGCAGCACGGTGCGCAGGCCGAGCCCGGCCCACGGCGTGCGCGGGGCACCGGTGCCGGCGCTGTCCTCGCTGCTGCCGGTGTCGCGCTCGGCCTCCTCCGGGCCGGTCAGCAGCATCGGGTACACCGCGAGCGCGATCACCACCGACAGCAGCGACGACAGCGCCAGGTGCAGCGGGATCGGCAGCGCGATCCCGGCCGCCGCGGAGCCCATGAGACCGCCCGCGACGGCGCCGACCGACCAGAGCGCGTGGAAGGAGTTGAGGATCGAGCGACCGTAGCGGCGCTGCACCCGCAGCCCGTGTGCGTTCTGCGCGACGTCGACGACCGAGTCCGCCGCCCCGGCCAGGAACATCGCCACCGCGAACAGCCCCCAGTTCGGGGCGAGCCCGACCAGCACGATGCCGGCCGCGATCGCGACCATTCCGAACGACGCCACCCGCGACGACCGGAACCGCGCGATCAGGGTGCCCGCGGTGAGCCCGGCGAGCAGCGCCCCCAGCGGGAACGCGGCGACCGCGGTCCCCAGCTCGGCGTTGCTGAGCCCCAGCTGGTCCTTGATCTGCGGGAAGCGGGGCAGGACGTTGGCGTAGACCAGCCCGTTGGTCAGGAAGACCAGGCCGACACCGGTGCGGGCCCTCCGCTCGGTCCGGCCGGGCCGTGCTGCGAGGGTCCGTTCCACCACCGGCCGAGCATGCACGACGACGCCGCGGCGCGGCCACCCGGCCGTCCCGGCCTGCGCCCATGCCCGCCCGCGCCCGTGCCTGCCCCGAGGGGCACCCTCGCTACCGCCGGTGGAGACGAGCGTGCCCCTCGGGGCAACGGGGCCGGGGCGGGCTCAGCCCGCGGCGGGGCGCTCGGTGGCCGGGGCGACGATCCGGTTGCGCAGCCCGGTGAGCCGGCCCGCGGTGCGCAGCGCGCCGGAGACGCCCTGGTAGGCGTAGCGCCGGATGCCCTCGCGGGCCGCGCGCATGGTCGCCCGGCGCTCCCGGCCCGCACCGTTCCAGGCCAGCAGCGAACGGCCCCAGGAGTCGCGGGCGAGTGCGGCGGTCCCGGCCTCGCGGGCGAACATCGCCCAGCGGTCGCCGAAGTCGTCGAGCCCGTCGCGGTAGGCGAAGACCGCGGGCCGGATGTAGGCCATCCCCGGGTGCATCCGCGTCATCGCCGGGGCGTAGTCGGCGAGCACCTTGTCCAGGCACTCGAAGCGGCGCTGCCGGTTCGCGCTGATCGACCCGGTCCGCATGAGCCGCATGTCGAGCAGGTAGCGGCGCACACCCCACATCAGCGGGTACGACGAGGACCGCGCGATCCGCAGCCACATCTCGAAGTCCACGGCCGAGGGCAGCGAGGTGTCGAAGCCGCCGACCTGGTCGAAGCAGGCGCGGCGGATCATCAGCGAGCTGCCGTTGTGCGGCGGGTCGTTCTCCACCAGGAGCCGGTCGAGGTCGACCCGGCCGGCCGGCTGCCAGCGCGGGGCGACGACCTGGCCGTTCTCCAGCATCACCCGGGTGTGGCAGTAGGCCATCCCGACGCCGGGCGGCGCCGTGTGCATCGTCGCGAGCATGTGCTCGAGGAACCTCGGGTGCCAGCGGTCGTCGCCGTCGAGGAAGGCCACGAACGGCGCGGAGGTCTCGGCCAGCGCCCGGTTGCGCGCCGCGCCGGAGCCGCCGTTGGGAACCTGCACGAGCCGCAGCCGCGAGTCGCGCGCGGCGCGGGCCCGCACGACGTCGGCGGTGTCGTCGGTGGAGCCGTCGTCGACCACGACGTACTCGAACCGGGACTCGGTCTGCGCGAGTACGGAATCGAGTGCGTCACCGATCCACGGACCCACGTTGTAGGCCGGGGTGATCACGGAGATCAGAACGTTCGTGTTCCGCACGTTCGGCACGTTAGCAAGAGGCCGTCCGAGTGGCCACAGCGCACCTTCTTCCGCCTATGATCACCCACCCGGAGTCATGAGGTGTTCGCCATGCAAACTGTCGTTGGTCCATCAGTGTGAGAAATCTCGGCGAACCGGAAACGCTCCGTGTGCGAAGGGCTGCCCGGTGCGCGCAGACGCCCAGCGCACGGGCCGGAACGCGGGTCCGGGGCGGGTCACCCCTGCCGCGCACCGCAATCCGCCGGATCTAGGCTCGCGGAATGGCGCCCGACCCCCGCGTGATGATCTCCAGGCGGCTCCGATTCCTGCCGCACCGCGCATTCGCGATCGCGCACCACGCGTTGTTCCAGGGTGAAATCACGACCTTCCGACGCCCGCGCACCTACGCACAGCTGTTGGCGCGCAAGAACCTCGATCCGCAACCGGAGCTGGTGCGCCGCACCGCGGACAAGTACCTCGTGCGCGCCCACGTCGCGGAGCGGATCGGCGCCGAGCACCTCATCCCGCTGCTGCAGGTCGCCGAGCGCGCCGAGGACCTCGACCTCGACGCGCCGACCGTGCCCTACGTCGTCAAGGGCACCCACGGCTGCGACATGACGATCCTGGTCCGCCATCCCGAGTCCGCGGACAAGGCCGCGATCCGCAGCAGGGTCCGGCGCTGGCTGCGCACCGACTTCTTCCGGCACGGCTGGCGCGAGCGGCCCTACGAGGGCATGACCCCGCGGGTGGTCGTCGAGGAGATGATCGGCGACGGCGTCACCCCGCCCGCGGACTACAAGTTCTTCGTGTTCCACGGCGAGCCCGCGATGGTCGTCGTCGACCAGGACCGGTTCACCGCGCACACCTCGACGCTGCTGCATCCGGACTGGGTGCCGTTCCGGATCTCCGGCCGGTTCGCCCAGGCCGACGCGCTGCCGGAGAAGCCCGCCGCCTACGAGCGGATGCGCGAGATCGCGCGCACGCTCGGCAAGGACTTCGCCTTCGCCCGCGTCGACCTCTACGACGTCGACGGGCACGTCTACTTCGGCGAGATCACCCACAACCCGGGCGGCGGGCTGGTGCGGCTGCGGCCGCGCGCGTTCGACCGGGCGCTGGGGGACCTGTGGCGCGACGGGACGCCCATCCCGGAGAGGTTCGTGGCGCGGCGCTGACGCGGGTCAGTCCCGCACGCGCGGGATCTCCCGGGTGATGGCGTCGCCGGACGGGCCGCCGGGCCCGGCGGCCTCGGGGGCTGGCTGCCGCAGCCAGCGGATCACCGACGGCGCCATCACGACGGCGAGCACCGCCTCACCGGCCAGCCAGGCCCACCCGACGGCGTCGACGCCCATCACCGGCGCCAGCAGCGGGATACCGCCCAGCACGATGATCGCGTGCACCAGCTGCTGCAACGCCAGCCCGAAGGTGCGGTTCGCGAGCCGGGACTTGGTCATCCACAGCGTCACGATCACCCGCGGGAACATCGAGACCATCAGCAGCTGCAGCACCAGCGTCGAGTTCTCGACGTAGACCGGGCCGTAGAACCACAGCAGCAGCGGCGCCGCCAGCGCGATCACCAGCGACGCCGGCAGCACGATCAGGCAGATCCGGCGCAGCACCGCGCGGGCGAACAGGTGCGCGCGCTCGGGCTGCCGCGCCCCCTCGACGACCAGCGCCGAGGTGATCGCGACCGACAGCATGCTCATCGCGAGGAACACCGTCTGCGCCGGCAGCAGGTACGCGCTCGCCGACTGGCTGATCACCATGACCACCAGCACCGGCAGGAACGACGACATCGCCTGGTTGAACACCTGGCCGAGGTAGTCACCGGCCAGGTAGCGGACCAGGGTCTGCCGGTCGGGTGCACCGGTGGGGACGACGGCGTCGTGGTCGAGCCCGGCCTCGTGGCGGGGCATCAGCCGTCGGGAGATCAGCAGCGTGACCGGCACCAGCAGCGCGATCACCGGTGCGCTCCAGGACGTGAACACGCCGTCGGACACCCCGAACCAGGCCACGACGACGAGCAGCACCAGCTTCACGACGCCGTAGACGCCGTTCTCCAGCGCCACCCACATCGCAGACCGCAGCCCGGTGAGCACCTGGTCCTGCAGGTTGAACACCGACCACGCCGCGGTGGAGACGACGAACCAGGCGCCGAACCCGAACGACACGTGCAGCGGGTCGCCGGGGGAGTAGGCCCAGTGGCAGTAGGCCATCACAGCGGTCGCGCCGACGATCCCGACCACGGTCGAGACCAGGTAGGAGGTCCGGACCAGCGCCCGGGAGTCCCGGCCGGCCGTCGGGAGGAAGCGGACGATCGCCTGGCCGAAGTTCAGCGAGGTCAGCACCGAGATCATCATCATCAGGTTGACCAGCGCGTTGCCCCGGCCGACCTCGTCGGTGCTGAACACCCGGGCCGCGAACACCCAGTACAGGAGCCCGAACCCGGAGTTGACGACCGTGTTGAGCATCAGGGCGTAGGCGTTGCGGTAGAGCGGGTTGCCCATCTCCCGCCGGACCGACCGCATGCGGCCGGCCACCATCCCCCCGACGCTCACCGGTCTCCCGCTGCGGGCCGGACCGGGCCGCGGACGCCGGCGCCGGTGACCGGGCGGGCGTCGCGTGCGGGGGCGGAAGAGTCGTGCACGACACCACGCTAACGGCCTGCGGTGGTCACGGGCCGTGCGGGGCGGGAGTTCAGGACGGGTGTCCGAATTGGCGTCGGGGTGTCGGCTGGACCACGGGTGCGGTCGGGCGAGCAACCTCGCTGCGTTACCGTGCGTCCGATCTGGTGACATGTCGAACCACTGGAGGCGCTGGTGCGAATAGCGGTGGTCGGTGGCGGGCCGACCGGTCTCTACCTGGGAATTCTCGCCAAGCTCCGCTCCGGTGGACGCGACGACGTCGTGCTGTGGGAGCGGAATCCGCGCGGCCGCACCCACGGTTTCGCAGTCACGTTCGGCGAGGACCTGCTCGACGACCTGTACCGCTGCGACCCGGTCAGCGCCCGCGAGCTGCGGGCCGCGGCCCGGCTCTGGAACGCGCAGTCGGTGGTCGTCGGCGACGCGCGCCCGGTGCACATCGGCGGCAAGTACGGCTACTCCATCGCCCGGGTCGAGATGATCGACCTGCTGACCCGGCGGGCCGAGCAGCTCGGCGTCGACCTCCGGTTCGGGACGACGGCACCCGCCCGCGAGGACATCGACGCCGACGTGGTCGTCGCCGCCGGTGGCGCGGGCAGCGGGCTGCGCGAGCAGCGCGCCGAGCACTTCGGCACCACGATCACCACCGGCGAGAGCCCGTACATGTGGCTGGGCACCGACCGGGACTCCGCGACGTTCCTGTTCGCCTACGAGCGGACCGCAGCCGGCTGGATCTCCATCCACGTCTACCCGTCGTCCAACGGCATCTCGACGTGCATCGTCGACTGCGAGCAGCCCACCTGGCGCGGGCTCGGCTTCGACACCATGGCCGGTGGGGACGCGATCCGCACCGTCGAGTCGATCTTCTCCCGGGCGCTGGGCGGGCACCGGATCCTCGATCCGCCGTCGGGCGCGGCACAGCAGCCGTGGCGGCGTTTCCGCGAGATCCGGAACCTGACCTGGCGGGACGGGAACCTGGTGCTCGCCGGCGACGCCGCGCACACCACGCACTTCGGCATCGGCTCCGGCACCCAGCTGGCGATGCAGGACGCCGTGGGGCTCGCCGACAGCCTGTACGGGCCTGCCCGCGACACCGCCGACCTGACCGACCCGCACGGCTACGGCGCCGCGCTCGCCGCCTACGACGCGCGCCGTCGTGCGGTGCTCGGCCCGATCCAGGACATGGCGCGGCGCAACATGCACTGGTTCGAGCAGGCCAACCGGCGCCTGGAGCGCGGCGAGGACCCGGTCGAGTTCGCCTGGGCGCTGCTCGGGCGGCGCGGCGACATGGGCCCGCTGCACTACCAGCTCCACCGCGCCACCCAGATCCCCGCGCTGCGCCAGGTGCGGCGCGGGCTCACCACCGCGCGGCGGGTGCGGCGCCAGGCGCGGCGCCGCGACCGCGCGGCGGCGGGCGTCCCGCAGGTGCAGGGTGTCCCGCGGAAGCCGGGCGTCGCGCAGGAGCCCGGCGTCGCGCAGGAGCCCGGCGTCGCGCAGGAACGCGGGGTCCCGCAGGAGCCCGGCGTTTCGCAGAAGCCCGGCATTCCGCAGCAGCCCGGCGTCCCGCAGGAGCGCTGAGCAGCGGGCCGGTGACCGAGGGCGAGCGGGCGCCCTCGTACCGTGTGTCCGCGTGCAGGGCCGTCGTGCCGTACAGGACCGTTGGGCCGTACAGGGCCGTCGTGCCGCGGTGGACTCGGGAGGGGTCGCGTGAAGATCGTCTGTGTCGGTGGGGGACCCGCGGGTCTGTACCTGGGGATCCTGGCCCGGCTGCGGTCCGGGGGCCGGGACGAGGTCGTCGTCGCCGAGCGGAACGCGCCGGGCACCGCGTCCGGCTTCGCCGTCACCCTGGGCGAGGACATCCTCGACGAGCTGTATCGCACCGACCCCGTCGGCGCGGCCCGGATCCGGGCCGCCGCGCACGTGTGGGACAGCCAGCTCGCCGAGGTCGACGGCGAGACCGTGCACCTGGGCGGGCGCTACGGCTACTCGATCGGCCGCGCGCGGCTGCTCGAGGTGCTGGCCGAGCGGGCCCAGGAGGTCGGCGTCGACCTGCGGTTCGAGCGGCCCACCGCCGTCGACGGTGACCCGGCCGCGGACCCGCTGACCGCCGACGCGGACGTCGTCGTCGCCGCCGACGGGGTGAACTCCGCGATCCGCACCGCCCGCGCCGACGCGTTCGGCACCCGGATCGCGCAGGGCCGCAACCGCTACGTCTGGTTCGGCACCTCGAAGGCGTTCCGGCCGTTCACCTTCACCTTCGAGCGCACCGACGCCGGCTGGATCTGGTTCCACGCCTACCCGGCCGCGGACTGCGTGAGCACCTGCATCGTCGAGTGCACCCCGGAGACCTGGACCGGGCTCGGCCTGGACACGATGCCCGCCGACGAGGCGATGCGGATGCTGGAGAAGATCTTCTTCCGCGCGCTCGACGGCCACGAGCTGATCGCCCCGCCCGGGATGGGGTCCTCGCCGTGGCTGACCTTCCGCGAGGTGCGGAACCTGTCCTGGCGCGACGGCCACGTCGTCCTCGCCGGGGACGCCGCGCACACCACGCACTTCGCCATCGGGTCGGGCACCGTGCTCGCCGTCGCCGACGCGATCGAGCTGGCCGAGCAGCTGTACCCCGGCGACGGCCACGATGCCGACGTGCTGCCCGCGCTGGCCGCCTACGACGCCCGCCGGCGCGCGGTGATGGGCCCGATCCAGGACATGGCGCGGCGCAGCATGGAGTGGTTCGAGACGGTCCCGGTCCGGCTCGACGGCTCGGACACGGTCGACTTCGCGTGGTCGCTGCTCGACCGGCGCGGGGACCAGGGCCGGCTGCACCGCCGGCTGCACGACCTCACCCAGGTCGACCGCGTCCGCGAGGTCCGGCGGCGGCTGACGTCGGCGCGGCGGGTGCGGCGGGCGCTGGCCCGCGGCGAGATCACCCGCGGTCAGGTGCTCGGCGAGCTGGGCTGATCTCTCCGAACACCGACCGGCCCGGCACTCCGGGCGAGGTCAGGCCTGCTCGGAGCGTTCCTCGCGGGCCAGGAACGAGCGCGTGCGGCCGTAGAAGTAGTAGACGATCAGCCCGAGCGCCATCCAGCCGACGAACCGGAACCAGGTCTCCAGGCTCAGGTTGAGCATCAGGTAGAAGCAGGCCACCGCCGCGATCACCGGCAGCACCGGGGAGAACGGGACGGTGAACGGCCGCTCCAGGTCCGGGCGCCTGCGGCGCAGCACCGGCACCGCGACCGCCACGATGATCATCGCGGACAGCGCGCCGATGGACACCATGTCCGAGAGCTCGGAGATCGGGATGAACGCGGCGATGAGTGCGCACACCGTGCCGCCGATGATCGTCATGACGTGCGGGGTGCCCCAGCGCGGGTGCGCGGTGCCGATCACCTTCGGCAGCAGCCCGTCGCGGCCCATCGCGTAGCCGATCCGGCCGATCGTCACGAGCTCGACCATCATCACCGAGGTCAGGCCGGTGACCGCGCCGAGTGCGATCAGCCCGCCGACCCAGGGCAGGCCGACGGCGTTGAACGCCGCGGCCAGCGGTGCGCCCTCGTCGATCGAGGAGTAGGGGACCATCGAGGTGAGTACGAACGAGACGCCGACGTAGAGCAGTGCGCAGACGCCCAGCGCGCCGAGCAGGCCGATCTTGAGGTCGCGGTTGGGCCGCCTGACCTCCTCGCCGAGGTTTGCCAGTGCCTCGAAGCCGGTGTAGGCGAAGAAGACCACCGCGGCCGCGGTGAGCATGCCGCCGATGCCGTAGACGGTGGGCTCCAGGCCGAAGACCCCGGACACGACCGGTTGCTTGAGGAACGTGTCCCCGCCCTTCGGCGGCTGGGCGGGCGGGATGAACGGCGTCAGGTTCTTCGTGTCGACGTAGAACGCGCCGACGACGAGGATCAGCACGCAGACCGCGAGCTTGACCAGCACCAGGACGTTGGTGAACAGCGCCGACTCGCGGATGCCGAGCACCGCGACCGCGGTCAGGACCGCGATGATCACCACGGCGCCGATGTTGACCGTGGCGTCCTCGCCGAACAGCGACGCGGGGAGGCCGAGGAGGTTGGCGAGATAACCCGACCAGCTGCGGGACACCACGGCCAGACCCAGCCCGAACTCCAGCAGCAGGTCCCAGCCGATGATCCAGGCGAACACCTCGCCGAGGGTGGCGAAGGCGTAGGTGTAGGCCGAGCCGGCGGTCGGAACCGAGGAGGCCAGCTCGGCGTAGCAGATCGCGGCCAGGGCGGCGACGACCGCACCGACCACGAACGACAGCGTCACGGCCGGTCCGGCGTGCGTCTTCGCCTGCACCCCGGCGAGGGTGAAGATCCCGGTGCCGATGATGATGCCGACGCCGAATCCGACCATGTCGCGGGCGCGCAGCGTCCGCTTCAGCGGGGAGCCGGCGCCGCCCTCACCGGTGTCGCGGCTGCGCGCGAGGATCCGTTCCACGGGCATCGTGCGGGTCACCCCCACGGTGCACCTCCCGTCGTGCGTCGGGTCCGCTCTTCCGTCGGCATCGGAGCACCGTATTCCTCCCGAGTGCGTACGGCCGGACGGCGTGCCGGATACCTGCGGCATGTCGACATGCGTATTTATGCATGAGTAGCATGGCGGGCATGGGACACGGACACGGGCACGGAACCGGCGGGGGCGACCGGCGGCGGCTGGCGACCGCGCTGGCCGTCACGCTCGTGACTGCGCTGCTCGGACTGTTCGGCGCGGTGCTCACCGGCTCGCTGGCGCTGCTCGCCGACCTCGGGCACCTGCTCACCGACGCCGGGGCGCTGGTCGCTGCACTCATCGCGTCGGTGCTGGCCACCCGGCCGGTGTCGGGACGCCGGACGTACGGGATGGGGCGGGCCGAGGTGCTCGTCGCCGCGCTCAACGCGCTGACCCTGGTCGTCGTGGTCGTGTGGGTCGCGATCGAGGCGGTGCAGCGGCTGTTCGAGCCCGTCGGGATCCCCGGAGCGCCGCTGCTGGTCATCGGCGTACTCGGCCTGGTCGGGAACGTGGTGTCGCTGCTGGTCCTGGCCGGTGGGGACCGCGGCAACATGAACGTGCGCGGTGCGCTGCTGCACGTCCTCGGCGACGCACTCGGCTCGGTCGGCGTGCTCGCCGCGGCCGTCGTGCTGCTCACCACCGGCTGGCCCTACGCCGACACCATCGCCTCGCTGCTGATCGTCCTGCTGATCCTTCCGCGGGCGCTGGCGCTGCTGCGCGAGGCGTCGCACGTGCTGCTGGAGGGCACGCCCGCCGGGATCGACACCGCCGAGGTGAAGGCCGCGCTGCTGGAGCTGCCCGGGGTGACCGGGGTGCACGACCTGCACGTGTGGGCGATCAACGACCGGACGCCTGCGATGTCGGCGCACCTGGTCGTCGACGAGACGGTCGAGGCGCACTGCGGGGAGGCGTCGGTGCTCGACGCCGCCACGACGGTGCTGCGGGAGCGGTTCGGGCTGCAGCACGCGACGGTTCAGGTGGAGCACGGGGCGCACGTGGGGCACGAGGACCACTGCGGCTGAGGCCCCCGCGCCGCCACGGCGGTTGAGGCGCTCCCACCACCACGTCGGCCGACCCCGGCCGCCGCCCCGCAGCCCGCCGGACCGTCAGCCCGCCAGGTGCGACCAGCGCGGCGCCAGCTCCGCCCACGGCCCCTCGGCGGCGACCCGGCCCTGCTCCAGGACGACGACCCGGTCCGCCCGGGCCAGCGCCGCCCGCTTCGTGCTCGCTCCGACCACCGTGCTGCCGCGCCGGCGCAGCGCCGACCACAGCTCGAGCTCGGTGCGGACGTCGAGCGCGGAGGACACGTCGTCGGCGACGATCAGCTCGGCCCTGGTCGCCAGTGCCCGCGCCATTGCCAGGCGCTGCACCTGCCCGCCGGACAGCCGGATGCCGCGGTGCCCGACGACCGCGCCGACCCCACCCGCGGCGGCCACGTCCTGACCGAGCCGGGCGGCCTCCACCGCCTCACCGACCGCGCCGTCGGCGCGGGCGTGACCGAGCGCGATGTTGTCGTCGAACGTCCCGGACAACACCCGCGGCAGCTGCGCCACGTACGCGACCTGCCCCGGCCGCAGGAACACCTGCGGGTCGGCGACGGTGCGTCCGTTCCACCGGATCTCGCCCTCGTGCCCGACCAGGCCGGCCAGCCCCGCGAGCAGGCTCGACTTCCCGGCACCCACCTGCCCGGTGACCAGCACCAGCGAACCCGCGTCGACGTCGAGGTCCACGCCCTCGACACCGACGGTGCCGTCGTCGTGCACCGCCGCGACCCGGCTCAGCGACAGCCGGCGCAGCGGCTCGCGGGGCACGTCGCCCGGGGCCGGGGCGGTGCCCGCGACCAGGTCGACCCCCTCCGGCAGCCGGGTCAGGTCGGCCGGGCCGGCGTAGGCCGCGACGGCGGCCAGCCAGCGCCGCGCGATCGGTGCCTCGATGACCACCGCCGCGCACACCTGCCCGAGGTAGCCCGCGCCGCCGAGCGTGGTGGACATCAGCAGCGCCGTCGCCAGGTCCCACGTCCCGGCCAGGTGCAGGCCCCAGACCAGCACCACCGCGGCCTGCAGCAGGACGCCAGGGACGCCGTCGAGCAGGGTGCGGATGCGCTGCTCGCGCACGGTCGCGGTGACCCGCTCCGCGTCGACGGCCGCGAGGTGGCGGCGCACCGGCCCGGTCGCGGCGGCCAGCTTCACCGTCCGCACCGAGTCCAGCGCCGACCCCAGCGCGACGCCGAAGCGGGCACGCGCGTCGGCGGCCCGCCGCCCGGCACGCCCCGCGAACGGCGCCCCGACGACCGCGACGGCCGAGCACAGCACCAGGAACCCGCCGATCACCGCGAACGCCCGGACGTCGCCGGACACCAGTCCCGCGATGACCGCGACGCCGACCGCCATCGACACGTCGACCCAGCGGTCGACGTAGAGCACCATCCGGTCGGAGTCCAGCGACCGCGCGACGATCTCCCCGGCGGAGCTGCGGGCGGTGCGGTGCTGCATGGTCTGGCCGCGCAGCACCGCCAGCCGCATCCGCAGCGTGACCGCCGACCACCAGCGCGGGTAGGTGCGGAACGCGACCGCCACCCAGAGCGGGAACAGCAGCAGCATCACGGCCAGTGCGACCGCAGGCCCCCACGGCCTGCCGCCCTGCTGCAGGTCCTCCACCAGCAATCCCCACAGCCAGCCGGTCAGGATGCCGCCTGCCGCGGTGAGCGTGGCCAGGCCGAACATCGCCCCGCCCGCCAGACCCCAGCGTGGGTGCGCGAGAAGCAGCCGCACGACCGCCCGCCACAGCGGGGGAGCGGCAGCCGGGGTGATCGGCGCGACCTCGCGGCGGGTCGCGCGGCGCAGGGTGCCCGACGCGGTGCCGCGAGCACTGCCGGGAGTTGCACCGTCCAGCGCGGTGCCGTCGAGCGCTGTGCTGTCACTCGCTGTGCTGTCACTCGCTGTGCCGTCGGTCGCAGTGCCGTCGACCTCGGCGCCGTCGCCTGCGGTCCCGTCGACCGCGGTGCCGGTCGGCTCGGTGCAGCCCGGACCGGGGGACGGCCCGGGCGCCGCACCGTCCGGCGCGGTGCCGGCCCGCACGTCGTCGCCGGCGTCGTCGCCGGTGGCGGCCAGCAGCTCGGCGTAGCGTCCCGGCTCGCGGGCCAGCTTCTCCCGGTCGCCGTGCTGCAGCACCCGTCCCTCGTCGAGCACGGCGACGGACTCGGCCCGCCGGATCGTCGACAGCCGGTGCGCGATCACCACACCGGTACGGCCCGCCAGCAGCGCCTGCGCCGCCCGGGTCACCCGCTCCTCGGTGGCCGGGTCCATCCGGGCCGTCGCCTCGTCGAGCACCACGACCGACACGTCCCGTACCAGCAGCCGCGCGAACGCGACCAGCTGCTCCTCACCCGAGGACAGCGTGAGCCCGCCGCTGCCGAGCCGGGTGTCGAGCCCGTGCGGCAGCCCGGCGACCCACTCGTCGAGCCCGAGCGCGGTCACTGCGGCCTCGACCACGGCGCGGGGCACGGCGTCGTCGAGCAGGGCGATGTTGTCCGCCAGCGACCCGGCCAGGATCTCGGTGCGCTGGGTGACCACACCGACGGCGTGGCGCAACGCGTCCAGGTCGATGTCGGCGACGTCGCGGCCACCGATCAGCACCTGCCCGCGCGGCGGCTCGATCGCCCGCGACAGCACCTTCGCCACCGTCGACTTGCCGGACCCGGTCCGCCCGACCAGCGCACACGTCGTCCCCGCGGGGACCGTGAGGTCCACACCGGCCAGCCGGAACCCGCCGTCGTAGCCTGCGGTGAGGCCGCGCAGCTCGATCTCCGCGCCGCGGGCACCCGCCGGCGGGGCCGGGACGCCGAGACCGCCCTCGGGCTCGCGCGGCGCGTCGAGCAGCGACGCCACCCGGGTCAGCGCGCCCAGCCCGGCCTGCAGCTCCGGCATCCGGTTGACGATCTCGTCGATCTGCCCGACGAACGCCGTCGCCAGGATCCACACGGTGACCAGCGACGCGATCCCGGCCGGGTCACCGCCGACCAGCCACACCCCGCCGAGCGCGATCGCGCCCAGCAGCGCGTGCCCGACCATCCCCGAGCGCAGCCCGACCTTCGTCGACACCAGGCAGGTGGTGCGGACCCGGCGCAGCACCTCGGCGCCGCGCCGGGCGTAGCCCTGCACGACGTGCGCCTGCCCGAGCGAGGTGCGTACGTCGTCCTGCCCGGCGATCGCCTCCTCCAGCTGCGCGGAGTGGTCCGACCAGGCCGTCTCCTCCGCGACCTTGCAGCGCGCGATCTGCGGCGTGAGCGGCCGCGCCAGCAGGACCACCACCAGCGCGACCAGCGGGAACACGATCCAGGCCTGCCAGAACACCAGCCCGGCCACCACCCAGGCGAGCACCGACCGCAGCGCCGACCGGCCGGTCTCCCAGCCGATCCGGCGGAACAGGGTGCCGAGCTGGCGGGCGTCGTCGTCCACCCGGTCCAGCAGCTCGCCGACCGCCTGGTCCTCGAGCCGGGGCAGCGGCTGGGCGAACGCCGCGTCGAGCAGGTCGGCGCGCAGCCGCCCCTCCGCCTGCCCGACGACGCCGGAGAACACCACCCGGCCCATCGCGTCGAGCGCGGCGCCGCCGAGCAGCAACACGGCCAGCAGACCCAGCAGCGGCACCGTCGGACCGGCCGCGACCTGCCCGACGACGTGCGCGCCCGCGGTCTCGCCGACCGCCGCCAGCACGGCCGCGACCACTGCGGCGCCGGACGCGGCTCCACCGAGACGACGCCAGGACAGCGGCTGCGCCCGCACGGTCCCCACCCTCCGACGGACCGTGGCCGGGATCTCCGGACGGTCCGGGCACCGACGTTAACCGGCACCCCCGACGGTTTCCGCCGGATTTCGGCCGGCTCCGGGACCGGCTCCGCCGCCACCGATAACTGTCGGTGGTCCGTGTCACAGTCGCCCGGTCGATGGGAGAACGTGATGAAACTGCTGGTGGCCACGGCCCTCACCCAGGGCGTCCGGCCGAACGACTACCACTTCTGCATCGAGGGCGAGCTGGTCTGGATCGGCCTCGTGTGCGCGGCCGACCGGGCCGACCCGGACGGCGGCTGCGGCTGTGGCCGCGGGTTCGGCGGGCTGAACTCGGTGCGTGCGACGACGACGGCGCGGGTCGCGGACCTGCCGTTCACCCGCGCCGACTACGTCGAGGCTCTCCGGTCGGGCCTGCATCAGCAGGGCTGGATGCTCGCCCCCGGTGAGATCGCGTACATGGCCGACGACCTCGCCGCCCTGGTGGCGGACGTGCCGGAAGGCGCGGTGCTCGAACGGAGGCTCGACGACGTCGTCGTGCGTGCGCTCCCGGCGGAGCAGTGAGCGTCGCGGTCACGACTCCGCAGCGGACGACGAGGCAGCGGACGACGACGGCCCCGCCGGAACACCGGCGGGGCCGTCGGGAGACGTCGTGCAGGACCTCGGTCGAGGTACTCGCCTCAGCCCAGGTAGTCGCCTCAGTCCAGGTAGTCGCGCACTCTCACGCACTGAGCACTGTGCATGACCAGGTATTTCCTGGTTCCGCGTGAGTGCTGTGCGCTGAAATACCCTGGACTGAGTGGGGTGCCGGATCGGACACCCAATGATCGACGCGACTACCGCACCCGCACCACCCGACACCGACGCCCGCGACCCTGCCGCTCTCGCACCCGACACCCACCACCAGCACGTGCTCGTGCCGCTCACCGACCAGGTGCGCGCACACCTCGCGACGTTGAACAGCACCACCGCGACCGCGGACCAGCGTGCGCACGCAGCGACATGGATCGCCGGGTGGTTCGACTTCTACGTCACCGACGCCCGATGACTGGGAAGCACCGTGCGGACCGCACCCCGCACCCGCACCGCTGGACCCCGGCACCCCGGAGCGGGTGGTACCGGCGACTGCGTCGCCGACTGTGTCAGCGACTGCGCGGGTGGCTCCTCCGACGCCGGTAACGCGAGCCACCCGACTATCGTTGATCCCAGCAACCGACAGAACGGACACCCCGTGAGCGAGCGCTATTACAACGTGACCCTGCGGCACCGGAACGGGACACTCCACGCGACCACGATCAGCGGAACCAGCGAGGACAGCATCCGCGACGTGCTCGCGGGTGCCGGGTGCGAGACAGTGTCGATCGCACCGGTGGTAGCCGACGCCCCGTACTCGACGCAGTGCGCGCACGATTGTGGCTACATGGTGTCGGGCACCGCGGACGACCAGGACGCAGCGCTGGACGACCACGAGAAGCGTTGTAACGGGTAGGTGGTGCGGTGGTGACCCGGGAAGCTCGAACCTCCCCGGAGCACCACCACACCGACCCGAATCGTCGCACCCCCGCCGCCGGTAACCCGGTGACGGGGGTGCTGTCGTTCGCGGTGCTTCCCCCACCGCGACGGGGTTCACACTATCAGGTACTCGAACACCTGTGCGAAGCGACCGTCACTCGCCGGACATGGTGTCCAGCCGCGCAAGATAGTCGTCGAGCGAGTCGACCAGCGACAGCGGGAACCCATGGTCCGCGAGCGCCACGTACCGTCGCTGACCGTCCGGAGCGGACGACCCGCGAATGTCCGACGCGAGCACACCCCCGAACCCCGCGGGAACCTCAGTGATCAGGCACGCGGTTTGCTCGGACCGCCAGCCACCCGGCACCAGCGGATCGAGCATCCGCTTTAGCACGTCCACGAGACTCGTCAGCCGCTTAGCGGCTGCGGTGCGTCGGTGCCATGCGCGCACCGCGGTCCCGTCGATATCGGCGCTCGCTGCCTCGCTCAGCGACGTCACACCGTCCAGCTCGCGGTGAGACTCCGTCCACTCCCGCGCAGCATCGGTGAACGCCGGACGCACGTGACCCAACACCTCGTCGAACGACTCCACCGAGATCTGAGTCAGTACACGCTTTGCGTCGTCGAGCATCGCAGCGTACGCCTCACGCTCCGCGAGCCACTTTGCATGCGCGGTGACGTACTTGTCGAGCTTCCGCGCGAAATCCGGGTCACCGGGAAGAGGCGACTCCGGGGGAGTGCTGGTCGACCCGATCAGACGCACATGGTCCGCGGCGTCGGCGAGACGCTGCGGCACCGGGAACCCGTGCTCGTGAAGCTTCTCCACCGCGCGACGGATTTTGAAAGCAGGGTCCGCGAGACCCACTCCGAACTAGCGACCCTCCGCTGCCGGAAGCGTGACCACGTCCCGCCCGGTCGCCGGGTCGATAGACTGCTCAATTGCATTGTTCACCATAACGGTCCCTCCGAGGGATTAGGTTACTTGCTTGCTTACTTACTTGCTGTCGGTGTCGCTGAGATTCAGTTCGACACCGGTAATCTCGCGCCACTAACGAAGCAGCGCTTCATTCTTCTCGCGCAGCGGAAGGTCGCGGTTCTGCGATTCCCACCGCGACACCTCGTGCACCGCGTCCACGTTCGCAGGGTCCCACGATGCGACCATCAGCGACCACGCGATCCGCGTCTCCGTGTCCAGGTCTACCTACGACTGAGCACCACCCCTGCGAATCGGCATCAGTTACCCCATCGCACGTTCACCGCGCGACGCGCAACCTCAGACGTCACATGCTTCCCCCGACCGTCCTCGATCACACCGACCTTCTTCAGGAGCGTGATCAGTTGCGACCGGTGCTGCCGAAGCTCCGCGAACGCGGGATTCAGCACATCACCGCGACCGGGACCAGAGATCCACAGTCCGCGAGCACGCGCGGTTTCAAGTTCGCGGATCGCGTCCACCATGTGGCAGGCTTCCAGCACCATGAGTTCCTCCGCGGCATCGAACTCGAACTCCGCGTGCAGCGACTCATAAAACTCGCGACCACTGTCACCAAGAGCCGCGTAACCGGTGATCTTGTCAATCATTGCTTCCCCTTTCGCTGAGCTTCCGCTCGCCAATAGTCGCGCTCTCGCGTCACGTCCGCGAGCTTCCTCCGAAGCTGGGCAGCGGAGTCGACACCGTTCCGACGATCCCTGAGCGCCAGCAATTCGGACAGTGTTAAGTGCGTGCCTTCGCTCATCGAACAGCCATCCTCTTTTTTCGATCGAAATCGCATCAAATTTTCGTACGGAATCCCTCTACGTATGGCGACCGGGATCCCTTGTGCCGCAAGGGGAGACCCGCCCCCGGGTGCATTGTGGACAGACACTCACTCGCCACCGCGCACCCGCGCACCCGCGCACCACGCGAGGAACGCACGCACCCGCACACCCGCGCACCACGCGAGGAACGCACGCACCCCGCGATCGCCGGGGGTTGAGTCTCGCGGGAGATGACCGGAACCTGTGTCGTTCGGCGATACGCACCACGGCGATCGTGCATCACTGTGGATAGTGCCTCACGTGCTATGTGCACCACATACCGATCGCGTGTCGAACGCGTACCTCGTCGAGCGTGGTTCATGTCGAGCACACAAAGCTATCAACAGATCAATGCTGTAACGCAGTAACGAACAAGTGCAGCAGCACTGGAATGTGTAATGCAGATCAGTGCATCAGTGCATCAGTGCATCAGTGCATCGGTGCATCGGTGCATCGGTGCATCGGTGCATCGGTGCATCGGTGCATCGGTGCATCGGTGCATCGGTGCATCGGTGCATCATCGATGCAATGCTAATGCGTTGCACGTGCACGTGCACGTGTGCCACATGCAGTCATGCAGCATGTGCAGTCATACACCTAATGCGGTGCTCATGCACTGCATCCGACGTGACGTCACCGCGTGCGCGGCTTAATATCTCAACGCGTTAGTTGCCTGCACGCGAGTGTGTCTTAATGTTTCGGTACGATAGTGAACGCACCGACACCGACACCGAGCAACCTCAGCTCGCTTGCGCTGAACGCGAACACGCCATCCTCATTACCGCTGCTCCGAATGGAGTAGGGACCAATCGACTCGTATGCCGCGAGGTTGGAAACCGCGCGCGCGACCGCGCTCGCCTCGACATACACCACGGTGTCGCGGAAGCTGGCATCCTCCCGCATCCGCCCGTCCAGGTTGGGCACCCGCTGCCTGAGCACGGTCACCGCGACCTACTGATACCTGGCGGCGAGAACCGCCTCTTCCCGGGTGAGGTCGCGTAGGAGCACCGTCTCAACGTCGTCAACAGTCGCGTGCATCCCGATCCCCCTCATACTCGCTCTCAGCGTGCTCGATCGCGTTCTCCACCGTCACCAGCACCCACTGTCCCGGGGTCATGCCCGCGGTCGCCGCGAGCGGTTCGACCCGCTACCGCAGCCGCGGGGGGATGTTCACCGTGAGCCGCAAGCGACCCGACCTCCGACGACGCTCGCCGCTCACGCCGCGCTCCACATGTAGGTAGCGCGCAACTTCAGCAGCTTCACGCGCGGAGTGTTCGCGGGTCGGTATGACCACGTCTCCGCAACCAGCGTCGACCCGCGGGGGACGTCCGTCCCAGAAATCGTGAAACCGACGTTCGCCTGTCCGTATCCACCGAATCCGTTGTCGAACGTGCATCCTTCCGACCAGTCGCCGACGTACGCGAGCTGCTCACCGGACGGACCGCGCACCATCCCCCGGATCAGCACCGGGGAGATCATCGTCCGCTGCGCGTACCCCTCACCGCTGACCGGTGAGTACTGCCCCTCGACCCGCGCGAACAGCGACCGCGCACCGGTGGTCGGAAGCTAGAGCGGGACGGACACCGTGGTAAGGGTCGCCGGTTGCACGGTGCCGGAAGCCACGATCGCGTCAGGACTGGTCGAGTACGACCACGACGACACCGACGCCGCTAACTCCGCTACCTGGTTCCACCCCATCAGGACTCCTGTGCGGGTGTGGTCGTCGGTGCGGGTGCACCCACCGGGCGACGACCATGCGCGTAGAACACCGGCGCCACGAGACCGAGATCCCGCGCGACCAGCCACCGGACGTACTGCGATCGAGACCACCCGCGACGTGCAGCCTCGCGGGTCATCGCGTCGCGGATCTCCTCAGTCAGCGACACAGATGTATAAGCATTCTTCACTCGTGCTTCCCCCTTTCTAAGGTTATTTAGAGATACGTCGCGGGCGCCCGGTTGTTCGCACCGGTCGCGGGATCTAGTCCGTGGGTGGCACGAAATCCTTCCGTGCCAAAACCTGCATCCTCTGCCAGTGGTCCACCGCGGACCGCCACGATTCCCGCCCGCAGCCGTTCACATCTCGCTCCGCGGAATCCAGACAAGCGACGGTCAACCTCCCCTCCGCCGCGACACCTTCCGCGGCGACCAGGTTGAGCTTCGTGCTCGCCGACCGCAGATCGCCAACCATTGCGGGAGTGACCCGATCTACCCGCTCCCCGTCGTCACAGTTCACGGTGATCGTAGCTAACACCCGGTTGAATTCCAGACAAGCAGCTAGCTGTTGCTCCCGGTGGAACTTCTCGGCTTCTAGCTGTCGGGATGAATCTGCCTGAATATCCGCGGTGGCACTAGCGCCAGCGGCACATATTACCGCAGCAGCCAGTGCGGCTATCGCCGCGATAACCGCATTACCCAAAGATTCTTTCAAAGGACCCCCCGGGTTGAGGGCACCAAGTGTAGCGGCGAATCAAGATCGACGTCCCGAACTTCGTCCGCCGGGTTAGTCGCGGGCTGCGCGGGTGCCGCCGTACCCCGGGCGCCCGGTCGCGGCGGAACCGGGCACCCGGGCGGGACGCGTCAGCGCAGCACGTAGCCCGCGACCGCCGACTTCGCCAGCGTGGTCGCCTGGTGACGCCGCGGACCAAAGTCCGCGGTGAACTCCACCGACTCCGCAGTCGACGCCACCTGAGTGCCCTCGACCACCGGAACCCAGGAACCAGACACCGTCAGAATCATTGCCACATTCTCGCTAGGGGCGTTCATAGTCACTCCTTAACATTGTTACTTGCTTCACCGCGACGGGGTCGCCGACGGTGTTTGCCTCATGCGGCTTGGGTCGCGGGGAACCACTCAAACCCCGGAGCCGGCTCCACCCAATTCTCCGCGGCCTTCATACGACGAACCCACTCGTCGTAGCTCACCACCTCCGTACCCCGCGAGAAGACCCGTGGTCACCGTCGAGCGGAACTTCGGGGTGTCGGGCAAGCGGAACTTCGGGGCGTCCGGGGTGTCGGGGGTGTCCGGGGTGTTCCGTGTGTTCCGTGTTCCGTGTGTTTCTAGGTTGGTTCCAACAGACTGAGAGTTGTTCTCAGCCTCTTTTCCTGTCTGTGTTTCGACCTCCGAATCACACGGAACACACGGAACACACGGAACATCGCAGGTCAGAGCGTTCCGTGTACCCGAATCTGACGGAACACTCACGGAACGCTCCCGGACCCCGGTCGTCACGTTGACGGACTTCCCGCCGACCCGGCGCTTCGCGGTCCCCCCAAGTGCCCCAAGTGCCCCAAGTGCCCCACTCCTGCGTCGGAGTCTGTTTGGATGCGAAGGTTCGTCGTCCCGGTCGCGGGTGCGCGGTCACCGCGTGAACGTGAGCCCCGTCGACCGGTACACCGGCTCCCCGCTGCCAGTCATCCCGATGCACTCGCGCCACGTGAGCCGCCGCTGGACGCGATCGACGATCTCGTCCACCATCCGCGGAAGCTCATCCGCCGGACGCCCCACCGAATCGAGGTAGTCCGCGCACCGCGACTTCAGCCCCTGGTAAAGCTCACCGGCACCCGGGACCCCCTCCACCCCGTGCTCCAAACACGCGAGTCCCTGCGCGAAGAACGTGTCATGTCCAACGTGCGACAGGGTGTCCACCGTCTCGCGGATGCGCCGAAGCGGTGCCGCCTCGACCTCCGGGTGCGCCGGACGAAACAGCGCGAGGAGATCGTCTTCCCCCGTGACCGCGATCCGGTCCGCGTGGGGGTTCTGCATCTGGCGGTTGGTCGACAGGAACGTCCACCACTCGCGGGGAAGCTCCGCGAGCGCGGACACCTCCGGCACCTCGCCGCCGTTCTCGTCGGTGCACACGTCGCCCCAGGACGGTGGAGTCCCCGCGTCGCCGGGGAGGTACCAGTGGTACACGTCACCCGTGTCCGGGTGCTTGGAAGGGAACGCCACAGTGAACCTGTGGTTCCTATAGCACACCTCCACCGACGGACACGGGTTCGACTTCAGTCGGGTAGCCGCGTCCACCGCCTCCCCGGACGGCACGCGGTAAAGGTACTGCCGCGACCCGGAGCCGGCTCCGCGAGCGGTGGAACTGTAGGTCGCGGGAAGCGCTGGGAGTCGGTTCCGCTCTGCGAGCTTTGCCAGTTGCGCCACGCCGTCCTTGTTGCCGTAGCCCTCGTCCACGTCGATCGCGATCGTCCGCGTGTGCCGGATCGCGACGTTGTTGTACGCAGGGTCGGGATGGTTGCTCCATCGCGACACATCGTCGGTGTCGATATCGCGTCCGGTGCTGCCGGTGACGCCGATCGGCGGTACCGATTTACCGGCTACCGGCATGAGTGTAAACCCGCGGTCGGCGTACGTGCCGACCGCGATCATGTAGCGCGTGCGGAAAGTCATCATGTCTCCTGGAATTAAAGGGTCGCGGTGACCCAACCCTGTGGACCCCGTGGAGATTCCACGGGGTTTCCACGGGGTCGCGCGACCCGCGTAAGCTTCTGACCTGCGAAAACGCGGAGGTTCCACGGGGTCCACGGGGTCCACGGGGTTTTCTCACCCCCGCGGCTGCACGGGGTGTCTTTTGAGGGTGTTTTTCCTTAGAGCTCCGGGGGTCCCTAAAACCCTGTGGACCCCGTGGAAATCCCGCGTTTTCGCAGGTCAGACCCTGTTTCGGATGATCTTCAACCCCGTGGAAACCCCGTGGAAACCCCGTGGAAACCCCGTGGAACCCCGTGGAAACCCCGTGGAACCCCGTGGAAACCCCGTGGAACTCGCGGGGCTCATACCCGCGAGACGCACCAGAGCCGCGGGTTGCCCTTCGCGTCGTTCGGGTTCCGGAGTTGTAGTCCGCTCGCGCTGACGCGTCCGACCTGCGCGCGGAGCCACCTCCCGACCGCGGTTTCTGATTGCACGCTGCCGTCCCGCGCCCGGAAGTTGTCGCGTAGCGTTCGGAGCGAGTCGGAGTGCGTGTCACTGGTGAGCACGTCGCGGAACCGGCGCACGTTGAGTTTCTGGTCGCCGAAGCACGCGTCCCACGCGGTGAGCACGTCGTCGAGTTCCTCGGTTTCCCCGCTGGTCTCCTCGAACGTCTTCCGGTTGTCCAGGAACCCCGGGACGCCCAACCAGTCTAGGAATCCACCCATCGCGGACGCCCACGTGGAAAAAGAGCGCCAGTTGAGCCCGTCGCGTGGGTGTCCGTCGACCACCCACGCGGACACCAGGGTGACCAGCGCGGACAACAGTCGCGTCTGGTTGTCCGGGTTCGTGATCCAGGTGTCTAGGTTGGGGATCGCGAATCCTGATTGCGGTCGTCCCGCAGGGTCTGCGCTTTTTGCGTCGAGTCGTACCGGTACCAACCGTGCTGCCATCTCGGTTTCCGCTGTGACGTTGTTGCCGGTGAAGAGCCACAGCTTCCGGTTTTCCACCGCGATCGAATCGGTGCGTCCGAGGACCCGGTCGGTGTACACGTTGGACGTCAGCATGTTTTCTACGGCACTACTGGCGAGTGTGGTTCCGCGCTTCAGGTTGTCGACGATGACCACCGGGTTCGGGTCGCTGAGCGCGGCGGGGACCGTCTTGCGGATCTCCTCCTCGCTCGCCGACCACGGTCGCTTGGTGCTGCCGTATGACGCTCCGATGAGGTCCGCCGCGAGGGACTTGCCGGTTCCCGCCTCCGCCGCGTTGATCAGCGCTCCGGGTACGTGCATCGCCGACCCGTCGCGGGTTAGGTACTCGCGGACCAGGGGGGTGAACAGCAGTGCTAGATAGTTCGCGCGGTCCGCGTCGCTCGCGAACGGCAGATCCCGGGTGACCTCGTCGAGCAGAAACCCGCGGGCGTCCTCGACGCTGGTCAGCGCGGGTACCCCGCGGGTCGGGTGGTAGTAGCGTCGGGTGTCGCTCGACCACCCGCGTTCCAGCTTCACCGACCCGTCGTCCATGATCACCGGGACTGCGTTGATCCCGACGAGTTGATGCGTCCCGGACCAGTCGTTGCCGCTGATAACCGACTCATGCGCTCCGCCGGTTGGCTGCCCGGGGGACAGTTTCTCTCCGTCGCGGGTCATGGAGCGCTTCTCGGCAACCACGTGCTCCGCGATCAGTCGGCGGAGCGATGCTGCGCTGAGCGGGACCACTCGACGACCCTCGTCGCCGGTGAGTCCCTGGACCCGCGCGACCTCGACTAGGGTTCCATTGTGGACGTACACGCCGGGGATCTTGTTTCCCTGGATCAGGTCGGTGGTTTGCCGGATGAAGTCGTCCGGGTCGGTCCACGCGATGACCACTTGAGAGGTGTCGAACAGAATCGTGTCGGTCATCGGACAGCACCCCCGTCTCGCGCTGCGGTGACAGGGTTCGCGGCACGGTGCGAGTATGTCTGACGTGTCGTGTTGATCATGGTTTCTATCCGTCCTAATCAGCGTTATTTGTCTCGTCCTGACCCGTATTGCTACCCGGCGCCCGGGAGCGGGGGTCAGCCGCTCCCGGGACACGATGCGCGCGGACGAGGACGCGCACCTACCGGTTGAAACCCGCTAAATCGCGGGTGGTTTTGTGTTCGACGCGGTCAACGACGCGGTGCGCGACTAGGTCGCCGTGCGATCGTCCAGCCGGTACCGCTGCGCACCAGGACTCCGATTTCGAGGTCGCGTTCGATCCGACCGGACAGGGTCGTCGGTCCGATCGTCCACTCGACGGTGTCGCCGCGTTCTAGGCGGTCCGCGATCCGGTCGTCATCGCGGCTAATGTGGCTCCACGCGCGGGCGTTCCATTCTTTGAACGCGTCTCCTCGCGTTCGGTGGAACCTCGACGAAAGGCGCCCGTAGTAGATGCACGGTTGGTCGGGACCCTAACCGCATGTCGGACACTCGACGTCGAAAAAGGTCAACCGCACACCGTACTTGACCTTCGCGATATCGAGCGACCGGTACCAGAACTCCGGGTAGTCCCCGTGTGTCAGTCGCTCGACGCGCTGGTACAGGTCAGTGATACTGTTCAGCTTCGAGTCATACACCGATGCCTCGGGGGTGCCCCATTGCGGTCGGGGTCCGAGCGCTGCTAACGCGGAGATGGGTCCGTCGAGAGTTTCGACCATCGTCAATTCCTTCAGGTAAGATAGTTACTGTGTTAATCGGCTCGCGGGTGCCCCGGACGGCGAGCACCGCTGCGCGGTTAGCGCTGAGCCACTGCGATTCAGGGCACCCGCGACCTTTTCACCCGCGGTCGCTGTCGCGGGGGAGCGTGCGCTCGTTAATCACCCGGATCGCGTCCAGGTTCACCGACACCCGACGACCGCGGGACGTGAAGTGAACGAAGTCGCGATCGTCCACGGTCACCGTCCCACCGTCGACGATGAGGTAACGTCCACTGGAAATCTCGATTCCGTGGATGTCGTCGGGGATGAGGTCGGTGAAGGAGGACATGCGGGATTCTTCTTCCGTATGAGTATGCGTCCGATTAGGTACGCATTGACAAGAACGAGCGCGGTTGACCCGCACGTAAGGAACTATTCGACCATGGATTCAGATACCTTCTAGTTTGTGATCCGGATGCTAGGTAGCGTGTAGTGCTACCCGACCCCATGCGATACCCGCGCGATAGTGGATGGATTGAATGTCGGTGTTGATCGGGGTGACGCGAGCACCCACCAGATCCCGCGCCACCCCGGTGCAGTGGGACACCACTCCCACCGCTCGACCCGCTAACCTCTTCAACGGGACGCAGCGGGAAAGTGTGACACCAGTTTCCCGCGCATCCGCGACACCCGCTTCCGCGCGGTCGCCGCTGTGATCCCCAGAACCCCCGCAATCTCCGCGACCGTGTGCCCGAGATACAGGAGTTCGAGAAGCTCCGCTTCCGCGGTGGTGAGTTGCTCGCGGAGCAGTGCGGCGAGCGCGTCGAACTCGACCCCGTCGGAGCACGTGTCGCGGGTCGCCGGATGCCCGCAATCGGTGTCGCCGTCGTCGTCGTGCTCCCACGGGTACGGGACCTCCGGCGACCGGGTCGCCTTCTCTCCGAGATCCAAGCAACGCCGTTTCACGCTGGTGTGCATGAGTCGCCGGAACTCGTCGACCTAGGTGGGTGGCGACCAGCGCGCCCGCGCGGTGTGCACGTAGCGGATGCTGGTCGCCCCACACACGCGCTCGACCAGGGTCAGCAGAACCGCGGCGACCATGTCGTCACCGCTCGACCCACGCACGCACTGAGCGCGCATGGTGCGCTCCGCATAGGCGCTCATGTCGGCGAGCACCAGGTGCCACCACGCGTCACGCGACGGGATACCGCCGTAGCGAGGATGCTGGGAACGCTGATCCTATTGGTGCCAGGAGGTGATCAGCACGTCGAACGTGATGCGCCCGCGGATGAGACCGGGGGACGGGTAAGAAACGTGCATTGGTGGGTTCTCGCATTCAATCAGAGTTAGATAAGAAACGCGCGGGTTGGTAGCCCGCACGCGACCACCCTAAGTCGGATGATCATGGGAACATTATACCGGGTTTCGCGCGATTTGTCAAGCATTGGTTGCGCGCAACCGAGTCACCGGGGCACATTAATGCCACGATTCTATAATACAGGGTGCACGGTGCGTTTGTCAAATATGAATTGCGTGCAACCGATTATTGTGTTGCGTTATATAACACAGTGAGTATCCGCGTCGCACCGCACCCGCGGCACTCGCTCGACCGGGCGCCTGAACGACTTCACAAGGCAGACCGGGGACCCGCGACCGGTCGTCCCGACACTCGCTCGACGTTCGATCGGAACCGCGCGTAGCCGGTACCCAAACCCCGCGGAATCCGGGACACCTCGAACCCCGGACCTACGCACGACCGACACCTCGAACCCCGCGGTTCCTCACCCACGAACACATCTGCGGAAACGTACCCGCGCGGCGGGTGTCGGTGGTTTACCGACACCACAGTTGCCGATATATCGGGACTGAGAGCCTCTGTACGACGTCGAGCGCAACCGCGGGGTGATGGGGTTCGCCGGAACTCGTCACAGCCGCGAGGGACGCGCGTCGGGCTACTGAGTCGCGGTTCCGCCCGCGCGCTGGTTCCGTAGGAGCCGGTCGCGATGCTCCCGGTAGTAGCCGCGCTGGTACTCCGCACGGCGCTCGCGGGTCGCCTCACGGTATGAGTGCTCGCATCCGCGGCACCGCGACCGGCGACCGCCCACCGCGACGTGCCGACCGGGAGTCACGGGTGAACCGATCGAGCGGGAGCGCGCGGTCGCACCCGGTGCAGCGCTTCTCGATCACCTGCACACACTCGCTCCGGGGGACACGGTAGGGGAGTGGTCACCCGTCGCGCAGTCGTCGCGCTTCGTCCATCGCCCGCGCGGACGCTGTCGACCGGGTGTACCTGTCGAGCATCTCGCGACGCGTCCACCCCGCGAGCGCCATCAGCGACCCCTCGGACCCACCGTCGGTCAACCAGTTCGTCGCGAACGTGTGACGCAGCACGTGCGGGTGAAAGTCGACCAGACCCGCAGCGTCCGCGCGCTTGCGCAGCGTCTTGTGCAGCGAGTCATAGGAGAACGTCTTCCCTCTCTCACCGACCCACAGCGCGTCGGAACCCTCGCGGACATGTCCCCGACGTCCCTTGCGCAGGTAGCGGTCAAGCGCGCGCTGCGTCTCCGCGGGGAGGTACATCACACGGTCCTTCCCGCCCTTCCCGCCGCGGACGATCACGGTCTCGTCGGGGATGCGGACGTCGGACAGCCGCAGATTCGCACACTCACCCGCGCGGATGCCGGTATCGACCATGAGGCGCACCAGCGCAGTGTCGCGGTAGTCCTGCATGCGGGTTCCCCGGCACGCACGGACCAGCGCGCTCACCTCGTCGTCGGTCAGCGCAGGGGTGATCTTCTGGTCAAGCTTGATCGGTTTGATCCCCACCAGTTCGTCGGTCGGGATCTCGTCCTCCTCCGCGAGCCACGCGGAGAACCGGCGGATCGCGAGCTGCCGCGTGCGAGCGGTGGCAGCGGACACGCCGTCACTGAGCAGATCCTCGGTCCACGTGCGGACGCGGGACCGGGTGAGATCGGGGGAGAGGTCGCGTTCCTCGCACCACCGGAGGAACCGCTCGACACCGAACGCGTACGAACGGATCGTCTCCGGAGACTTGCGTTCAGCCTTCAGCGACGTGTTCCAGGACACCAGCAGGGTGCGGAGGTCGGAGGAGTCGAGCGGGGTGGGCACCGGGGCATCCTACCCCCGCGAACCGGGCATCCCGGACGCAGGGATATCTGGACTGGGAGCGCTGTGCCTACTAGGGTACTGGTTGCCTGCACGTGTTTCCGCAGGTCAGAACCCTAGTAGGCACCGACGCTCAGTCCAGGTAGTCGCGCAGCACCTGCGAGCGCGACGGGTGCCGCAGCTTCGACATCGTCTTCGACTCGATCTGGCGGATCCGCTCGCGGGTCACGCCGTAGACCTGGCCGATCTCGTCGAGGGTGCGCGGCTGGCCGTCGGTCAGGCCGAAGCGCAGCCGGACGACGCCGGCCTCGCGCTCGGACAGCGTCGCCAGCACCGACTGCAGCTGGTCCTGCAGCAGCGTGAACGACACCGCGTCCACGGCCACCACGGCCTCGGAGTCCTCGATGAAGTCACCGAGCTGCGAGTCGCCCTCGTCGCCGATGGTCTGGTCCAGCGAGATGGGCTCCCGGGCGTACTGCTGGATCTCCAGCACCTTCTCCGGGGTGATGTCCATCTCCTTGGCCAGCTCCTCCGGGGTGGGCTCGCGGCCCAGGTCCTGGAGCAGCTCGCGCTGGATGCGGCCGAGCTTGTTGATGACCTCGACCATGTGCACCGGGATACGGATGGTGCGGGCCTGGTCGGCCATCGCGCGGGTGATCGCCTGCCGGATCCACCACGTCGCGTACGTGGAGAACTTGTAGCCCTTGGTGTAGTCGAACTTCTCGACCGCGCGGATCAGGCCGAGGTTGCCCTCCTGGATCAGGTCCAGGAACGCCATGCCGCGGCCGGTGTAGCGCTTGGCCAGCGACACCACGAGCCGCAGGTTCGCCTCGAGCAGGTGGTTCTTGGCGCGCTCACCGTCGCGGACGATCCAGCGCAGGTCGCGGCGCATCTGCGGGGAGACCTTCTCGCTGGCCTCGAACGCCTTGCGCAGCCGCTCCGCGCCGTAGAGGCCGGCCTCGATGCGCTTGGCGAGCTCGACCTCCTCCTCGGCGTTGAGCAGCGCGACCTTGCCGATCTGCTTGAGGTACGCGCGGACCGAGTCGGCCGAGGCGGTGAGCTCGGCGTCCTTGCGGGCCTGGCGCAGCGCCTCCGACTCCTCCTCGTCCCAGACGAAGTCGGCCGACTTCTGCTGCGAGGACCGGGTGGTCGGGGCGACCCGGTTCTTGCCGGTGTTGGTGTCCTCGTCGGAGTCGTCGTCCTCCGCCTCCTCGACGGCGGGGACGTCCTCCTCCTTCGCGGCCTCGGCGAGGTCGGCCTCGATGTCGTCGGCGCCCTCCTCGACCAGGTCGCCGTCCTCGATCTCGACCTCGCCGTCCTCGGCGTCGGCCTCGTCGCCGGCCTTCTTGGTCGACGCCTTCTTCGGCGCGGCCTTCTTCGGGCCGGTCTTCGGGGCCGCCTTCGCCGCGGCGGTCTTCGTGCCACCCGCGGCGGTCTTCGCGGCCGTGGTCCGGCGGGTGCGCGGCTTGGCGTCGGTCGACGCGGTGGTGCCGGCACCGGCCGTGCGGCGGCTGCGTGATGCGGTACCCGACGTCTCCTCGACGGTCGAGTCGCTGCGTGCTGCGGAGTCTGCGGCTGCCACCTGGGCCCTCTCGCTACGTGCGCTGGAGTGTTACTCGGACGGAGAGCAGCGCACCCGTCGTCTCGACGGGGCCGCGGTCCGGCCGGATGTCCTGTCCTGGCACCACCTCGGTCGCCGACGTCATTGGTGGTCGCCGCGCGTCCCGGAGGCTGGGTACGCGTTCCATTGTAACGGCGGTCCGCCGCGCAGGACGCACCTCACGGCGACCCGCGCGTCCCCCGGCACGGAAACGTGGTCGGATGGGACCGTGAGCACCCACGCCGAGCACCCGGGATCCGGCACCGGATCCACCCGCGACGTCGCAGGTGGCGGCACCGATCCGGCCGTCCTGCGGGCCGTCGCCGAGCAGGTCGCCGCCGAGGCCGCCGAGCACCTGCGTTCCCTGCCGGCGCCGCGGTCCGCGGAGGCCGAGCCGGACGCGGTGAGCACCAAGAGCTCGCCCACCGACGTCGTGACCGCGTCCGATGCGTCGGTGGAGCGGTTCGTGCGCACCCGGCTGGCCGAGTTGCGCCCCGGTGAGCCGGTCTACGGCGAGGAGGGCTCCGGCGACGCCGAAGGCGCCCGCTGGGTCGTCGACCCGATCGACGGCACGGTGAACTACCTCTACGGCCTGCCCTGGTACGCGATCTCCATCGCCGCGGTCGACAACGGACACTCGGTGGCCGGGGCGGTCGCCGAGCCCGCGTCGGGCCGGATGTGGAGCGCCGCGCTGGGCCAGGGGGCGACCTGCGACGGCGTGCCGCTGCGGGCCTCGCTCGCCACCGAGCTCGGGCAGTCCCTGCTCGGCACCGGGTTCTCCTACCGGGCCGAGCGCCGCGCCCGGCAGTCGCGGATGGTGGCTGCGCTGCTGCCCGAGGTGCGCGACATCCGCCGCGCCGGGTCGGCCGCGCTGGACCTGTGCGCGATCGGCGCCGGGTGGCTCGACGGCTACCTCGAGCACGGGTGCAACTGGTGGGACTGGGCGGCCGGGGCGCTGGTCGCGAGCGAGGCGGGTGCGGTCGTGCACATCGCCGGCGGGCCGCAGGGCCTCGGTACCGACGGCGCGGGGCTGGGCGGGGACGTGTCGTTCGCCGCGGCCCCGGGCGTCGCGGCCGAGCTGGCCGCGCTGGCACTGCGCAGCGGCGCCGGAGAGGTGTGATCGGGGCCGGGCGGGTGTGAGTGCCGGGCCGGGGGGAGCGGGCCGGAACGGGCGGGGCCGGGCCTCGTGCGGGCCCGGCCCTGCGCTCAGGACGAGCAGATGTTCTTGCGCGCCTGCGAGACCAGACCCGGGTCGGCCTTGGCGCCGCCGTTGTCCCCGGCACCGGCGGAGAGCTGGTCGAGCACGTCGCGCGATGCCCGCCCGGGGGCGACGTCGGTGAACCCCGACCCGACGACGACGTCGACGGCCGACGACTGCCGCTCGTCGCGGATCAGCTCCATGCAGGGCAGTGCCAGCGACAGCGTGGACGCCGCGGCAGCACCCGAGGGACCGAACCGCAGCTGACCGGCGCACTCCAGCTTCCCGTCCGGGTAGGCCGGGTCGTTGCCGGGCGTGCCCGCCTCGGCGAACTGCAGGTCCTTGAGCTGCGCGGACACCAGGTTGCCCTCGCCGCGCTGGCCGCCGGCGTTGAGCACCTGGAAGCGGACGTCGCGCACCCCGGCCGGGGGCACGGAGTCCAGGGAGCCGTAGCTCACCTCGCGCCCGGCGACCTTGCCCGCCGTCGGGGCGGGGCACTCGTTGGAGGCGGTGCCCTCCGACGCCGTCGAGAACACCATCACCCAGGTCACGGTGGCGAGTGCGGCCAGCAGCACCGCGGTCAGGGCGATCGGCAGCTTCCGGCGCCGCTCGTAGGGCCGCGGGCCGCGGGCCCGGTCGCGGGTGGTCGTGCGCGGCATCAGAAGGAGCCCCCGTCCAGAACGTGATGACCCAGAGCGACGAGCGGTCCGACCGCCCCGTCCAGGCCCTCGGCCATCTCGGCCGGTACCGCACCGGCCCGGACCCGGAACAGGATCCCGGCGAGCACCACGGCCAGTTTGAAGGTGCCGAACGCGACGTACCAGGGCAGCTCGGCGACGTCGAGCCCGGTGCGGTCCGCGTAGGCCGCCACCAGCTCGGCGCGGGTCGGGAAACCGGGCAGGCCGGTCGGCGACGGCAGGCGCTGGGCGTCCCGCCACACCGCGTCGTCGCCGGCCTGACGCCAGTAGACGAGCAGCAGCCCGAGATCGGTCAGCGGGTCCCCGAGCGTCGACATCTCCCAGTCGAGGACGGCGCGGATCGTGCCCGGGTCCTCGGCGTCGAACACGCAGTTGTCGATGCGGTAGTCCCCGTGGACGATCGTGTGCCGCTGGGTGGTGGGCAGCTGCTGTGCCAGCCGGTCGGCGAGGCGGGTCACCTCGGCCTCGGTGGCGGCGTCCACGGCACCGGCCGCACCGGAACCGTCTCCGGAGGCGGAGCCGGAGTTCGAGTCGGAGGCGGAGGCGGAGCCGGAGTTCGAGTCGGAGTCGGAGTCGGAGTCGGAGTTCGAGTCGGTGCGCGCGGCGTCCCACTGCCTGCGCCAGCGGCGGATCTGCCGCTCGGTGAACCCCTCGGGGCGGCCGAAGTCACCCAGGCCGACCGCCTCCGGGTCGACCGCGTGCAGCGCGGCCAGCACGTCGACCAGCGCGTAGCCGAGCCGGGACCGCTCCGCGGGGGTGGTCGCCCAGCCCTCGGGCAGCGCGTCGACCGGGACGACGCCGTCGACGAGCTCCATGACGAACGCGGGGGAGCCGGTGGGGCCGCCGGTCCCGCCGTCGTGGCCGGCCAGCACGGCCGGGACGGGCACGTCGGTGCCGGCCAGCGCGGCGATGACCCGCTGCTCGCGGGCCATGTCGTGCGCGGTCTCGGCGACCGAGCCCACCGGCGGGCGGCGCAGCACGACCGACCCGGCGGGGGAGAGCACCCGGTAGGTGAGGTTCGAGCGGCCCGCACCCAGCGGGGAGAGCTCGCAGCGCGCCCACCGCTCGTCGTCCAGAACCCCGGCGAGCCAGGTACCGACGGCCCCGGGATCGGCGCCGGGAGTGGGCGTGCGGGCACTCGTCGTCACGACGGGCGACCCTAGCCGGGGGCGCCCACCGGCGGTACGTGCGACACCCGCCGCCGTGCCCGCTCCTGCGACCGGGGGACCGCCCTCCACAGACCGTCCGCGCTGGGTTACCCTTCGCGCCCGCTGGAGGCGGAGTGAGCGTCGACCGCGCGCAGCCGGGATCCATCCGACGGATGGCCGCTCGCGCATCCGGGCATGAGACCGGCATCACTCCGTCCCGGGGCACAAACCTGGTCGCCGCGGCGTTCTCCTGCCGCACGCGACGATTGACCGAAGCGAAGAACTGCCGCCCGCCGGCCGAGGGGCGAGCGGCACAACTGTGAATGGCAAGGGTGGATCCATGGCGACCGATTACGACGCCCCGCGTCGCAACGAGGCCGACGAGATGGCCGAGGACTCGCTCGACGAGCTCAAGCAGCGGCGTAACGAGGCGCAGTCCGCGGTCGTCGACGTCGAGGAGACCGACACCGCGGAGAGCTACGAGCTCCCCGGTGCGGACCTGTCCGGCGAGGAGCTGACGGTGAACGTCCTGCCGAAGCAGGCGGACGAGTTCACCTGTGCCAGCTGCTTCCTGGTGCACCACCGGAGCCGGCTGGCGAGCGCGAAGAACGGGCAGTTCATCTGCCGCGACTGCGCGGCCTGACCACACGGCTCGACGAACACTCGCGACCCCCGGCGAACCGCCGGGGGTCGTCGTGTGTCCGGACCCGTCGTCGCCCCGGCAGCGCCCCGTCGGCGGCCTGTCAGCGCACCCCGGCCGCCTGCGCGGCGATCGCCGCACGCAGCTGCTCGGGGCGCCGGGTGCTCACCACCCAGTACGGCTCGGGCACCGACGGGTCGGTGACCTCGACCCGCACCAGCGGGCCCACCCAGGCCCGGTGCAGGACGTACGCGGCCGGGTCCAGATCCGGGCCCATCGCCTCCCGCTTGTCCGCGCGCGCCACGGTGTCGGTCTCGCCGACCGACGACAGCGGAATCGACCGCTCGTCGGCCGTCAGCCGCCCGTCCCCGACGGTGACCCGGCTGCGCCCCCACCACCACGTCACGAGCAGGCACAGCGGGATCAGCACGACGTAGCCGATCCACGAGCGGACCCCCGGGTAGCCCATGTGGATCTCGGCGGCGAGCAGCACACCGATCCCGGCGGTGGGCAGGTACCACCACACCGGGACCGACAACCGCTCGTCGAACGCAGTGGGGCCGGACGTCGCAGAGTCGTTCTCCGGCTGACGGTCACTCACGGTTCTCAGGGTAGCGTCGCCCGCCGTGCCCGGTCCCGTGCCCGCTCCCCCGCAGGATCCGCTGGTCGCACCGTCCGTCGACGTGCTGCTGTCCCGGCTCGATCCCGACGTGCCCGCCCCCGCCTACGCCCGCCCCGGCGATGCGGGAGCCGACCTGGTGACGACCACCGATCTCGTCCTGGCGCCCGGTGAGCGCGCGCTGGTCGGGACCGGGGTCGCGATCGCCCTCCCGGCCGGATACGCGGGGTTCGTCCACCCGCGCTCCGGCCTGGCGGCACGCTGCGGGCTGTCGATCGTCAACGCACCCGGCACCGTCGACGCCGGGTACCGCGGGGAGATCAAGGTCTGTCTGGTCAACACCGACCGGTCGGACCCGATCACGCTGTCCCGCGGGGACCGGATCGCACAGCTGGTTGTCCAGCGGGTGGAGACGGCCCGCTTCGTCGAGGTCCCCGCCCTGCCGAGCTCCGAGCGCGGCACGGGTGGTCACGGTTCGACCGGCGGGAACGCCGCGCTCGAGCACGGAGGTGGTCGCTGATGCCCGGACGCACGAAGGGGCGGATGTTCGACATCCGCCGCGAAGACGACGTCGAGGACCAGGGGAGCGGCAGCTACCCCGGATACCCCGGCTACGACGGCGAGGAGCCCGGCGACGGGGCCGAGCAGCCCGGCAGCGAGAGGAACGGCATGGCGCGCAAGGGATCCCGCAGCCCCGGTCGGCAGGGTGGTGCCCCGCAGGCAGCGGGTGCGCCGCCGGCCCGTGACCGCGACGGCCGCGTGTCCTCCGACGGTCGCTGGGACGCCACCGAGCCGCCGCTGCTGAGCCACGCCGGCGACTACGAGGACTACGAGTTCGACGACGAGCTGGACTACGCCGCCGCCGACGACGGCTACGCCCCGGCCCCGGCTGCGCCCGCTCCGGCGTCCCGGCCCACCGCCACCGCGCGCTCCGGTGCCCCGGCCCGCTCCGGTGAGGTACCCCGCGGTGGGGGCGCCCGCCGGCCGGCGAAGACCGGCGCGACCCAGGCCGTCCGGGCCGCCGTGCGCACCGAGGCGCCGTCGTCGGGCGACGAGGACCTCGACGACGACGACTACGGCCTCGGCGACGCCCCGCTGTCGGTCCCGCCGCCCGGCTCCGGCGGGCGACCGCTCGGCCCCGCGGACGTCGAGGAGCTGGACCCGTCGATGACCGACGCGCTGGCCCGCGTCGACCTGGGCTCGATCCAGGTACCGGTGCCCTACGGCGCCGAGCTGAAGCTCGAGCCCTCCGGGGGCGACGAGCGGCCGCAGGCGGTGCACCTGATCCTGCCCGAGGGCCGGATCGCGGTGAGCGCGCTGGCCGCGCCGCGGTCGTCGGGACTCTGGGGCGACCTCGCCGCGGAGATCGAGACCTCGCTGCGCAACGGCGGCGCGCGGGTCCGCAACGCCCGCGGCGACTGGGGTCGTGAGCTGCACGCGAGCACGGAGAATGCGGCGTCGGTGTTCGTCGGCTGCGACGGCCCGCGCTGGATGGTCTACGGCGTCGCGACGGCGTCACTGGAGACCGTCGAGGCGCTCGACGTCGAGCTGCGCCGGGTGCTGCGCGGGATCATCGTCGTGCGGGGCAAGGACCCGTACCCACCGCGGACGGTGCTGCCCCTGGACCTGCCCGAGCGGCTGCGCGAGCAGCAGCCCGACGTCGCCGCGTCCGAACAGGCGCGGATCACGGTGTCGGTGCCCCAGTCGGCCGAGTCCGACGGCGCCGAGGCGCCCGCCCCGGGGACCGCCGCGCCGGCCGCCGGCCGACCCGCGCCGCCGGCCCGGCCGGGTGGCGGCCGGCCGCGACCGCTGCGTGCAGTGCCCGACCTGCCCGCCGATGCCCCCGACGACGCTCCCGCACGCCCGCAGCCCGAGGCGCCTGCCGCCCGGACGACGGCCGCCCGTACGACCGCACTGCCCGCGGCCCGCCCGGACCGGCCCGGACCGCGATCCGCACCGGCCGCCGCCCGGACCGGGCCCGCCGCACCTGCGGCCGGCCCCGGTCCCGCGGCTCCGCCGGCCGGCCCCACGCCATCCCCGGCTCCGGCCGCGCAGCCCGGTGGGCAGCCCGCGGCAGGCCCTGGCCCGGTGCCGCAGCCCGGTCCGGAGGCACCTGCGGCGTCCGCCGGTGCCCGCCCGGCCGCCCCGGCCGAGCGCACTGCGCTGCTCCGCCCCCAGCCCGGCGAGGGGTCCGCCGATGCCCCCGGGACCGGCGACGTCCCCGCCGCCGGCGAGGCGACCACTGCCGTGCCCGCCGCCGGGCGCCGTACCCGGCACGCGGCCGGGCCCGGCCGTCCGGCGAGGCCGCAGCGCCGGCACAGCCGGGACAGCGGGCAGCACCCGGCCCCGGACGTCGCCGCGGCCCCGGGTGCCGAGGACACCGCGGCCGCGTGGGGTCCGCCCGCGCCTGCCGCCGCTCCCGCGCCCCGACGGGACTCCCGTCCGGGCGCCCCCGCCGCGGCAGCGTCCGCGCCGCAGCCGCCGGTCGAGCCGCAGGCTCCGGCCGGTGCGCAGGCACAGGTCGAGCCGCAGGTCCCGTCCGAGCCGCAGGCGCCGGCCCAGCCGCCGGCGCCGCCGCGCCGGGACCCGGCGGTGCTCGCGCTGTCCGGGCCGGACATGCTCGCGGGTCTCGCCGGGCTGACCCCGGAGCGTCCGGCGGCCGGGGCCGACGCGGCCTCGTCGGCCTCGCCGACGCCGGCCGGTGGTCGTCGTCGCCGGGCCGCGGACGCCCTCGGCGGCACCGAGACCGACACCGCCGTCGGCGGTCGTCGGGGCGCGCACGCCGCTCCCGGCGGCGGAATCTCCGACGACGTCGACGGGGCCACCGGCGGCCGGCACGCCGGCCCGCGGGACACGGAGGCCTCCGGTGGCGGGCAGCTGCCGGGGATCGGGGACATCCCGCTCGACGATGTCCCGCTGATGGAGGCGACTCTCGACCGGACCCCGGACCCGGACCCGTTGTTCGACCCGATCGCGCCGGAGCCCGATGCCGCGGAGGCCCGCCCGGCGGAGCAGGCAGGCGGGCCCCACGTGTCCGGGCAGGAGGAGACGCCCACCGGGCGGCCGCGCCGGGGACGCCGTGCCCGGCCGGAACCCGCCGAGACCGGTGCGGACGACGGCACCCCGTCCGAGGCGGACCCCGGCACCGGGTCCGGCGCGGATCCCGCTGCCCGGTCCGGCGCCGACACCGACGCCCTGTTCGGCGCCGACACCGACGCCACACCGGTGCGGCGCAACGGTCGTCGTCGTGCGGACGCCACCCGCGACGGTGCGGCCGCCGACCCGACGACCCCCGCCGACGCCGTCCGCAACGGTGCGGCGTTCGACACGACCCCGGCGGACGCGGTGCGCAACGGTGCCGCGTTCGACGGCACGGCCGCTCTGGCGGACGACCACTCCGGCGGCGCGGCCCGCAACGGCGCCCGGCAGAACGGGACCCGGCAGAACGGGACCCGGCAGAACGGGACTCGGCAGATCGGGACTCGGCAGAACGGGACTCGGCAGAACGGGACCCGGTGGAACGGCGTCGTGCAGAACGGAGCCGTGCAGAACCGAGCCGTGCAGAACGGGATCGCGCACCACGGCGACGCCGCGGAGGAACCGGCTGCCGACAGCCCCGCCGCGCCCCTCGCCGAGGGGACCTCCGGCACCGGGATCCCCGCGACGGAGAACAACGCGACGGAGACTCCGGCGACAGAGAACGGCGCGACGGAGAACAGCGACCTGTCGGCCGACGAGACCGGCGACCGGGCGGTCGCCGACACGACGCCTGCGGACACGGCGTCCGCGGACACGGTCACACCGGACGAGGACGACTGGCTCTCCGCCGAGATCGCCGCCACCCGCGGGGCCGGGCGCCACGGCACCGGTTCCGGGTCCTCGGTCGCGGACCTGCTGGCGGCGGCCGCGTCCGGCGACGCCCCGCGCAGCGGCTCCCGGGCCCGAGCCGGCCGCACCCTGAGCGCGGTCGGCGACGGCACCGCGCAGTCCGGCACCGCGCAGCCCGGCACGGCGGCCTCGAACACCGCGCAGTCCGGCACGACCGGGACCGGAGCCGGGAACGAGCAGGGTGGTCGCCGCGGCGGCCGCCGGCGCGCCCCCGAGGGAGCCGGCGCACACCGCTCGCCGTCCGCGACCGGCGGCGGTTCCCACCGCTCCGCCGCGAGCACCGGCACGAACCCGGGAACGACCGGGACGGGAACCACGGGCGCCGGCGCGCTCGGAACCGCGGAGGACGCCCAGGGCGACCTGGGCCGCCACCGCCGCCCCTGAGCTCCACCGGCCGCCCTGCCCGGGTTGCGGGGTCCGGGGGAGACACCCCGGGCAGCGCACCCGGTCGAGGGTCACGCTCGTCACGCCGCGGCTGTCCGGTTCGTCCGGACGTCGGCGGTGGCGCGCGGCGGCGGACCACCGGCCGTCCCACGACGACCGCCCGGCGCGCCCCGGAGGCTCGGCTCACCCCGTACATCCCCCGGCCACGGGCACAATCCGGGCCCCGGCCGCGTTACGCTGACGTGCGGTACCACGACGACCGTCGGGTCGCCACACGAGTGCGGGCACGCCGGACGGTCCGGCGCCCGCGCGGGTCGAGGAGAGACATGGGCAGCGACGATGGCGGCGCGTTCCGCCGGATGCTCCGCAAACTCACCAGCGACGTCGACGAGCTCGACGCCCGCGATCTGGCCGAGGACGTCGAGGAGACCGGGGCCCGCCCGGCCCGCGACTGTGCGTGCGGCGAGGAAGTGACCATGCTCGGGCGGATCCGCAGCGTCGAGCTGTGCCCGCAGAACGCCGACGCCAGCCTGAAGGCCGAGCTGTTCGACGGCACCGACGGCGTCACCCTGGTCTGGATGGGCCGCCGCCGGATCCCCGGCATCGAGGCCGGCCGCACCATGCGTGTCCGTGGCCGCGTCTCGCTGCGCGACGGGCGCAAGGTGCTCTACAACCCGTACTACGAGATCTGCCAGGCCCAGTAGCCTCGGAGCCAGTCACTCCGAGAGAACGGACCCGCGTGCACGACCCCCGACACGACACCCCGCAGGGCCGGCACACCGCCGCCGCCGAGGACCCGCCCACCACCCGCATCCCGCGCGTCGAGCCCGGGACCGGTGGGGGAGCGGCGCCGTCACCGGAGCCCGGCGCCCCGGCGCCGGAGCGGATGCCGACGATGCTCGAGCAGATGGGCGGGCTGCCGGGGATCGTCGCCTCGACGATCCCGGTGCTGGTGTTCGTCGTGGTCAACGTGGCCACCGACCTGACGACGGCGCTGTGGGCCGCGATCGGCGCCGGTGTCCTGGTGCTGGCCTGGCGCCTGGTGCGCCGCGACCCGATCATGCCCGCGATCTCCGGGCTGCTCGGCGTCGGTGTGTGCGCACTCGTCGCTCGCCAGACCGGCGAGGCCCGCGGCTTCTACCTTCCCGGGCTGCTCTACAGCGCCGCGCTCGGCATCGCCGCCCTGGTCTCGGTCGCGGTCCGGTGGCCACTGGCCGGGGTGATCTGGCACGCGGTCAACTCCCGCGGCATGGAGTGGCGCCGCGACCCCGTCCTGTTACGCGCCTACGGCCTCGCCACCCTGATCTGGGGCGTGATCTTCGTGGCCCGGGTGATCGTGCAGGGGGCGCTCTACCTCGCCGACGCCGAGACCTGGCTGGGCGTGACCCGGCTGATCATGGGCTACCCACTGATGGCCGTCGCGATCCTGGCGACCGTGCTGATCGTGCGCCGCGCGGAGAACCGGCGCCCCGCCGCGCACTGAGCAGCGGCCGCGCCCCGGCCCGCACGAGCACCGGCCTCACCGGCACCGGCCTCACATGAGGGCCGCGCGGATCTCCTCCTCGACCGCCGCGGTCGCCACGAACAGCAGCTCGTCGCCCGGCTCCAGCGCGTCGTCGGGCTGCGGGACGATCACCCGGCCGCCGCGCAGGATGGTCACCAGCGCCGAGTCCGGCGGCAGTTCCAGGGTCCGCACCGGGCGCCCGGCCAGCGGCGTCGCCTCCGGCAGCGTCACCTCGACCAGGTTCGCCTGCCCCTGGCGCAGCGTCAGCAGCCGCACCAGGTCGCCGACGGCCACGGCCTCCTCGACCAGCGCCGCCAGCAGCCGCGGCGTCGACACCGCGACGTCGACACCCCAGTTCTCGCTGAACAGCCACTCGTTGCGCGGGTCGTTCACCCGGGCCACCACGCGTCGCACCCCGAACTCGGTCTTCGCCAGCAGCGACACCACGAGGTTGACCTTGTCGTCGCCGGTCGCGGCGATCACGACGTCGCAGCCCTCGATGCCGGCCTCCTCCAGGGAAGCCAGCTCGCAGGCGTCGGCGTTGACCCACTCGGCCTCGGGCACCGCGCCCGGGTCGATCTGGGCGAGGTCGCGCTCGATGAGCATCACCCGGTGCTCGGACTCGACGAGCTCGAGAGCGATGGAGCGGCCGACCGCACCCGCCCCGGCGATCGCGACCCGCATCAGTCCTCCTCCGGCGCCGCCGCGGCGGCCGCCGTCACGTCGCTGACCGTGCCCGAGATCGCCGACACGTAGACGGTGTCCTCGGCCTGCACGGTGGTGCCCTCGTCGGGCAGGACGCCGTGCCCGAACCGCACGATGAACGCCACCCGCGACCGCGTCTGCCGCTCCAGGCTGCGGATCGAGTGCCCGACCCACTCCTCGTTCAGCGGCAGCGGCAGCACCGCCACGGTGCCGGTCGGCTCCCGCCACGCGGTCGCGACGCCGTCGGGCAGCAGCATGCGCAGCAGCCGGTCGGTGGTCCACGGCACGGTCGCGACGGTCGGGATGCCGAGCCGCTCGTAGACCGCGGCCCGCTTCGCGTCGTAGATCCGGGCGACGACCTTGCCGACGCCGTAGCTCTCCCGCGCCACCCGCGCGGCGATGATGTTCGAGTTGTCGCCGGAGGAGACGGCGGCGAACGCGTCGGCGTTCTCCAGGCCGGCCTCGTCGAGGACCGCCCGGTGGAAGCCGAACCCGACGACCTGGCGTCCCCGGAAGTCCGGGCCGAGCCTGCGGAAGGCCTGCGGGTCACGGTCGATGACCGCGACCTCGTGGCCCAGCCGCTCGAGGCCGGCGGCCAGGGATGCGCCCACCCGGCCACACCCCATGATCACGACGTGCATGGCTTCAGCAGGTCCTTCCGGCGGTCACTCGCTGTCGATCGGGCACGCTATCGCGTCGGTTCCGGGGCCGGGGCTTAGGCTTGCGCACCGTGTCCAAGCTCGCCGTCGCTCTGAAGCGGCTCGTCGTCGGACGACCGCAACGCAGCGACCGCCTGACCAGCACGCTGCTCCCGAAGCGGATCGCCCTTCCGGTGTTCGCCTCCGACGCCATGTCGTCGGTCGCCTACGCCCCGGAGGAGATCTTCCTGACGCTCTCGGTCGCCGGCGTCGCGTCCTACGCGCTCTCGCCGTGGATCGGCCTCGCCGTCGTGATCGTGATGCTCACGGTGGTCGCCAGCTACCGGCAGAACGTGCACGCCTACCCCTCCGGCGGGGGCGACTACGAGGTGACCACGGTCAACCTCGGCCGCACCGCCGGGCTGACCGTCGCCAGCGCACTGCTGGTCGACTACACGCTCACCGTCGCCGTGTCGATCTCCTCGGCCGCGGCGAACATCGGGGCGCTGGTCCCGGTCGTCGGCGAGCACAAGGTGCTGTTCTGCGTCTCGGCGATCGTGATCCTCACCGCGATCAACCTGCGTGGCCTGCGCGAGTCCGGTGCCGCGTTCGCGATCCCGGTGTACGCCTTCGTGTTCGGCGTCGCCGCAATGATCATCTGGGGTTTCACCCGGATCCTGATCCTCGGCGACGACGTCCGCGCCGCCAGCGCGAACCTGCACCTGGTGGCCGAGGGCAACGAGTTCACCGGACTCGCGCTGGTCCTGCTGGTGCTGCGCTCGTTCACCCAGGGGGCCGCGGCGCTGACCGGTGTCGAGGCGATCTCCAACGGGGTCCCGGCGTTCCGCAAGCCCAAGTCGAAGAACGCGGCGACGACGCTGCTGCTGCTCGGCGCCACCTCGATCGCCATGTTCCTGGGCCTGATCGCGCTGGCCATCACCACCGGCGCCAAGATCGCCGAGGACCCGGTGCGGCAGTTCCCGGACGCCCCGCCCGGCTACCAGCAGCAGACGATGATCGCCCAGCTCGCCGACGCGGTGTTCGCCGACTTCCGGCCCGGCTTCTTCTTCGTCATCGTCATGACGGCGCTGATCCTGGTGCTCGCGGCCAACACCGCGTTCAACGGCTTCCCGGTGCTCGGCTCGATCCTGTCCCAGGACCGCTACCTGCCGCGCCAGCTGCACACCCGCGGCGACCGGCTCGCGTTCTCCAACGGCATCCTCGCGCTGTCGGTGTTCGCGGTGCTGCTCGTCGTCGGGTTCCAGGCCGAGGTCACCAGGCTCATTCCGCTTTACACCGTCGGCGTGTTCGTGTCGTTCACGCTGTCGCAAGCCGGGATGGTGCGGCACTGGAACCGGGAGCTGGAGCTGGGACCGGAGACCGCCGAGCGCCGCCGGATCCGCCGCAGCCAGGCGATCAACGGCTTCGGCACGATCATGACCGGGCTCGTCCTGGTCACCGTGCTGATCACCAAGTTCGCCCTCGGCGCCTGGATCGCAATCGTGGCGATGTCCGTGTTCTTCGTGCTCATGCTGATGATCCAGAAGCACTACGACCGGGTCGCCGCCGCGCTGGTCGCCGACGAGTCCGACGACGTCCTGCCCTCGCGCAACCACGCCGTCGTCCTGGTCTCGACGCTGCACAAGCCGACCCTGCGGGCGCTGGCCTACGCCCGCGCCACCCGCCCGGACATCCTCGAGGCCGTCACGGTCAACGTCGACGACTCCGAGACCAAGAAGCTCGTCGACCTGTGGCACACCCGCGGGATCCCGGTGCCGCTCAAGGTCATCGAGTCGCCGTACCGGGAGGTGACCCGGCCGGTCCTGGACTACGTCAAGCGGATCCGCACCGACTCCCCGCGCAACGTGGTCACCGTCTACATCCCCGAGTACGTCGTCGGGCACTGGTGGGAGCAGGTGCTGCACAACCAGAGCGCGCTGCGGCTCAAGACCCGGCTGCTGTTCCAGCCCGGAGTCATGGTCACCAGCGTGCCGTGGCAGCTGCCGTCGTCGTCGCGGACACGGGCGCTGTCCCCGCTCGACGCGCCCGGCGCGTCCCGGCGCGGCTACCCGACCGCGGACACCGCCCCCGGCGGCCCCGGAGCCCCGGCCCCGGACAAGCCGGACCCGGCCGACCGCCGCGAGACCCGCCGCACCGACGGCTCCGGGCGCGGCACCGTCGGCACCGGCGGGCCGGGCACGGGCCCCCGATGAGCGGGCGCCGCCCGGACGCCGCCGATCCGCAGTCCGGGTGGACCGACCGGATGCTCGAGCTCGTCGTCGGACCGGTCGCGCACGGTGGCCACTGCGTCGCCCGCGCAGGCGACGACGGCCGCCCCGCCGGGCCCGGCGCCGGCCGCGTCGTGTTCGTTCGGCACGCGCTGCCCGGGGAACGCGTGCACGCGGTCGTCACCGAGGACGGCGGGGGCGGTTTCTGCCGCGCCGACACCGTCACCGTGCTGGAGCCCTCACCGGACCGGGTCGAGCCGCCGTGCGTGTGGGCGGGTCCCGGCGGCTGCGGGGGCTGCGACTTCCAGCACGCCACGCCGTCCGCGCAGCGCGACCTCAAGACCGCGGTGCTGCGTGAGCAGCTGGAGCGGCTCGCCGGGAAGGCCGCGGAGCTCTCCCGGGTGCCGTTCGGCGACGTCGTGGTGGAGGAGCTGCCCGGCGGCCCGCTCGGCTGGCGGACCCGGGTCCGCCTCGCCGTCGACGACGCCGGGGTCCCCGGCCTGCGCGCGCACCGCAGCCACGACGTCTGCGAGATCGCCGACTGCCCGCTGGTTCCCGGCGACGCGCTCGAACCCGTTCTGGCGCAACGGTTCCGGCCGGGCGCCGACGTCGACGTGGCGGTGACCGGAGACGGCGTCGCCCGGGTCGACGCGCCCACCACCGGGCACGCCGCGGGCCGCACCTGGGACCTCTCACCCGGCACGTTCTGGCAGGTCCACCCGGCGCTGGGGGACACCCTGGCCGGAGTGGTCGCCGACTGGGCCGACGCCCCGGCCTGCGGCGTCGCCTGGGATCTCTACGGCGGCGTCGGGCTGCTCGGGTCGGTGCTGGCCCGCCAGGTCGGTCCCGGCGGGCGGGTGCTGGTCGTGGAGTCCTCGCCGTCGGCGGTGTCCGACGGCCGCGCCGCGCTGGCCGACCTGCCCCAGGTGGAGTTCGTGCAGGGCCGCGCCGAACGGGAGATCGCCCGGCTGCGCCCGGACCCCGACGTCGTCGTCACCGACCCGCCGCGGACCGGTCTCGGCCGTGCCGCGGTGCGCGACCTCGCCGCCCGCGCGCCCCACCGCGTCGTGCACGTGGCCTGCGACCCGGCCGCGCTCGGCCGCGACCTCGGGCTGTTCGCCGAGCACGGCTACCGGGTGGGGGCACTGCGGGCGTTCGACGCGTTCCCGATGACCCACCACATGGAGGCCGCGGCGCTGCTCGAACGGGCGTGAGCGGCGTTTCCGCCGCCCGCACGTTCCGGCCGGTCGGTACGGTGACGGCCCGCCGAACGACGACACCAGGGGAGACACCGTGCCCGGCCTGATCCAGAAGATCCAGCAGTTCCTGCGCAGCCCGCAGGGTCAGAAGATGACCGAGCAGGCCAAGCGCTACGCCTCGGACCCGAAGAACCGGGCCAAGGCGCAGGAGATGCTGAAGAAGTTCCGCGGCGGGAGCGGCCCCAAGCACTGAGCCGGCCCGATGCCCACCGTCCTGCAGCTCTCGGATCTGCACAGCGGGCTGCCCGGATGGCGGCCCCGCGCCGAGCGGACGGTGGCCGGGGTGCGGGCGCTGGACCCGGCGCCGGACGTCGTACTGGTGACCGGGGACGTCGCCGACGACGGCACCCCCGACCAGTACGCGGCGGCCGCGGACCTGCTCGACGGCCTCGATGCACACCTGGTCCCCGGCAACCACGACGACCGCGCGGCGCTGGCCGCTGCGTTCGGTGAGGCCTCCGACCGGGTGCTGCAGCTCGACGGTGCGACGCTGGTGCTGCTCGACACGCTGGTGCCCGGGCACCACCACGGTGCCGTGTCCGCGGCCGGGCTGGACCTGCTCGCCGACGCCGCCCGCGACCCCGCGCCGCTGCTCGTCGCGCTGCACCACCCGCCGGTCCGCACCGGGCACCCGGTGCTCGACACCATGGGTGTGTTCGACCCCGGGCCCCTGGAACGGGTGCTCGCCACCCGCGCCGACGACACCGTCGTCGTCTGCGGGCACCAGCACACCCCGCTGACGACGACCTTCGCCGGCCACCCGCTCGTGCTCGCCCCGTCGGTCGCCCCGGCGACCGCGTGGCCCGGGCAGCCCGGCACCTCCGACCCGGCGACCGTGCCGCCGGGAGGGGTGCTGCACGTGCTCGGCGACGGCTCGGTGCGGAGCCGCTTCGTCTGCTGGGGTCCCGGTGTGTGAAACGATGCGGCCCCGATTCCCCGGGGGTCCGGCGGCCCGCTAGGGTAGGACCACCTCGATTACTCCGGGGTGCATAATCGAATAGTCTGAATGCAGTACGCCCCCGTAGCCCAATTGGCAGCAGGCAATGGATTCAAAATCCATAAAGTGTGGGTTCGAGTCCCACCGGGGGCACTTTCCGGTCATTCCTGTCGGTGGTCGGGTGCACGATTTGCTCATGTATCCGAAGCAGACCGTCGACCGCGCGCTCGCCCTTCTCCGTGCGGGGAACACCGTCACCGATGTGGCACTCGTGATGAGGATCCCGAGGTCCACCGTCCAGCACTGGAAACTCGGCGACCGTCGTACCACGGATCCGGAACGGGCCGCCCGCTGTTTCCGCTGCCTCGGAACGGATGCGCCACCGGGCTATCCGTACCTGCTGGGTATGTATCTGGGAGACGGCCACATCGTGATCGGGCGCCGTGCGGTGCAGTCGCTGTCGGTGTTCGGCGACGACGCCTGGCCCGGAATCCTCGACGACGTCGAGGCCGCGATGCGGTCGGTCCTCGCTGATGCGGTCTGCCGGGTGCAACGCCCGGGGTGCACCGAGGTGAAGAGCTACTCGAAACACTGGATCTGCCTGTTCCCGCAGCACGGCCCCGGGATGAAACACACGCGCTCCATCACGCTGGAGCCCTGGCAGCAGTCCCTCGTCGACGCCGATCCCGGTGCGTTCCTGCGCGGTCTCTTCCATTCCGACGGCTGCCGTGCCACCAACCGGGTCCGCGCCCGCCGCCCGGACGGCACGATCCGCGAGTACAGCTACCCGCGCTGGTTCCTCTCCAACGCTTCGGAGGACATCTTCCGGCTCGCCGAGGCCGCCCTGGACCTGCTCGGCATCGAGCACCGGCGCAACGGGCCGCGGTCGCTGTCGGTGGCCCGGCGGTCCGCGGTCGCGGCCCTGGACGCCGCGATCGGCCCGAAATCGTGACCCCGTTCCGTTGAACGGCGATCTCGATCGTGTCATCCGCCTCCTCGATGGTCGTGTTTCCGCACACGAAATGCCGAAGTGGTTCGGCTGCAGGTCGACGGCGGCGGTATCGTTGGTTCTCGGGTCATTCACCAGTTTGTTCGAAGGAGATCCCCGGTGACCGACAACGTTCCCGCAGAGACGCCGGCCGAGGACGGCCCGCAGCCCGGGTGGCGGGTGCTGGTCGTCGAGGACGAGGCGCTGATCCGCATGGACCTCGCCGAGATGCTCTCCGAGGAGGGCTACCAGATCGCCGGTGAGGCCGGCGACGGCGAGACCGCGATCAGCCAGGCCCGCGAGCTGAAGCCCGACCTGGTCATCATGGACGTCAAGATGCCCAAGAAGGACGGCATCGAGGCCGCGTCGGTGATCGTCGAGGAGAAGATCGCCCCGGTCGTCATGCTGACCGCGTTCAGCCAGCGCGACCTCATCGAGCGCGCCCGCGACGCCGGTGCCATGGCCTACCTGGTCAAGCCGTTCGCCCGGCACGAGCTGGTCCCGGCCATCGAGCTCGCCGTCTCCCGGTTCGCCGAGAAGAAGGCCCTCGAGGACGAGGTCGCCGAGCTCAACGAGCGGTTCGAGACCCGCAAGGTCGTCGACCGCGCCAAGGGCCTGCTGATGACCCACCAGAAGATGAGCGAGCCCGAGGCGTTCCGCTGGATCCAGCGCACCGCCATGGACCGCCGCACGACCATGAAGGCCGTGGCCGACGCCGTCGTCGACGGTCTGGCCCCGGCCAAGACCTCCTCCTGAGCGAGCGAGGCACCGCAGCGTCCCGAGCGCCGCACCACCACCACACGAAGGCCCCGCCGCATCGCGGCGGGGCCTTCGTCGTGGACGGGGCGGCTCGTGGCCGTGGTCAGCCGATGGGGCCCACGTAGGCGATCCGGCCCTTCTCCACCTTGTAGCCGTGGACGGTTCTGGTGACCGGGTCGCCTGCCGGGTCCCACCCGAGCTCGCGGGAGTACCCGGGGCCGCGGTAGCCGCGCACGAACTCCTTCACCGCGCCGCGGTCGCGGGCTCCGGCGTCGATCGCCTTGAGCAGGACCGTCGCCGCGTCGTAGGCCTCGGCCGAGTAGGCGGGGGGCTCGGCGCCGCCGGCGATGCCCTTGTAGGCGTCGGCGAACCCGGGCAGCAGTGCGCCCGGGGCGCAGGCGCAGGTGAAGAACGCGTTGTCCGCGGCCGTGCCGGCGGCCCGGACGAACGCGTCGTCCAGTACCGCGTCGGACCCCACGAACTGGCCGCGGAAGCCCTTGGCGGTCAGCTGCTTGTCGAACCGGGCGCCGTCCGGCCCGTAGCCGGCGTAGAGGACGACGTCCGGCTTGGCCGCGACGACCTTCGAGATCACCGGGGAGAAGTCCTTCTGCCCGGCGGTGACCTTGTTCCGGCAGTTCGCGCCGGCCGGGCCGAGCGCCTTCGAGACGGCCCCGGCGAGACCGTTCGCGTAGCCGGAGTCGTCCTGGACGACGCAGACCTTCCGCGCGCCGAGCCTGCCGGTCATGAACGTCGCGGCGGCCGGCCCCTGCACGGCGTCGCCGGCCGGGACCCGGAAGAACGTGGACCAGTTGTTCCTGGTCAGCACCGGATCGGTGGCCGAGGGCGTGAGGTGGGTCAGACCGCCCTCCTCGAAGATCGCGCCGGTCGCCTTCGACTCGGCCGACAGCGGCAGCCCGACGGCGCCGAGCACGCTGCTGTCGGTGATGAGCCGGGTGACCACCTCCGGCGCCTTCTCCGCGGTGCCGCCGGTGTCGAACCGCTTGAGCTGCACCTGGCAGTTCGGGTTCGCCCGGTTGTGCTGGTCGACGGCGAGCTGCGCGCCGTTGACGATGCCCGGCCGGGCGTTGCCGCCGGTGAGCGCGCCGGCGAAGGCCAGCGTCGTCGCCGGGCAGCTCGCCTGCCCGTTGCCGGCCGCGTTCGCGGCGCCGTCGGGGGCCGGAACCGCGGTCACCGACGGGATGTCCGGCCGGTGCGCATCCGGCGGGGGAGCCTCGTCGCCGTCCGACGTCCCGACACAGCCGGTCAGGAGCAGCGCGAGGGCCGTGCCGCCGACCAGGCCACCTACCAGTGGCGTCGTGGTGCGCTGCTGTCCCGCAAGGCCTCTCGGCCGGGATCCGAACAACCGGGATCCGAACACCTGTCGAGCCTCCTGCCCGGACCGCTCCCGGGAGCCGGTCTCGCCTGTGCCGCGGTCGCTCGGGCCGCGGCCGGAAGGGAAAGGACGCGGCGAACGTACCGGAGCCTCCCTCGGCCGGGCCGTCACACGCGCCGGAGGAAGGCACACGCGCCGGAGGAAGCCGGTGCGGTGCGCAACCGGACCGCGTGGACCCGCTCAGCCCTCTTGCGGCGGACGGTCGCCCTCCTGGGAAGGACGGTCGCCCTCCTGGGAAGGACGGTCGCCCTCCTGGGAAGGAAGATCGCCCTCCTGGGAAGGAAGGTCACGGTGCACGCAGGTGAGCTTGGCGGTGCAGACCCGGCGTCCCTCGTCGTCGACGAGGACGATCTCGCTGGTGGAGGTGGTCCGGCCGACGTGCACCGGGCGGGCGGTGCCGGTGACGTACCCGCTTGTCGCGGAGCGGTGGTGGGTGCAGCCGAGCTCGAGGCCGACCGGCAGCTTGCCCGGCATGACGTGCAGCGCGGAGAGCATCGAGCCGAGGGTCTCGGCGAGCACACCGCTCGCGCCGCCGTGCAGCAGGCCGTAGGGCTGACGGTTCCCGGCCACCGGGATCCGGCCGACGACGGCGTCCGGAGTGGCGGAGAGGATCTCCATCCCCATGCGGTCGCCGAGCTGCTCGGCGGCGTACTCGGGCGGGGCCTGGGGGAGCTGGCTGGCGTCGATCGGCACGGCCCGGAGCGTAGCCCGTCCGCCGGTACCGTCGGTGACGTCGGCGACCACGACGGCGGTCCGGCTTGCCCGGATTCACGGCTTATGCATGATCGTGGATGAGAGACCGACCGATCTGTGGAGGCATCGGAAGACATGGCCCAGAACGACGACGCACGTCCCACCGCCGACGAGGCCTGGACCCTGCTGCAGAAGGGCAACGGCCGCTGGGCGCGCGGGGAGACCGAGGGCCCGCACCGCTCCACCGATGTCCGTGCCTCGCTGGTCGACGGGCAGGAGCCCGTCGCGATGGTGCTGTCCTGCTCGGACTCCCGGGTGCCGGCGGAGCTGGTGTTCGACCAGGGTCTCGGTGACCTGTTCGTCGTCCGCACCGCCGGCCAGGCCGTCGACGACGCCGTGCTCGGCTCGCTGGCCTTCGGTGCCGGTCCGCTGGGCATCCCGCTGCTGGTGGTGCTCGGGCACTCCCGCTGCGGTGCGGTGAAGGCCGCGGTGTCGGTGGCCTCCGGCGGGGCCGCACCGACGCCGTCGACCCTGGGCTCGCTGGTCGCCGACATCGTCCCGGTCTGCGAGGGCGGCGGGGCCGAGGCCAACGCCGACCCGAACGCCGACGTCGCCGCCGGGGTGGACGCCAACGTCCGCCGGGTGGTCGCCCAGCTGACCGCGAGCCCGTCGCTGGCGGGGGCGGTGTGCTCCGGGCGACTGCGGGTCGTCGGGGCGCGCTACGACCTGGAGACCGGCGAGGTCGTCGAGGTCTGAGGCCGGGGAAGCCCTAGGCCTGCCTGCCGTGACCCGGTGGCCCGGCTCCGCGCGGGCGGGAGCCGCCGGGTCGGGGCCGCCGGAGGATCAGGACGGGCGCGGGGTCACGAGGACCGCCGGGTCACGAAGATCGCCGTGCCGGGCATCAGCTCGCCGCGCAGCCGCGACCACTGGCCCCAGACCCCGTCGTGGGTCTCCGGCCACTCCGGCTCGACGAGGTCCTCCAGCACCAGCCCGGCGGCGACGACGTCGCGGATCCGGTCGCCCAGCGTGCGGTGGTGCTCGACGTAGGTGGCCCGCCCGGCGTCGTCGACCTCCAGGTACGGGGTCCGGTCGAAGTAGGACTGGTTGACCGTCAGCCCGGCCGGGCCCGGGTCGTCGGGGAACGCCCAGCGGATCGGGTGGTTCACCGCGAACACCCAGCGCCCGCCCGGGCGCAGCACCCGGTGCACCTCGCGCATCGCCCGCCGCGGGTCGGCCACGAACGGGATCGCGCCGAACGCGGAGCAGGCCAGGTCGAAGGAGCCGTCGGCGAAGGGCAGGTGCTCCGCGCCCGCCTGGATCAGCGGGACGTCGATCCCGGTCGAGGCGTTCAGCGCGGCCGCGTGGCGCAGCATCCCGCCGGAGACGTCGAGCGCCACCGGGTGCGCGCCCTCCCGGGCCAGCCAGCGGGAGCACGGCGCGGAGCCGGCTCCGACCTCCAGTACCCGCTTGCCGGTGAGCGACCCGGGCGGGCCGAGCAGCCGGGCGTCGCCCTCGTGCAGCCGCTCGGGGCACCAGACGAACTCGGCGTCACCGATGTCGGCGCCGTGCTCGGCCAGGTAGTCCTCGGCGTCGGCGTCCCACCAGCGGCGGCCCGCGGCCTCGGACTCGGCGCTGCCGACGGCGCGCCGCGCGACCCCCGCGGTGCCGACGACCGTCTCCGCGCGGGCACCGGGGCCGGCACTGTGATCAGGTGCGGTCATGACCACCCGATCGTCGCAGCGCGGGTGGTCCCGCCGCTCAGCGGACCCGCATTGCCCCGCTGTTCCGGGGCCGCGTAGCATCCCCGTCGTTACCGTGGTCAACGTGGCGGACAACCGCCCGGCGCCACTCCAGCGCCGGTTCGCGACCGCCCGTCGCACCGAGGAGCTCCACGGCTGCGCGCCGTGACCGTTCCGACCGTGCCCGGCCACGGGGAATCGAAGCCACACGGGTGGCCGCCGCGCGACGCGCGCGAGGTCACAGCTACACCGAACCAGATCCGGTGAGCGTTGCTGCAGCAGCGGGCGCCGGTACGACGAAGCCAGTACATCCATCGGAGCACCCCACTACATGTCCACCGACACCACCCAGTTCTCCACCGCCCCGACCCAGGTCGCGATCAACGACATCGGGTCGGAGGAGGACTTCCTCGCCGCCATCGACCAGACGATCAAGTACTTCAACGATGGCGACATCGTCGAGGGCACCATCGTCAAGGTCGACCGCGACGAGGTCCTGCTCGACATCGGCTACAAGACCGAGGGCGTCATCCCCTCGCGTGAGCTGTCGATCAAGCACGACGTCGACCCCGCGGAGGTCGTCGAGGTCGGCGAGTTCGTCGAGGCCCTGGTTCTCCAGAAGGAGGACAAGGAAGGCCGTCTGATCCTGTCCAAGAAGCGCGCGCAGTACGAGCGCGCCTGGGGCACGATCGAGGCCCTCAAGGAGGCCGACGAGCCCGTCGAGGGCACGGTCATCGAGGTCGTCAAGGGCGGCCTCATCCTGGACATCGGCCTCCGGGGCTTCCTCCCGGCGTCGCTGGTCGAGATGCGTCGCGTCCGCGACCTGCAGCCCTACGTGGGCCGCAAGATCGAGGCCAAGATCATCGAGCTGGACAAGAACCGCAACAACGTGGTCCTGTCCCGCCGCGCCTGGCTGGAGCAGACCCAGTCCGAGGTCCGCAGCGAGTTCCTCAACCAGCTGCAGCGCGGTCAGGTCCGCAAGGGCGTCGTGTCCTCGGTGGTCAACTTCGGTGCGTTCGTCGACCTGGGCGGTGTCGACGGCCTGGTGCACGTCTCCGAGCTGTCCTGGAAGCACATCGACCACCCGAGCGAGGTCGTCGAGGTCGGCCAGGAGGTCACCGTCGAGGTTCTCGACGTCGACCTGGACCGCGAGCGCGTCTCCCTGTCGCTGAAGGCGACGCAGGAGGACCCGTGGCGCCTGTACGCCCGGACCCACGCGATCGGCCAGATCGTCCCGGGCAAGGTCACCAAGCTCGTCCCGTTCGGCGCGTTCGTCCGCGTCGAGGAGGGCATCGAGGGCCTGGTCCACATCTCCGAGCTGGCCGAGCGCCACGTCGAGGTGCCCGAGCAGGTCGTCCAGGTGGGCGACGACTGCATGGTCAAGGTCATCGACATCGACCTCGACCGTCGCCGCATCTCGCTGTCGCTCAAGCAGGCCAACGAGGGCATGACGGTCGACACCGAGTTCGACCCGACCCGCTACGGCATGGCCGCCGAGTACGACGACCAGGGGAACTACATCTACCCCGAGGGCTTCGACGTCGACACCGGCGACTGGAAGGAAGGCTTCGACGAGGCCCGCGCGGCCTGGGAGAAGCAGTACGCCGAGGCGCACGCCCGCTACGAGCAGCACATGGCCCAGATCCGCAAGGCCGCCGAGGCCGAGGCGGAGGGTGGCGACGACGTCGCGCCGGCCAACTACTCGTCGGGTGGCGGCGAGGAGCGTGCCGCGTCCACCGGTGGCGGCAACACCGCGCCGGCGGGTGCGCCGGCCGAGAGCGGTGGCTCGCTGGCCAGCGACGAGCAGCTCGCCGCCCTGCGCGAGAAGCTCTCCGGCGGGGCCTGATCAGCCTCCACCGGTCCACGTGACCGGGTAGCACGTCCGCACCGGGCCCCGGTGACCCTCGTGGTCACCGGGGCCCGCTGCTGTTCGCAGCCCGCCCGCACGGGGGCGTGGCGGGACCTACGCCTCTGGTGCGGCGGAGTCCGGAACCCGGTCACGGCGTGGCCACGGCCGGGTGAACGCCTCGAATCGTCGCTCGGCGTGTCGGAACGAACGCGCCGCGTACAGATCACGTTTCGGCACCTTTGCTCCACGCCACGTCCGGTGAGCGTGCTTGTATCCGGGGTCGCCATCTAGATTCGACACATGGCCGGCCCCGCCCGCCGGAGCTCATCCGGTGCGTCTCTGCAGTTCCCGCCGCACGCCCACGTCCCGGCGCAGCATTCGTCCCGGCAGGGCCGCCGGGGACGGGTTGCCCTGCTCGCCGGTCTCCTCGTCCTCGGCGGCGCCCTCAGCGGGTGCGCCGGGGCAGCCGGTGACGAGGGGGTCGCCGTGCCGACCTTCCCGTCGGCCGCACCCGGAGCGCCCGCGCCCGGCGCCGCGCCGCCGAAGATCGCGCTGCCGGACGACTGCGCCCAGCTGCTGCCGACCGAGACGGCCGGTGCGCTGTTCGGCCAGACCCTCGGCTCGGTGTCGTCGCAGACGGTGAGGGGCGTCGCCGAGCCCTCGGTGGACCGCACCGAGCGGACCGCGTGCACCTACCGGGCCGGCGGCCAGGACCAGATGACCGGCCGCGCGAAGAACACCGGGCCGGTGCTCTTCGAACTCAACATCGGACGCTACGGCTCCGCGAAGTCGGCGTCGACGCAGTGGCAGCTCAACGCGAACGCCGAGCGCGGTGACGCCACCGGGTCGAAGGACCTGAAGATCGGCGCCGTCCCGGCGGTGCTGATCGAGCGGCCCGACGAGACGACGATGATCGCCGTCTACGGCGTCGACACCCTGACCTTCGTGCTGCCGGCGGAGGCGCCGGGCCAGACCCGGCCGGCGGGGCAGACCCTCGCCGACCTGGCGCAGCGGATCATCCCGGCGCTCACGCCGACCCAGCCACCGGGCAGCCGTCCGGCGGCCCCCGCACCGGCTCCGGCGGCCCCGGCCACGTCCGGTGCCGTGCAGTCCGGCGAGTCCGCCCCGCGCGCAGGCGCCCCCGAGGCGTCCGGCCCCGGGCCCACCTGATCGGTCCGGTCGTCCCGGAGGCCCGGGGCCGCCCCGGGCGCTCCCGGCCCCGCCGGGCCGGTCGTCGCCCGGCGGCTACGGTGACCGGGTGCTGCGGACAGGGCTGACCGGCGGAATCGGGGCGGGCAAGTCGACAGTCGCGCGCCGGCTGGTGGAGCGGGGCGCGGTCCTGGTCGACTCCGATCTGATCGCCCGTGAGGTCGTCGCCGCCGGCAGCGCCGGGCTCGCCGCGGTCGTCGAGGCGTTCGGTGACGGCGTACTGACCCCCGGCGGTGAGCTGGACCGGCCCGCGCTGGCCCGGATCGTGTTCGCCGACGACACCGCCCGCCGCACCCTCGACGGCATCGTCCACCCGCTCGTACGGGACCGGTCGGCGGAGCTGATCGCCGCCGCACCGGACGACGCGGTCGTCGTCCAGGACATCCCGCTGCTGGTCGAGGGCGGGATGGCGTCGTCGTTCCCGCTGGTCGTCGTCGTGGACGCCGACGCCGAGGAGCGCGTCCGGCGCCTGGTCGGCGCCCGCGGGATGGCCGAGGAGGACGCGCGCGCCCGGATCGCCGCCCAGGCCACCGATGCGCAGCGCCGCGCCGCCGCCGACGTGCTGCTGGACAACTCCGGTGACGAGGCCGGCACCCGGGCGCGGGTGGACGCGCTGTGGGACGAGCGGCTGGTGCCGTTCGAGGAGAACCTGCGCCGCGGTCGTCCGGCCCCGCCGCCGGCCCTGCACCTGGCCGAGCCGGACGACACCTGGACGGAGCAGGCGCAGCGCCTGGCCGGACGCGTCGCGGCCGCCGCGGGGGAGCGCGGCCGGGAGGTGACCCACATCGGCAGCACCGCCGTGCCGGGGCTCGTCGCCCGCGACGTCCTGGACCTGCAGCTGCTCGTCGGATCGGCCGACGACGCCGAGGCGGTCGCCGGGCCGCTGGCCGCGGCCGGCTTCCCCGCCGACCCGGACGCGGCGCCGGGTGACGGGACGATCCGGGTGCACCGCAACGCCGACCCGGGACGGCCCGCGGTGGTCGTCGTGCGGGAGCAGGGAGCCGCGGCCGCCCGCGCCGCCGTCGAGCTCCGGGACCGGCTGCGCACCGACCCGGAGCTGCGTGACGCCTACGCCGCACGGAAGCGGGCCGTGGTGACCCGATCCGGCGACGGGGCGGACGTGCGTAGTTACCGGGAGTGCACGACGACCTGGCGAGCTGCGGCGATCCGGTGAGCGGACGTCGCCGGGATCACGCTCCGCGACGAACGCTCGTCGCGATCCACCCGCATCTGTAACGGCCCCCGCTCGTTGGTCGACATGCGGAGGAGCGCCGGATTCGGGCGTTCCGCCGAGGAGGCAACCGGTGGGACCACCGGGCGCGCGGGCGACGGGCCCGCGACGACCCGGCCCGGCTACGGCGACGAGAGGACACGGGGTTGAGCACGGTGGCGCAGCGACACGGGGCGGACGGTGGAACCGACGCCCCCGCGCCCGCCGCGCAATACCTCCGTCCGGAGCAGCCCGGATACGGCGGGCCCCGGTACGCGGAGCCCGGCCCGGACGCCTGGACCGGCGGCGGCCACGACACGGGCGGCGACCCGATCAGCGGCGCGATGGTGCAGCAGCACCCGGTCACCCCGCACGACGTGACCCGTGCCGACTTCGGCGCCCACCTCGAGACGCACTACCCGCGCCTGGTCGCCCAGCTCTACGCGATCACGCTCGACCCGCAGGCCGCGCACGACGCCGTCCAGGACGCCTACTCGCGCGCCTGGCGTCGCTGGAGCGACCTGCGTTCCCGGCCCGCCGAGGGCCGTGAGGACGCTGCACTGGGCTGGGTCCGCCGGGTGGCGGTCACCGGCTCGAAGCGGGGTCGGCTGGCCCGCGCGCTCGGCCTGCGTGGCCGCCGCGGGCCCGCCGCCCACGAGACCGACCCGCGCACGGGGGCCCTGCTGGAGGCGCTGGGACGCCTCGAGCCGGAGGACCGCCGGGCCGTGGTCCTGCACCACATGGCCGGGCTGCCGCTCGGGGCGATCGCGGAGTTCGAGCGTGTCCCGGAGCAGACCGTGCAGCACCGCCTCGCCGCGGGACGGGAGATCGTCACCGAGGGGATGGCCGGTGTGCTCGAGGAGATCGTCGGGCCGCCTCCGGGCTCCGCGACCGAGGGGGGACGGCACCGATGACAGCGTTCACGGAGATCGACCGGGAGTTCCACCGGCTCGACGACGTGCTGGCCGCAGCGGTCCCGCTGCCCGCCGTCGACGACGTCGTGGGGCGGGCAGCCGGTGCGCGCCGCGCGACGACGGCGGCCACCGCCGCCGTGCTGACCGTCGGCGCGCTGGGCGGGCTGACCGCCGTCGCGACCGCCGCCGCCCCGGCCGGTGAGCTCGTCGGCGCACCGTTCGCGATCGCCTCGCCCGCCACGCAGCCGCAGGCCCCGCAGCGGATCGACACCGGTTCCGCCGGTGCGGCCCCGGCGACCACCACGGGCGGGACCGCCACCGGCACCGGGACGCCCGGCACGACGACCGGGACCGCGGACCCGACCGGCACGACCGGCGCCGGGTCCCCGGCCGCCCGGGACACCGGCACGACCGGCACCGGGGGCCCGGCCTCGCCGGACACCGGCGCCCCTGCGCCGATCCCCGCGGCCGGTCCCGCTCCGGCCCCCCAGCCGGTCGCGGCGCCCGGCTCGCCGGTCCGCCCGACGCCGTCCGCGCCGCCCCCGGCCGGCGGCGCCCCCGGGGGGCACAACGGCGACGGCGAGGGCTCCACCGACCCGACGCACACGACGCACCCGTCGGAGCCGTCGCAGCCGACCGAGCCGTCGCAGCCGACCGACCCGCCGTCGTCGTCCGGCCCCCCGTCGAGCGAGGAGCCGCCGGCGACCACGACGCCGCCCGGTGACGGGGAGGGCAACGAGGACCCCCAGCCGTCGGAACAGCCACCGACGCAGTCGACGACCCCGGCGAGCAGCCACTCGTCCTCGCCGACCGGCTCGGCGGAGCCGGAGACGCCCTCGGACACCCCGTCGACCGGCGGGGAGTCGAACACCGCGCGCTGACCCGCTCGGATCGGCGCCTGCCGCGCGGGCCCGGTGCTCAGCCGGGCACGTGCAGGTCGTCCGGCGGGACCGGCTCGGCCCGCGGCCCCAGGTCGACGCCGTGCGCGGCCATCCAGGCCACCGGGTCGTGGTCGTGCGCGGTCAGCCCGGCCAGCGCCGCGTGCGAGACCGTCAGGGCGTACTCGGCCAGGCGCGGCTCCAGCAGCCCCTGGGCGACCGCGGCCACGTACTCGTCGACGTCGATCACCTCGGTGCCGCGCCCGCGCCGCACCACCAGGTCCAGGTAGAGGTCGGTCATCCGCAGCCGGTCGCCGTCGCGGACGATCTCGGCGACGTCGACGTACATGTCCTGGTCGCGCTCGTGCCCGGGCCGCCACCGCCAGTCCGACAGGCAGACCCCCAGGTCGGGCACCACCCACAGCTCGATCCACCAGGCGTTCGGCCGGGCGATCACCGGCCGGGACAGGTAGAGGCCCCAGTCCTGCACGCGCAGCGTCTCGACCGGCCGCTCGGTGCCCTTCGTGTCGACCTGCACGCCCGCGGCGGGGTCGAAGACCTGGATCTTGGGAGGGTGCACGCGGGCATCGTGCCGGGCCGCGGCGGGCCTGTGCACCCCCTGCGCAGGGACGCGCCCGCGGGAAACTGTCGGTGGGTGCTCGTACTGTGGGGGCATGGCTTTCGCGACCGAGGTCCCGGGTTCCGCGGCGGATCAGCGCGCGCACCCCGATGCCGGCACCACGCCGACGGACACGCCGCTCGCGCACTCCGAGCACCGTCCGGTCGGCGAGGTCGAGCGCAGCGAGAAGCGCTTCGAGGTCGTCAGCGAGCACGTACCGGCCGGTGACCAGCCGACCGCGATCGCGGAGCTGGACTCGCGGCTGCGCAACGGCGAGCAGGACATCGTGCTGATGGGCGCCACCGGTACCGGCAAGTCGGCGACCACGGCGTGGCTGATCGAGCAGCAGCAGCGGCCGACGCTGGTGATGGCGCCGAACAAGACCCTCGCCGCCCAGCTGGCCAACGAGCTGCGGGAGATGCTGCCGCACAACGCGGTCGAGTACTTCGTCTCCTACTACGACTACTACCAGCCCGAGGCCTACATCGCGCAGACCGACACCTACATCGAGAAGGACAGCTCGATCAACGACGACGTCGAGCGGCTGCGGCACTCGGCGACGATGAACCTGCTGTCCCGGCGCGACGTCGTCGTGGTCGCCTCGGTGTCCTGCATCTACGGCCTGGGCACGCCGCAGTCGTATCTGGACCGGTCGGTGCCGCTGAAGGTCGGTGAGGAGATCGACCGCGACCGGCTGCTGCGCCTGCTGGTCGACGTGCAGTACACGCGCAACGACATGTCCTTCACCCGTGGCACGTTCCGGGTCCGCGGGGACACCGTCGAGATCATCCCCGCGTACCAGGAGCTGGCGCTGCGGATCGAGTTCTTCGGCGACGAGATCGAGGCGCTCTACCACCTCAACCCGCTCACCGGCGACGAGGTGGAACAGGTCGACGAGATCCGGATCTTCCCGGCGACGCACTACGTCGCGGGCCCGGAGCGGATGGAGCGCGCGGTGCGCGACATCGAGGCCGAGCTGGAGCAGCGCCTCGAACAGCTGGAGAACCAGGGCAAGCTGCTGGAGGCCCAGCGGCTGCGGATGCGCACCCAGTACGACATCGAGATGATCCGCCAGGTCGGGTTCTGCTCGGGCATCGAGAACTACTCGCGCCACATCGACGGGCGTGCCGGCGGCACCGCCCCGGCCACGCTGATCGACTACTTCCCGGACGACTTCCTGCTGGTCATCGACGAGTCGCACGTGACGGTGCCGCAGATCGGCGGCATGTACGAGGGCGACATGTCCCGCAAGCGCAACCTCGTCGAGTACGGGTTCCGGCTGCCGTCGGCGGTGGACAACCGGCCGCTGACCTGGGAGGAGTTCGCCGACCGGATCGGGCAGACGGTGTACCTGTCCGCGACCCCGGGGCCCTACGAGCTCAACCGCACCGGCGGCGAGTTCGTCGAGCAGGTCATCCGCCCGACCGGCCTGGTCGACCCCGAGGTCGTCGTGAAGCCGACGAAGGGCCAGATCGACGACCTGGTCGCCGAGATCCGCGACCGCACCGAGCGCGACGAGCGGGTCCTGGTCACCACGCTGACCAAGAAGATGGCCGAGGACCTCACCGACTACCTGCTCGAGCTGGGCATCAAGGTCCGGTACCTGCACTCCGAGGTCGACACGCTGCGCCGGGTGGAGCTGCTGCGCCAGCTCCGCTCCGGCGAGTACGACGTGCTGGTCGGTATCAACCTGCTCCGCGAGGGCCTCGACCTGCCCGAGGTGTCGCTGGTCGCGATCCTCGACGCGGACAAGGAGGGCTTCCTGCGGTCGGGGACCTCGCTGATCCAGACGATCGGGCGCGCGGCGCGCAACGTGTCCGGCCAGGTGCACATGTACGCGGACACGATCACCGAGTCGATGCGGTACGCGATCGACGAGACCGACCGGCGCCGGGCCAAGCAGATCGCCTACAACACCGAGCACGGCATCGACCCACAGCCGCTGCGCAAGCGGATCGCCGACATCCTCGACCAGGTCTACCGGGAGGCCGAGGACACCGAGTCGGTCCCGGTCGAGGGCTCGGGCCGCAACGCCTCGCGGGGCAAGCGCGCCGCGGGGGAGGCCGGGCGGTCGTCGTCGGGCAGTGCCGGGGTGGCGGCCAAGGACACGAAGGGCATGCCGCGTGCGGAGCTGGCCGACCTCATCCAGCAGATGAACGACCAGATGCTCGCCGCCGCCCGTGACCTGCAGTTCGAGCTGGCCGCGCGGCTGCGCGACGAGATCTCCGATCTGAAGAAGGAGCTGCGCGGTATGGACGCGGCCGGGGTGCAGTGACACCCGACGGGGCTCCGGTGCCGGGCGCGCACCGGGGCGGCGGTGCGGGCGGTGTGGCGAGGTGAGGGTCCTGATCGGGAGGGGCGGGGCCGACCGCTACCGTGGTCGCTCGATCCCGCCCACCGGCCCGTCGGTCACGACAGGCCTGCCGCGTCCCCGGCGGCGTCCAGCGGAGGAGCCCGCGTGACCGTCACCCGTCCGACCACCGACCCGGGACCGCGCGCCGTCGCCGACGGCCACGTCCTGCGGGTGCGGTCGGCACTGACCGCCCGCCGCACGCTGTGGGTGACGGTGCCGCTGCTGCTGATCTCGGGGTTCTGGTCGTTCTACCGGATGCACGGCTACGCCCTCGACCTGGACGTCTACCGGATCGGCGTGCAGGTGTGGCTGGCGGGCGGGGACATGTACGGCCCGCTGCCGACCCCGCAGTACGGGCCGCCCGGGATGCCGTTCATCTACCCGGTGTTCGCGGCGATCACGATGATTCCGCTGGCCACCGTGCCCTACGGCATCGCGTTCGGCCTGCAGTTCGCCGCGACCGTGCTGTCCCTGGCCGTGTGTATCGCGCTGTCGGTGCGGGTCGCGTGGCCCGCCGGCGGTTGGCGCGGCGCCGGGATCGTGCTGGTCCCCGCCCTGGCCGCGACCCTGCTGATCGAGCCCGCGGCGCAGACGATGGCGTTCGGGCAGATCAACATGGTGCTGATGGCGCTGGTGCTGGTCGATCTGCTCGCGCCGCGCACCTACTGGCCGCGCGGCATGCTGCTCGGCATCGCCGCGGCGATCAAGCTGACCCCCGGCGGGTTCGTGCTGTTCTTCCTGCTGCGCCGGGACCGGCGCTCGGCGGCCGTCTCGGTCGTGACCGGTGCGGTCGCCACCGGTATCGGGTTCCTGGTCGACTTCGACTCGTCGTACCGGTACTGGTTCGTCGGCGGCCCCGCGGCCGGGGTGAGCGGCTCGACGTTCTTCTCCAACGAGACGGTCAAGGCGTCGCTGGCCCGGATGGACATCCCGGAGCCGTGGCTGTCGGTGACCTGGCTGGTGCTCGTCGCGATCCTGCTGGCCCTGGCCGTGCCGGTGATCCGGCGCAGCGAGCCGGTGCTGGCGATGTCGGCGACCGCCGCCGTCATCCTCGCCGCGACGCCGACGGCGTGGTCGCACCACTGGGTGTGGATCATCCCGGCGCTGTGCGGGATCGGTGTGCACGCCGCCCGCTACCGTTCCTGGCAGTGGCTGACCGTCGGCGCCGTGCTCGGGTTCATCTTCTTCCTCGCGCCGTTCCGCTGGATGCCGAACCAGTGGGGCGTGGTCATGGCGTGGACGCCGGGGGAGCAGCTGCTCGCGGCCAGCTATGTGCTGCCGTGCTCGCTGACCCTGGCGCTGGGCTGCTGGTTCGTCACCCGCGGTCCCGGTCGTCCCGGCGGTCCGGAGGCCGCGCCGCCGGAGGCGCTGCGCGTGCCGTCCGGGGAGACGGCGCGTCCGTCCGCCTGACGCCACCGCGGCCTGCGTCGCCTCCCGGCCCGGAACGGCGGCCTGACCGAGCCGGGCTCCGTCGCGGTCCGGCCCGGTCACGCCCGCCGTACCGGCGCCGCGCGGCCGATCGTCTGATCGACTGCCCCCGCGGCCGTGGGCATGGCGCACGCCACACCCCGGACCTAGCCTGGGTCGAGGAGGTGGGGGACATCGACGTCCGACAGCCCGACGGCATCTGCGCGGTCCGGCCCGGTACCGACCTGGGCCGCTACGCCCGCATGCTCGCGCGCGTCCACGACGCCGCGCTCTCCGGCGACCCCGCGCCCGCGCAGGCCCGCGGACTGGTCGCCCGCTCCTGGGACCGGGTCCGCGCCCAGGGGGTGAACCCCGACGACGTCCACCCGCCCGGCCCGCTCGACGCCGGCCAGGTCGAACGGCGCCGCACCGGCTCCGCGCTGGCCGGGGTGCTGCCCGAGCTGCGCTCCGCGCTGACCTCGGTCGCCGAGGACGCCCGGCACGTCATGGTCGTCACCGACGCCGACGGCGTCCTGCTGTGGCGGGAGGGCTCCACCGCCGTCCGGCACCGCGCCGACGCGCTCGGGTTCACCGAGGGCGCCGACTGGTCCGAGTCGTCGGTGGGGACGAACGCGATCGGCACCGCGCTCGCCGAGGACGGCCCGGTGCAGATCTTCTCCGCCGAGCACTTCGTCCGCAGCCACCACGTCTGGACCTGTACCGCCTGCCCGGTGCACGACCCGCGCACCGGGGAGCTCCTCGGCGTCGTCGACCTGTCCGGGCCCGCCGAGACCGTGCACCCGACGACGGTCGCACTGGTCGGCACCGCGGTCCGGCTCGCCGAGGCCGGCCTGTGGCGCACCCACGAGGCACGGCTGGACGTGCTGCGCACCATCGGCGCGCCGCTGCTCGCGCGCTCGTCCGGGCCGGGGCTGGTCGTCGACGACCAGGGCTGGGTCGCCGCCGCGGCCGGCCTGTCCGGCATCGACCGGGTCGCCGCACCCGTCGCCGACCGGGTGGTCGCGGTGCGCGGGCTCGGCCCCTGCCTGCCCGAGCCGGTGCCCGGTGGCTGGCTGCTGCGCCCGGCCCGCGGAGCCGCCCGGATGCGGCTGAGCCTGGACCTCGACGGGCGTCCGCCGCGCGCCGTCGTGGAGGGGACGAGCCGGTGGGAGCACCCGCTGTCGACCCGGCACGCCGAGGTGCTGGTGCTGCTGGCCCGTGCCGGTGCCACCGGCCTGGACGCCGCGGCGCTGTCGCAGGGGCTCTACGGGGACCGCGCCCACCTGGTCACCGTCCGCGCCGAGATGTCCCGGCTGCGCCGCGGCCTCGGCGGGCTGCTGCTGGCCCGGCCGTACCGGATCGCGCCGGAGGTGGAGCTGGACCTGCGCGGGGTGCGGGAGAGCCGGCTGGTGCGGGCGTCGTCGGCGCCGGGGGTGGCGGCGCTACGCCGCTGACCGGGGCCCCGCACCGGAGGAACGCCCTCCCACCGCACGGTGAGGGGCACGTGGGAGCTGTTGGATCATGTTCCGGCAGCACTGACGTCCCCCTCGCCACCTGCAACCGCGCTGCAACGGTGGCCGCGGTCACGTCTGCGGTGCTCCACTCGCGGTCCGGGGCACAGGGCCCCGGCGGCAGCGCGGCCGGTTCCGGATCCCGGATGGCTGCGCGCCGGACGGCGTCGAGGGAGCCGACATGGGTGTCGCGGTGGTCACGGGTGCAGGACGAGGAATCGGGCGCGGCATCGCACTGCGGCTGGCGCGCGACGGGCATGCGGTAGCCGTCGACGACGTGAACACCGATGATGTCGCGGCGGTCGCGAACGAGATCACCGCCGCGGGCGGGACGGCCCGGGCCTACGACGCCGATGTCACCGACCCCGAAGCCGTCACCGAGCTGTGCCGCCGGGTCGTGGACGACCTCGGCGGTCTGGACGTCATGGTCGCCAATGCCGGGATCGCCCAGGTCAAGCCGCTGCTGGAGGTCACGCCCGATGACCTGCGGAAGATCTTCGACGTCAACGTGTTCGGCGTCGTGTACTGCCTGCAGTCCGCCGCCCGGACCATGATCGACCGCGGGACCGGCGGCAAGATCGTCAACGCTGCCTCGATCGCCGGGCACGCGGGCTTCGACCTGCTCGGCCACTACTCGGCGACCAAGTTCGCGGTGCGGGCACTCACCCAGGCGGCGGCGAAGGAGCTCGCCCCGCACCGGATCACCGTGAACGCCTACTGCCCCGGCATCGTCGGCACCGATATGTGGGATCTCATCGACGCGCAGATGGGGGAGCGCAGCGGCGCGGCGAAGGGCGAGACCCTGAAGCAGTACGCCGCGGGCATCCCGCTGGGTCGGGTGCAGACCGCCGAGGACGTCGCCGCCTTCGTCTCCTACCTCGCCGGCCCGGACTCTGACTACATGACCGGCCAGTCGGTCATGATCGACGGCGGCGTCGTGATGGTCTGACCGGCCCGGCTCAGCTGGTGATGTCCTTGCGGGTGAACCGCCAGGCCGCGAGCGCGGTGAACCCGACGGCCCAGCAGACCGCGGCGAAGGCGCCGTAGGTCATGTCGGACCAGTCGACGTCGGTGGCCAGCAGCGCGGACCAGGCGTCGCCGTAGTGGGTGGGCAGGAAGTTCCGCAGGTCACCGAGCGCGTCGATCTGGTCGATGATCTGCGAGACGATCGACACCATCACCGCGCCGCCGACCGCGCCGAGCGGGGCGTCGGTGCTCACCGACAGCAGCAGCGCCAGGCCCGCCACCCAGGTCAGCTGGACCGCGACGTAGACGGCGGCGAGCAGGACCCGCCCGACCGCCGTCGCGAACGGCAGCGACTCGCCCAGCGGCGATACGAGGTCCCCGGTGCCGTAGGCGAGCGCGCCGACCAGCAGCGACACCACCGGTAGCAGCAGGATCGCCGCTCCGGTGAGCAGCGCCGCGACGATCGCCTTCTGCCGCAACAGCCGCGCCCGCGGCACCGGGATCGCCAGTAGATAGCGCAGCGACGACCACGACGCCTCGGAGGCGATCGTGTCGCCGAAGAACAGCGCCACCAGCACGACCAGCAGGAAGCTCGCCGACGCGAACAGCGCGAACACCGCGAAGTTCGCGGCGCCGTCCGAGGCGAGGTCGACCAGGTTCGGGCCGGAGCCGGGGCCGTCGTCGTCGCCGATCGAGAACGCTGCCACGAGGATCAACGGCAGCGCCGCGACCAGCGCGAACGACACCTGGGTGCGTCGCCGGCGCAGCTGGCGGACCAGCTCGGTGCGCAGCGGCAGCGTGCGGGCGCCGCTCACCTGCTCCGGCGGGGTGCCGGTGCCGAGCGCCCCGATGTGGCCCCGCCGGGTGGACAGCCGGCGGGCGGTGTCGTCGTCGGCCGGGTTCATCGGGTGCCCTCCTGCGCCGGTACGGCGCCGTTCGACTCCGGCGGCCCCGCCGACAGGTCCCGTCCCTCCGGCCCGACGAGCTGCAGGAACGCGTCCTCCAGCCGGCCGCGTGGCCCGGCGGCGCTCACCCCGACCCCGGCCCGCACCAGCGCGGCGACGACGGTCTCCCGCGGCGTCCCGTCGAGGTGGGCGTGCACGACGCCCGGCTCGTCCCCGGTGACGACGTCGGTGACCCCGTCCAGCCCGGCCAGCACGTCCGAGGCCCGCCCGGTCGCGTCGACGGTGAACGACGAGCCGCCCCCTGCCGCGGTCAGCTCGGCGACGGTGCCGTCGGCGACGACCGTCCCCCGGTGCACCACGACGACGTCGGTGCAGGTCTGCTCCACTTCGGCCAGCAGGTGCGAGGACACCAGCACCGTGCGCCCGCCGGAGGCATAGCGGCGCAGCAGCTCGCGCATCGCGTGGATCTGCGGCGGGTCGAGCCCGTTGGTCGGCTCGTCGAGGATCAGCAGCTCCGGCAGGCCGAGCATCGCCTGGGCGATCGCCAGCCGCTGCCGCATGCCCTGGGAGTACGTCCCGACCCGGCGGTGCACCGAGTCGCCGAGCCCGGCGATGTCCAGCGCCTCGTTCATCCGGGCGTCCGCGCTGGGCCGTCCGGTGGCCTCCCAGTACAGCCGCAGGTTGTCCGCGCCGGACAGGTGCGGCAGGAACCCCGGCCCCTCGACGAACGCGCCGATCCGGGAGAGCACCGGAGCCCCGGGCCGGATCGGGCGGCCGAACGCCCGCATCTCGCCACCGGTGGGCGCGATCAGCCCGAGCAGCATCCGCAGCACAGTGGTCTTGCCGGCGCCGTTCGGGCCGAGGAGCCCGAGCACGGCGCCGCGCGGCACGGTGAACGACACGTCGGAGACGGCCCGGAAGCCGTTGCGGTAGGTCTTGGCGAGGCCCACGACCTCCAGCGGCGGCGCGTCCGCTGCGGCACCGCCGCCCGCTGCGGGTGTGCCACCGGGGCGGGGGTCACCGTGCTGCGGAAGCGGCCCGGGCGCCTCGTCGGCCGCGGTCCGCCGCCGGCGCAGCACCGCCGCCACCAGCCACGCGACCAGCGCGGCGGCGAGCACCCCGGCGATCCCGAGCAGCGGCCACACCGGCACCGACGACGTCGAGCTGTCGCTGCCGGGCACCTGCGGCACCGTCACCTCGCCACCGGTGTCCCGGCCGCCTGCGAGCCCGACCCGCCACACCGCGGCCCCGTTACCGGACGCGTAGCCCTGGTCGGTCGTCGCGAACCCCACGGCGAGCCGGCTGCCGGCCGGGACGGGCGCGACGACGCCGGGCAGCGTGACCGTCACCTCCGCGCCGCCGGTGGCGGGCACCGGCACCCGGACGGGGGCGACGGCGTTGCCGAGCAGGGTGCTGCGCCCGTCCGGGGTGAGTGCGGTGACCGACCCGAACAGCACGGCCTCGGCGGGTGCGGGCTGGCCGGGCACCCGTGACACCGCGATCCGGACCCGCGGTGAGCCCGCGACCTGCAGCGCATCGGGCAGCGGATCGGACACGAACCGCGCCGTCTGGCCGGGGGCGGACGTCCCGCCGATCGAGCCCAGCGAACCCAGGGACCCGAGTGCGGACCCGAGGCCGGGCAGCGAGGTGATCGTCGCCGGGTTCCCGCCCGGCGGGTGCACGACCGGCTGCGGGGCCCCGCCCAGCGCGACTCCCGTCGTCGGCGTGCTGCGCTCGGGGGCGCCGGGCAGCCCCGGGTATCCGTCGGCGACGACCGTGCGCCCGGTCGGGGTGTCCCCGCGCGTGCGCACCCCGGAGCGCACCTCGTAGGAGAACGCGGCCCCGGCGAGCGCGCCGCTGCGGCCGTCTCCGGCCGGGAGCCCGCGCAGGTGCTGGTCGAACCAGTCGCCGATCCGGGCCCGGACGCGGTCGTCGGGGGAGCCGCCGTCGTGCCCGCCTGCGAACCACAGCACCGACACCGGGGTGCCGTGCGCGGCGATCTGGCGGGCGTTGGCGTCGGCCTGGTCGAGGCCGAACAGGGTGTCCTGCTCGCCCTGTACGAGCAGGGTGGGCGCGGTGATCCGGCCGGTCACCGTCGACGGCGACGACCGCCGCAGCAGCTCGGCGAGCTCGGGGGAGACGCGGCCGGTGGTGGCCGTGTCGGCGTAGGCGGCGCAGATCCGCGGGTCGAACCGGCCGCAGGTCGGTGACCCGGGCCGGGGACCGCCGCCCCCGCCGGCGAAACCGCCGCCGGGGGTGCCGGTGACCCGGCCGCCGGAGCCGAAGAACACCCCGGCCCAGCCGCTCTTGAACACTCCGTCCCCGGACGCGGCACCGCGGGCCGGTGTGTCGGCGGGCACCGGCCCGGGGGCCGACGCGTTCGGGAACAGCGCCTGGCCGAGGTCGTTCCAGGCGATCACCGGGGCGATCGCGTCGACCCGGCGGTCGTACCCGGCGAGCAGCAGGGACAGCCCACCGCCGTAGGACCCGCCGGTGACGCCGACCCGCGGGTCGCCCGGTCCGTCACGCTGCACCTCGGGGCGGGTGGCGAGCCGGTCGAGCAGCCGGGACGCGTCGGCGACCTCGCGGTCGGGGTCGTCGAGCCCGATCACGCCGCCGCTGGCGCCGAAGCCGCGCGCGGTCCAGGTCTGCACGACGTAGCCGCGCCCGGCGAGCTCGCGTGCGTCGGAGTCGACGCTCGCCTTCGTCGCCCCGAACCCGTGTGCGACGAGCACCGCGGGTGCCGGGGACGCCGCCGTCGCGCCCGCCGGGACGTAGAGGGCCGTGTCCAGGTCGACGCGCTCGCGCGATCCGGGCGCCGCCGGGACGGCGACCTGCTCCTGCTCGACCCGCACCGTGCCGCCGTCGGACCCGGTGTCCGCGGCGGCGACCCCGGCTCCGGGGAGCAGGCCGAGTACGACCGCCGTCACCAGCAGGGGGACGGTCCGGATCCGGGAGCGCACGGGCACGAGATCGACGCTACGCAGGTCCGGTCGCCGCCGCCCGTGGCCGGAGTGGATCACCGTTGATCCGCGGGCCGGGCCCCGATCGGGCTACGACGGACGGACGAGCAGGAAAGGGACCGATCGGGTGCCGTCGGTCACGCGGGCTCGCCACGTAACGGTCCGTGGGTCCACACTGCTCGCGTACCGCTGGGGGAGTATCCCGCTCGCGGTGGTGTCGTCAACACGGTGGCGGCGGCGGACGGGCATCGGCCCGGTCCCCGGCCGGACCCGGCACCATCGGCCACGTCCACGCCCGTTCCGGGCGGAGTGGTGGGAGAGACCCGGGGCCAGTGAACGCTGCCCTGGGTTGGAGGACCCCCGTGAACGTGCCCTTCTGGGTCTGGTTGCTCACGATCGCCGGATTCGTCGTCATCGTCGGCGCGGATCTGTTCCTGAACGACCACAAGCCGCACGCCGTCACCCTCGGCGAGGTGACCCGCTGGGTCGTGTTCTACGTGGCGCTGGCCGCCGCGTTCGCCGTCGGGCTGTGGTTCTTCGCCGGCCCGACGCCGGCCGGTGAGTTCGTCGCCGGCTATCTCACCGAGTACTCGTTGTCGGTCGACAACCTGTTCGTCTTCCTGATCATCATGTCGTCGTTCAAGGTGCCGGTGGTCCACCAGCACAAGGTGCTGCTGGTCGGCGTCGTGATCGCGCTGATCATGCGGAGCGTCTTCATCGCGGCCGGCGCCGCGGTGCTCGAACACTTCACCTGGGTGTTCTTCCTGTTCGCCGCGTTCCTGATCTACACCGCGGTGTCGCTGGTGCGCCAGGCCTCCTCCGGCGAGGGCGAGGAGTGGGAGGAGGGCCGCGCGCTGAAGCTGCTGCGCAAGGCCTTCCCGGTGACCGACGACTACCACGGCGCGAAGACCACCGTGAAGATCGCCGGCAAGCGCTGGCTGACCCCGATGCTCGTCGTGATGGTCGCGATCGGCGTCACCGACGTCATGTTCGCGCTGGACTCGATCCCGGCGATCTTCGGCCTGACCCAGCACCCGTACCTGGTGTTCACCGCGAACGCGTTCGCCCTGATGGGGCTGCGCCAGCTCTACTTCCTGCTCGGCGGCCTGCTCGACAAGCTCGTCTTCCTGTCCTACGGCCTGGCCGTCCTGCTGGCGTTCATCGGCGTCAAGCTGGCGCTGCACGCGCTGCACGAGAACGAGCTGCCGTTCCTCAACGACGGGCAGCCGGTGCCGGTCCCGGAGGTCGGGACCGGGCTGTCGCTGGCGGTCATCATCGGGATCCTCACGCTGACCACGGTCATCAGCCTGGTCGCGGTCCGGATGAAGCCGGAGCTGGCCGAGCACGGCGGCGGGATCAGCGCGCCGCCGCTGGCCCGCACCAAGGCCGAGGCCGCGCGGATCGTCGCCGAGGACGAGAAGGCCGACCACCGCGTCGCCGCCCCGAAGGCGGACTGACCGCTCCGACCCCGCTACGGGCCGCGACGCCGCTACAGGTGGTGCAGCTCGACGTCGCCGATCCGGCCGTCGTGCAGCGTCAGCGTCATGAAGGTGCAGGTCGGCATCCGGCGGCGGTCGGTCGGCGACCCGGGGTTGAGCAGCCGCAGCCCGTCGTCCGTGGTGTCCCACGGGATGTGCGAGTGCCCGAAGATCAGCAGGTCGGTGTCCGGGTGGGCGCGCCGCGCGCGGGCCTCCCGGCCCTGCTTCGGCCCGGTCTCGTGGGTGACCGCGACGCGGACGCCGCCGATCGTGGCCCGGGCGGTCTCGGGCAGCCGGGCCCGCAGGTCGTCGCCGTCGTTGTTGCCCCAGCAGGCCAGCAGCCGCGCCGACCGGGCCTCGACCCGGTCGAGCAGGTCGGCGGTGCACCAGTCCCCGGCGTGCACGACGACGTCGGCGGCGTCGACCGCGTCCCACACCGGCCCGGGGAGACCGCCGGAGTAGGCGGCGCCCCGGGCCGGGAAGTGGGTGTCGGAGATCAGGACCAGCGAGGTCAGTTCACGCCGACCAGGTCGCAGACGAACACCAGGGTCTCGTTCGGCGCGATGACGCCGCCGGCACCGCGGGCGCCGTAGCCCAGGTGCGGCGGGATGACGAGCCGGCGGCGGCCGCCGACCTTCATCCCGGCGACGCCGTTGTCCCAGCCGGAGATGACCTGTCCGGCACCGAGGCCGAACTGCAGCGGCTGGCCGCGGTCGTAGGAGTTGTCGAACTCGCGCCCGGTGGACTGCGAGACGCCGACGTAGTTGACGGCGACGGTGTCGCCCGGCTTGGCCTCGGGGCCGTCGCCGACGATCAGGTCCTCGACGACGAGGTCGGTGGGAAGCGGGCCGTCGACGATCTCGACGGTGGGCTTCTGCGGTGCGGTCACGGTGGTGCTCCGGTGTCCGGTGGTCCGACGCGGTCGGCTGTCGGGGCCGACCCTGCCAGAGCCGGCCGGGATCCCGTGCGGGGGTTCGGCATGGTGCGCCGCGTGCGCCCGGAAATCAACTCTGTGGTGACGGTCACGTCTTTGCGATGATCGGTCGCGTCACGACCACGAACGGGTGACATCTCCTGGCGTCGCGGACGGCCGCGGCGGGAAGGGCGCCGATCGCCGATGATGTCGATCCTCATCTTCGCGGCGGGGGCCGCGCTGCTGATCTACAGCGCCGAGAAGCTGATCACCTACCTGGTCGGGGCCGCCCGGGGGCTCGCGATCTCGGTGTTCCTGCTCGCGGTGATCTTCACCGGGATCGAGTTCGACGACCTCGTGTTCGGGGTTGCGCTCAACCTGGAGGGGCTCGACGACGTCGCGCTCGGCGTGGTGTTCGGCACGGTCATCTCGATGGTCGGCGTCGTACTGGCGCTGGCGGCGCTGCTGGTGCCGTGCCGGGTGCAGGTCCCGCGCGACTACCTGGTGCTGTTCGCGCTCTCGCCGCTGGTGCTGGTCGGCCTGGCGCTCGTCGGGGAGATCGAGACCGGGGTGGCGATCGCGCTGGTGGCGCTGTTCGTCGCGTTCGTGGCCTACGTCGCGGTGCGCGAGCGCAGCCGCTCGGTCGCGATGTTCCGCGACGAGGAGGTCCTGCAGCACGCGGGCGGCGGGGGCACGGCGTCCGGCGACCCGTCGCGCACCGCGGACATGACGATCACCTCGAAGCAGCACCTGCCCGGATGGGCGCTGCTCGGGCTCGCCGTGCTGTCGCTGGTGGGGCTGGTGGTGGGTGCCTGGGTGATGACCGAGGGCACCGAGGGGATCCTGGAGAACTACGAGCTGTCCGGGACGGTGTTCGGCGCGACGATCGCCACCCTGGTGCTGACGCTGGAGGACATCTTCCTCACCGTGGAACCGGCCCGGCGCGGGGCGCCGCTGATCGGGATCGGGAACGTCATCGGGTCGGTGGTGTTCTCGGTGACCGCCAAGCTCGGGATCATCGTGCTCGCCGGCGGCGACATCGAGGTGACGCCCGACGTGTTCGTCTGGCATCTGCCCGCACTCGTCGTGATGATCGCGTTCTCGACGTATGCGTTGTGGACCGGGCGGCTGCGGCGTTGGCACGGCGCCGTGCTGCTGGGCGCCTACGTCGTCTACTGGATCGTGAGCTTCACCGTGTTCGGGGTCGTGCCAGCCGACTCCGACTGAGCGCGGCGCAACTCGACCGGGCCGGCTGCTACCGGTGCGGCCGGGGCACGAGCTCGAGCTCCACCGGCCGGTTCGCCCCGGTCCGGTTCGCCTCGGCCACCGCGGTCTCGACGAGGCCGTGCTCGGGGGACAGGTGGCAGACCGGGTCGGTGGCGGCCGGGTCCCCGGTCAGCTGGAACGCCTGGCAGCGGCAGCCGCCGTGGTCGAGCTCGCGGCGCTCGCAGCTGCGGCACGGGTCCTGCATCCAGTCCGTGCCGCGGTAGGCGGTGAACAGCGGCGACGTCGTCCAGATCTCGTCCAGCGGGGCGTCCCGCACCGATGCCGGCGGCAGCGGCAGGGTCTGCGCGGCCGGGCAGGGCAGGGCGTGCCCGTCGGGGGCGACGGTGAGCTGGCGCTGCGCCCACCCGCCCATGCACGGCTTCGGGTAGCGGCCGTAGTAGTCCGGCAGCACGTGCACGATCTCCATCCGCCCCGCCAGCCGCTCCCGGGCCGCGGCGACGACGGTCTCGGCGTGGTCGAGCTGCGCCCGCGAGGGCAGCAGCGCCTGCCGGTTGCGCCAGGCCCAGCCGTAGTACTGGGTGTTCGCCAGCTCGACGCGGTCGGCCGCCAGCTCCTCGACGAGCGCGACGATCTCGGCGATCCGGTCGATGTTCTGCCGGTGCAGCACGACGTTGACCGTCAGCGGCCAGCCGAGCTCGCGGACCAGCCGGCAGGCCTCGATCTTCCGCTCGAACGAGCGCACCCCGGCGATCCGGTCCGACGTGCCGGGCTCGTCGGCCTGCACGCTGACCTGCACGTGGTCCAGCCCGGCTGCACGCAGCGCCAGCGCTCGTGGCCGGGACAGCCCGATCGCGCTGGTCACCAGGTTGGTGTACATCCCCAGCCCGCTGGCGGTGCGGATCAGCTCGGGCAGGTCGCGGCGGAGCAGCGGCTCGCCACCGGACAGGTGGCACTGCAGCACGCCGAGGTCCGCGGCCTCGGCGAACACCCGCTGCCAGTCGGCGGTGGCCAGCTCGTCGTCGTAGCGGGCCAGCTCGATCGGGTTCGAGCAGTACGCGCACGCCAGCGGGCAGCGGTAGGTCAGCTCGGCGAGCAGCCCGAACGGGCGGGGAGCGCTCATGTGAGCGCCACCAGGTTCCGGGCGGCGAGCCGGGTCAGGTAGCCGCGGACCTGCTCGTCGACGGTCGCCGGGTCGGCGCCGTGCAGGGCGACCAGCTCGGCGACGACGTCGTCGACGGTGCGCTCGCCGTCGCAGCGCTCCAGCACGGCGTGCCCGGTCCGGTTCAGCACGACGACGGTCTCCGGTCCCAGCAGCACCCACCCGCCGGACGCCCGGTCCGGCCGCATCCGCACGTGTGGCCCGAGCCGGGGGCGGGTGGTGCCGACGGCCTCACGGGTGCGCACGGTCGTCCGCGTGGGCAGCGTCGGCGGGGTGGGCAGTGTCGGCCGGGTCGATCGGGTGGGCGTGCTCGGTGGCGTCCAGGATCGCCCAGAGCACGTCGCACTTGAAGGTCAGCGCGGCCTCGGCGGCGTCCTGCTGTTCGGGGGTGCGGCAGTGCGCGGTGACGATCTCCAGGGCGTGCTCGGAGTCGCGCGGGGCCTGGACCAGCCGGTTCCGGAAGTACTGCAGGCCGTCCGGGTCGATCCAGGTGTAGTAGCGCTCGAACGCGGCGAGCCGCTCGGCCATCAGGTCCGGGGCGAACAGCTCGGTCAGCGACGACGCGACGGCCTCCACCCACGGCCGGGTCCGGGCGAAGGTCACGTAGGCGTCGACGGCGAACCGGACCCCGGGCCGGACGTGGCGGTGGTCGAGGATCTCCGCGCGGCTCAGCCCGCACGCCTCGCCCAGCCGCAGCCACGCCTCGATCCCACCGGAGGTGGGCCCGTCGGCGGCGGTGCCGTCGTGGTCCAGGATGCGGCGGATCCAGCGTCGCCGGACCGCGACGTCCGGGCAGTTCGACAGGATCGCGGCGTCCTTGACCGGGATCGCCTCCTGGTAGGCGAACCGGTTCGCCACCCAGCCGCGGATCTCGCCGGGTGTCAGCGCGCCCTGGTTCATCCGCAGGTGGAACGGGTGCTGGGAGTGGTACTGCCGGGCGTGCGCGCGCAGCCGGGCGACCAGCTCGTCGGGCGGGGCGCCGGTGCGGTCGTCGAGGGCGGTCATGCGCTCAGACCTCCAGGTCCAGTCCGTCGGTGCCGACGACGACGCCGGCCGCCTCGACCTCGGCGCGCTCGGGGGAGTCGTCGAGCAGGATCGGGTTGGTGTTGTTGATGTGGACGTAGACGATCCGTGGCAGCCCGAGCCGGGTGAGGACGTCGAGGCTGCCGCCGGGGCCGCCGACGTGCAGGTGCCCCATGTCGCGGGCGGTCTTCGCGGCGAGCCCGAGCCGGATCAGCTCGTCGTCGTGCCAGGTGGTGCCGTCGACGAGCAACAGGTCGGCGCCGGTGATCTCGTCGAGCACGGCGGGGGTGAGCTCCTGCACCCCGGGCAGGTACACGGTGTTCCGGCCGGTGCCGGTGCCGGTGAACCGGTACCCGACGACGCGGCCGGTGTCGCCGCCGGTCCCGAACCGGTCGTGCTTGGCGGTGGGCACGTCGAACGCCCGGTAGGTCAGTCCGCCCAGGTCTCGGGACTCCCCGGGGACGACCTCGGTCCAGGTCACCGGGCAGAACCGTTCCAGCGTGTCGAGCAGCCCGGTCCCGTCGCGCAGGGTGCGTTCGGTGGTGGCGGTGGCGTGCAGGTGGACCCCGCCGCCCTCGCGCAGCAGCACCAGCCCGAGGGTGTGGTCGATCTCGGCGTCGGTGAGCAGCACACCCTCGATCGGGGTTCTGCGGTCTCCTGCAGGGTGCAGTGCAGGGGTGTCGGCGAGCTGGGTGCGGACGTCGGGGGAGGCGTTGACCAGCCACCACCGGACCCCGTCCGGGCTCACCGCGATCGACGACTGGGTACGCGGCGAGGCGGGCATGCTCCCGTCGCGTACCGCCCGGCAGCCCGGGCAACCGCAGTTCCACTGCGGGAACCCGCCGCCCGCGGCGGACCCCAGCACTCGTACCCGCATCCGCCACCCCCTTTCCGACGGCTCTCCGACGGCTTTCCGACGGCGGGGCCGGGGACACCTCGTCGTGTCCCCGGCCCCGTCCGCTCGTGCCGGTTTTCAGTCGTCGCCGGTTTTCAGTCGTCGCCGGTTTTCAGTCGTCGCTGCGTGCGATGTACATCGTCACCTCGGGCGCGCAGCCGATCTCCTCGAACTCGGGCGCCTCCCACTGCGGAGTGGTCTCCACGGGCCATCACCTCCTTCCCGGTCGCGGTACCGGCCGGTCGGTCCTGTCGGTGCTGGGGCAGGTCAGTCCTCGGGCAGGGCGAAGCAGAACAGCGCGTCACCGGCGGCGGCGCCGAGCAGTCCGGGCAGGAACCCCTCGATCCAGCCGCCCCAGCCGGTCGGGACGGCGATGTACTGGCGGCCGTCGACGCTGAACACGGTCGGGCTCGAGTGGTGCCCGGATCCGCACTGGAACGACCACAGCTTCTCGCCGGTGGAGGCGTCGAGGGCGACGAACTCGCCGGTCGGGGTGCCCTGGAAGACCAGGCCGCCCGCGGTCGTCACGTTCGACGCGCACATCGGGTACTCGTTGCGCCAGCGCCACTTCTCCTCGCCGGTGAGCGGGTCGACGGCGGAGACGAAGCCGTAGAAGTCCTCGATGTCCACCGCGACGCCGGCACCCCAGTACGGGATCGACTCCTTGAACTCGCGGCGCCGCCGGGTCGCGGTCGCCCCGACCTCCTGCACCGGGATGTAGATCAGTCCCGTCTGCGGGTTGTAGGACATGTGCGTCCACTCCTTGCCGCCGGCCGGGCCGGGCCAGAAGTGGACGGGGACGCCCTCCTCGTCGGGATAGATCTTCGGTGTCACCTTGCCCTCGGGGGAGATCTCGCCCCAGGTGATCCGGTCGACGAACGGGAACACGCGCACCAGCGCGCCGTCGGTGCGGTCGAGCACGAAGAAGTAGCCGTTCTTGTCCGCGTGGGCGAGCAGCTTCCGCCCGTCCGGCGCGTCGAACAGGATGTTCTCCATCGTGGAGTCGTAGTCCCACAGGTCGTGCGGGGTGAACTGGTAGTGCCACCGGATCTCGCCGGTGTTCACGTCCACCGCGATCGTGGAGTCGGTGTAGAGGTTGTCGCCCGGGCGCACCGCACCGTCGAAGTCCGGGGCCGGGTTGCCGGTGCCCTGGTAGAGCAGCTCCAGCTCGGGGTCGTAGGTCGGCGTCACCCAGCAGTTCGCGCCGCCGCGCTGCCAGGCCTCGCCGTCGTCCGGCCAGGTCTCCGAGCCGGGCTCGCCGGGCTTGGGGACGGTGTAGCAGCGCCAGCGGCGCTCCCCGGAGTGCGCGTCGAACGCGTCGAGGTGCCCGCGGACGCCGAACTCGCCGCCCGCGCTGCCGCAGATGACCATGTCCTTGACGATCAGCGGGGCGACCGAGCCGCTCTCCCCGGCGCGGACGTCGCCGTTGACGACGTCCCACACCTTCTCCCCGGTCGTCGCGTCGAGCGCGATCAGGTGCGCGTTGAGCGTGTACATGTAGACCTTGCCGTGCCCGACAGCGAGGCCCCGGTTGACGTTGCCGCAGCACAGTGAGACGTCGTAGGGCGAGGCGTGCTTGTAGCGCCACAGCTCCTCGCCGGTGCGCGCGTCGATCGCCCAGGCGCGCCCGTCCGGGCCGGAGACGTACATGACGCCCTCGACGACGATCGGCGACGCCTCGAACGAGTAGGTCGACGCGCCGGACTGCATCCCGACCGCGCCGGCCTGGAACACCCACGCGGGGCTGAGCCGCCGGACGTTGTCGGTGGTGATCTGGTCGAGGGTGCTGTAGCGCTGCCCGTCGTAGGTGCCGTAGTAGGTGAGCCAGTTCTCCGGCTCCGACGACGCCGCCCGGATGCGGTCGTAGTCGACGTTCGTGGTGGCGGGCGCGACGCCCTTGACGTTGCTGAGCTGCGCGTGCGGGATCGCCTCGCCCGCGTCGACGTAGTCGGTCATCGGGTGCTCCTCACGGACGCGGCTGCGGTGGACGGTCGAGCTTCGCGGAGTCGGGTACCTCGCCGCCGATGACGATGGCGCCGGTCAGGCCGCGGCCCTCGTCGTTGCCGCTGGCGGAGCCGTAGTAGTAGGTGCCGGGACCGTCGAGGTCGAGGGTGGCCGTGCCCTTGGCGTGGTTGACCAGCCAGATGAACTTGGGGTCGCCGTTGCTCGGGAGCACCGCGCAGTGCGTGTTCTTGTCGTCGTTGATCAGCGTGAGCTCGATGGCGCCGCCGTGCGGGAGGATCAGGATCGAGGGGTCGTAGCGGAGCTCGTCCTCCGGGATCCGGACGGTGGCGCGCAGCACGCCGTCCGAGCCCTCCTCGGCGTAGCCGATGCTTCCGGTGTTGAGCAGCCGCCCGAGGGCGGTGCGGTTCTGGCCGTCCAGGCCGGCGGCGTTCAGTTCGGCCGCGCGATCCCCTTCGGTCGTCGTCATTGACATTCCTCCCGAGCACGATTGTCGGCGGAGACGTGATCACTTTCACACCACGGTGAACACAGCGTCAAGGTGCGGAACATGGTCATTTTTGACACATGATCACGAAATGCTCCGAACGGCGGAGTTGCAGGTCGGGTTGCATCGATCCGCAGGTCAGAGGCATGGGATGCGTCCGGGTGTTCGACAGTGCGTCGAAACCCGCGCGCGTCCCGTCCGTGCTTTTCGGACGGTCGGGAAATACGTATGACGGACTGTTCAGATGTCAGTTTGCGTCACCAGAACTTGATGCCCGACGCCTTGAGCCGGCGCCGGTGCTGCCGCACGGCGGTCTCGATCGCCTCGGCGGTGATCAGGTCGCCCCAGATCTTCGCGGCGCTCTCGCCCTGCTCGACCAGCTCCGCGGCGGTCTCCTGGCCGACCTCGGAGGTCTGCACGATCCGCGAGCCGAACCCGATGTGCCAGCGCTCGTCGCGCAGCACCAGCTCCATGCCCTTGCGCAGCCCGGGCAGCGCGACCGAGGCGCTCTCCAGCGCGTCGAGCATGGCGTGCTGGCCCGCGAGCAGCACGACCCCCTCGATGATCATGTGATAGAGCCCGACGGCCGCGGTCAGCCCGGAACTGTCCTCGGCCAGCCGCCGCGCGGTGTCGGGCAGCTGCTCCTCGAACAGCTCGACGAGCTCGGGGCGGACGCGCTCGCGCAGCACGTCGAGCCGCTCGGCGGTGGTGTCGCCGGGCACCTCGGCCACGTCCGCGGCGACGCGCTCGAAGAACCGGGCGTGCCGGGCCTCGTCGCGGGCCTGGGCGCGGAACGCGGCCTCCATCGACGGCTCCGGTGCCGCCTCCCGGTACGGGACCAGCTGGGTCGCGACCGCGGTCTCGGCGACGCAGAACCCGGCGACCAGACCGAGGATCCGTTCGTGCTCGGCCGTGGTCAGCGACGGCCACGCCGCCCGGTCCGCGGAGAAGTCGATCTCCGTCTCGTCCCACTGCAGGGACTCGGCGAGGGTCACGAAGTGCTCGAAGTTGCCGATCATGGCCATGGGACCGCACCGTCCTCACACGCCCGGGAACGCCTCACCCGGCTCGAGTTCGCGGAAGTCGGACTTGGTGGCCCCGCAGATGGGGCACATCCAGTCGTCCGGGATGTCCTCGAAGGGGGTGCCCGGCTCGATCCCGCCGTCCGGGTCGCCCTCCTCGGGGTCGTACACGAAACCGCAGGGCTCGCAGATCCACAGGCGGGCCGGAGCGGCCGTCCCGCCGTCGCGTGTCGTCATGGGGCTCCCACGGCTCCGTCGCCGTCACGGCCCACCGGCATCGGCGGGCCGTCGCTCGGTGACCAGGGAGCCACACGCGGTGGCCGGCCGCAAGTGGGTCAGACGCCGAGGGACTCCCGCAGGAAGTCCACCTGCAGCCGCAGCAGGTTCTCCGCGACGACCTCCTGCGGGGTCATGTGCGTGACCCCGGACAGCGGCAGGACGCGGTGCGGGCGGCCCGCGGCGAGCAGCGCCGAGGACAGCCGCAGGGTGTGCGCGGCGACGACGTTGTCGTCGGCGAGGCCGTGCACGACCATCAGCGGCCGGACCGGGCGCTCGTCGGACGGCGGCAGCGCGGCGTCGTCGACGATCGAGGAGCGGGTGTAGGGCGCGCTGCCGGGAAGGCCCAGGTAACGCTCGGTGTAGTGGGTGTCGTAGAGCGCCCAGTCGGTGACCGGGGCACCGGCGATCCCGGCGTGGAACACGTCCGGGCGGCGCAGCACCGCGAGCGCGGCCAGATACCCGCCGAACGACCAGCCGCGGATGCCGACCCGGGTCAGGTCCAGGTCGGGGTACTCGCGGGCGGCGGCCTGCAGGGCGGCGACCTGGTCGTCGAGCACCGGGCCTGCGAGGTCGCCGTGGATCTCCCGCTCGAACGCGGGCCCGCGCCCGGGCGACCCGCTGCCGTCGACGACGAGCACGGCGAACCCCTGCTCGGCGAACCAGCGGCTGGTCAGGTGGGCGTTGCGGGCCTGCACGACGCGCTGGGCGTGCGGGCCGCCGTAGGGGTCGAGCAGAACCGGCAGCGGGGTGCCGGGGACGTGCCCGGACGGCAGGAACACCGCGGTGCGCAGCTCGCGGTCGCCGAAGGTGTGCAACGTGGCGTCAGGGTCGAGGCCGGGGTCCGTGGCGTGCCCGAGGACCGGGTGCTCCCCGTCCGCGGTGACGACCACGGCGTGCGGCGCGGAGGTCAGGTCCTGCGAGAGCCGCACCAGGGTGCCGCCTGCGGCGACCCCGCTGTGCAGGCCGTCGGCGGGCGAGAGCAGCTCCGGGTCCGCTCCGGCGGTGACCCGGTACAGCGCCGTCGAGGTCGGGTCGGTGGAGCCGCGGAACAGCACGGTCTCCCCGTCCACGGCGAGCACCTCGCGGACCTGCAGCCCGGGCGGGGTGACGGTGTCGTCGCCGACGACCAGACGGCGGGTGTCGCCGTCCTCCACGGTCCGCACCAGCACCCCGGATGCGGTGCGCGCCGGGACGCCGGGGACGACGTCGACCCACACCGGGTCTGTCTGCTCGTGCAGCGCGGTCGTCGCCCCGCTGCCCGGGTCGATCGCCAGGGCGACCAGTTCGCGCTGGTCACGGGGCGCCACGGTGATCATCGGGCCGTGGTCGTCCCATCGGACGGCGGCCAGGTACTCGTAGCCGGTGGCGTCCCAGAGGACGGGCGTGCGGCGGCCGTCGAGGCTGACGACCTCGAGCCCGACGACGGCGTTCGGGGTGCCCGCGGCGGGGTAGCGGACGCCGTGCGGGGCGCGGTCGGGGTGCGCCGGGTCGGCGATCCACCAGCGCGCGACCGGGGCCTCGTCGACCCGGGCGACGAGCAGCGACCGGCCGTCCGGTGACCACCAGAAGCCGCGGGTCCGGCCCATCTCCTCGGCCGCGGCGAAGTCCGGCAGGCCCCAGGAGACGTGGTCGGAGTCGGGGGTGAGCAGGGCCGTCGTCTCGCCGGTGGACAGCTCGTGCAGGTGCAGGGCACGGTCGGCGACGAACGCGACGCGCTGCCCGGTGGGGTCGATCCGCGGGTCGACGACGGCCTCGACGTCACCGACGTCCAGGGCCCGCGGGGCCGGGTCACCGGTGAGCGACACCGCGAACGGCCGCCCGGACAGCGCGAACACCGCGGTCTCGACGGCGGCGTCGGTGGTGTAGCCGACGACGCCGCCGGCTTGCTCCCGGACCCGTTCGCGACGGGCGCGTTCGGCGGCGGGGAGGTCTTCCTCGCCGGGCAGCCCGTCCAGCTGGGCGGGGTCGACGAGCAGCCGTTCCTCGCCGGTCGCGGCGTCGAGCGACCACAGGCAGGTGACGGGGTCGGTGCCGGAGCGGCTGCGCTGGAACACCACCCGCGCGCCGTCCGGGGAGACGGTGAAGCCACGCGGGACGCCGAGGGAGAACCGGCGGGTGCGGGCGTGCAGGCGGGGGAACGAGTCGGGGGTCTCGGTCACGGGGCCGGACGCTATCCGATCACCGGTTTCGCCGGTGTCAACGCTGTCCCGGTATCAGTGCTGTCCCGGCGTCAGCGCTGTCCAGGTATCAGTGCTTCGCGGGGCGTTTGGTCCGTGCCTTCGCACGCGCCGGGGCGGCGCGGCCGCCCGCCTCCTCGCAGCCGCGGGCGGCGAGCCGGTCGGCGCGCTCGTTCTCCGGGTGCCCGGCGTGGCCCTTCACCCAGAACCAGGTGACGTCGTGCCTGCCGACGGCGGCGTCGAGCTCGCGCCACAGGTCGTCGTTCTTCACCGGTTCACCGGCGGCGGTGCGCCAGCCGCGGCTGCGCCAGCGCGGCAGCCACTGGGTGATGCCGTTGCGCACGTAGGTGGAGTCGGTGTGCACGTGGACGACCGAGCGCCGGGTCAGGCAGTCCAGCGCGCGGATGGTGGCGGTGAGCTCCATCCGGTTGTTGGTCGTCGTCGACGGTTCGCCGCCGTGCAGCTCGCGCTCGTGGGCGCCGTAGCGCAGGACGGCGCCCCAGCCGCCCGGTCCCGGGTTCGGGACGCAGGCACCGTCGGTGAAGATCTCCACGACCGCCGTCACGGCCGGTGACGCTAGCCGCTCAGTAGATCCGGTACGACGCCCGGGCGGCGGTGAAGCCGTGCCCGGTGCGCCCGTCCCGGCACTCGACGCCGGCGCGGCGGCTCACGCAGGTGACGTCGCCGCGGGTCAGCCGCTCGCCGTAGCCGAGCTCGGCGGTCCCGGGGCCGACGGCGGCGCCGCCGCAGGACGCCCGCGCCGACCCGCCGTTGATCACCAGACCGGCGTCGGTGCCGTCGCCGACCGGGCAGTCGTCGGTGGGTGGGGTCCAGGTGCGGTTGGTGACGTCGCAGCGGGCACCGCTGCCGTCCAGCCGGCAGGCGATGTTGCCCGACGGTGTCCGGAACCCCGGCACGGCGCCGAACGCCGCCGGGTCCGCCGCGGTGGTGCCGTCGGCCAGGTCGGTGGGCACCGCCGCGGCGACGCCCGGGTCGTCCCCGGGGGCCGCGGGCGCGCCGTTCCCGCCGGTCGTGGACGCGGCGACGACCACACCGGTCACCACGGCCAGGGTGGCGGCGACGCCGATGCCCGCGGTACGCAGCGACACCGGCGAGCCGGACGGGCGGAGCAGGGCGCCGAGGTCGGTGCCGCGGAGCCGGTGCCCGAGCCCCGCCGCGCGGTCGCGCAGCCCGTCGGCACGGCTGCGCAGCCCGTCTGCCCGGCCGCGCAGACCCGCGCCGTCTGCCCGGCCGCGCAGCCCCGCGGTCCCTGCGTGCCGCCCCGCGGACCGTGCGCGGCGGCCCGGACGCGGCAGGCGCCGGCGGGCAGGCGGATCCGGGACGTCGTCGTCGGTGACGGCGGGCCAGGGCAGCGGTGGCGTGTGCGCGGGCCCCATGCGGTCGCCGAAGCCCGGCTCCCGCGACACCGGTTCGGTCGTGGTCGTAGCGATCGCCCCGGCACCGGGCGTGGCGGTCTCGCCGGTCGGGGACGGGCCGGTGGCGGGGGAGCGCTGCCACTGCACCGGGAGGTCCAGCATCGCCGGGTTCGCGGACGGCGGCCCGGGTGCGTACGCGGACTCTCCGGACGCCGGGGCCCCGGGGTGGGTGCGCGGCCCCGGCACCGAGGGCTCGTCGAGCACGCCCGGACCGGCCTGGTCGCGTTCCGCCGGGCGGGTCCCGCCGGGACCGGTGTGGCCGGTCCCGGCGCGCGGGCGTGGCGACGGGCGGGGGTCGTGGGCGTGGGGAGCGCTCATCGTCGCGGGACGTTAGGTCGACAGAGGACCGGGCACAGCCTCCGTTCGGAGCAGTCACGGCGATCGGTCGTTTCCACGCGGTGACCGTCCGTGGTCGCCACGGCCGCCGGTGGCCTGTTCCCGGAGTCCGTGCGGCGCGGCCCTCGTGCCGGTCGTCGACGCGTGGGGTGCTCCCAGCCCGCGGGACGGCGGGTGGCCGTCGTCGCGCGCCGTGACCTAGCGTCGCCGCGATCATGCGCGGTCGGCGACGGCCGCGGGCGGAACGGGAGGCGGCAGGATGAGCGCAGGCGGGGCGGCAGCGGGACCGGCGGCGGTGGACTCCGGCAGCGCGGGCCTGCTCGACGCGCTCCCGCTCTCGGCCTGGCACCGGCGGCTGGTGGTGTTCGTCGGGCTCGGCACGTTCTTCGACCTCTACGAGGTGTTCCTCGGCGGGGTGCTCGCGCCGATCCTGGCCAAGGAGTGGGCGCTGAGCTCGCTCGGCAAGGCCGCGGTCGTGTCGTCGGGGTTCCTCGGGATGTTCGTCGGGGCGGTGCTGCTGTCGATCGCCGCCGACCGCTTCGGCCGCCGGAAGATCTTCCTGGTCAACCTGCTGCTGTACTCGGTGTTCTCGCTGGCGGCGGCGTTCGCCCCGGACCTGGGCTGGTTCGTGGTGCTGCGGTTCCTCGGTGGGCTGGGCCTCGGCGCGGAGCTGGTGCTCGTCGACACCTACCTGGCCGAGTTCCTGCCGCGCCGCGCCCGCGGCCGCTACACCGCATGGGCCTACACCGTGGGGTTCGTCGGCGTTCCGGTCGCCGCGCTGCTCGGCGGCAAGCTCGTCGCCGCGCAGGACATCGCCGGCGTCGAGGGCTGGCGCTGGCTGCTGGTCGCCGGTGCGCTCGGCGCGCTGCTCGTGCTGGTCCTGCGCCGGGTGCTGCCGGAGTCGCCGCGCTGGCTGGAGCTGATGGGCCGCCCCGACCAGGCGCTCGCCGTCGCCCGCTCGGTCGCGGCGAAGGCAGGCGCCCCGGACACGCCGCCGGTGCCCGTCGAGTCGAACGGCCCGGTCACCCGCTCCACCGCCGAGGTCGTGCGGACCGCGTTCTCCGGGGTCCACCGCACCCGCACGATCATGCTGGTGATCTTCCAGATCCTGCAGACGGTCGCCTACTACGGGTTCGGCACGCTCGCCCCGCTGGTGCTGGTCAGCAAGGGCTACGACGTCGTCGAGTCCCTCGGCTACGCCGCACTGAGCTTCGCCGGCTACCCGCTGGGATCGCTGCTGTCGGTGCCACTGGTCGAACGCGTCGAGCGGAAGTGGCTGATCATCGGCTCGGCCGTCGCGATCGGCGTGCTCGGGATCGTGTTCGCCGCGGGCGGCACCCCGGTCGTCGTCGTGCTGGCCGGGTTCCTGCTGACGATGGCCAGCAACGTGTTCTCGAACGCGTTCCACATCTACCAGGCCGAGATCTTCCCGACGGCGATCCGCTCGACCGCCGGTGGCATCGCCTACGCGATGTCCCGGGCGACGGCGGCGGTGATGCCGTTCGTCGCGGTGCCGCTGCTCGCCTCGGCCGGTCCGGTCGCGGTGTTCTCCGGCTCCGCGGTGCTGATCGTGCTGCTGTGCCTGGACGTCGGGATCCTCGGGCCGCGGTCGACCGGGCGGGCGCTGGAGGAGCTGTGAGCCAGGGGCTCTACGAGGTCACGGTCAACGCGCTGCTCGACCGCGACCGCCCGCTGACCCCGGCCGAGTGGGACGCCGCCGCGGCCAGGGTCGGCCCGGCGCGGACCCCGCAGCTGCTCGCCGAGCTCGACGACGCCGGCCTGCTCGGCACCGACCTGCTGCCCGCCGCCGTCGCCGCGGCCTGGGCGGAGTCCCCGCAGCGGCTCCCGGCCGACCGGTGGGCCGAGCTGTTCGACGACGCGGGCCTCGAGCGGCCGGCCGCGCCGGGCCACTGACCGGACCTGGTCGGTCTGATCGGGGCCGCTCGTATCGGGGCCGCCGGGATCCCGCCCGCTCGGGCCGGACCGGTCCGCTCGGACCGGGACGCTCAGACCGGGGCGGGCGCGGGCTCCGCGGCGACGTCGCGGTCCAGCGACGTCCGCGGCCCCACGGTGATCGCCACCAGCGCGACCAGCGACACCACCGACAGGTAGGCGCCGACGGTCAGCGACGAGCCGGTCACCGAGAACAGCAGGGTCGCCATGAACGGCGCCGGCGCCGAGGCGATGATGCCGCTGACCTGGTACGCGAGCCCGGCACCGGTGTAGCGGACCCCGGCCGGGAACAGGCCCGGGATGTAGCTGGTGACCACGGCGCTGGAGAACGCGTGCCCGATCGGCAGCGCCAGCATCGTCGCCAGCAGGATGCCCCACGGTGTGCCCGTCTCGAACGCGGCGAACATCGGGACACCGACGACGATCCCCAGCACCGCGCCGAGCTGCAGCAGCCGGCGCCGCCCGATCCGGTCGGCGAGCAGAGCGACGCACGGCATCACCGCGACGTCCACGATCGCCGCAGCCATGATCGCGAGCAGCACGGTGGAGCGCGGGAAGCCGAACGTCTGCGGGCCGAGAGAGAGCATGTAGACCGTCGCGAGGTAGTAGACGGTGTTGCCACCGACGACCGACAGCGCGCCGATCAGCACGGCCTTCTTGTTGTCGCGCAGCACGTCCAGCAGCGGTGGCGGGGCCGGCTCGGGTGCGGCGGCCTGCTCGGCGTGCGCGCGGGCGAGCTCGGGGGACTCCTCGATCCGCAGCCGGATCCAGAGCCCGACGCCGATCAGCAGCGCCGAGGCGAGGAACGGGATCCGCCAGCCCCACGCGTCGAACTGCTCGTCGGGCAGCAGCCCGGCCAGCGCGAACGCACCGGTCGCCAGGACCGTCCCGGCGGGCACCCCGGCCTGCGCCCAGCTCGCGTAGAACGCGCGCCGGCCCTCCGGCGCGTGCTCCAGCGCCATCAGGGAGGCACCACCCCACTCGCCGCCGACGGCGATGCCCTGCAACAGCCGCAGCGTGACCAGCAGGACCGGCGCCGCGACCCCGATCGTCCCGAAGCCGGGCAGCAGCCCGACCGCGACGGTCGCCGCGCCCATACCGACCAGCGAGAACACCAGCATCTTCTTGCGGGACAGCCGGTCGCCGTAGTGCCCGAACACCAGACTGCCGAGCGGGCGGGCGACGAAGGCGACCGAGAACGTCGCGAACGCGGCCAGCGTCCCGGCCGCCGGGCTCAGCGACGGGAAGAACTGCCGGTTGAGCACCAGGACGGCGGCGGTGCCGAAGAGGAAGTAGTCGTACCACTCGACGGTCGTGCCCAGGAAGCTCGCGAGGGCGACCCGCCCCGGGCTCCGGTCCGTGCTGCCGCTGCCGCCCATCGGGCTCCGTCCCCGGGCGCCGTCCGCCCGCGCATCTGGTGTGGGAGCCGGAACGTAGGCAGCGGGGGAGCGGGCGCTCAAGGGCTCGGGGCGGGCCGTTACACGCTGGACTCGTGGTGTCCCACGAGGCGGGAGAGCGTGCACGGGACCGTGATCGGGACGGCATGTTGGCATCGGCGACGCTTTGCACCCGCGAACCGAGCGGAGCATCCTGAGGCAGACAGGCATCGACTGGAGGACGTCGTGAGCGGATATGTCGTCGTCGTCGAGCGCGACGAGGCCGGTGGGTTCAGCTCGTGGAGCCCCGATCTCCCCGGCTGCGTCGCCGCGGCGAGCGACTACGACGAGTGCCTGCGGTTGATGACCGAGGCGATCTCGATGCACGTCGAGGGGCTGCGTGCCGACGGCGACCCCGTCCCGCCGGCCACGGCGATGGCTGCGGTGATCGTCCCCGCCGCCTGAGCGGCGACCGTCACGGATGGGCCGACGTGCCCTTCAGCACCTTGTCGACGGCGTTGCGCGGTCCGTGCACCGCGAGTCCGACCAGATCCAGATCTGCACCCCGCTCCGCGGCGACGACGGCCCGGTTGTCGTGGTCGTTGCCGGTCCGGAACATCGCCGAGGTGAACACCGACACGGGGAGCCCGCGGTCGGCGGCCCGGGCCCGGCAGGCGGCCAGGGCGCCCGCGTCGCCGGCCCGGACCAGCACCGGCAGGCCGAACGTCGCGAGGTAGGTGGTGCCGTCGGCGTCGGCGTAGGGCTCGCCGATCAGCTCCGGGACACCCGCGGCGACACCGGCGGCCAGGAACGCGGTCACGTTGGCGACCTGCCAGCCGTGCAGGTCGTCGCGCAGCACGATCGCGATCTTCGTGGCGGGCCGGGCGGAGATCGTGACGTGCTGGTCGGTGTCGGTGTCGGTGTCGGTGTCGCTGGAGGTGGTCATGCCCGTCGATCCTGACGGCGCGGCCCGACCCGGTCTTGTACGTTCCTCACATGTCCGCCGAGGCGGTCCGGGCCTGGCGGCCGGCGCACGTGCCGGGCGTCTCCGAGGTGCTGCACGCCCGCTTCGTCACACACCGCTACCCGATGCACGCGCACTCGACGTGGACGGTGCTCATCGTCGACGAGGGCGCGGTCCGCTACGACCTCGACCGCCGGGCGCACGGGACCGAGGAGGCCCCGGTGACGCTCCTGCCGCCTGGTGTTGCGCACGACGGACGGGCGGCCGCCGGGACCGGGTTCCGCAAGCGGGTCCTGTACCTGGATCCGCACGTCCTGGGGGTCGGTGAGCCGGGCCGCGACGGCGTGGGGCCGGCCGTGGACCGCCCCGGCGTCGCGGACCCGGTGCTGCGACGCCGTCTGGAGCAGCTCCACCGGGTGCTGACGACCGACGGCGAGGATCTGCACGCGGAGAGCCGCCTGGCGCTGGTCGGGGAACGGCTGGCCCGGCACCTGGATCCCGCCCGGGAGACCGTGCCGGTCGCCGACGGCCCCGCGGAGCGGCTCCGCGACCTGCTCGACTCGCGGGTCGTCGAAGGACTCACCCTCGACGAGGCGGGACGCCTGCTGCACACCCACCCGGGCCACCTGGTCCGGGCGTTCTCCCGGCGGTTCGGCCTGCCACCGCACCGCTACCTCGACGGTCGCCGTGTCGAACGCGCCAGGGCACTGCTGCTGGACGGCCTGCCGCCGGCGCAGGCCGCGGCCGCCGCAGGGTTCCACGACCAGTCCCACCTGAACCGGCGCTTCGTCCGGCTGACCGGCGTCACACCCGGCCGCTACCGGCGAGCGACGGTTCGGCCGGGCTGACGCCGGACGAGCCCGGCTACCAGCCGCGCTCCTTCCACTCCTGCAGGTGCGGCCGCTGCTCGCCGAGAGTCGAGTCGTCGCCGTGGCCCGGGTAGAACCAGGTGTCGTCGGGCAGCCGGTCGAACACCCGCTCCTCGAGATCCGCCAGCAGCTGCGCGTTCTCCTCCGGCGTCCCGGTCTTGCCGGGGCCGCCGGGGAACAGGCTGTCTCCGGTGAACAGGTGCGGCCGGTCCTCGCCGCGGTAGAGCAGCGCGATCGAGCCCGGGGTGTGCCCGCGCAGGTGGATCACCTCCAGCTCGACGTCGCCGAACTCGATGGTGTCGCCCTGGTCGACGAACTCGTCCATCGGTGCAGGCAGCTCCGGTGCGTCGTCCGGGTGCGCGATCAGCCTCGGCTCGAACATCCCCGCGACGGCGCCGAGCGCCTGCCAGTGGTCGGGGTGCCGGTGCGTGGTGACCAGGTGCCGCAGGTCGGGGCGCTCGTCGGTCGCGCCGATGAGGTCGGCCAGGCGGGCCGGGTCGGCCGCGGCGTCGACGAGCAGCGCCTCACCCGTGGACTTGCAGACGAGCAGGTAGGCGTTGTTGTCCATCTCGCCGACCGACAGCTTGCTGATGCTGATCCTGTCGAGGTCGCGGCGGAGCGCCGCACCGCCCGGCTCGACGTGACCGGTGTAGTTATCGAGGACGTCCACGGCGCGAGGGTAGCGGCCCGCACCGACACCCGCGGTGGGGTGAACCCGCCGGTCGTACGGGGGTACCCCGCAGTCATGATCGAACATGCGTGCGAGTAGTCTCGGGGTCGGTGCCGACCGTCGCGTACGGCCGTGCACCCACCGACCCGACCGCCCGCGCTCCCCGGCTCGGCGCATTCGTGTCGGTGGTCGCACCTAGCATCGGTTTCCGGACGCGACGACCACGGGAATCCCGCACGGGAGCCCGCGGCGGTGCGCCCCGCACGCACGGCCCGCGAATGCTCTCCGGGATCGTTCCCCGGGAATGTTCCGGGTCCCGCGGGCGTCCCAGCCGGGTCCGTCCGGACACCACGCCACCCCCAGGAGGCCTGCACCGTGAGCGACCACAGCACCGAGGGCCACGACTCCGGCTCCGCCCTGTCCCCGGGCGCGGCGCCGGTGCCGAGCGGGCCCAAGCTGGTCGTGCGCGGTGCCCGCGAGCACAACCTGCAGGGCATCAACATCGACCTGCCCCGCGACAGCATGATCGTGTTCACCGGGCTGTCCGGCTCCGGCAAGTCCAGCCTGGCGTTCGACACGATCTTCGCCGAGGGCCAGCGGCGCTACGTCGAGTCGCTCTCGGCGTACGCGCGCCAGTTCCTCGGGCAGATGGACAAGCCCGACGTCGACTTCATCGAGGGCCTGTCCCCGGCGGTCTCGATCGATCAGAAGTCGACCAACCGCAACCCGCGGTCGACGGTCGGCACGATCACCGAGATCCACGACTACCTGCGGCTGCTCTACGCCCGCGCGGGCATCCCGCACTGCCCGGTCTGCGGCGAGCGGATCGAGAAGCAGACCCCGCAGCAGATCGTCGACCAGGTGCTCGAGATGGAGCAGGGCAGCCGGTTCCAGGTGCTCGCCCCGGTCGTGCGGACCCGCAAGGGCGAGTTCGTCGACCTGTTCTCGAACCTGCAGTCCCAGGGCTACTCGCGGGTGCTGGTCGACGGCACGGTCCACCAGCTGTCCGACCCGCCGAAGCTGAAGAAGCAGGAGAAGCACGACATCTCCGTCGTCGTCGACCGGCTGTCGGTCAAGGCGACGGCCAAGCAGCGCCTCACCGACTCGGTGGAGACCGCGCTGCGCCTGGCCGACGGCCTGGTCGTGCTCGACTTCGTGGACCTGCCCGACGACGACCCGCACCGCGAGCGCCGGTTCTCCGAGAAGATGGCCTGCCCGAACGGGCACACCCTGGCCGTCGACGACCTCGAGCCGCGCACGTTCTCGTTCAACTCGCCCTACGGCGCCTGCCCCGCCTGCTCCGGTATCGGGATCAAGAAGGAGGTCGACCCGGAGCTGGTCGTCCCCGACCCGGACCTGTCGCTGGAGGACGGCGCGATCGCGCCGTGGTCGAGCGGGCACAACGCCGAGTACTTCGGCCGGCTGCTGTCCGGGCTGGCCAAGGCGGTCGGTTTCCGGATGGACACCCCCTGGCGCAAGCTGCCCGCGGGCGCGCAGAAGGCCGTGCTGAACGGCAGCGACGACCAGGTCCACGTGCGCTACCGCAACCGCTACGGCCGCGAACGCTCCTACTACGCGAACTTCGAGGGCGTCATGCCGTTCCTGGAGCGGCGCCTGGAGCAGACCGAGTCGGAGTCGCAGCGCGAGCGCTACGAGGGCTACATGCGCGACATCCCCTGCCCGGCGTGCGACGGCGCCCGGCTGCGCCCGGAGGTCCTGTCGGTCACGCTCCCGCACGAGACGCTGGGGGAGCGGTCGATCGCGCAGGTCTCGAACATGTCGGTCGCCGAGTGCTCCGGCTTCCTCGACGGCATGGTGCTCGACGAGCGTCAGGCCATGATCGCCGGCGCGGTGCTCAAGGAGATCCAGGCCCGGCTGGGCTTCCTGCTCGACGTCGGGCTGGACTACCTGTCCCTGGACCGGGCCGCGGGCACGTTGTCCGGTGGTGAGGCGCAGCGGATCCGGCTGGCCACGCAGATCGGCTCCGGCCTGGTCGGCGTGCTCTACGTGCTCGACGAGCCCTCGATCGGGCTGCACCAGCGCGACAACCGGCGGCTGATCGACACGCTGACCCGGCTCAAGCAGCTGGGCAACACGCTGATCGTCGTCGAGCACGACGAGGACACCATCCGCTCCTCGGACTGGGCCGTCGACATCGGGCCGGGTGCCGGTGAGCACGGCGGCAAGGTCGTGCACTCCGGGCCGGTCGCGGACCTGGAGTCACACGACACGTCGCTGACCGGTGCGTACCTGTCCGGGCGCAAGTCGATCCCGCTGCCCGAGCGCCGTGAGCTCGACCGGGACCGGACGCTGACGATCGTCGGTGCGCGCGAGCACAACCTGCGCGGGATCGACGTCGACGTCCCGCTCGGCGGCCTCGTCTCGATCACCGGGGTGTCCGGGTCCGGCAAGTCGACGCTGATCAACGACATCCTCGCCACGGTGCTGGCGAACAAGCTCAACGGCGCCCGCCAGGTGCCCGGCCGGCACACCCGGATCACCGGCGTCGACCAGCTGGACAAGCTCGTCCGGGTGGACCAGTCGCCGATCGGCCGGACGCCGCGCTCGAACCCCGCCACCTACACCGGGGTCTGGGACAAGGTCCGGAAGCTGTTCGCCGCCACCACCGAGGCGAAGGTCCGCGGCTACACCGAGGGCCGGTTCTCGTTCAACGTCAAGGGCGGCCGCTGCGAGGCGTGCACCGGCGACGGCACGATCAAGATCGAGATGAACTTCCTGCCGGACGTCTACGTCCCGTGCGAGGTCTGCAAGGGCGCCCGGTACAACCGGGAGACCCTGGAGGTCCACTACAAGGGCAAGACCGTCGCCGACGTCCTGGACATGCCGATCGAGGAGGCGGCCGAGTTCTTCGAGCCGATCACCTCGATCGCCCGGTACCTGCGGACCCTGGTCGACGTCGGCCTCGGCTACGTCCGGCTGGGCCAGCCCGCGCCGACGCTGTCCGGCGGTGAGGCGCAGCGCGTGAAGCTGGCCTCGGAGCTGCAGAAGCGCAGCAACGGGCGCACGGTCTACATCCTCGACGAGCCGACGACCGGCCTGCACTTCGAGGACATCCGCAAGCTGCTCGCGGTGATCCAGGGTCTGGTCGACAAGGGCAACACGGTGATCGTCATCGAGCACAACCTCGACGTCATCAAGACCTCGGACTGGGTCGTCGACATGGGCCCGGAGGGCGGCTCGGGCGGCGGCACGGTCGTCGCGCAGGGCACGCCGGAGCAGGTCGCGGCGGTCCCGGAGAGCCACACCGGCCGGTTCCTCGCCGACCTGGTCACGCCGGACGCGACGCCGCCGAAGCGCCGCCCGGCCCGCAAGCCCGCCGCGGCGTCGGGTGCTGCCGCGGGCGGGGCCGCGAAGACCACCGCGACCCGGCGGCGGACCAAGGCCGCGACCGGCTGAGCGGAGCTCGGCAGGCCCGGGGTTCCGGCACCCCGGTGGCGCACCGCCCGGTGCGCCACCGGTCCGGAGTGGGTCGCCGCCGGGGCGGTCAGGCCGAGGCGTCCGCGGGGCGGCGCAGGGTGCCGTAGACGAACAGGCCGTACCGGCGCGCCAGGGCGGCGTAGCTGCCGACCGTCCCGATGGCGCGGTCCCGCTTGCGGATCGACGCGTACGGGCTGGCCACCAGCCGGCGGGTGAACTCCCGCTGGGTGGCGAACTGCTCCTTGCTCGTGGCCGCGGACGCCGACCCGGGGTGGATGCGGAACCCGGCGGCGGTGCGCCGGTCACCGTGCAGGTTCCCGTGACGCAGCAGCCGGACCCACAGGTCCAGGTCCATCGTGAACAGCAGCTCGGGGTCGAGGCCGCCGATCGCGTCGAAGTCGGCGCGGCGGAACATCGCCGCGGCGGGCGGGCCGATCGGGTTGCCGCCGTGCCGGACCACGGTGCGCAGGACGTCGTTCGCGTCGCAGGTCCCGAGGATCGAGCGCGGCAGGTGCCGTCCGGCGAACAGGACACGGTCGGTGTCGTCGACCATGTCGGTCCGGCCCACGGCCAGCGCGAGGTGCGGGTCGGCCCGCAGCCGCTCGACCTGCTCGGCCAGCGATCCGGGGGCGACGACGTCGTCCGCGCACACGATCTTGACGAACTCCCCGCGGGCGAGCTCGATCGTCCGGGTCCAGTTCTCCGCCATCGGCACGGTCTCGGTCGCCCGCTCCAGCCGGATCCGGGGGTCGTCGAAGGATGCGACCACGTCGGCCGAGCCGTCGGTGGAGGCGTTGTCCCGCACGACGACCTCCATGCCGCCGTCGGGTGTCCTGACCTCCTGCTCGAGCACGCTGTGCAGCGTCCGCTCGAGATGCTCGGCGCCCTGGTACACGGGGATGCACACGGAGAGCACCGGAGTGTCGTGCTGGGTGAGCACGGGGGCTCCTCTTCGTACGGTCGGACCGCGGCCCTGTCGGGCGCGGTGGGGTGCGGGCGGATGTCGTTCTGACGGCTCTGCCACCGGAGCGAACCGCGTGCGGTTGCCTGCGTGCCAGGATCGACACGCCGAACGGTCGGTACGATGCGGCAAAAGCGCCGATTCGGGACACGGTGGTGCACAACCGGCCGTGCGGCGCGATGATCGGAGCCCTCCGGTGCCTCGGCGCGACCGCGTCCCGGCGGGCCCGGACGGGAACCCCGGGGTGACCCCCTGCGGACGCCGGGGCGGTCCTGCTATCCTGGGGAATGCGACCACCCGGTTGCTGCGTTCACACGTGTGCACCGGGCGTTCAAGTGGAGCCCCGCTCCCACCCGGCGTCGTGCACGTGGTCCGCCACCACGGTGTCCGGGTAACTGGTCCGGCCGTCCGCGGCGCACGTGTGTGCCGCCGGCCGAACACGGGTCTTCGCTTGTCGTCGCCGGCAGCAGGTTAAGCGACAACAGCGAGTTTCTCGGGAGACCCCATCAGCACAGAGCCCCGCATCAACGACCGCATCCGCGTGCCCGAGGTCCGCCTCGTCGGCCCGAACGGGGAGCAGGTCGGGATCGTGCGCATCGAGGACGCCCTCAAGCTGGCCCAGGACGCCGACCTCGACCTCGTCGAGGTCGCCGGTCAGGCCCGCCCGCCGGTCTGCAAGCTCATGGACTACGGCAAGTTCAAGTACGAGAGCGCGCAGAAGGCCCGGGAGTCCCGGCGCAACCAGCAGCTCACCGTGATCAAGGAGCAGAAGCTCCGGCCGAAGATCGACAAGCACGACTACGAGACGAAGCGCGGTCACGTCATCCGCTTCCTCGAGGGCGGCAACAAGGTCAAGGTCACGATCATGTTCCGCGGTCGCGAGCAGTCGCGTCCCGAGCTGGGCTACCGACTGCTCCAGCGTCTGGCCGAGGACATCGGTGACATGGCCGTCGTCGAGGCCGCTCCGAAGCAGGACGGTCGCAACATGACGATGGTGCTGGCGCCGACCAAGAAGCCGGGTCGCAAGCCCGCCGCTGCCGCCAGCTCCGACGCCCCGGCCGACGCCGAGGCGTGAGAGCCGGCCCCGTCCGGACCGCACGGCCCACCGCCGTCCGGGACGGCCTCGGGGACGGTACGCAGTGCCCGACACGACCCCCGGTCCGCCGGGGGCCGACACCGAACGGATACGCCATGCCCAAGAACAAGACGCACAAGGGGACCGCGAAGCGGGTCCGCAAGACCGGTACCGGCAAGCTGATGCGTCAGCAGGCCGGCCTGCGGCACCGCCTGGAGGTCAAGTCGCGCAAGGAGAAGCGCGACCTGTCGGGCACGGTCGACGTGGCCAAGCCGGACGTCAAGCGCGTCAACAAGCTGCTCGGTCACTGATCTCTTCCCGCCCTTTTTCGACCTTCCGGCGCCCGGAGCCCCACCGGGACCGCCGCAGTACCCCAGGAGATAACCCATGGCACGCGTGAAGCGCGCGGTGAACGCCCAGAAGAAGCGCCGCACCACGCTGGAGTCGACCGCCGGCTACCGCGGGCAGCGTTCGCGGCTGTACCGCAAGGCCAAGGAGCAGATGCTCCACTCCATGAACTACGCCTACCGGGACCGTCGCCAGCGCAAGGGCGACTTCCGGCAGCTGTGGATCACCCGCATCAACGCGGCGGCCCGCGCCAACGACATGACCTACAACCGGCTGATCCAGGGCCTCAAGGCCGCCGGTGTCGAGGTCGACCGCAAGAACCTGGCCGAGCTCGCCGTCAGCGACCCGGCCGCGTTCACCGCCCTGGTCAAGGTGGCCAAGGAGAACCTGCCGGCCGGTACCCAGCAGGGCTCCTCCGCGGCCTGAGCGTGACCCGCTCCGCCGCATCGCACGGCACCGAAGCGCCCGGCACCGAACGCACCCCGCGCGTCGCCGCAGCCCGCAAGCTGCTGCGACGCGCCGGGCGCGATCGGGCCGGGCGTTTCCTCGTGGAAGGCGCGCAGGCCGTGCGCGAGGCACTCGACGGCGCCGCCGTGCACGAACTGTTCGTCACCGACACCGCCGCCGCGCGGCATCCCGAGCTCGTCGGGGCCGCCCGTGACCGCGGCGTCCGGGTGCTGCCGGTGACCGAGAAGGCCGCCGCCGCACTGTCGGAGACGGTGACTCCGCAGGGCCTCGTCGCGGTCTGCGACGTGCTCGACGTCCCGGTCGCGTCGGCGCTGGCCGGCAGCCCGACGTTCGTCGCGGTCTGCGCGGGCATCGCCGACCCCGGCAACGTCGGCACCGTCACCCGGGTCGCCGACGCCGCAGGCGCCGACGCCGTCCTGCTCGCCGGGGACACCGTCGACCCGCACAACGGCAAGGCCGTCCGCGCGTCGACCGGCAGCGTGTTCCACCTGCCGCTGGCCCGCGACCGCGACGCCCCCGGCGTGCTCGGCGCCTGCCGCGACGCCGGCCTGGTCACCCTGGTCGCCGACGCCGCGGGCGAGCGCGACCTGTACGACCCGTCGACCGCCGCGCTGCTCGCCGGCCCGGTCGCCTGGGTGTTCGGCAACGAGGCGCACGGGCCCGGCCCCGAGCTGATGGCCGCCGCCGACCACCGCGTCCGGATCCCGATCCCGGGCCGCGCGGAGTCGCTGAACCTCGCCACCGCAGCCGCGGTCTGCCTCTACGCCACCGTCGCCGCACGGGCCTGACCTGGGCGTAACCGGGTGGCGACGCACCTCTAGGATCGAGGGCACCATGAGTGACGACGCTGCTGCGGAGACCAACCCGCTCGACCCGGACGTGCTGAAGGCCGCGGTGGAGTCCGCGCGCGCCGCGTTCGAGCAGGCGACCGACCTGGACGCCCTGGCCGCGGCCAAGCCGGCGCACCTCGGCGACAAGGCGCCGATCCCGATGGCCCGCCGCTCGCTGGGACAGCTGCCCGGACCGGAGCGCGCCGACGCCGGCAAGCGGGTGAACGCCGCCCGCCAGGAGGCCCAGGCCGCGTTCGACGACCGTCGCGCCGCCCTGGTCGCCGAGCGCGACGAGCGGGTGCTGCGCGAGGAGACCGTCGACGTCACGCTGCCCTGGGACCGGCGCCCCCGCGGGGCCCGGCACCCCATCACGCAGCTCTCCGAGCGGATCGCCGACATCTTCGTCGGGATGGGCTGGGAGATCGCCGAGGGCCCCGAGGTCGAGGCGTCCTGGCTGAACTTCGACGCGCTGAACTTCGGCAAGGATCACCCGGCGCGCACCATGCAGGACACGTTCTACCTCGGCGACCCCGAGCAGGGGCAGGACTCGGGCACGGTGCTGCGCACGCACACCTCCCCGGTGCAGGTCCGGTCGCTGCTCGAGCGGGAGCTGCCGGTCTACGTGGCCTGCCCGGGCCGCACGTTCCGCACCGACGAGCTCGACGCCACCCACACCCCGGTGTTCCACCAGGTCGAGGGCCTCGTGGTCGACGAGGGGCTGACGATGGCGCACCTCAAGGGCACCCTCGACGCGTTCGCCCGCGCCATGTTCGGCCCGGACGCCGGGACCCGGATGCGGCCGTCGTACTTCCCGTTCACCGAGCCCTCCGGCGAGGTGGATCTGTGGTTCCCGCAGAAGAAGGGCGGCGCCGGCTGGGTCGAGTGGGGCGGCTGCGGCATGGTCAATCCCAACGTCCTGCGCGCCGCGGGCGTCGACCCGGAGCGCTACACCGGGTTCGCCTTCGGCATGGGCATCGAGCGGACCCTGATGTTCCGCAACGGCATCCCCGACATGCGGGACATGGTCGAGGGCGACATCCGCTTCTCGACCGCCTTCGGCGTCTGAGCCCCTTCACTCTCACCATCTGAGGAGTTCCGAACAGTGCGCGTGTCCGCCTCCTGGCTCGCCCGGCACATCGACCCGGCCGCCCTGCCGTCCTCGCCCGAGGAGATCGGCGAGGCGTTCGTCCGGGTCGGGCTGGAGGTCGAACAGATCCACCCGGCCCCGGACGTCACCGGGCCGGTGACCGTCGCCCGGGTCGCCGGCATCGAGGAGCTGACCGAGTTCAAGAAGCCGATCCGGTACTGCCGGGTCGAGTTCGAGGGCGACCGGCACCGCTACGTCGTCTGCGGCGCCCGCAACTTCGCCGAGGGCGACCTGGTGGTCGTCACCGAGCCGGGCTCGGTGCTGCCCGGGAACTTCGAGATCGCCCAGCGCAAGACCTACGGCAAGGTCTCCGACGGCATGATCGCCTCGGCCAAGGAGCTCGGCCTCGGTACCGACCACGCCGGCATCCTCGTGCTGCCGCCCGGCACCGCCGAGCCCGGCGACGACGCGCTGGAGGTCCTCGGGCTGGCCGAGCCGGTCGTCGAGCTGGCCGTGACTCCGGACCGCGGGTACTGCTTCGCCGTGCGCGGCCTCGCCCGCGAGCTCGCGACCTCGCTCGACGCCGAGTACACCGACCCGGCCTCGCAGGTCACCGTGCCCGAGGCGACCGGCGACGCCTGGCCGGTCACGATCACCGACACCGAGGGCTGCGCCCGGTTCGTCGTCCGCCGCGTCGACGGCGTCGACCCGGCCGCGCCGAGCCCGTGGTGGATGCAGCGCGCGCTGATCTCGGCCGGGATGCGGCCGATCTCGCTGATCGTCGACGTCACCAACTTCGTGATGCTCGACCTCGGCCAGCCGCTGCACGGCTACGACGCCTCCCGCGTCACCGGCACCATCGACGTCCGCCGCGCGGCCGCGGGGGAGAAGCTGGCCACTCTCGACGGGCAGACCCGCACCCTCGACCCGGACGACCTGCTCATCACCGACGACTCCGGCCCGATCGGGCTCGCCGGCGTCATGGGCGGGGCCTCGACCGAGATCCCCGCGCTCGACGACCTCGAGCCGGGGGCCCGGGTTGACGTCCTGCTGGAGGCCGCGCACTTCTCCCCGCCGGTGATCGCGCGCGCCGCGCGGCGGCACAAGCTGCCCAGCGAGGCCTCGCGCCGGTTCGAGCGCGTCGTCGACCCGGCACTGCCCGCGGTCGCCGCCGAGCGGGCCGCGCAGCTGCTCGTCGAGCTGGGCGGCGGCACCCTGGCCGACGGCCGCACCGACGAGGGTGGGATCCCGCCGGTCGCCCCGGTGCGGATGCCGCTGGATCTGCCCGACCGCGTCGCCGGGGTCGCCTACCCGCGCGGCGCGACCGTGCGGCGGCTCACCCAGGTCGGCTGCACCGTCGAGCTCGACACCGCCGACGACGGCCGCGGCATGGTCGTCGCGACCCCGCCGACCTGGCGCCCCGACCTCACCCAGGCCGCTGACCTGGTCGAGGAGGTGCTGCGGCTGGAGGGCTACGACACCATCCCGTCGGTGCTGCCGTCGGCACCCGGCGGCCGCGGCCTCACCCCGGCCCAGCAGCGGCGCCGCGCCGTGTCGCGCGCGCTCGCCGAGTCCGGCCTGGTCGAGGTGCTGCCGTTCCCGTTCGTCTCCGACACCGTGTGGGACGACCTCGGCCTGCCCGCCGACGACGAGCGCCGCCGCACCGTCGCCGTCACCAACCCGCTCGACGCCGAGCGGTCCCGGCTGTCCACGACCTTGCTGCCCGGCCTGCTGGACATGCTGGTGCGCAACCGTTCCCGTGGTGCCGAGGATCTCGCGCTGTACGCGATCGGGCAGGTCGTGCAGCCCGCGCAGAACCCGCCCGCGATGCCCGACCCGGCCGTCACCGGGCGGCCGTCGGACGAGGAGTACGCGGCGCTGCGGGCTGGGCTGCCCGCGCAGCCCACGCACGTCGCGGTCGTGCTGGCCGGGGCCCGCGAGCCGCGCGGCTGGTGGGGCAAGGGGCGCCCCGCGGGCTGGGAGGACGCCGTCGAGACCGCCCGGCTGACCGGTGCCGCCGCCGGGGTCGAGCTGCGGCCGCGGCGCGCCGAGCACGCCCCGTGGCACCCCGGCCGCTGCGCCGAGCTGGTCGTCGCCGGGACCGACGCCGGGGACAGCACCGTCGTCGGGTACGCCGGTGAGCTGCACCCGAAGGTCGTCGAGGCGCTCGGGCTGCCCGCCCGCACCGCCGCCGTCGAGATCGACCTGGACGCGGTGCCGCTGCAGGAGAACCTGCCGGTGCCCGCAGTGTCGTCGTACCCGCCGACCTCGGTCGACGTCGCGCTCGTCGCCGACGAGACGGTGCCGGCCGCCGACCTCGCCGACGCCCTCACCGAGGGAGCCGGTGACCTTCTGGAGTCGGTGCGGCTGTTCGACGTCTACACCGGGGAGCAGGTCGGGGCCGGGCGCCGGTCGCTGGCGTTCTCGCTGCGGCTGCGCGCCCCGGACCGCACGCTGACCAGCGAGGAGGCCAACGCCGCCCGCGACGGTGCGGTGGCCGCGGCGAGCAGCAGGCACGGCGCCGTCCAGCGCTGAGCCCGCTCTCCGAGCCGTTCCCTTCGGCTCCGTCGGGCTCCGTGAACGCGCACCCGTCACGTGGACGCGCATCTGATCCGGTGTGCGTTCCCCGCGACGGGTGCGCGTTCGCCGGTGGCGGGGTCAGCGGGTGAGCGCGGCGGCGACCGCGCGCCACGTCCGCTCGTCGGGGGAGCGGCCGGCGACGGTCACCGTGACCAGCCGGCGCGCCGTCCCGACCTGCAGCGTCGGCCCGCCGACGGTCTCCAGGACCGCGGCGGCCACCCCGGAACGCAGGCCTCCGACCGGGTGGGCGCCGGGCGCCGCGCGCACCCAGCGGACCGGGGTCGTCCGGTTCGTCGTGTAGACGTTCACCGCGACCGTCGCCTGCCCGCCGATGGCGAAACAGGACCGCGCCGGAGTGCCGTCCGGGCGCCTGACCAGCGCGTTCACCGGACGTGCGACGGGTGCGGTGCCGAGCAGCCGGGTGAGGTCCGTGGTGCCGAGCAGGCACTCGTCGTCGACGGCGTCGGCGGTGAGCGGCGGGGGCGGGGCTCCCGCAGTGGCTGCCGGCGGGGCGCTCGGGCCGGCGGAGTCGGGCGCCCGTGGTGCCGGGACGGCGGACCCACCGCCCCGGTCGCCGGTACCGCTGGAGGCGTTCGCCTCGGGTGCTGCGCCGGTCGACGCACCGGTCGGCTCCTCCGTCCGAGGGGTGTCCCCGGCAACTGCGGAACCGGATCCGGGTGCTGAACCGGGCGTTGGATCTCCGGAGGACGGCCCCGGTGCCCCCGGGGCCACCGGTGGCGGTGCTCCCGGCGTCGTCGACGGCGGGAACGCCGGCACCCCGTAGGTGGGCCCGGGCGGGAACGTCGGGACGGGCACGTCCGTCCCGGGCCCGCTGAACGCCCTCGTCGGACCCGCGGCCTCCGGCTGCCCGCCCGACGACGGTGCCTGTTCCGGCTGCTGCGCCTGTCCCGGCTGCGCCGCCTGAGCGGACTGCTCCGGCTGACCGGGCTGCCCCGACCGACCGGACTGCTCCGACTGCTCCGACTGCTCGGACTGTTCCGACTGCTCGGACTGCGAGGCGACCGGCAACGGGGGACCCGCCCCCTCCGGCCAGGCGTGCCCGTCGACCGTCGCCCCGCACCCGGCACAGCCCAGTACCAGCACCGCACCCAGGAGCGTGACCCACGCCTTCCCGCCCACCGTCCGCACCCGCGGGACGCTAGGGTCCGCCCCGGGCCGGCGAGCCGGATCCGCGCGACGGTTCGCGATCGCGAACCCGCTTTGCATGACATTCCGTGCTCATGCATAATCATCCATGTGGTACGCATCGCTGTGGCGGGAGCCAGTGGATACGCCGGGGGAGAGCTCCTCCGGCTCCTGCTGGCGCACCCCGAGGTCGAGATCGGCGCTCTGACGGCCGGCGGCAACGCCGGGACCCGTCTGGGTGAGCATCAGCCGCACCTGGCGCCGCTGGCCGACCGCGTCCTCGGCGAGAGCACCCCGGAGAACCTCGCGGGGCACGACGCGGTGTTCCTGGCGCTGCCGCACGGCAAGTCCGCAGAGCTCGCCGCGCAGCTCGGCGAGGACACCCTGGTTATCGACTGCGGTGCCGACCACCGGCTCGCCGACCCGCAGGCCTGGGACCGCTGGTACGGCGGGACCCACGCCGGCCACTGGCCCTACGGGCTGCCCGAACTGCCCGGAGCCCGCGAGGTGCTCGTCGGCAGCCGCCGGGTCGCCGTGCCCGGCTGTTACCCGACCGGCACCAGCCTGGCGCTGTACCCCGCCCTGGTCGCGGGCCTGGTCGAGCCCGAGGTCGTGATCACCGCGGTGACCGGCACCTCCGGGGCGGGCCGGTCGCTCAAGCCGCACCTGCTCGGTGCCGAGGTCATGGGCTCGCTGTCGGCCTACGGCGTCGGCGGCGTGCACCGGCACACCCCGGAGATCGTCCAGAACCTCTCCGCCGCGCTCGGCTCGCCGGTCTCGGTGAGCTTCACCCCGGTCCTGGCGCCGCTGCCGCGGGGCATCCTCGCCTCCTGCTCGGCGCCGCTGGCGGACCCGGAGACCGACACCGCCACCGTGCGCGCCGCCTACGAGAAGGCCTACGCCGACGAGCCGTTCGTCCGGCTGCTGCCCGAGGGCCAGTGGCCCACCACCGGGCAGACGCTCGGGTCGAACCTGGTCGCGCTGCAGGTGACCGTCGACGCCGACTCCGGCCGCCTCGTCGTCGTCTCCGCGATCGACAACCTGACCAAGGGCACCGCGGGCGGTGCCGTCCAGTGCATGAACCTGGCCCTGGGCCTCCCCGAGACCGCAGGCCTGCCGACGACGGGAGTCGCCCCGTGACCGCCACGAACGACACCACCGACCAGGCCGGCACCGAGCGGCCCGAGGCCGCCGGGGTCACCGCCGCGCGCGGGTTCCGGGCCGCCGGGCTCGTCGCCGGGATCAAGAAGTCCGGCAACCCCGACCTCGCCCTGGTCGTCAACGACGGGCCGCGCTTCGACGCCGCCGGGGTGTTCACCCGCAACCAGGTCAAGGCCGCGCCCGTGCTGTGGTCGCAGCAGGTCCTGGAATCCGGGGCACTGCGGGCGGTCGTCCTCAACTCCGGCGGGGCGAACGCCTGCACCGGCCCCGAGGGCTTCCAGACCGCGCACGCCACCGCGGAGAAGGTCGCCGAGGAGCTGGGCTGCGGCGCGGTCGAGGTCGCGGTGTGCTCCACCGGGCTGATCGGCGAGCAGCTGCCGCGCGAGACCGTGCTCGCCGGGGTGACGGCGGCGACCGGTGAGCTGGCGGACACACCCGAGGCCGGTACGGCCGCCGCCCGGGCGATCATGACGACCGACACCCTCCCGAAGGAGGCCGGCGTCGCGGACCCGGCCGGCTGGAGCGTCGGCGGCATCACCAAGGGCGCCGGGATGATCGCGCCGTCGATGGCGACCATGCTCACGGTGCTCACCACCGACGCCGTCGTCGACCGCTCGACGCTCGACGCCGCCCTGCACGAGGCCGTGCGCTACAGCTTCGACCGGCTCGACGTCGACGGCTCGATGTCCACCAACGACACCGTGCTCGTGCTGGCCTCCGGCGCGTCCGGGATCGAGGCGGATCCGGCGGTGTTCACCGCGGCCCTGACCCGGACCTGCCGGGACCTCGCCGCGCAGATGCAGGCCGACGCCGAGGGCGTCACCAAGCGGATCACCGTGCGGGTCACCGGCGCCGCTTCCGAGGACGACGCGGTGGTCGTCGCCCGCACGATCGCCCGCGACGCCCTGGTGAAGACGGCGATGTTCGGCTCCGACCCCAACTGGGGCCGGGTCGCGGCCGCCGCCGGGTACGCCGACGCCCACGTCGACCCCGAGCGGCTCGACGTGACGATCAACGGGGTCCTGCTGTGCAAGGGTGCCGTCGTCGCCGGGGACCGCGCCGACTGCGACCTCTCGGGCCAGGACGTGCTGGTCGAGGTCGAGCTGGGTCTGGCCGGCGGGGTCGAGGGCAACACCGCGGAGATCCGCACCACCGACCTGTCGCACGCCTACGTGGAGGAGAACAGTGCCTACTCCTCCTGAGCCGCTCCCGTCGTCGGAGTCGCGCCCGCAGCCGCAGGTGGCCCCGAGTCCGGAGACCCCGGGCCGGCTGAAGCGCGCGGGGGAGAAGGCCGCGGTCCTGGCCGAGGCGCTGCCCTGGCTGCAGCGCTTCCACGGCCGCGTCGTCGTCGTGAAGTACGGCGGCAACGCCATGGTCGACGAGGACCTCAAGCAGGCGTTCGCGCTGGACATGGTGTTCCTGCGGCTGGCAGGCATCCACCCGGTCGTCGTGCACGGCGGCGGCCCGCAGATCAGCGCGATGCTGACCCGGCTCGGCATGCCCGGGGAGTTCCGCGGCGGGCTGCGGGTCACCACGCCGGAGACCATGGAGATCGTCCGGATGGTGCTGTTCGGCCAGGTCGGCCGGGAGCTCGTCGGGCTGATCAACCAGCACGGGCCGCTCGCGGTCGGGCTGTCCGGTGAGGACGCGGGGCTGTTCACCGCGGAGAAGCGCACCGCCCTGGTCGGTGGTGAGGCGGTCGACATCGGCCTCGTCGGCGACGTCACCGAGGTCAACCCGGACGCGGTGCTCGACATCGTCGCGGCGGGCCGGATCCCGGTCGTCGCCGGGGTCGCCCCGGACGCCGACGGGCAGGTCCACAACATCAACGCCGACAGCGCCGCCGCCGCGCTGGCCGGTGCCCTCGACGCCGCGAAGCTCGTGGTGCTCACCGACGTCGAGGGGCTCTACGCCAACTACCCCGACCCGGACTCGATCATCACCTCGCTGACCGCGGGGCAGCTCGAGCCGATGCTCCCGCGGCTGGAGAGCGGGATGGCGCCGAAGATGGAGGCCTGCCTGCGGGCGGTGCGGTCCGGCGTCGGGCAGGCCCACGTGATCGACGGGCGGGTGCCGCACTCGGTGCTGCTCGAGGTCTTCACACACGAGGGTGTCGGCACGATGGTCCTCCCGGACCCCGAGCCGGCTCCGCACGACAGCAGCGAGGACGGGGTGACGCAGTCATGACGACCCAGGCGCAGCGGTGGCAGGCCGCGCTGATGAACAACTACGGCACCCCGCCGCTGACCCTGGTCCGCGGCGAGGGCGCCCACGTGTGGGACTCCGAGGGCCGCGAGTACCTGGACCTCTACGCCGGCATCGCCGTCAACGCCCTCGGCCACGCCCACCCGGCCGTCGTCGACGCCGTGTCCGAGCAGGTCCGCACACTCGGCCACACCTCGAACTTCTTCATCACCGAGCCCGCGCTGCAGCTCGCCGAGCGCCTGCAGAGCCTGCTGGGCCGAGACGACGCGCGGGTCCTGCTGTGCAACTCCGGCACCGAGGCCAACGAGGCCGCCTTCAAGATCGCCCGCCGGACCGGGCGGCCGGAGATCATCGCCTGTGAGCAGGCGTTCCACGGCCGCACGATGGGCGCGCTCGCGCTGACCGGCCAGCCGGCCAAGCGGGCGCCGTTCGAGCCGATGCCGGCCGGGGTCACGCACATCCCGTTCGGTGACGTCGCCGCGCTCGACACCGCGGTCACCTCCGACACCGCCGCGGTGTTCCTCGAGCCGATCCTGGGCGAGGCCGGCGTGATCGTGCCGCCCGCGGACTACCTCGCCGAGGCCCGCCGGATCACCGCCGAGCGGGGCGCGCTGCTCGTGCTCGACGAGGTCCAGACCGGGATCGGCCGCACCGGCCACTGGTTCGCCCACCAGGCACACGGGATCGTCCCGGACGTGGTCACCCTGGCCAAGGGGCTGGGCGGCGGCCTGCCGATCGGCGCCTGCATCGGCATCGGCGAGGCCGGAGCACTGCTCGAGCCCGGCCAGCACGGCACCACCTTCGGAGGCAACCCGGTGGCCTGCGCGGCGGCCCTCGCCGTACTCGACACGATCGCCAGCGACGGGCTGCTCGAGCACGTCGACCGGCTCGGCAAGGAGATCCGCAGCGGCATCGAGGGCCTCGGCCACCCGTTGGTCGCCGACGTCTCCGGGGCCGGGCTGCACATCGGCGTCGGGCTGACCGCGCCGGTCGCCGCACAGGCGGCCGCGGCTGCGCGCGAGGCCGGGTACCTGGTCAACAACGCGACCCCGGACCGGCTGCGCATCGCGCCCGCGCTGACCCTCACCGACGACGAGGCCGCGCAGTTCCTCCGCGCGCTGCCCGGCGTGCTGGACGCGGCGGCCGCCGAGCACGAGGGGCAGGGCAACTGATGGTCCGCCACCTGCTGCGCGACGACGACCTGTCCCCGGCCGAGCAGGCCGAGGTCCTCGACCTCGCCGACCGGGTCAAGGCCGACCGGTTCGCCGAGCGCCCGCTCGAGGGCCCGAAGGCCGTCGCCGTCGTGTTCGACAAGTCCTCCACCCGCACCCGGGTCTCGTTCGAGGCGGGCATCACCCAGCTCGGCGGCACCGCGATCATCCTCGACGGCACCACCTGCCAGCTGGGGCGCGGCGAGACGATCTCCGACACGTCCCGGGTGCTGTCCCGCTACGTCGACGCCGTCGTGTGGCGGACCACCGGGCAGGAGCGGATCGAGGAGATGGCCGAGGTCGCGACGGTGCCGGTGGTCAACGCGCTGACCGACACCTTCCACCCGTGCCAGATCCTGGCCGACCTGCAGACGATCCGGGAGCGGTTCGGGTACCTGGCCGGGCTCACGCTGACCTACCTCGGGGACGGCGCCAACAACGTCGCGCACTCGCTGCTGCTCGGCGGCGTCACCGCGGGCCTGCACGTGCGGATCGCGGCCCCGGCCGGCTTCACCCCGGACGACGCCGTCGTCCGGGACGCGAAGGCCCGCGCCGAACAGACCGGCGGGTCGGTGACCCTGGTCGCCGATCCGCAGACCGCGGTGGCCGGCGCCGACGTCGTCGTGACCGACACCTGGACCTCGATGGGGCAGGAGGACGACGGCCTGGACCGGGTGGCGCCCTTCCGCCCGTACCAGGTGAACGACGAGCTGCTCGCCCGCGCCGCGCCCGGCGCGATCGTGCTGCACTGCCTGCCCGCGCACCGCGGCGACGAGATCACCGACGCGGTGATCGACGGACCGGCCAGCGCGGTGTGGGACGAGGCGGAGAACCGGCTGCACGCCCAGAAGGCGCTGCTGACGTGGCTGCTGCGCGCATGAGCGAGGCGGGGACCGAACGGACCCGGGGCAACGCCAGCCGGGTCACCCGGCAGGCGAAGATCATGGACGTGCTGTGGCATCGCGCGGTGCGCAGCCAGCCCGAGCTGCTCGTCCTGCTCGACCAGCTGCACGGCATCGAGACCACCCAGGCCACGCTGTCGCGGGACCTGGACGAGCTCGGCGCGGTGAAGCTGCGCGGCCCCGACGGCGGCGCACCGGTGTACCGGATACCCGAGGACGGGAACCCGGTCCGCGGCGTCGAGGGCGGCACCACCCGGTTGGGTCGACTCGTGGGGGAGCTGCTCGTGTCCGCGGACGCGAGTGGGAACCTTGCCGTCCTGCGGACCCCGCCGGGAGCGGCGCACTACCTGGCCAGCGCGCTGGACCGGGCCGCGCTGCACGACGTCGTCGGCACCATCGCCGGCGACGACACGATCATCGTGGTCGCTCGCGAGCCCCTCACCGGGGCGGAGCTCGCGCAGCGGCTGCAGGAACTGCCGAACAACGAGGTGCCGGACACCGCACCGCAGGACGCAGCGTCGTCCGCCGCGGGTCCGGGCCACGCGACGAAGGAGAACTGACATGGCGGACCGGGTCGTACTGGCCTACTCCGGTGGGCTCGACACCTCGGTGGCGATCGGCTGGATCGCCGAGGAGACCGGGGCCGAGGTCGTCGCGGTCGCGGTGGACGTCGGCCAGGGCGGCGAGGACCTGGAGGAGATTCGCAAGCGGGCGCTGGCCTGCGGTGCGGTCGAGGCCGTCGTCGCCGATGCGCGCGACGAGTTCGCCGACCAGTACTGCCTGCCGACGCTGCAGGCGGACGCGCTCTACATGGACCGCTACCCGCTGGTCTCGGCGATCTCGCGCCCGCTCATCGTGAAGCACCTGGTGGAGGCGGCGAAGTACCACGGCGCCTCCACCGTCGCGCACGGCTGCACCGGCAAGGGCAACGACCAGGTCCGTTTCGAGGTCGGCATCCAGGCTCTCGCCCCGGACCTGAACGTCATCGCCCCGGTCCGCGACTTCGCGTGGACCCGGGAGAAGGCGATCTCCTACGCCGAGTCGCACGACCTGCCGATCGACGTGACCAAGAAGTCGCCGTTCTCGATCGACCAGAACGTGTGGGGCCGCGCGGTGGAGACCGGGTTCCTCGAGGACCTGTGGAACGCGCCGACCAAGGACGTGTACTCCTACACCGGCGACCCGCAGACCTTCCAGCCCGCCGACGAGGTGGTCATCCGCTTCGAGAAGGGCGTGCCGGTCGCGATCGACGGCGAGCCCGTCACGATGCTGCAGGCCATCCAGAAGCTCAACGAGGTCGCAGGCAAGCACGGCGTCGGCCGGATCGACATGGTCGAGGACCGCCTGGTCGGCATCAAGTCCCGCGAGGTCTACGAGGCCCCGGGCGCGATGGCGCTGATCACCGCGCACCAGGAGCTGGAGAACGTCACCGTCGAGCGCGACCTGGCCCGCTTCAAGCGGCAGGTCTCGCAGCGGTGGACCGAGCTGGTCTACGACGGCCTGTGGTTCTCCCCGCTCAAGCGGGCCCTCGACACCTTCGTCGCCGAGTCCCAGCAGCAGGTCAACGGCGAGGTCCGCCTCGAGCTGGCCGGTGGCCGTGCCACCGCGACCGGGCGTCGTTCGGACTCCTCGCTCTACGACTTCAACCTCGCCACCTACGACGAGGGCGACGCCTTCGACCAGTCCCTGGCGAAGGGCTTCGTCCAGCTCTGGGGCCTGCCGAGCAAGATCGCCTCGCGGCGGGACCTCGGCCAGGCCGGCAACGACAGCCCCGAGTCGTGAGCGGCGGCGCGGCACTGTGGGGTGGCCGGTTCGCGTCCGGCCCGGCCGACGCGCTGGCCGCCCTGAGCAAGTCCACCCACTTCGACTGGGCGCTGGCCCCGTACGACATCCGCGGCTCGAAGGCGCACGCCCGCGTGCTGCACCGGGCCGGGCTGCTGTCGGACGAGGAGCTGTCGGGCATGCACAAGGCGCTCGACGAGCTGGCCGCCGACGTGGCGTCCGGCGCGTTCACCGCCGAGCCCGGCGACGAGGACGTGCACACCGCGCTGGAGCGCGGCCTGATCGAGCGGGCAGGCCCGGACCTGGGCGGCAAGCTGCGGGCCGGCCGGTCGCGCAACGACCAGGTCGCCACGCAGTTCCGGATGTGGCTGCGCGACGCGGCCCGCCGGATCGCCGCGGGCGTGCTCGACGTCGTCGACGCCCTGGTGGCGCAGGCCGAGGCGCACCCCGGTGCCGCGATGCCGGGCCGTACGCACCTGCAGCACGCCCAGCCGGTGCTGCTCGGCCACCAGCTGGCCGCGCACGCGCACGCCCTGCTGCGCGACGTCGACCGGCTGCGCGACTGGGACCGCCGTACCGCGTACTCGCCCTACGGGTCCGGCGCGCTGGCCGGTTCGTCGCTGGGGCTGGACCCGGAGGCGGTCGCCGAGGAGCTGGGCTTCACCGGCTCGTCGGCGAACTCGATCGACGGGACGGCGTCGCGGGACTTCGCCGCGGAGGCCGCATTCGTCCTGGCCATGATCGGTGTGGACCTGTCCCGGGTGTCGGAGGAGGTCATCCTCTGGGCGACCGCGGAGTTCGGCTACGTCACCCTCGACGACGCCTTCTCCACCGGCAGCTCGATCATGCCGCAGAAGAAGAACCCCGACGTCGCCGAGCTGGCGCGGGGCAAGTCCGGCCGGCTCGTCGGGAACCTGACGGGCCTGCTGACCACGCTCAAGGGTCTACCGCTGGCCTACAACCGGGACCTGCAGGAGGACAAGGAGCCGGTCTTCGACTCGGTCGCCCAGCTGGAGCTGCTGCTCCCCGCGGTGGCCGGGATGGTCGGCACCCTGACCTTCCACACCGAGCGCCTGGCCGAGCTGGCCCCGGCCGGGTTCACCCTGGCCACCGACGTCGCCGAGTGGCTGGTCCGTCAGGGCGTGCCGTTCCGCGTCGCGCACGAGGCCGCCGGCGGCTGCGTCCGGGTGGCCGAGGGCCGCGGTGTCGGCCTCGAGGACCTGACCGACGACGAGCTGGTGGGCGTGCACCCGGCGCTGAACCCGGATGTGCGGGAGGTGCTCAGCGTGGAAGGCTCCATCGCGTCGCGGAACGCGCGGGGCGGCACGGCGGGCGACCGCGTCGCCGAGCAGCTCGCCGACCTGCGCACCGAGTCCGCCGCAGCGAGAGAGTTCACCGGAGGAACCGCATGACCGACCCAGCCGCAGCGTACGAGGAACTGAAGGCCGCGGGCCTGAAGCTGGACCTGACGCGGGGCAAGCCGTCGTCGGAGCAGCTCGACCTGTCGAACGAGCTGCTGGGCCTGCCGGGCGCGGGGGAGTACCGCGCCGCGGACGGCACCGACACCCGCAACTACGGCGGCGGGCAGGGACTGCTCGAGCTGCGGGAGATCTTCGCGCCGTTCCTGCAGGTCCCGGTCGGGCAGCTGGTCGCGGCGAACAACTCCAGCCTCGAGCTGATGCACGACACGCTGGTGCACGCCCTGCTGTCCCCGGTGCCGGGTGCCCCGGCCCGCTGGGTCGACGCCGGCCGGGTCGCGTTCATCGCCCCGGTCCCCGGTTACGACCGGCACTACGGCGTCTGCGAGCGCCTCGGCATCGAGCTGGTCACCGTTCCGATGACGCCCGACGGCCCGGACATGGACGAGGTCGAGCGGCTCGTCGCCGATGACCCGTCGATCAAGGGCATCTGGTGCGTGCCGAAGTACTCGAACCCGGACGGCGTCGTCTACTCCGACGAGGTCGTGCGCCGGCTCGCGTCGATGCCGACCGCCGCACCGGACTTCCGGATCATGTGGGACAACGCCTACGCGGTGCACCACCTGACCGAGGAGGAGATCGAGGTCGCCGACGTCCTGGCGCTGGCCGCCGAGGCGGGCAACCCGGACCGGCCGTTCGTCTTCGGCTCCACCTCCAAGATCACCTTCGCCGGTGCGGGCGTGGCGTTCTTCGGTGCGTCGCAGGCCAACGTCGACTGGTGGCTGAAGCTGGCGTCGAAGAAGATCATCGGCCCGGACAAGGTCAACCACCTGCGGCACGCGAAGTTCCTCAAGGACGCGGCCGGGCTGCGCGCCCACATGGCCGCGCACCGCGAGCTCATCGCACCCAAGTTCGCCGCGGTGGAACGCCTGCTGGGCGAGGCGTTCTCCGACGTCGAGGGCGTGTCCTGGACGACGCCGAAGGGCGGCTACTTCGTCAGCCTGACCGTGCCGGACGGGCTGGCCTCGGAGGTCGTCGCGCTCGCGAAGGACGCCGGGATCGTGCTGACCCCGGCCGGTGCGACGCACCCGGGTGGCAAGGACCCGCAGGACGCGACGATCCGGCTCGCCCCGACCCTGCCCCCGCAGGACGAGGTCGAGAAGGCGATGGCAGGCGTCGTCACCTGCGTGCAGCTGGCGCTGTCGCGCCGCTGAACAGCGAGTCCATGACGGGAACCACTCCGGGGCCCGGCCGGGACGACCGGCCGGGCCCCGGCTCGTTACTGCCCCGCTCCGCCCTGGCCGTCGACCCGCTCGACGCGGCGGAGCTGGTGCTGGGGTGTGTGCTGGAGGCCGACACCCCGGACGGCACCGTCGGCGTCCGTCTGGTGGAGGTGGAGGCCTACCGCGGCCGCGACGACCCGGCGTCGCACTGCTACCGGGGCCGTACCGCGCGCAACGCGGTGATGTTCGGCCCGGCCGGGCACCTGTACGTGTATTTCGTCTACGGGATGCACTTCTGCGCCAACGTCGTCTGCCTGGTCGACGGCGAGCCGGGCGCGGTCCTGGTCCGCGGCGGCGAGCTGGTCACCGATCCGGGGGTCGCGCGGGAGCGTCGCCCGACCGCCCGCCGGGACGCCGACCTGGCCCGGGGGCCGGCGCGGCTGGCGTCGCTGCTCGGGCTCGACAGGGGTGACGACGGGGTGGACCTGACCGACCCGTCGTCGCCGGTCCGGCTGCGGTCCGGGACCCCGCCGGACCCGTCGGCGGTCCGGACGGGACCGCGGGTGGGTGTGGCCGCGGCCGGCGAGCTTCCGTGGCGGTACTGGATCGACGGGGCACCGGGGGTGAGCGCCTACCGGCCGGGAGGCGCGCGGCGGCGCCGGAGGTCCGCCGGGGAGTCCGCACGCTGAACACACCGGGCGACCCGCGTGCACCCGGCACGGGGCGGCGACCAAGATGGTGGCCGTGAGCACCACGGACATCCTCGACGAGCTGGACTGGCGCGGCCTGATCGCGCAGAGCACCGACCGCGACGCCCTGGCGAAGGAGCTCGCCGGGGACGGGCCGGTGACGCTGTACGCCGGGTTCGACCCGACCGCGCCGAGCCTGCACGCCGGTCACCTGGTCCAGCTGCTCACTCTGCGGCGGTTCCAGGAAGCCGGGCACCGGCCGGTGATCCTGGCCGGCGGGGCCACCGGCCTGATCGGTGACCCGCGCGACGTGGGGGAGCGGAACCTGCACGACGTGGCGACCGTCGCCGAGTGGACGGCCCTGATCCGTGGCCAGCTCGAACGGTTCGTGACCTTCGACGACTCGCCGACCGGCGCCGTCGCGGTGAACAACCTGGACTGGACCGGCGAGCAGACGGTGCTCGAGTTCCTGCGCGACCTCGGCAAGCACTTCCCGGTCAACGCGATGCTCGCCCGGGAGACCGTGAAGCGCCGGCTCGCCGCGGACGGCATGTCCTACACCGAGTTCAGCTACCTGCTGCTGCAGTCGCAGGACTACCTGCAGCTGTACCGCCGGCTCGGCTGCACGCTGCAGATCGGTGGCTCGGACCAGTGGGGCAACATCGTCGGCGGGGTCGACCTGGTCCGCCGGGTGGAGGGCGGCCATGTGCACGCCCTGACCACGCCGCTGGTCACCGACTCCGAGGGCCGCAAGTTCGGCAAGTCCACCGGGGGCGGCAACGTCTGGCTCGATCCGGACCGGACGTCGCCGTACGCCTGGTACCAGTACTTCGTGAACGTGGCCGACGCCGACGTCATCGGCTACCTCAAGCTCTTCACCTTCCTGAGCCGCGAGGAGATCGAGGCGCTCGAGGCCGAGCTCGTCGAGAAGCCGCACCTGCGCAGCGCGCAACGCCGTCTCGCCGCGGAGCTGACGACGATGGTGCACGGCGAGGAGCAGACCCGGCAGGTGACGACGGCGAGCCAGGCCCTCTTCGGCCGTGCGGACCTGACCGAGCTCGACGCACGCACCCTCGACGCCGCCCTGGCCGAGGTCCCGACCGCGGAGAGCGGCGGCGCGGACACGATCGTCGACCTCCTCGTCGCCACCGGCCTCTGCGAGAGCAAGGGCGCCGCGCGGCGTGCGGTCAAGGAGGGCGGGGCGTACGTGAACAACGTGAAGGTGCCCGACGAGGAGTGGGTCCCGGGCTCCGACGACGTGCTCGACGGCGGCTGGCTGGTCGTGCGTCGGGGCAAGCGCAACCTGGCCGGCGTGCGGGTCACTCGGCCCTGATCGTCGAGAACCGCCGTCTGACCTGCGGCGATGCCGGAAAGGGGACCCCCCTGTTCGGCGGCCTGACGGGGTCCTGTAACTTTCTCTCTGTCGCCAGGACGGGACGGACACAGCGAGACAGGCCGAGAGGCCGGACCCGCTGACACCGGCCCGGAGGCGACGGCCCCAGAACTCCACTCCGGTGGAGATCAGGCCGCCCGGAGCGGGGGTTGACCCCGCCCTCCGGAACATGTAGCATAAGAGAGTTGCCTCCGAGAGGATGTGCGACTCCGACCCCCCCGGTTACGGGCCGATTTCATCGGTATGGTTTCCTTGAGGGGTCAAGGTGATCCGCCTCCGGGATCCGATCGAGAGATCGGTGAAGTGGTGCGGGTGTCCTTTGAGAACTCAACAGTGTGTCGAGCTAAATTATATGGTTTGGCGTTTTTGTGCCAGATTGTTTTTGCCGTCTGGTCTGACCCCGTCGGGTCGGGCGGCTTCTTTGGTAAGT
>NZ_JBKGXS010000007.1:0-308505 GCF_046546475.1 Pseudonocardia phyllosphaerae
CGACGACCCTCCGACGAGGGCAGCAACGGGGCCAGACGGGCCCACTGAGCGTCGGTCAGGACAGCAGTGCGCGACACCGATCAAGCATCGCGCACCCCGATCCACCAGTTTGGGAGACACGCCCTAGGTCGCCCCGTGCTCGACGCGTCGACACCGTTTCGGGCGGACGTCGTCGTGACGCGAGGCGATTTCGCGACGCAATCGCCGGACGCCTCGTCTCAAATCGTGCGACCGTCTGGCCAAGGCGGCCTCATCTGTGGTCCAGTTAGCCTCGCCTAATGTGAGGCATGGCACCGCAGAGGGGACACCGATGGTCGACTCGATGCCACCGGACCAGCAGGACGTCGTCGACGTGATCGGGGTCGGGTTCGGTCCGTCGAATCTCGGGCTCGCAATCGCGTTGGCCGAGTACAACCAGGGCGCCGCGCCGCGGGACCGTCTCAGCGCCCGCTTCGTCGAACGTCAGGAGCAGTTCGGCTGGCACCGCGGGATGCTGATCGACGACGCGACGATGCAGGTCTCGTACCTGAAGGACCTGGTCACGTTGCGCAACCCGACCAGCGACTTCTCCTTCCTGTCCTACCTGCACGACCAGGGCCGGCTCGTCGACTTCATCAACTACGGGAGCGCGTTCCCGACCCGGCGCGAGTTCCACGACTACCTGGAGTGGGCCGCGGCGCGGTTCGACGACCAGGTGGACTACGGCGCCGAGGTCGTCAAGATCCTGCCCGTGCGCGACGGGGCCGAGGCCGTCTCGTGCCTCGAGATCGCGTACCGGCTCGCGAGCGGGCGGACGGCGCGGGTGCGAGCCCGCAACGTCGCGCTCGCGACCGGCCTATCGCCCGCCCTCCCGCGTGGCATCACGGTCGGGAAGCGGATCTGGCACAACCGGGACCTGATGTTCCGCGCCCCGGAGCTGGAGGACGCCGCGCCGCAGCGGTTTGCCGTCGTCGGGGCCGGGCAGAGCGCCGCGGAGACCGTCGACTACCTGCACCGCACGTTCCCCGACACCGAGGTCTACGCGGTGTTCGCGCGCTACGGCTACAGCCCCGCCGACGACAGCTCGTTCGCCAACCGGATCTTCGACCCGTCCGCCGTCGACGACTTCTACACCGCGCCGGACCAGGTCAAGGAGATGATCCTCGGCTACCACGCGAACACGAACTACTCGGTCGTCGATCCGGACTTGATCGACGAGCTCTACCGGCGGCACTACCACGAGAAGGTCGCGGGCGAGGAGCGGCTGAAGTTCTGCAACGTGTCCCGGGTCGCCGACGTGGTGGACCTGGACGACCGGGTGGAGCTCGCGGTGGAGTCGCTGATCGACGGGCAGCGAGAGGTGATCACCGCCGACGTGGTCGTGTACGCCACCGGATACCAGCCGGGTGACCCGTTGTGGCTGCTCGGCGGCGGTCTGCCGGAGGCGTGCGGGCGGGACGTGGCCGGACGGCTGGACGTGCGCCGCGACTACCGGGTCGGCACGCACACCCTGGCCGACGGCACCCCGGTCACGGCGGGCATCTACGTGCAGGGACCGACCGAGCACACGCACGGCATCTCCTCGACGCTCTTGTCCAACGTCGCCGTGCGCTCCGGGGAGATCGCCCGATCGATCGCCGGGACGCCGGTGACCACGGAGCCGGCGGGTGCGCCCGCCGCGGATCCGGCCGGCACGCCCGGCGCGGACCCGGCCGGAACGGCCGCCGCCGCCTCGAGCTGACCGGCGCCGAGCGCGCTGACCGGCGCATACCCCACTGACCCGAACGACACCCGTCCCGCACCGCCGCCAGGAGGCACCGTGTCCACCAACCCGTTCGACGACGAGAACGGCACGTTCCACGCGCTGGTCAACGAGGAGGGCCAGTACTCGCTGTGGCCCACGTTCGTCCCGGTGCCGGACGGGTGGGAGGTCGCGCACGGACCGGACGACCGGGCGTCCTGCCTGGAGTACGTCGAGACGCACTGGACCGACATGCGGCCGCGCAGCCTCGCCCGCCGCGTCGACGGCGCCTGACCACCTCCCCGAGACGACACCGAGAGGACGGCCATGCCCGCCGAGGGGTTCCCGCTGACCGACGCGCAGACCGAGATCGTCCTCGCCGCACGACTCCGCCCCGACGACCACGGGTTCCACATCGGCGCGCGGACCGATCTCGACGGCCCGCTCGACCCGGCACGGTTCGCCGACGCGGCGGACCGCGTCCTGGCCGCGGCCGGGACGCTGCACGTGCGGATCGTCGACGGCCCCGACGGCACCCCGCGACAGGTTCCGGTGCCCCCGTCCGGGTACGAGCTGCAGGTGGTGGACGTCGCCGACGCGCCCGACCCGGACCGCGCCGCCGACGCGGAGATCGACGCCGCGCTGTCCGCCGCGTACGACCTGGCCGTGGGACCGCTGGCCGGGCAGCGGCTGATCCGGCGCGGCTCGGACCGCTGGACCTGGCTGCTGCACGGCCACCACGCGGTGCTGGACGGCGTCTCGTTCCGCGTGCTCGTCGACGCGGTGGCCCGCGCGTACGCCGGGGAGCCGCCGGCGACGCCGCAGTGGTCACCCGCGGACCTGCTCACCGGGGACGGTGCGCCGGACGCGGACGCCGGGTACTGGCGCGACGCGCTCGCCGGGGCGCCCGATGCTGCCCGGCTGGCGCCGGGGTCCGGCACCGCGGCCCGCCGGCGGCGGACACTGACCTGGACCGACGGCGAGTGGACGGCCCTGGCCGGCGAGCTGGGCACCTCGGCGCCGCGGCTGCTGGTCGCGGCGCTCGCCGCCTACCTGCGCCGGGTCGCCGGACCGGACGACGTGCTGGCCGGGCTCGCGACCAGCGGGCGCCACCGGGGGGAGCCCGCGGTGCCCGGGATGCTCTCCGGGGTGCTGCCGCTGCGGGTGGCCGTACCGCGCACCGCGGGGCTCGCCGACCTGGTGGCCCCGGTCGCCGACGCCGTGTCCGGGATCGCCCGGCACGGCCGGACCCGGGCCGTCGACCTGCTGCGCGAGCGGGGCGTGCGGACCGCGCCCGCGGAGGCGTTCGGGACCGGGATCAACGTGCTGAGCTGGCCGTCGGCGTCCTTCGGCGGGACCAGCGGCCGGACCCGGCTGGTGCACCCCGGACCGGGCGGTGGCCTGGACCTGCTGGTCGAGCTGTACCCGGACGACGCGACGGTGACCGTCGCGCTGCTCGCGCTGCCCGGCGCGGTCACCGACGCGGAGCTGGACGCGCACGCCGCGCGATTGCGCCGCTTCCTGGACGCGTGCCTGGCTGATCCCCGCGCGCCGCTCGGGCGGGTCGACCTGCTGGACCCCGCCGAGCACGCGTCACTCGCCCGGTTCGGCGACGGCGGTCCGGTCGGACGCGCGCCCGCGACGTTCGGCGAGCTGTTCGACGAGCAGGTCCGCCGCCGTCCGGACGCGGTCGCGCTGGTGGACGGCGACACCGCGCTGACCTACGCCGAGCTGGCCGGACGGGCGGGTGCGCTCGCCCGCACGCTGGCGACGCACGGGGCCGGGCCGGGGGAGACCGTCGCCGTCGCGCTGGGCCGCTCCGCCGAGCTTGTCGTCGGACTGGTCGGCGCGATGCTGTCCGGCGCGGCCTACCTGGCCCTCGACGTGGACGCACCCGCCGAGCGGACCGACGCGATGCTCGCCGACGCGGGGCCGGTCGCGGTCGTCGGCGAGCGGGACGGGGAGATCCCGGTCGGGGACGCGATAGGCGAACCCGTCGGCGCGGGTCCGGCCGGTGTGCACGACCCGGCCTACGTCATCTACACGTCCGGGTCCACCGGACGCCCGAAGGGCGTGGTCGTCACGCACGAGGGCACCGCGAAGCTCGTCGCGACGGCCATCCGGCGGATGGCCGTCGGCCCGGACAGCGTCGTGCTGCAGTTCGCCTCGCCCGCGTTCGACGTCGCGTTCTTCGAGCTGTGCCAGGGCCTGCTGTGCGGTGGGCGGCTCGTCGTCACGCCGTCGGCGCTGCGGGTGCCGGACGCGCCGCTGATCGACCACCTGCACGCGCACGGCGTGACGCACGCGGTGCTGCCGCCGTCGCTGCTCGCGGTGCTGCCCGACGGTGTGGAGCTGCCGGATGGGCTGACGTTCCTGGCCGGCACCGAGCGCGTCTCCCCGGAGCTGGTGGCCCGGCACGCGCCCGGCCGCACGATGTTCAACGCCTACGGCCCGACCGAGACGACCGTGAACGCGACGCTCGGCGCGTGCCGCGCCGGCGCCGGCGCGGTCCCGATCGGACGTCCCGACCCCGGCGTCACCGCCACCGTGCGCGACGCCGCGCTGGCCCCGGTCCCGGTCGGCGTGCCGGGCGAGCTGTACCTCGGTGGTCACGGGGTGGCCCGTGGCTACCTGAACCGCTCGGGACTCACCGCGGAGCGGTTCGTCGCGGACCCGTCGACGCCCGGGGCGACGATGTACCGCACCGGCGACCTGGTCGCCTGGACCCCCGACGGCGAGCTGGACTTCCTCGGCCGCGCCGACGACCAGGTCAAGGTGCGCGGCCACCGGATCGAGCCCGGAGAGGTGGAGGCGGCGCTGCTGGCCCACCCGTCGGTGGACCGGGCGGTGGTCGCGCGCCGCGAGGACACCCCGGGTGACGTGCTGCTGGCGGCCTACGTCGTCGGCTCGGACCCGGACAACGACCCGGACCCGATCACGCTGCGCGCGTCGGTCGCCGACGTGCTGCCCGCACACATGGTGCCCGCCGCCGTCGTCGTGCTGCCGGAGATCCCGCTGATGCTCAACGGCAAGATCGATCGTGCGGCGCTGCCGGCGCCCGGCGCCGCGGACCGGCCGGCCGGTCACGGGCGCCCGCCGCGCACGCCCGCGGAGGAACTTCTGTGCGGTCTGGCCGCCGAGGTGCTCGGCGTCCCGGTCGGCCCGGACGACGACCTGCTGGCGGCCGGCGCGCACTCACTGTCGCTGATGCGTCTGGTCACCCGGGCCCGGGCGGTCCTGGGCGGGGAGCTGACCCTCCCGGAGATCATGGCCGCGCCGACGGTCGCGGCGGTGGCCGCCCGCTCCGCGGGCTCCGGGTCGTCTGTCCGGTCGTTTGCGCCGCGGCGCGGGCAGTCCCCGCAGGAACCGGCGCTCTCGCCGGCCCAGCTGCGGATGTGGGCGCAGACCGAGCTCGGCGCCACCACGGCGGACCGGGCCTACCTGGTGCCGATGGCCTGGCGCGTGCGCGGGCCGCTGGACGTGGACGCGCTGCGCCGCGCGCTGGCGGACCTGGCCGGGCGGCACGAGGTGCTGCGCACCGTCCTCCCGGCGCCGGACGGTGTCCCGCACCAGCGGATCCGCGACGAGATCGCGGTGCCGCTGGACGTCGAGGACGTGCCCTCCGACGGCGTCGCCGCCCGCCTGGCCGAGCTGTCCGGCACCGGGTTCGCGCTGGACGTCGAGGTACCGGTGCGGGCCACCGTGCTGCGGGTCGGGCCGGACGAGCACGTGCTGCTGCTCGTGTTCCACCACGTCGCCGTCGACGAGTGGTCGGTCCGCATCCTCTGCGACGACCTCACCGCCGCCTACGCCGCGCGGGTCGCCGGTGCGGCCCCGGACCTGCCGGAACCGGCCGTGCGGTACGTCGACGCGGCGGACTGGCAGGCCACCGAACTGGGCGCGCCGGACGACGACGCGAGCCGGGCGCACGCCCAGCTCGCCCACTGGCGTGCGGTGCTGGACGGCGCACCGGGGGAATCGGGCCTGCCGGCCACGCGGGAGCGGCCGGCCGAGCCGTCCGGCGCGGGCGGCGTCGCGGCGTTCACCGTGCCCGCCGACGTCGCCGACGGCCTGGCCCGGCTGGCTCGCGGCCGCGGCGCGACCCTGTTCTCCGCCGCGCACGCCGCCCTCGCGGCGCTGCTGGCCCGGCTCGGGTCGGACCCGGACGTCGTCGTCGGAGCACCGGTGTCGGTCCGGCCGGTGGAACAGCTCGCGGGCGTCGTCGGGTGCTTCCTGAACACCGTCGCGCTGCGCGTGGACACCGGCGACGACCCGGCGTTCGCCGTGCTGCTGGACCGGGCCCGGGACGCCGACCTGGCCGCCGTCGCGCACCAGGACGTGCCGTTCGAACGGGTGGTGGACGCGCTCGCGCCGGACCGGGTGCCGGGCAGGCACCCGCTGTTCCAGACCGCACTCGTGGTCTCGCACGGCGACGAGTGCTCCGGCTTCGCGCTCGCCGGCGCCCGCACCGCGCCGGAGCCGCTGCCGTGGACCACCGCGAAGTTCGACCTCACTGTGCACCTGCGCACCGCCGAGCGCTCCGGCGCGCTGCACGGGCTGGTGGAGTACGCCGCCGACCTGTTCGACGAGCCGGACGCGATGGCGATCGGACGACGGCTGGCGGCCGTGCTCACACAGGTCGTCGCGGACCCGTCGGTGCACGTCGGCGCGCTGGACGTGCTCGACGACGACGAGCGGTCCCGCGCGCTCGCGGCACCGTCCCCGGTACCGCTGGGGAAGATCCGCACGCTCGCCGGGCGGGTGCGCGCGATGGCGTCCGAGCACCCGGACGCGACGGCCGTCGTCGCCGGGCAGGAGCGGCTGACCCACGCCGAGCTGGACCGGAGCTCCGCGGAGCTGGCCGCGCGGCTGGCCGAGCGCGGCGCCGGGCCGGGCACGCTGGTCGCCGTCGCGCTGCGGCGGACCGCCCGGCTGGCGCAGGCGCTGCTGGCGGTGACCCGCACCGGCGCCGGGTACCTGCCGCTGGACCCGGCGCACCCGGCCGACCGGATCTCCTACGTGCTCGACGACGCGAAGCCGGTGCTGCTGCTCACCGAGTCCGGTGTGGACCTCGCAGGTCCCGCGGACCTGCCGGTGCTGCTGGTCGACGACCCGGCGTCCGACCCGGCACCGTCGGCGCCCGCCCGGTCCGGCGAGCCGGATCCCGAGGACGTCGCGTACGTGATCTACACGTCCGGCTCGACCGGCCGTCCGAAGGGCGTGCCGGTCCCGTTCCGGGCGGTGCTCGGCCTGCTCGACGCCGCGGCGCGGTGCTTCGAGCTCGACCACACCGACGCCTGGACGCTGTTCCACTCCGCCGCGTTCGACTTCTCCGTGTGGGAGCTGTGGGGACCGCTGACCACCGGTGGGCGGGTCGTCGTGGTGGACACCGAGACCGTCCGCTCGCCGGAGGCGTTCCGCGCTCTGCTGGCCGCCGAGCGGATCACCGTGCTGAGCCAGACGCCGTCGGCGTTCGCCCGGATCGCGGACACCGGCCCGGACGGGCTCGCGCTGCGCTACGTCGTGTTCGGCGGCGAGGCACTCGACCCGCGACGGCTGCGCCGCTGGTTCGGTCCCGGTGCCCCGCGCATGGTGAATATGTACGGGATCACCGAGACCACCGTGCACGTGACCGTGCTGGAGCTGACCGAGGCGGACACCGAGCGCGGGGGCTCGCCGGTCGGGGACGCGCTGCCCGGCCTGCGGATCCGGCTCCTGGACGCCGCGCTGCGGCCGGTCCCGGCCGGCGTGGTCGGGGAGATCCACGTCTGCGGGACGCAGCTGGCCCGCGGCTACCTCGGCCGCCCGGGCCTCACCGCCGGGCGGTTCGTCCCGGACCCGTGGGGCGCGCCGGGGACGCGCATGTACCGCAGCGGCGACCTCGGCCGGTGGCGTGCGGACGGCACGCTGGAGTTCCTCGGCCGCGGCGACGACCAGGTGTCGCTGCGCGGGCACCGGATCGAGCCCGGCGAGGTCGAGACGGCGCTGCTGGCCGCCTCCGGCGTCGAGCGTGCGGCGGTCGTGCTGCGCGAGGACGAGCCGGGCCGGCCGATGCTCGTCGGGTACGTGGTCGGCGACGCGGACCCGTCCGTCCTGCGCGACGGGCTCGCGTCCCGGCTGCCCGAGTACATGGTCCCGGCCGCCGTCGTCGGAGTCCCGGAGCTACCGCTGACCGTCAACGGGAAGCTGGACCGGCGCGCGCTGCCCGCGCCGGACTTCGCGGCGGCCACGTCGGCGACGGCGCCCCGCGACGCCCGCGAGGAGGCGCTGTGCGCGGTGTTCGCCGACGTCCTGGGCCTGCCCGGGGTCGGCGTGGACGACGACTTCTTCGTGTTGGGCGGGGACAGCATCGTCGCGATCCAGCTGGCGAACCGCGCGCGCCGCGCCGGGGTGCCGGTCTGCGCGCGCGAGGTGTTCCTGCGCCGCACCCCGGCCGGGCTCGCCGCGGCGGCGGGACCGGCGCCGGAGCCGGTCGGTGCGGACGTGACGGCGGACGTGACGGCTGTGACGTCGGAGGAGGGCGACGTCGCGCCGCTGCCGATCGTGACCCGGTTCGCCGGCTGGGGCGGGCCGATCGACCGGTTCAACCAGGCGATGCTCGTGCAGACCCCGGCGGAGGCGACCGCCGAGCGGCTGACGTCGGTGCTGCAGGCGGTGTGCGACCGGCACGCCGCGCTGCGGCTGCGCCTGCACCGGCACGCCGACGGCGTGTGGTCGCAGGAGATCGGGCCGTCGCGTCCGGTGGACGCCGCGGTCCGGGTGGACGCCCGCGGCCTGGACGGCGACGCGCTGCGGGCGCGGATCGCGGCCGAGTCGGACGCCGCCGCGGACCGGCTGGACCCGGACGCCGGGACGACGCTGGCCGCGGTCTGGTTCGACGCGGGCGACCGGCCCGGCCGATTGCTGCTCGTGGTCCACCATCTCGCCGTCGACGGCGTGTCCTGGCGGATCTTGTTCGACGACCTCGCCCACGCCTGGTCCGGCGACGCGCCGGAACCGGTCGGGACGTCGCTGCGCGCGTTCGGCCGGCTGGTCGCCGAGCAGGCCGCGAGCGGGTCCCGGCTCGCCGAGCTCGACCACTGGACGGACGTGCTCGCCCCCGGCGCCGGGCTGCTCGACGGCCCAGCCACACCCGCGACGGTCGGGCAGACACGCCGGGTGACGGTCACCCTCGGCGTCGACGAGACCCGCCCGCTGCTCACCACGATCCCGGCCGCGGCCGGCGCCGACGTCACCGACGTGCTGCTCGCGGCGCTGGCCGCGGCCGCCGGCCGGATGCGCGGCGCGCCCGCTGAGCTGCTCGTCGACCTCGAACGGCACGGCCGTGACGAGCTCGCCCCGGGTGTCGACCTGTCCCGGACGCTGGGCTGGTTCACCGCGATCGCCCCGCTGCGGCTGCCGGCCGCGACCGACGCCGGTCCGGTGGTGCGGGAGATCCACGACCGCGCGGGCGCGGCGCCCGACGGCGGTGCGGGCTACGGCATGCTCCGCTACGGCAACGTCGCCGCCGCCGCGGCGCTGGAACGCGGCGCCGAGCCGCAGCTGCTGGTCAACTACCTCGGCCGCGTCGGGGTCGCGCACCGCGGGGACTGGGCACCCGCCCCGGAGGGCGACGCGATCACCGCCCGGCCGGACCCGGCGATGGGGGCGCCGTACCCGCTGGAGATCAACGCGGTGACCACGGACACCGCCGACGGCCCGTCCCTGTCGGCGACCGTCACGCACACCCCGGACCTGTCCACCCACGACGCGGACGCGTTCGCCGAGGCGTTCGCCCACGCGCTGCGCGAGCTGGCCGCGGCCGGGCCAGACGCGGTGCCCCCGCGCGCGGCCGACCTCGACCTGGTGGCGCTGGACGACGACGGCCTGGCGCGGGTCGTCGCGACCGCCGGGATGCCGGTGGCCGACGTGTGGCCGCTCTCGCCGCTGCAGGAGGGTCTGTTCTTCCAGGCCGGCCTGACCGCGGGCGCCGCGGACGTCTACACCGTGCAGAACCTCTTCGATCTCGACCACCGGCTGGACGTCGACCGGCTGCGGGCCGCGCTCGGCGCGCTGCTGGACGGGCACCCGACGCTGCGTGCCGGGTTCACCGACGACGGCCTGGACGCCCCGGTCCAGTTCGTCGCCCGCCCGGGCCACGAGCGGGTCGCCGCCGCGGTCACCGAGCTCCCCACCCCGGCCGACGGGGCGGACGCCGAGACCGCCCGGCAGCGCACGGTGCCGTTCGACCTGGCCGACCCGCCCGCGCTGCGCCTGACCGTGCTGCGCGACGCGGGCGGGCCCGGCCGCGACCGGCTGCTGCTGCACTACCACCTGCTGCTCTGCGACGGCTGGTCCCGCGAGCTGATCATCAACCGGCTGTTCGCGCTGTACGCGGGTGAGGACGTCCCGTCCGATGGCGACGGGTTCCGTCGCTACCTGCGCTGGTTCGCCGACCGCAACCGGGATGCCGCGGTGGACGCCTGGCGCGGTGCGTTCGCCGGGTTCACCGAGCCGACGATCGTCGCGCACGGCCCGGTCACGCCGGACGGCGCGCTGCCGCGCCAGCTGCGCCGGGACACCGACGCCGAGCGGACCGCCGCGCTGCACGCCGTCGCGCGACGGGCCGGCGTCCCGCTGAACAGCCTGCTCACCGGCGCGCTCGGGCTCGCGCTGGCCGGGGTTGCCGGGCGCACCGACGTCGCGTTCGGCACCACCGTGGCCGGGCGCCCGGACGAGGTCGAGGGCCTCGACACGGTGATCGGGCTGTTCCTGAACACCGTGCCGGTGCGGGTCACGCTCGACCCGCAGGAGGGCGCGCACGCGCTCGCGGCGCGGCTGCGCGACGAGTGGGTCGCGCTGATGGAGCACGACTTCCTGGACCTCGGCACGATCCAGCGCGCCACCGGGCACCCGCAGCTGTTCGACACGCTGTTCGTGCTGCAGAACTTCGTCGCCGAGGACACGTTCACCGCGTTCGAGCGACGGCACGGCATCGTCGCCTCGCACGCCGTCGACGCCACGCAGTACCCGGTCGTGCTGCTCGTGCACCCGGGAACCCGGCTGAACGTGCGCCTCGAGTACCGGCCGGACGTCGTTGACGAGACGACCGCGCACGCCCTGCTGGACCGCTTCCACCGGATCGTCGACGCGCTCGCCTCCGGGGTCGACGACGCGGTCGCCACGCTGGCCCGCACCGCGGGCGCGGCCGGGTCCGCGGACGGCGGATCGGGACGGACCGCCGAGATCGGCGTCGAGACCGTCGCCGACCTGCTGCGCTCCCGCAGCGCCCTGGTCGGCGACGAGGTCGCCGTCGTCTGCGGCGACGAGCGGGTCACCTACGCAGAGCTGCAGTCCAGGGTGGACGGGCTCGCCCGCGCGCTGCACGAGCGCGGGGCGGGCCCGGAACGGGTCGTCGCGCTCGGCCTGCCCCGCTCGGTCGACTCGGTGGTCGCGCTGTTCGCCGTGCTGTGCACCGGCGCGGCGTACCAGCCCCTGGAGCTCGACCACCCGACCGAGCGGCTCACCGAGCTGCTCGACGACACCGGCCCGGCGGTGCTGGTCGCCACGCGCGAGGTGGCGGACCGGCTGGGCACCGCGCTGACGTGGGTGGACCCGGCGGACCACCGCCACGGCGACCCGCTGACCTCCGACGAGCTGGGCGTGTTCGCCGCGTCGAACCCGCACCGGCTGGAGCACCCCGCCTACGTGATCCACACGTCCGGCTCGACCGGGCGTCCCAAGGGCGTGGTCACCCCGTACCGCGGGCTGACGAACATGCAGCGCAACCACCGCGCGGAGATCTTCGGCCCGGCGCTGGCCGCGGCCGGCGGTCGGCGGCTGCGGGTCGCGCACACCGTGTCGTTCGCGTTCGACATGTCCTGGGAGGAGCTGCTCTGGCTGGTCGAGGGCGGCGAGGTGCACGTCTGCGACGAGGAGCTGCGTCGCGACGCGCACGCGCTGGTCCGGCACTGCCACACGCACGCGGTCGACGTGGTCAACGTGACCCCAACTTACGCGGCCGCGCTGTTCGAGGAGGGACTGCTGGACCCGGACGGGCACGTGCCCGGCCTGGTCATGCTCGGCGGCGAGGCGGTGTCCACCGCGGTGTGGGATCGGCTGCGCGAATACGACGGCACGGTCGGCTACAACCTCTACGGTCCGACCGAGTACACGATCAACACTCTCGGCGGCGGCACCGACGACTCGGTCACCCCGACCGTCGGGCGGCCGGTGCACAACACCCGGGCCGTCGTGCTCGACCCGTGGCTCGCGCCGGTCGACGACGGCGTGCCCGGCGAGCTGTACATCGCCGGGGCCGGCCTGGCCCGCGGCTACCTGGACCGGCCGGGCCTGACCGCGGAGCGGTTCGTCGCGGACCCGGGCGAGCCGGGCGGGCGGATGTACCGCACCGGCGACCTCGTCCGGTGCAGGCCGGGGACCTGGGACGACGAGCGCGGCCCGATCCTGGACTACCTCGGCCGGACCGACGACCAGGTCAAGATCCGCGGTCACCGGGTGGAGCCGGGCGAGGTGGCGGCGCACCTGGACGGGCACCCGGGCGTCGCCCGCTCGGCCGTCGTCGCGGCCGCGGAGCCGGGCACCGGGGCGGTGCGGCTGGTCGCCTACGTCGTGCCCGCCCCGGCCACCGACGACGCCCGCGCGGGTGTCGAGGCCGCCCAGCTCGGCGAGTGGGAGGAGATCTACGCCGACGAGTACCGGCGGATCCCGACCGCCGTGTTCGCCGAGGACTTCTCCGGCTGGGACTCCTCGGCGACCGGGGAACCGATCCCGCTGGAACAGATGCGCGAGTGGCGCGCGGAGACGGTCCGGCGGATCCGGGAGCTGCGCCCGCAGCGGATCCTGGAGATCGGGGTGGGCACCGGGCTGCTGCTCGGCGAGCTGGCCCCGGACGCCGAGGCATACGTCGGCACCGACCTGGCCGCGCCGATCGTCGCGAAGCTGCGCACCGAGCTCGCCCGCGACCCCCGGTTCTTGCACGTCGAGCTGTCCGTGCGGCCCGCGCACGACCTGCCGGACGGCCGCTTCGACACGATCGTGATCAACTCGGTGGTGCAGTACTTCCCGGGGGCGGACTACCTGGCCCGGGTGCTGCACGGGGCGCTGGGCCTGCTCGAGCCCGGCGGTCGGGTGGTCGTCGGCGACGTGCGCCACCTCGGCACGCTCGCCGCGTTCCACGCCGAGAACCTGGCCGCCCGCTCGGATCCGACGCCGGTCGAGCGCGCCGTCGCGCTGGAGAAGGAGCTGCTGCTCGCCCCCGAGTTCTTCGCCGGGCTCGGGGTGCCGGTGTCGGTACGGACCAAGCGTGGCCGGTACCGCAACGAGCTGACCGCCCACCGCTACGACGTGGTGCTGCACGACCCGGCGGCGGACGTCGTCGACGTCGCCGGGCTGCCGACGGTGCCCTGGTCGGGCACCCTGCCGGACGGGCCGGTGCGGGTCGTCGGCGTGCCGGACCGGCGCCTGGGCGGCGACGGGCCCGAGCAGGAGGACCTGTTCGGGGCCGGTGGCGACCCGACGGGTCAGGAGGACCCGGCCGCGGGCCAGGCGCCGGTCGCGGTCACCTGGGGTGAGCCCGGCCAGCTGGAGGTCGTGGTCGGCGCCGGCGCGGACCCGGCGCGCTGGGTCGGGGTCTACCGGCCGCGCGACGGCGTCGCGCAGGCGAACGACCCGGGCGCCGCCCGGGCGGGCGCCGAGCTGGTCGCGACGCTGCGCTCCGACCTCGGCGACGCGTTGCCGTCGCACCTCGTACCGGCCGCGTTCGTGCTCGTGGACGACCTGCCGCTGACGCCGAACGGCAAGCTCGACGTGGCCGCGCTGCCGGCCGCCGACGCCCCGGTCGTCGGCGGGACGCGCCCGCCGGAGGGCCCGGTGGAGGAGGCGCTCTGCGCGCTGTTCGCCGAGGTGCTCGGCGTCGGCGAGGTGGGCGCCGGGGACGACTTCTTCGCGCTCGGCGGGCACTCGCTGCTGGCCACCCGGATCGTGTCCCGCGCCCGGACCGCGCTCGGCGCCGAGCTGGCTATCCGGGATCTGTTCGAGGCCCCGACCGTGGCCGAGCTGGCCGAACGGGTCGGGGGCGCGGCCGGGGGGACCGGCCCGTCGCGGCCCGCACTGGAACCCGGCCCGCGCCCGGACCGGGTACCGCTCTCCCCGGCCCAGCAGCGGCTGTGGTTGGTGGACCGCCTCGGTGGCGAGGCCGCCGTCGCCTACAACTACCCGTTCGCGCTGCGCCTGCACGGCACCCCGGACCTCGACGCCGTCGCGGCCGCGCTGGCCGACGTCGCGGATCGGCACGAGATCCTGCGCACCACCGTCGCCGAGCACGACGGCGTCGGGTACCAGCACGTGCGTCCGCGGGCCGGGACACTGCTGGAGGTCGAGGACTGCGCGCCGGACGCGGTGCGCGAGCGGGTCGCCGCGCTGGCCGCCGTCCCGTTCGACCTGGCCGTCGACGTGCCGCTGCGCGCGACCCTGCTGAGGGTCGCGCCGGACGAGTGCGTCCTGGTCCTGGTGCTGCACCACATCGCGACCGACGAGTGGTCCGACGGGCCGCTGTTCGCGGACCTGGACGCCGCCTACGCCGCCCGCGCGGCGGGCCGCCCACCCGGCTGGGAGCCGCTGCCGGTGCAGTACGCGGACTACACGCTCTGGCAGGGCGAGCTGCTCGACGCCGTGGCGGACGGGCAGCTGGACCACTGGCGCAGCGCGCTGGCCGGGCTGCCGACGGAGATCGAGCTGCCGACCGACCGAGACCGCCCCGCGGTGCGCGACGGGCGCGGCGCCCGCGCCGTGGTGCCGCTGCCGGCGACCGTCGTCGAGCCGCTGCGGGCGCTGTGCGCCGAGCGCGGGGTCAGCATGTCGATGCTCGTGCACGCGGCCACCGCAGCACTGCTGCACCGCCTCGGGGCGGGCGAGGACATCCCGCTCGGCGTGCCGGTGGCCGGTCGCTCCGACGACGCGATGGGCGCGAGCATCGGGTTCTTCGTGAACACGCTGGTGCTGCGCAGCGACCTGTCCGGGGACCCGTCGTTCGGCGAGCTGCTCAGCCGCACCCGCGCGACCGACCTGGCCGCGTTCGACCACGCCGACGTGCCGTTCGAGCACGTCGTCGAGGCACTGGCGCCACCCCGCGCGGCCGGGCGCAACCCCCTGTTCCAGGTGATGAGCGGCTACCACCGCCGCCCCGGGTCCGAACGCCGCGAGCTGTTCGGGCTGCCGGTCGGGTGGCTGGACGACGACGTCCGGCACGCGAAGTTCGACCTGCACGTCACGGCCGTCGAACAGGAGGACACCGGCGCCGTCACGCTGGTGCTCGACCACGCCACCGACCGCACCGACCCGGCCACCGGCGAGCGGCTGGTGCGACGCCTGGCCCGGCTGCTGGAGATCGTCGCCGACGACCCGGACCGGCCGCTCGGCCTGGTCGACCTGCTCGCCGACGACGAGCGCGCGACGCTGGCCGCGGAGCACGACACCGTCCACCCGGTCCCGGACGCGACGCTGCCCGAGCAGTTCGCGGAGCAGGTCGCCCGCACGCCGGACGCGCCCGCGCTGGTCGCCGACGACGGCGCGCTGCGGCTGACCTACGCCGAGCTGGACGCCCGCGTCGATCAGGCGGCCGCCCTGCTGGACGACCGCGGTGTCCGGCCCGGGGACGTCGTGGCGGTGCGGCTGCCCCGCTCGGCCGAGCTGGTGGTCGCGCTGCACGCCGTGCACCGGGTCGGTGCCGCGTACCTCCCGGTGGGCACCGACCTGCCGGACGAGCGGGTCGAGTTCATGCTCGGCGACGCCCGCCCGGCCTGCGTGCTGACCGTCGAGGACATGGCCGCCGCGCAGAGCGCGGCGGATCCCGGGCGCGCGGACCGGCCGGCGCCGCCGCCCGAGGCGTCCGCGTACGTGCTCTACACGTCCGGGTCGACCGGGAAGCCGAAGGGCGTGGTCGTGTCGCACCGCGCGATCGCGAACCGGATCGCCTGGATGCAGGACACCTACCGGCTGACCGGCGCCGACCGGGTGCTGCAGAAGACCCCGGCCAGCTTCGACGTCTCGGTGTGGGAGTTCTTCTGGCCGCTGACCTGCGGCGCCGTGCTCGTCGTCGCGGCGCCGGACGGGCACCGCGACGCCGAGTACCTGGCCGGGCTGATCGAGTCCGAGCAGGTCACGCTGCTGCACTTCGTCCCGTCCATGCTGGACGCGTTCGTCACCGCGCTGGACGGGCCGGGGCGGTGCGCGAGCCTGCGCCAGGTCGTCTGCTCCGGGGAGGCGCTCGGCGGGCCGCTGTCCGCCCGCGCGCTGGACGTGCTGGGCGCCCCGGTGGACAACCTGTACGGGCCCACCGAGGCCGCGGTCGACGTCAGCCGGTTCGCCGTCGTCGACCCCGGGATCGGCGACGTCCCGATCGGCCGTCCGGTCTGGAACACCCGGCTGCACGTCCTCGACGCGCACCTGGCTCCGGTGCCGCCGGGCGTGCCCGGCGAGCTCTACCTGGCCGGGGTCCAGCTCGCCGACGGCTACCTGGCCCGCCCCGGGCTGACCGCGTCCCGGTTCGTCGCGGACCCGGCGGGCGGCCCGGGGGAGCGGCTGTACCGGACCGGTGACCGGGCCCGTCGCCGCGTGGACGGCGTCGTGGAGTTCCTAGGGCGCACCGACGACCAGGTCAAGCTGCGCGGGTTCCGGATCGAGCTCGGCGAGGTGGCCGCGGCGCTGGCCGCCTGCGACGGCGTCGAGCGGGCCGTCGCCGACCTGCGCGGCGACCGTCTCGTCGGGTACGTGGTGCCGGGCGGCGGCGCCGGCGACGTCGGAGACCTGCGGGAACGGCTGCGAGCGACGCTGCCCGAGCACATGGTGCCGGCCACCGTCGTGGAGCTGGACGCGATGCCGGTCACCGTGCACGGCAAGCTCGACCGGGCGGCACTGCCGGATCCCGCGACGCCCGCGGGCGGCGGCGGGCGGTCGCCACGGCCGGGCGCCGAGGCGCGGCTGTGTGCCGCCGTCGCCGAGGTGCTGGACCTGCCGGTGGACGCGGTCGGACCGGACGACGACTTCTTCGCCCTCGGCGGCCACTCGCTGACCGCCATCCGGCTGGTCGCCCGCCTGGGCGCCGAGCGGGACGCCCGGGTACCGCTGCGGGCCGTGTTCGACGCCCCGACCCCGGCCGGGCTGCTCGCACTGCTCGACCGGTCCGACGGGCCCGAGGTGTCCGACCGGCCGGCGTTCGTGCCGGTCCCGCGCCCCGAGGTGGTGCCGCTGCCGGCGTCCGCGCGCCGGATGTGGATGCACCAGCAGCTGCGCCCGCAGGACCCGACCTACCACATCCCGCTCGCGTTCCGGCTGCGCGGACCGCTCGACGTGGACGCGCTGCGCGCGGCCGTCCGGGACCTCGTTCTCCGGCAGGACGCGCTGCGCTCGGTCGTCGGGACGGACGCCGCCGGCGAGCCGGTGGCGCGGCTGCTGGAGCCGGACGCCGTCCCGGTCATCGAGCGCGCCGTCACCGAGGAGTCCCTGGACGCCGAGCTGACCGCGGCCGTGCGGGAGCCGTTCGCGCTGGACCGGGAGCCGCCGCTGCGGGTGCACGTGCTCCGGCTCGGCGTCGACGGCGCCGACGGCGCCCAGGAGGCCGTGCTGCTGCTCGTCGTGCACCACGTCGCGACCGACGAGTGGTCCACCGGCCCGCTGCTGGACGACCTGACCGCGGCGTACGCGGCGCGACGGGCGGGCACCGACCGGGACCTGCCCCCGCTCCGGGCCGGGTACCACGACCACGCCCTGTGGCAGCGCGACGTGCTGGACCGGGTCGGCGCCGACCAGGCCGCGTACTGGACGCACCGGCTGGCCGGTGCGCCGGAGGAGCTCGCGCTGCCCTACGACCGGGCCCGCCCGGCCGAACCGGGCCACGCGGGCGACGAGGTCGACGTGATGCTGGACGCCGCGCTCGCCGGGCGCCTGCGGGCGGTGGCCGCGGCCCGCGGGGTGAGCGTGTTCATGCTGGTGCACGCCGCGACGGCGGTCCTGCTCGGCGCCGTCGGCGGCGGCACGGACGTGCCGGTCGGCACCCCGGTCTCCGGCCGCGCTGACCCGGCCCTGGACCGGACCGTGGGCTTCTTCCTGAACACGCTCGTGCTGCGTACCGACCTGTCCGGCAACCCGACGTTCGGTGAGCTCCTGGACCGGGTCCGGGCCACCGACCTGGAGGCGTTCGACCACCAGGACCTGCCGTTCGAGCAGGTGGTGTCCGCCGTCGCACCGGCCAGGGCGGCGGCCCGCCACCCGCTGTTCCAGGTGATGGTGGTGCACCTGCCGGGTGCCGGCGAGGCCCCGTCGTTCGACGGCGTGGACGCCCGGCCGGTCCGGGTGCACCGCGGCGTCGCGACGTTCGACCTCTCGGTCAACGTGGGCGACACCGCGGACGGTCCTGACGGGAGCGGCATGTCGGTGACGCTCGAGTACTCCCGTGACCTGTTCGACCGGGCCACCGTCGAGGGTCTCGCCGCCCGGTTCGAGCGCGTCCTGCGCGCGGTGGCCGACGACGCGGACGTCCGTCTCTCCGCCGTCGACGTGCTGGATCCCGGCGAGCGGGCGCGGGTGCTGGGGGAGTGGAACGCGACCGAGGTCGAGGTGCCCGGCGACACGCTGCCCGGGATGGTGGCCCGCCGGATCGCCGAACGCCCGGACGCCGTCGCGGTCACCGGGCCGCACGGCACGCTCACCTACGCCGGGTTCGGCGACCTCGTCGAGCGGATCGCCGCGCTGCTGCACGCGCACGGCGTCGGCCGCGGGGACGTCGTCGCGCTGCTGGTGCCGCGCTCGCCGGAGTCGGTGGCGGCGGCCGTCGCCACCACCCGGCTCGGCGCCGCGTTCCTGGCGCTGGACCCGGACCTGCCCGCGGACCGGTTGTCCTACATGCTCGACGACTCCGGGGCCCGGCTCGCGCTGGTCCGCGGCACCGCGACCGTGGCGGGGTGCCCCGTCGTCGACGTCGGGGACGCCGCGCACGAGCATCCGCCCGCCCCGCCGATGCCACCGATCGGTGCCGCCGACCCCGCCTACGTGATCTACACCTCCGGCTCCACCGGCCGCCCCAAGGGCGTCGTGGTGCCGCACGACGGGATCCCGAGCCTGGTCGCGACGGCCGAACACCGGATGGGCGTGGACCGGGACAGCCGGGTGCTGCACTTCGCGTCGCAGGGGTTCGACGTGACCGTGTTCGAGCTGTCCATGGCGCTGTGCAGCGGTGCCCGGCTGGTGCTGCCGCCGGACGGGGCCCGGACCGCGGGGCGCGAGCTCACCGACCTGATCGCCGACGAGGGCGTCACGCACGCGATCCTGCCGCCCGCGCTGGTGGCCGCGCTGCCGTCGGGTGCGACGCTGCCCGAGGGCCTGGTCGTGCTCGTCGGCACCGAGACCGTGCCGCCGGAGCTGATCCGGCGGTGGGCCGGTCACCTGCGGCTGTTCGCCGCGTACGGGCTGACCGAGGCGACCGTCAACTCCACGCTGTGGGACGCGCGGCCGGACCGTCCGGGCCCGGTGCCGATCGGCGTGCCGGACCCGAACACGCGTGTGTACGTGCTCGACGACTTCCTGCGTCCGCTGCCGCCGGGTGCGGTCGGCGAACTGTACGTCGCGGGCCGCGGGCTGGCCGCCGGGTACCTCGGGCGCCCGGGGCTGACCGCGGAGCGGTTCCTGGCGAACCCGTTCGGTCCCGGCCGGCTGTACCGCACCGGTGACCTGGCCCGGTGGGCCCCGGACGGCGTCGTGGTCCACCTCGGCCGCGCCGACGACCAGGTCAAGATCCGCGGTTTCCGGATCGAGCTGGGCGAGGTCGAGTCCGCGCTGCGGGCGCAGCCGGGCGTCGCGCAGGCGGCGGTCGCGGTCCGGCGGGCCGGCGGCACCGCCCGGCTCGACGGGTACGTCGTCGGGGAGCCGGGCCTGGAACCGGGCACCCTGCGCGAGGCTCTGGCGGGGACGCTGCCGGACTACATGGTCCCGGCTACGGTGACGGTGCTGGACGCGGACCTGCCGACCGGCGCGTCCGGGAAGGTGGACCGCCGCCTGCTGCCGGAGCCGGACGTCACGACGGCCGGGCGCCCGCCCGCCACCGCCGCCGAGCAGCTCGTCGCCGATCTCGTCGCGGACCTGCTGGGCCTGTCCTCCCTCGGCGCGGACGACGACCTGTTCGCCCTCGGCGCGGACAGCCTCGTCGTGATGCGCCTGGTCGGCGGGCTGCGCGCGCGGGGCCACGCCCTCACCCCGGCCGCGGTGACCGCCCGGCCGACGGTGTCCGCGCTCGCCGCGCAGCTGGGCGAGCCGGACCCGGAGCTCGCTGCGCCCGTCGACCCGTCGGCCGCGCTCGGCGAGGCGCCCCCGACCCCGGCACTGGCCGACCTGGTGGCGACGCCGGGCGCGGTGGACGGGTTCGGGTCACCGGTCCTGGTCCAGACGCCCGCGGGCACCGGGCACGGCGAGGTGACGGCCGCACTGGCGGCCGTCGTGGCCGCGCACCCGGTGCTGGGCGCCCGGCTCGACACCGGCACCGGCGCGCTGCACGTGCCGCCGCCGGACGGGCCGCCGGTGCGGCGGGTCGACGCCCGCGGCTGGCCGGACGCGCGGCTGCGGGCCGCCGTGCTCTTTGAGGCCTACGAGCTCGCCGCCGGGCTCGTCCCGGAGGCCGGGCGGATGCTCGGCGCCGTCTGGTTCGACGCGGGCCAGGGCGAACCCGGACGGCTGCTGCTCGTGGCGCACCACGCCGTCGTCGACGGGGTGTCCTGGCGGGTGCTGCTGGACGACCTGGCGTCGGCCGCCCGCGGCGACACCCCGGCCCCGGAGCCGCTGCCGTACCGCGGGTGGGCCCGCGGGTTGGCGGCCACCGTGCCGGCGCACGAGCCGGAGGCCCCGTACTGGCGCGAGCTGCTCGCCGCCGGGTGCCCGGTCCCGGGCGGGGACCGTCCGCCGGGCCCTGGCCGGCCGGTGACCGTGCGCCGGACGCTGCCGGCCGACCTGACCGCCGCCGTGCTCCGCGGCCCGGCCGGGCCGGACCACGTGATGCTCGCGGCGCTCGCGCACGCTGTCGGGTCGCCGCTGGTGGTGGGCCTGCAGGCGCACGGCCGGGACGACGTCCCCGACGCGGGCGACGCGTCCCGGACGGTCGGCTGGCTGGGCGGGCTGACCCCGGTCGCGCTGAACGTGACCGGGCTCGACCCGGCCGGCTCGGCGCGGGCAGTGACCGAGCAGGTCCGGGCGGTGCCGGGCGGCGGCGTCGGCTACCGGGTGCTGCGGCACCTGTCGTCGCACCTGGACGACGCGCCCGACCCGCTCGTCTACGTCAACTACGAGGGCCGGTTCGCCCGTCCCTCGGCGACGCCGTGGGCGGCCGCCCCGGAGGCCGATGAGGTGTTCGCGCAGTGGGGTGACGAGCGGCCCTCGCCGTTCCGGCTCTCGCTGATCGCGCGGACGGCGGACCGGGCCGACGGGCCGCGCCTGCTCGTCTGGTGGACGGCGGGTGCGGGCGGCCCGGACGCGGACCGGGTGGGGGCGATCGCGGACGCGTGGCGGGCTGCGCTGGAGAAGATTATCCGGCCGTTGATGGAGTTCGACTGATTAGTGAAGCTGTCCTGACTTCAGGATCGGCTGTCTTCGACGAGAGCGGGTGTGGCTGGTGCGGGCAAGACTGGTGTGGGGGCTCCTGGCGGCGGTGCTGTTCGTCGCGGGAGCGGCGTGCGGTACCGGCGGATCCGAGTCCAGCGGATCCGGCGGAGCGTCGCCGGGCTTCCCGGCCACGGTGACGCACAAGCTCGGCTCGACCACGGTCCCAGCGCCTCCGCAGCGTGTGGTGACGGTCGGGCTGCGGGACGCGGACTTCGCGCTGGCGCTCGGCGTCAAGCCGGTAGGGGTCGCTCAGTGGTTCGAGGGCTACCCGAACGGCCGCGGCCCGTGGGCGGAGCAGGCCGCGGCGGGCAGTACGCCGCAGATCGTGGCCACCGCGGACGGCCCGAACCTCGAGGCGATCGCGGCGCTGCACCCGGACCTGATCCTGAACGTCTACTCCACGACCGACAAGGCCGTGTACGACAAGCTGTCGCAGATCGCGCCGACGGTGAACGCGCCGCCGAACACCGAGGACTACGCGCTGTCCTGGCAGGAGCAGTTCAAGCAGACCGGCGCCGCGCTCGGCAAGCCGGACGAGGCCGCCCGGATCACCGCGGACGTCGAGGGCCGGATCGCGCAGGCCAAGGCCGCGCACCCCGAGTTCCAGAACAAGACGATCGTCTACGGTGGACTGACCGGTGACCCCGGCGTCTACACCTCCACCGACCAGCGCGGGCGCTTCCTCACCGCACTCGGCTTCCGGGTGCCGCCGGAGATCGACTCCAAGGCGACCGCGGACAGCGCGTTCTTCGCGTCGTTGAGCCCGGAGAACTTCGCGCTCCTGGACACGGACGTCGCCATCCTGATCGGGCCCACGAACAACCCGACCGAGGCGACCCGGCTGCAGCCGCTGTACCGGCAGCTGCGCAACGTCCAGCAGGGCCGCGCGATCTTCCTCGACGAGCTCCGGGGCCAGTGGTCCGGCGCGCTGTCGTTCAACAGCCCGCTGAGCCTGCCCTACGTCCTGGACACGTTCGTCCCGGCCCTGTCCGCCGCGGCCGACGGGAACCCGGCGACACCGGTCCCGACCGAGCCGGCCGTCGGCCCCGCACGCTGAGTGTCCGGCCGGCGGCACGGCGCCAGAAGGCGATGAGACGAATGGGGACCGCGCCGGTGTCACGCCGGCTGCGGATGACCGGCGCGGCGTTCGCGGCGGTGGTGTTGGCGGGGGTGCTCGCGGCGTGCGGGTCCGGTGAGTCGTCGGGCGGGGCGTCGTCCGGGGCCGGGGGTGCGTTTCCGGTGACCATTGCGCACAAGTTCGGCTCCACCGAGATCCCGGCCGAGCCGAAGCGTGTGGTGACGCTCGGGTACACCGATCAGGACCCGGTCATGGCGCTCGGCGTGGTCCCGGTCGGTACCACCGAGTGGTACGGCGAGTATCCCGGTGCGTTGTGGCCCTGGGCGAAGGAGAAGCTGGGTTCCGCCCCGCTGCCGGCCGTTCTGCCCACGGCAGACACTGTTCCGGTCGAGCAGGTCGCGGCGTTGAAGCCGGATCTGATCCTGAGCCTGTACGGCGGTCTGACGCAGGCCGACTACGACCTGCTCTCCCGGATCGCTCCGACCGTGGCCCAGCCGCAGGGTGTGCAGGACTACGGGATCCCGTGGGACGAGCAGACCCGGATCGTCGGGAAGGCGCTCGGCCGCTCGGAGCGGGCCGAGCAGATGATCGGCGACGTCCGGGCGAAGATCGACCGGACGAAGGCTGCGCACCCGCAGTGGGCCGGTAAGAAGGTGATCACCGCCGGCTGGTTCAAGGAGCAGTGGTATGTCTACTCGTCGAAGGATCCGCGTGGAGAGCTGCTGACCGAGCTCGGGATGACCGTGCCGGCGGAGTTCGACCGTCTCGCCGGGGACAAGTTCGGCTCCTACATCAGCTTGGAGCGGGCGGACCTGCTCGACGTCGACGGCATCGTCTGGGTCACGTTCGCCGACGGTGAGGAGGCGGCGATCAAGTCCAGCCCCGGCTACGCCCAGGGTCCGGTGGTCAAGCAGGGGCGTGCGCTCTACATCTCCTCCGAGGGCCGCAACAACCTGGATCCGATGACCGGCTACATCACTGTGCTCAGCCTGCCGCGGCTGCTCGACGCGCTGCCGCCGCAGCTCGACGCCGTGCTCGACGGCAACCCCGCGACCACTCCGCCCGCGGTGGCTCCGTCGTCCTGAGTGCCGTCCTGAGTCCGTCACTCCGGCCCGGCCCTGTCGACGCCGGGCCGGGGTGGTCGTCACCGGAGAGGCGGCGCGCCACCAGTACGGACGGGTGCGACGACGCCCATGACGGCCTTGACCACTCCGCCTGTGGGGGCCGGATTGAGGTGGCCACGGTCGAAGGGGCGCTGCGTTCTCGGTGTCGCAGGTGGCGCCGCACGAATCTGGTCGGGATCTTTCCCGGCCGCGACGCGACCCGTGGTCGGAACCGTGCTCGCCGAACCATTCGACGACTAGGAGGGAGACTGTCGCTACCTCGGGTCTCAACGTCTCGACTCGAGCCGTGCATCGCTACCGACGCGCAATGAGCCCTGACGAGGCAGCCAATCAATCCGACGATCTCGGATTCGCGCCAGCTTCACCGTGACGTGTCAGACGGCGCAAACCCGCGCCTCAAGACTTTAGCTTGGCCGGTCGACGCAAGACCCTCTAATTCGGTGCGACTTCACTGTATGCGATGCGTGCGGTAGCGGTAAACTGGTCGGTTGATAGATGAATCTGATCGACCTGACCGTTTAATTCGGCTACATCTTGCTGGGTGTCGTCTTCCTCCACTGCTGACAAGTACTTCTCTAGACCACCGTAGGCCGCTGATAGCTGCTTGGCGCGGTCGGAACTGTCTTTTGGTCCGACGATCTCGACTCTGGATGCTGCGGCTGAGATCTCTCGAATCGACGCTCGGATCGGAGCAACGAGCGACCGTACCTCGCGGTACTCATCGATCGTCAAGCTTGTGCTGAGGAGGCTGTTCGATTGACCAGGGTAGTGTATCCGTGGCTCTCCTGACGAGTAGAATGTCAGGCGCCGATTCAATTGTTCTACCAAGCCTCGTCCAGTCTGCTCTTTATTGAGCAGTTCAAAATAAGCGTCACCTCTTTCTTTTCTAATATCCCTGGCTGTGGCGTCTATCGACTGGCCCTTGGACGCGTCGAATTGGATGATGGCTGAAGCTATCGCCGCAAGAGCTGCCACTGCTGCGGCAATTAGTGTTGCCCGCGCCTCTCGCCTGTTTGCTGAGTCTGCCTGTTTCATTGCCTCAACTCGTTTCCTTGGGGGCGCCACCTCGTTTTGCACAGTTCATCTTGGATGGAATCCCACTCCTCAGGTCGGGGGCACGGCTAGGTCGTTGACTCACTTACGGCGTTGACATAAGTCGGGTTTGACCGAATTCGTGACTGTGTCCGCTGGTGGCGCTTGTTCGGCGGTGTGCTGCAATAGAAGCCCGACCAGCCTGGACCTGCGCATCGGCGTGGCGACGGTCTTGTGGGGCACGATCCCGCCCTCGGCTCAGGACGGGCTCGGCCTGCACCCATGGCGTGGCGCGGGTACGCCGGGATGCCTCGTTGGTGGCAGTGATCTGGTCGATGCGAGCCACGCCTGGCGGAATGACTCGCCCCGAAGGGCGCGCCGAGCGTCCTAGAGGTCCGACGGTTGGGAGGGCGCACTCCCGCGCAAAGTGCCCCGAGGCCGGTTTGAGGATCTCGACCGCGGCCTCGAGTGTCCGATTGCGGCGGCGCAGATCGACCAGCTCGGCCTGCTCGCCGGAGTTTAGGACTTCGGCGCGGCCAGTATGGACGTCGTCGACGGCCATCCACTGCCGCAGGTGCACCACGCAGTGCTGCACCGTCGCCAGGGGGCAGACCTGGGAGATCGCCGCTGGCAGGCCCTTGAGCCCGTCGCAGGCCGCGATGCACACGTCGGCGACACCGCGGTTACGGAGTTCGGAGAGCACGCCCGTCCAGTGTTTGGCGCCTTCTCCGCCTGTGCCGCCCCAGATCCTGAGCACGTCTCGTTCCCCTTGCAGTTGATGCCGAGTACGACATAGATCGGTCGGTTGGCGACCTGGCCGTCACGGATCTTGACGTGCAGCGCGTCGACGAACACCACGGGATACACGCGGTCCAGAGGCCGGCTCTGCCAGGCGACGAGTTCCTCGACGACCTTGTCGGTGACCTTCGAAACCAGCTCCCGCGACACACTGGTGCCATAGATCTCGCCCGGGTGGGCGGCGATCTCGCCGGTGGTCAGCCCCTTCGCGTACAGGCTGATGATCGCCTCGTCGAAGCCCTCGTCGAAGCCCTCGACGAAGCCCTCGACCCGGCGGGCGTGCTCGGGCACGATCTGAGGCGAGAGCGTCCCCGCCCGGTCCCGCGGAACTTTGAGCTCGACTGGCCCGACCTCGGTGCGCACCGTCTTCGGCGAGCTCCCGTTGCGGTGGTTGTTGTCGCGCGACGCGGAGCGGTCGCCGGGTTCATAGCCCAGGTGCTCAGTCATCTCGGTGTCCAGTGCGGTCTGCAAGACCGTGCGGGTCACCCCGGCCAATAGGCCGTCCGGGCCGACCAGTGAGGCCCCCGACCGCCGGGCCTTCTCGATCAACTCCTGGGCCAGTTGCACGTCCAAGCCCGCCGCCTGCGTCGGGTGCTGGTCATCGGCAGCGGTCTCCGCCGTGGTGTCGTTGTCGGTCAACGATGATCCTTCCAGGCCGAAGCTGCCGCTTCAGCCTGCCGGATCACCGGCCCACACACGATCTTTCTGACAGGCCCGACTGGGACCGGATCTTCCAGCTCGGTGTTGATCCGCTCGCCAGGTTCGTGGCGGCGGGTGTGCGCAGCGTTGACGTCATTGCCTGTGAATTGGGTCAGTTGCGCGGCGCCGCCAGGATCCAGCAGACACTGCGGCCGAGCGTGACACGCCGTGTGACACGAGATGTCGGTGAACGGTGTTGTCCCGGATGCCTCAGCTCCCGGTAAAGCAGCTGTTGTCGCAGGTAGAGGCGCCGGAGGAGAGCCGCGAACTTCCTTCCAAACTGGCTACGCGGGTTCGATTCCCGTCGCCCGCTCCATGGTCCGACCAGGGGTTTCGTGGTCCGGCGCGCGGTCGGCCGACGGGCTCGTGACACGAATGCCGTCGGTGTTCGGTGTCACGACTCATCTCCAGCTACGGCCCGCGGGGTCTCAGAAGGCTCCGGGCCCGCTCTACGGAGTCGGCCCAGCAACTTCTCTTGGCAGGATCCGGTCGCACACAGAACCGTGACGTCACCGCTGGGGCCTGAGGTCCCGCTCGATCTGGCCCAGCAGGCGTTGGTCGCCCTCACGTTCCTTCACGAGGATCTCGTGGTGTCGGAGCACGTCGGCGAGCCAGTCGGGGTCGATGTCGGGGTCCTGGGAGGCGGCGTCGATGAGCCGGCTCGAGGCGTTGATCGCGGTGTCCCGGATCTTGACCCGTTGTTCGGCGAGGTAGAGCTGCCGCTCGAGGGTGTCGGCGGCGTCGTGACCGCAGCTCCAACGCCACAGGTCGAGGCGTTCACACGCGTCCTCGTAGTCGTTCCACTCCGCGTCCAGGGCGTCGTTCACGAACCGATTCTGCCGAGAGCCGGAGGGCGTGTCATGACGCTGTTCGTCGCAACGTTCGGGAAGCGGCGTCCGGAACGATCGCCTGCGGCCGCGCGGTCCGCGGCGCCTCCCGACGAGGGGCTCCGTAGTTCCGCCCATGCGCGCCGCCCTCGACGACACGCACGATGCATCGGATGACGGACACACAGACCACTCCCACGCCGCGCTGGACGATCGCGCTGCTCGTGCCCGCCATCGGGGCGGCGGTCGCCGTGGCCGCCCTGATCTGGTCCGCCCAACCGTGGCGGGACGGAGCGGCGTCGCTGCTGGGCCCGTTCTCCTTGTTCATGTTCGGCTTCGCAGTGCTGCCTCATGCCCTGGTCGCGTCGGCGCTGGCCTTCGGGCGTCACCGGGGGAAGTTGTGGTGGACGGCGCTGGTCTACAGCGTGCTCAGCACGGTCGGGGGAGTCCTGATGGATGTCCGGATCCTCACCAGTAACAGCTCGACCGCGGCTCTCGGGTACCTGTTCCTGCCCGCTTACCAGCTGGTCGGCGTGTTGCTGGCGATGCTGGTCGTGCTCCTGATCGCCTGCGGGGCGCCCCCGCAGCGCTCCCACGGCCCCGGTGCCTGACGCTGTGGTGAACCCGCTCGCCCACCTGCCTGCTTCCGGCAACAACATGACCGTCGTGGTGGCCTCGCTGGTGGTCGACTATGCGTTTCTGGCCCCGGGGGAGGTATCCCACCGGCCCTTGGCGGACCTGGACGGTATGACCGACCCGACAAAAGCTGAACACTTGCTCATGCGTTCTGCCCGTCCCTAGAGTTCGTCCCCCGACTACGTGTGCAGTGCAGGGGAGGCGACGGTGTCGGGTTCTCAGACGACCACCGGTCCGGTCGGGTGCGATCGGTGGCTACGGACGGGCCCGCTGACGAGGCGCGGGGTGCTGCTCGCGGCCGTGGCGCTCTCGGCCGGATGCGCCGCGTCGCCCTCCGCCAAGGCTCCACCGGCCGCCGGCGCGGCGCCGGGGTTCCCGCTGACGATCGACAACTGTGGGGTCGAGGTTCGCCTCGACGCTCCCCCGCAGCGGGTCGTCACCATCCACCAGCACCCGGCGGAGATCATGTACGCGCTGGGGCTGGAGCGGTCGATGGTCGGTACCGCCTACCCGGACAACCCCTACCTGCCGCAGTTCGCCGCCGCGAACGCTTCGGTGCCGCAGCTCGCCGAGCAGAGCCCGTCGTTCGAACAGGTTCTCAGCGCCCAGCCGGACCTGGTCTACGGCGGCTACAAGTCGGCGTTCTCCGCCGACAAGGGGACGGCCCGGGAGACCTACCAGCAGGCCGGGATCGCCACCTATCAGAACACGGAGGCCTGCACCTCACCCGTCACGATGGACACCGTCTGGTCGGAGATCCGCACGGTCGCAAGGATGTTCGGCGTCCCCGACCGCGGCGAGGCCCTCGTCGTCGACCTGCAGCGGCAGGTCGACGCGGCCACCGCCCGGGTCGCCGGAGTGCCGCCGGTGAGCGTGTTCGTCTACGACAGCGGCGAGGAGACCGCCTACACCGCCGGCGGTCGCGGGATCAGCAACGACGTGATCTCCAGAGCCGGTGGGCGCAACGTGTTCGGTGACCTGGATCGGCTCTTCGGGGACGTGTCCTTCGAGCAGGTCGCGCAGCGGGCGCCGAAGGTGATCATCATCTACGACTACGGCGGCGACAGGCGCGGAGTCGAGGCGAAGAAGCAGTTCCTGCTCGCGCGCCCGGAGCTGGCCGGCGTGCCGGCGGTCCGCGATCAGCGGTTCGTCACGATGACCCTGCAGGACGGTGTGGTGGGTGTCCGGCCGCCGCAGGCGGTCGAACCGCTGGCCCGCGCGCTGCACCCTGACCGGTTCCGGTGACGCACACCGGGGCACGCACCCTGGACGTCGAACTCGCACCCGGCTCGCTGTGGCGGCAGTCGGGAGTGCTGGTCGTGCTCGTGGTCGTTCTGGCCGTCTCGATCACGGCGGGGGTGTCGTTGGGATCGGTCACGATCCCCGCCGGTCAGGTCTGGTCCACCTTCGCCGCGGCCGTGACCGGAGGACGGATCGAGCCGACGGGACCGCCGTTCGTGCAGGTCATCGTGACCCGGAGCCGCTTTCCGCGTGTGCTGCTCGCGGTCGTGGTCGGTGCCGGGCTCGCGGTCGTCGGTGCGGCGCTGCAGGCGCTGGTGCGCAACATGCTCGCCGATCCGTTCCTGCTCGGAGTCTCTTCCGGTGCGTCGGTCGCGGCGGTGCTCGTCATCGTCGCCGGCGTTCCGGCGGTGCTCGGCCTCACCACCCCGTTCGCGGCGTTCCTCGGGGCGTTGGGGGCGCTGCTGGTCGTGTACACGATGTCCCGGTCGGGCGGACAGGTCACCCCGACCCGGCTCGTGCTCTCCGGGGTCGCGGTCGCCTATGTCCTGTCCGCGCTGACCAGCCTCCTGCTGATCACAACGCCGCGCACGGACGTGGCCCGTGAGGTGCTCTCCTGGCTGCTCGGTGGGCTCGGGCGGGCGAACTGGGACCTGCTGTGGCTGCCCGCGATCGCCGTCGTCATCGGTGTCTCACTCCTGCTGACCCAGGCGCGGTCGTTGAACCTGCTGCTCGTCGGGGACGAGGCGGCCTCGACGATGGGGCTCGACGTGGCGCGCTTCCGGGCGTGGATGTTCGTGCTGACATCTCTGGTCACCGGGGTACTGGTCGCGGTGTCCGGACCGATCGGCTTCGTCGGGCTGATCGTCCCGCACGCGGTCCGGATGGTCGTCGGCAGCGACCACCGCCGCCTGCTCCCCGCCGCGGCGCTCACCGGGGCCTCGTTCCTGATCTGGGCCGACATCGCCGCCCGTACCGTCGCGGCTCCGATCGAGGTGCCGGTCGGGGTGCTGACCTCGCTGTGCGGCGGTCCCTTCTTCCTGTGGCTCGTACGGCGCGAGGCCCGTCGTGGCACACGGAGCAGCGGATGAGGGAACCGGCCGGTGTCGTGCTCACCGACCTCTCCGTCGATCTCGCAGGGCGGACGGTCGTCGACGACGTGTCGCTGACCGTCGCGCCGGGGCGGACGCTGTGCCTGGTAGGCCCGAATGGCAGCGGCAAATCGACCCTGCTCCGCGCCCTGCTGCGGATCCTGCCCGTACGGCGCGGCACGGTCCTGCTCGACGGTCGCCCCACCGCGGATTTTTCCGCCCGGGAGTTCGCCCGCCACGTGGCCGCCGTCCTTCAGGCTCCCGGTGCCGAGTTCGACCTGTCCGTGCGCGAGGTCGTCGGCATGGGGCGTGCGCCGTTCCAGCGGCTGCTCGTGTCGAGTGAGACCGACGACGCCCGGACTGTTGCCGCCGCCCTGGCCGCGGCCGGCGTCGAGCACCTCGCCGATCGCTCCTACCGGGCCCTGTCCGGCGGCGAACGACAACGGGTCGTGATCGCGCGGGCCTTCGCCCAGAACCCGCGGCTGATCGTGCTGGACGAGCCGACCAACCACCTCGACGTGCGCCACCAGTTCGACGTGCTGAGCGCGGCGTGCCACGGCGGCGCCACCGCGGTGATAGCACTGCACGATCTGAACCTCGCCGCTCATTACGGCGACGACGTCGCCGTGCTGCACGACGGACACCTGCACGCCTATGGCTCACCCGCAGAAGTGATCACCGAGGACATGGTCCGCGAGGTCTACGGCGTCCGGTCCGAGGTCGTGCCCGACACCGATACCGGGCTGCCTCACGTCCGGTTCCGCCCGCCCCGGCGCGAGATCCGGGGAGTGAAGCCGTGGTAGCTGCCAGACGGCAGCCACCGGGGGACCGGCGTCCCCGGCCACGGTGATCGGGGGTCTGGTCGGTTTGGCGACGCAGCGGCGACCGCGTCGCGGGCCCACGGCCTGACGCGAACTGTCGGTGCCCGGCGGCATCCTGGACAGATGGACCCCACCGCCCTCGCCGCCGCCCGGGAGCGCTCCGCCGACCATGTCGCGTCGCTGCGCCGTGCGCTGGACTCGCTCGTCGAGGACCAGTCCCTGAGCAGCGCCGACGACGAGCACGATCCCGAGGGCGTCACGATCGCCGTCCAGCGCGCCCAGCTGCAGGGGCTGCTGTCTGCGGCCGAGGAGGAGCGCGACGAGCTGGACCGGGCGGCGCAGCGGATGGCCGCGGGCGACTACGGACGGTGCGCCGAGTGCGGGGGAGTCATCGGCGCCGAGCGGCTGGAGGCACTGCCCGCTGTGCGGACGTGCATCACCTGCGCGTCGCGTCCGCGGCGCCGCCGGACTGCGCGCTGAGGGCGAGCGCGACACCGTCGGGCCGCGCGGGCGGCTCCGCCGGCTCCGGCTCCCCGAGATCCCGGAAGGCCGGCACGACCAGCGCCACCAGCGCGGTCCCCGCCGCGACCGCGGCCAGCACGGCTCCGGCGACCCCGAGCCCCGACGACGACGCCAGCGCCGCCACCGGCGCCGCGGTCACCGCTGGCGCGGCGAGCAGCAGCGTGTTCTGCGCACCCAGCACCCGTCCGCGCAGCGCGTCCGGAGTGGCCTCGATCGTGAGCACCCCGAGCACCGCGCCGACCGGGGCGTTGGTGAACCCGACGAGTGCGGCCGCGCCGAGCACCAGCCATGGTGACGCCAGGCTCCCGACCAGCGCGAACCCGGTACCGAAGCCGAGCATCCCGATGACGAACCAGGTCCTTCGTCGTACCCGGTCGAGCAGCGTCGCGTAGACCACCGAGCCGGCCACGCCGCCGGCGGCGAGGGCGCTGAGCGTCAGCCCGGTCAGCGCCGCCAGGTCCTGCTCCACGAAGTAGGCGGGCAGCACGGTCGTCTGCAGAGTCGCGATCACGGCCACGAGCACTGCCGAGACCAGCGTGGCCGAGAGGACCAGCCGGTTCCGAGCGAGGAACCGCCACGACGCGGCCAGGTCGAGCCCGGCCCGCCGCAGCGCGCCTGCCGGGGCGGTCGGCTCGTCGACGGTCTCGACGCGCCCGGCCCGCGGGTCCAGCAACACGGCGGCGCACGCCGCGAGCAGGCTCGTCGACGCCGTCATCAGCAGCACCACCGACGGCGGTCCGGCGACGGCGACGGCGACGCCGCCGATCGCGGGCCCGGCCAGCAGCAGGATGTTGGACAGGTTCTCCCGCAGCGCGACGAGCCGGTCGAGCCGGCCCGGCCGCGGGTCGAGCCGCACCAGCGCCGGCAGCAGGACCTCCTGCGCGGTCATCGCGGGCACCCGGACGATCGCGCCGAACGTGCCCAGGACCAGGAACGCGGCCATGTCCAGGCCCCACAGCGTGTCGACGACGGCCAGTCCCGCGACCTCCGCGGCGACCAGCACGCCGGCGACCACCGTCACCAGCCTGCGGTCGAACCGGTCGACGATCAGTCCCGAGACCAGCCCGGTCATCGCGGACGCCGTCGTCGTCACGGTCGCCAGCACCCCGGCGGCCAGCACGTCACCGGTGCGCTGCAGGACCAGCAGCGGCAGAACCGCGGCCATCATCCCGCCGCCGAGCAGGGTCAGCCCGTAGGCGGCGAGCCAGAGCGCCGGGCTGCGCCGCAGCGTCCTCATCGGACCAGTGCCTTGGTGCTGCGCCGGAACGCCCAGACCGCGGCCAGTGCGGCCAGCAGGGTCAGCGGCAGCCCCATCACGACCCGGGCGACACCCAGGCCGCCGGTGGCCTCGGCGACGTAGAGCCACTGCTGGACCACGAAACGGGACCCGAACACCAGCGCCGCGGCCAGGGTCGCGAGGTCGTGCGCGCGCAGCACCGCGGGCGTCGAGCGCCAGTCGTGGGCGTTGTTGTGCAGGGCGTTCCAGACATAGCCGGTGAACGGCCTGCGGGCCAGCACCGACCCGAGCGCACCGACGAAGCCGGCCAGCGACAGCCAGATCCCGATCGCGAAGAAGTCGCGTGCGGACCCGGTCCAGGCGACGAGCCCGGAGGCCAGCAGGACCCCGACCAGGCTCCCGATCGCCGAGCTGAACCGCTCCCGGCGCAGCAGCCGGAAACCGAACAGCGCCAGCCCCGTCGCGACCGCCAGGCCGATGGTCAGCGGCAGCGACAGGAACGCGTTGGCGATCGCGAACACGATCACCGGGACCGTGGAGTAGACGAACCCGGAGACCCCGCCCATCTGGTCGAGCACGGTCGGGTCGGTGGGGGTGTCGTCGGTCTTCGGCTTCGGCTCGGTCATGGTCATCTCGTCCTCCCTCGTTGCTGTGATGGCCACGAGGTAAGGCCGTGCCGTTGCGGCACACTCAAGCGAGAGACGCCGTTCTGTGGCCCAGCTCACCACTCGCTTGACCGTGCCGCGACGGCACGGTGTGGGCTCGCGCCCATGACGTGGAGCACGCGGGAGATCGCCGAGCTGGCCGGCACCAGCCTGCGGGCGCCCTGCGCGCCCTCGACGCCGAGCTCGCCGCCACCGTCGAACGGCTGCAGAGGGCGCGCGTCGAGCTCACCGCGATCCTCGACCGCCGTGCGACGCCGGAGCTCCCGGCCGACATGGTGCCCGCGTCGGGAGCGTCGTTGTCGGAGGCGGACCGGTCGCTCGCGCTGCTCATGACCCGCCTGATGGGGCCGCGCAAGCTCGCGGTCTACGGCGAGCTGCTGCGCCACCGGCCGAGCGACCCGACCGACGACGAGTTCGACAACCTGCCCGGCGACGCCGGCGAGGACGTCCGGCGCGACCTCGCCGAGCGGATGGCGCCGCACGTGCGCCGGGTCCTCGGTGCGTACCCGGGTCTGCGCGATCCCGACGACGACGCGCCGCGCGGGGCCCGGGTGCTCGCCGAGACGACGGCCGCGGCGGCGCGGGAGCTGTACAACCCGGCCCAGCGCGATGTTCTGGTGCGCATGCAGGCGTTGCTGGAGAACGCGAGCTGACTCGCACCCGGCCCGGTGACCGCACACCCCTCCGCCCGTTCCCACACTCGAAATATCAGGTGTGCGAACCCCCGCGGGGGTGTGCGCCGCGGCGGAGGGGTGTGAGAGCCGGTCGGGCAGGAGCCGCCGTCACCACCGGCCGGTCATGTTCGGCAGCCGCAGCATCACCGGCACCGACGCCAGCAGGATCGCCGCGAGGACCAGGTAGCCGATCGCCTGCGTCCCGGCCGGGTCCCCGCTGCTCGACACCACCGCCGTCAGCACGGTGATCCCGGCGATCCCGCCGGACTGGCGGAACATCCCGCGCAGCCCGGACACCGCGGAGACGTGTTCGGGTGCCAGGTGCAGCCCGGCGTTGCTCGACGCCGGCGCGCCGAGCCCCATCCCGAGCCCGGTCAGGGTGGTGGAGACTGCGATCCACACGGCGGGGGAGAGCCACTCGGGTGCGGGCAGGGCCAGGACGACGAGCCCCGCGGCGACCAGCAACGAGCCCGCGACGAGCAGCGGGCGGAACCCGAGCCGGCGGATCACCACCACGCTCAGCGTCGACGCGGAGATCATCCCGAGGGCGCGGAACGTCAGCAGTCCACCCGCGACCAGCGGGTCCAGGTGGTAGCGGGTGATCGCGTACCAGGGGACGAGCGAGGCCTGCCCGAGTGCGGCGACGCCGAAGAAGAAGTTGACGACGTTGAGCGCGGTGAACGTCGGCCCCCGCAGCAGCCCGAGCGGAATCAGCGGGTTCGCGGTGCGGCCGAGGTGCCGCAGCAGCAGCCACCCGGCGAGCACCGCGACCGCACCGGCGGCCACCGCCAGCGACAGCTCGGTCGTCACGCCGAACCCGCTGCCGGTGATGCTGACCGCGACCATGCCGCCGAGCAGCAGCGCGACCACCAGGCCTGCGCCGACGCCGTCGACCCGCTCCCCGGGCGTCGGTGCGGACCGCGGCACGAGAAACCAGGCTGCGACGAACACGACGACGCCGACCGGCACGTTGACCAGGAAGATCGACCGCCAGCCGGACGTGCTGACCAGCACGCCGCCGAGGGTCGGCCCGATGATCGCGCCGATCGGGAGGATGCTGGTGAACGACGCGATCGCCCGGTCGCGGTCGGGCCCGAAGAGGTCGGAGACGATGCCGGTCACCGAGGGTAGGAACGCGCCCGCGGCGAGCCCCTGGAGCAGCCGCGCGGCCACGAGCCACCCGATCGACGGGGCGAGGCCGATCAGCACCGACATCACCGTGAACACCGCGACCGCGGTCAGGAAGACCGGCCGCCGGCCGAACTGGTCGCTCATCCGTCCCGCGAGCGGCAGGGCGATGATCTGGCCGACCATGTAGATCGACACCGTCCAGCCGGTCCACGACAGCGGCGCGGCGAGATCGGCCTGCAGCGCGGGCAGCGCCGCGGCGACCGCGGTCTGGTCGATCGACCCCATCAGCAGCGTCGCGGCGACGACGGCGAACACGATCCGCCGGTGCAGTCCGTGCGGTGGATCCGCCGGGGTGGTGGGGACGGGGGTTCCCTGGCGAAGCACGGGGGCGACCTACTCTCGGGGTGTCTGCGTACCCGGCAGGCTACTTGCTTGCCAACAAGCAATCAAATGAGGAGCAGGACGTGGAGCTGGACGCCGAAACCCTGGGACGGCTGCGGCGCGCCATCTCCAAGATCGGCCGGCTGCTGAACGAGGCCGCGACGGCCGAGGGCTTCAGCCCCGCCCAGGCGTCGGTGCTCAACATCGTCTCCGCCCGCGGCACCGTGTCGTTGTCGCAGCTCACGGCGCTGGAGGGGATGAACCCGAGCATGGTGTCGCGGATCGTCGGCAAGCTGACCGACCAGGGGCTGGTGGTGCGCAGCCAGGGCTGCGACGACCAGCGCACCGCCGTGGTGGAGTCCACGCCCGCGGGGCGGGAGCGCAGTGAGCGGATCCGCACCCGGCGCGCCGAGCGGGTCGCCGAGCTGATGGAGGACCTGGGCGACGGCGTCGCCGGGGCACTGGTGGAGGCGCTGCCGGCGCTGGAGGCGCTCGCGGCTCGCGCCGACGGGTAGGCGCCGAGTCGACAGTCTGCGCCGACCTCGGCTCCGCTAACATCGTCCGCGTGATGGGAGCGGTGGTCTGGCGAGCGTCGTCGTTCTGACGGCCGCGTACACCCGCTCGCGAGCCGTCTGACCGGCGGCGTCGCGTAGTTCTCCTCTTTCGAGCAGCGAGTTCTTGCTGCTGATGCGCCCCGGGACAGGCGGCTCCCTCCGCTTGGGGAACCCGAATATGGCGCACCACGCCGGGCCGATGCTGGCCTGGACAGAAGCCGAAACCGTCCGTCATGCCCGATGGCTCACCGCTGACGGCCGGCCTCATCCTCGTTCCGTCCGAGTCGTGGACGCCGAACTCACCGCTGATCAGGCCGTGGAGTTCGGACTACGACGGTGCGGAATGCTGTGGCGGGACGACTACAACGTCGCACTACAGGTGCTCGACGCGATGCGACGGCGACGGCGATCGCGGAGATCACACCGGCCACTGCCTGTGGCGCAAGAATTCAACCGGCGACGGCAGCATCGTGCCCATACCGCGCAGATCCTGGGGTCGTTGCTCGTCGAGCTCCAACCTGGCGGCGATCTGCGGCTGCGTCGGGCTCCGGACACCGCTGATGCTGTTCGCGAGGTCTACGGCGAGCTCGACGAGCGAGTCCTGGTCCCGCTTCAAGAACTTCTCGGCGTGCTGAACGTCCATCGTCAGAGACGCGAGGGCATTCCTATCAAGTCGCTGGGTGGCGCGCACATCCGCCCGCACTACGGGGTCTTCGCGCCGACGCGTCAGGACTATATCGACCTCGTCGGCCGAGCGCCGCTGCCTCCTGGAATCGGGAACGGGAACGGGACAGCCTTCGATATCGGCACCGGGACCGGCGTCCTGAGCGCGCTTCTCATCGCTCGCGGGGTGGGTATGGTCGTCGCCACGGACTGTCAGTCACGAGCTGTCGAATGCGCCCGCGACAATGTCGAGCGGCTCGATCTGTCCCGGCAGGTCGTCATCGAGCAACGTGACCTGTTCCCCCGGGGAAAAGCGGACCTGGTCGTCATGAACCCACCGTGGATCCCGGGGACGCCCAGGAGCGCCGTGGAGACAGGCGTTTACGACCGGCACGGCGGCATGTCCAGGCGGTTCCTGCGTGGGGTCCGCGATCACTTGAAGCCGGGCGGCGAAGCATGGCTTCTCCAGTCCACGTTGGCCGAACATCTGGGGCTTCGCAGGCAGGGGGAGCTCTCGGGACTCGTAGCGGAGACAGGTCTGCACGTCGTCGGTCTGGACGAGGCAACTCCATGCACAGCAGCACGATCGGACGAGCGGGTCAGTCGCAACGATCCGATTGCTGCCGCTCGTCGGCGGGAACGGTTGCAGCTGTGGCGGCTTGGGCCCCCGCCCGAGAGGTGAGCCACTCGCCGGTCAGCCGGTCAGATAGGCGGCCGCTGCGCCGTAACGGGATCGTGGTTCTCCGGGGTGCGCCGAGCCGATACTGTTCCCGATGATCGCAGGTCCGGGTGCCGGAGGGAGCAGGGTGGACGATCGTCGGTCGGCGGAGCACACGCTCTACCTGCAGACGCTGACGAGCGACATCACCATGCCTCCGAAGGAGGGGCGGGTCCTGCTGTTCGGGCGCAACCGGCCCGACGTCCACGTCGGTGTCGGTGAGGACGACCCGCGGGTCAGCCGCACCCACGGCCGGCTGGTGTTCTCCGACGGCAGGTGGCACCTCGAGGCGACCGGGCAGCGCCCGATCCGCTTCGCCGCCGACGGCCGCCTGCTCTACGCTGGTCAGGACCCCGTGCCGCTGCAGCCCGGCTACCTCCAGCTGCTCGCTCTCGGCTCGGCCGACCGCGAACACGTCCTGGAGCTGCGGATCAGCGGCCCCGACCACGTCGCCGCGCCCGCGCCGAACCAGGAGACGCTGGTCCGCAGCTGGCCGCTCGACGACACCGAGCACACCGTCTGTGTCGTCCTCGCCCGCCGGTACCTGCAGAACGACCCGAACCCGGTGCCGCAGTCGTGGACCCAGATCGGCGAGGAGATGCAGCACATCCAGCCCGGTGCGGGGTGGACCCGGCGCCGCGCCGAGCACACCGTCCGCGCCGTGCGCGAGCGGCTGGCCGCCGCGGGCGTGCGGGGGCTGCTGGCCGACGACGTCGAGCCGCCGGTGGGCACCCAGCTCAACGACAACCTCGTCGCCGAGCTGATCGCCACGCTGAGCATCCGGCCCGACGACCTCGAGCGTCTGGACACCGAACACCCGTGACCGGTGCCGCGCCCGCCGGCCTGGCCGAGGGCATGACCGTCGCCGGCCGCTACCGCGTCGGCGAGTGCCTGGGCGTCGGCGGGATGGGCATCGTGTTCCGGGCACGGGACACCCTGCTGGACCGGGACGTCGCGCTCAAGCAGCTCCGCGTCGAGTCCGCCGCCGTCACGGCGGGCCGCGACCCGGCCGAACGGCTGCGGCGCGAGGGCAGGCTGGCCGCGCGGCTCCACCACGGGCGGATCGTGTCGGTGTTCGACGTCGTGGAGGGACCGGCCGGGCCGCTGCTGGTCATGGAGTACGTCCCGGCCCGCAGCCTCGACGCGGTGCTCCAGGAGTCGTTCCCGATGGTCCCGGCGGCCGCCGCGCGGATCGGGGCGCAGGTCGCCGAGGCCCTCGCCGCCCTGCACGACGCCGGCGTGGTGCACCGCGACGTCAAGCCGGGCAACGTCCTGGTCTCCGACTCCGGCCCGATCAAGCTGACCGACTTCGGGATCTCCTCCTTCGCCGGGCACCACTCGCTGACCGGCTCCGCGCTGGGCACACCCGCGTACTTCGCACCGGAGGTGGCGCGCGGCGACGAACCCGGCGAGGCCGCCGACGTCTACGCCCTCGGGGCGACGCTGCGGGTGCTCACCGAGGGCGAACCGCCGTTCGGCTGGGGCGACGACCGGCCGCTCGCGCTGATCCGCCGGATCGCCGGCGAGGACGCGGTGCCCTACCCGCAGGACCGCGGGTCCTTCGGCGAGCTCGTCGCGGAGATGACCGCGGCCGACCCGGCGGCCCGGCCGTCCGCGGCGGAGGTCGCCCGGCGGCTGTGGGCACTCGCCGACCACGACGAGCCCGCCCCGGCCCCGCCGCGGAACCCGCCGGCACCGGACCAGGCCACCGTGCCGCCGTCGCAGGGTGAGCAGGGTGAGCGGCCCACCCCGCAGGCCGGGGGCCGGCGCAGGTGGGTGGTGCTCGCCGCCGTCGTGGCCGTGCTCGTCGTCCTCGGGGGTGTGGTGGCGGCACTGAGCGCCGGGCGTCCGGGTGAGCAGCAGGCCGCGGCGCCGTCGCCACCGGGCTCCGGCGGCGAGCCCGTGCCGCTGCCCGTGCTGACCGTCGGCGACCAGCGCTCGGCCGACCCCTGCCTGGTCGATCCGGCGTCGCTCGCCCGGTTCGGTACCCCGGTCCCGCTGCCCGACTACGGCAACCTCGCGTCCTGCGAGGTGGCGCTCCAGTCCCAGGGGGCCGACATCGGCTCGGTGGTGAGCCGCTACCACTCCGAGAACGACGTCCCGCGCGACGGGGACATCACCCGGCTCGGTGCGGCCACCCTGGAGCGCAAGCCGCGCGACGACAACAGTTGCGACCGCGACCTCCACCTCTCCGGCGGCGCGAAGATCACCGTCACCGGCGAGCGCGACGGGAAGAAGGCCGCCGAGCAGCTCGACCCGTGCGCGATGGCCGACGCGGGCGTCGCGTCGGCGACGTCCCGGCTCGCCGGCGGCGGCATCCTGCGTCGCCAACCGCCGCCCGGCGCGAGCCCGTTGTGGAACACCGACGCCTGTGACCTGCTGAAGCCCGCCGACCTGACCGACATCCCCGCCGCCGGGAAGAAGCCGTTCCGCGACTTCGGCGGCTGGTCGTGCGACTGGGGCACCGACGACAGCGTGCAGGTGAAGGTCTCCTTCGACCGCTACGACCACCCCGACCAGGGGCAGAAGCCGGACGGGGTCGCCTACGTCCGCACCGACGACGACGGCAGCTCCTGCAACGCCGAGGTGCCGCAACGGGACTTCGACGGCACCAACGGCCGCCAGCTCGCCGAGGTGCTGCGGGTGAAGGCCGAGGGCGGCGGCCGGTCGGCGACTCAGCTGTGCGCGATCGCGTCGAAGCTGGCGACGACCGCGCAGAAGCGCCTCTGAACTGCAGAGACGGTCCGGTCGCGGCGGCGGGGCACCCCGCGCGCCCCGCGGCCGCGACCGCGGTGGGGAGCGTGCCGGTGGTCGTCCGGGAACCCTCCCGGACGTGCCGTGATCACCTGGCGATACCCGGGCAACGAGCCCCGGTACAGGGGCATCGAGGAGATCATGATGATGAGACTACGTAGACGATCTGCGGGCGCGGCCGCGGCCGCGGTGATGGCGGGTGTCGCGCTGCTGAGCGGTGTAACGCACGGTACGGCGACTGCGGCGCCGGCTGCCGGTGGTCCAGGCACCGGGGTGACCACGACCTTCGAGGGAAAGATGTGGGCGTATCACGCAGGCTGTGCCTTCGTCCTCAGCACGGGAACGATCGGCGGGATCGATTCGCAGGGCTACAGCAACAACTGGATTCTCAAGATCGATCCGGCGAAGCCTCCGGGCGCTCCGAAGGACGCCCCGCTGGTCTCGTGCTCGTTCCGCGGGACGGTGAGCAGCCAGCCCAAGAAGCCGGGCCGGCCGGTCGTCACGAACTTCTCCGGTGACACCGGAAATGTAGCGTCCCAGAGGCGAGGCTTCAGCGGGGAGCCTTTCAGCGGAATCCGCCCGCAGTCCATCACCGTCGAGTTGTGTAAGGGCGCCGACTGTTCGGGCCCACTCACACACAAGGCGTAGCGCCCCGGAACGACGAGGCGAGCCGAGCCGGCTCCGAGCGTGTGCCCGGAGCCGGCTCGTTCGAACAACGGCGTATGGGGCGCGCCCCCGGTGGCTCATCAGGCACGATCATGGTCCAGACCATCGACTGTGAGGACCCCCGTGCTCGACGCCAACCGCCAGCGCCTGTCCATGACGGTGCTCATGACGCCGGACATGTCGAACTTCTCCGGCCACGTGCACGGTGGAGCGATCCTCAAGCTCCTCGACCAGGTCGCCTACACCTGCGCGAGCCGCTGGGCCCAGACCTACGTGGTGACGCTGTCGGTGGACCGTGTCGTGTTCCGCGAGCCGATCGGGATCGGGGAGCTCGTCACGTTCCAGGCCTCGGTGAACTACACCGGACGGTCGTCGATGGAGGTCGGGATCCGGGTGACTGCCGAGGACATCCAGCGCAACCACGTGCGGCACACCAACAGCTGCTACTTCACGATGATCGGCGTCGACGAGGACGGGCGCCCGGTCGAGGTGCGCAAGCTCGACCCGCAGACCGACGAGGAGAAGCGCCGCTGGAAGGACGCGGAGCGCCGGCGTCAGCTGCGCAAGGAGGCGGAGCAGTCGGAGGGCTGAGCGCCGCTCAGCCGTCGAGCAGCCGGAAGCCGTTGCCCTCCGGGTCGGCGAGCAGGGTGCCGTCCGGGGTCCGCCCCAGCACCGTGGCGCCGCGGGCGACGAGGTCGTCGGCGCCGGCGCCACCGACCGGCGAGACATCCCAGCGCAGCCGGTTCGGCGCGGACCGCGGCTCGGGCACCGGGGCGACGTCGATGTCCTCGAACGGCGCCCCGGGCACCCCGTGGACGTAGGTGTAGACCTGGGTGCCGTCGTCGTCGGCGTACGCCTCGGCACCGAACACCCCGGCCCACCACGTGGCGATGCGGTGATGGTCGACGGCGTCGACCTCGAGGTCCTTGAGCTGCGGCGACGTGACATCGGGGGAGACGAACACACAGAACTCGTCGCCCTCCGGGCTCTGCAGCACCGTCCACGGCAGCGCGCCGGGCTCGGTGACCCGGTGCAGCCCGGCGAAGGGCTCGAGCGACGGCGCCCGCACGTCGAGATGCGTCCGGTTCTTGACGGTCTTCGGCGCGGCCCCGCCGAGCAGGCGCAGCGTGTGCTGCGGTGTCGCACCGTGCAGGACGGCCCCGCGCGCGTCGACGGCGCCGATCTCCAGACCGAGCGTCCCGGCCCAGAACGGCGCCGCCGTCACCGGGTCGATCACGTCGAGGACGAGTCCCCGGAAGCTGATCAGCGGCGCCACGAAGCCGACCCTAGAGGCGGCCCGCCGCACGTGTCGCCGGGAAAACCGGTAGAGGTAGCAGCATGTCGTTCACCGGACAGCTGCGCGACGGCGTGCTCGCGGCCTGGTGCGCGGAGCACCTGCCCGGCACCGGCGACGCGGTGCGTGCACTCGGGCGGGCCACCGCGGGCGTCACGCCACTGCGGCCCGACGGCGCCACCGGCGCCCGGCACTGGGCGCAGGTCGGGGAGGTCGTCAGCAGCCGGCTGTCCGCGCTGGTCCAGGACGCCGCGCCGTACGCGTCGTTGCTCGGGTTCGGCGCGAGCGGGCTCGCCTCGCCGCAGGCGCTGAACCGGATCTCCGGCGGCTACCCGGCGCAGGCCGCGGTGCTCGCCGAGGAACCCGAGCTGGTCCCGGTCGCGCTCGGCGTGCACCCGACCCCGAGCGACGTGGTCGCGCTGCCCGTCCCGCGGCACGCGCCGCCGGAGCGCTGGTGGGGCGACGCCGTGCTCGCCGACCTCGCGGCGAGCGAGCGCGACCGGCGCCGCCGCGACGCCCCGACCGGCACCGTCGGCGACGACGACACCGAACGTGGCCTGGCCCGCGACCACCACGTGTGGACCCTCGGCGAGGACTGCTACCGCTCCGGCGCGGTCCCGCGGCCGCTGGCGGCCTACGCCGACCGCACCGGGAGTCCGGGCGTCGAGCAGCTGCGCGGGCTCGCACCCCGCGCCGTGGTCGACGACGCGGCCGCCGTCGTCGGCCGCGTCGCGACCTCGGACACGCTGGCGCAGTGGCGATCCTGGGCCGGTGACCCGCCGCCCGGGCAGGCACTCGGCTACGCCGCGCCCGTGCTGTGGCCGCGCTGGGCCGAGGCCGACCTGCTCGTCGGCGACACACTCGTCGAGGTCAAGACGGTGCTGCGCGCGGACCAGAAACAGCGCAGCGCGCAGTGGCTGTGCCAGCTGCTCGGCTACGCCTGGCTCGACGACGGCGACCGGTGGGGCATCCGGCACGTCGCCTTCTACCTGGCCCGGCACGGCGTCGTCGTCCACTGGACGGTCGACGAGCTCGCCGCCCTGCTGGTCGGCGACCCCGCGCGGGTCGGTGCGGTCCGCGCGGACTTCCGGGCGGTGGCCCGGCGGGCGGCCGGCGCCGAGGGCGCCCCGCCGCTGCCGCCGGTCTGAGTGCTCCGCCCGGTCCAGCCTGCCCGACCGCTGACCGCGCTAGCCGCCGAAGAACACCTGCGCCGCCGCGTACTCCCGCGGCCCGACGAGCTTGAGCTCACCGGTCCCCTCGACCAGCGGCACCCGCACGACGTCGGCGCCGCGCAGCGCCACCATCACCCCGAACTCGCCGTCGGCGACGGCGTCGATCGCCTCCAGCCCGAACCGGGTCGCGAGCCAGCGGTCGAACGCCGTCGGCGTCCCGCCGCGCTGCACGTGCCCGAGCACCACGGCGCGGGCCTCGGCCCCGGTGCGGTGCTCGATCTCCGCGGCGAGCCGGTCGCCGATGCCACCGAGCCGGACGTGGCCGAACGCGTCGAGCTCGCCGGACTGCAGCGTCATCCCGGTCCCGTCGGCCGGGACGGCGCCCTCGGACACGACCAGGACCGGCGCGAACTGCGACTCGAAGCGCTGCTTGACCAGCTCGCAGACCTCGTCGATGTCGAAGGGCTGCTCGGGGATGAGCACCGTGCTCGCACCGCCGGCGATCCCGGAGTGCAGCGCGATCCAGCCGGCGTGGCGACCCATGACCTCGACGACGAGCGCGCGGTGGTGCGACTCGGCGGTGGTGTGCAGCCGGTCGATCGCCTCGGTCGCGATGTTGACCGCGGTGTCGAAGCCGAACGTGAAGTCGGTGCCGGACAGGTCGTTGTCGATCGTCTTCGGCACCCCGACGACGTGCACGCCGAGGTCGGCGAGCTTCGTCGCCACCCCGAGGGTGTCCTCGCCGCCGATCGCGACGAGCGCGTCGACGCCGGCTGCGGCGAGGTTGTCGGTGATCCGCTCGACGCCGCCGTCGACGGAGAACGGGTTGGTCCGCGACGACCCGAGGATCGTCCCGCCGCGGGGGAGGATGCCGCGGCACTCCTCGATCCCGAGCGGCATCGTGAGCCCCTCCAGCGGTCCCTTCCAGCCGTCGCGGAAGCCGACGAACTCGACGTCGTGCTCCTTGACGCCCTTCCGGACCAGCGCCCGGATCACCGCGTTCAGCCCGGGGCAGTCCCCACCCCCGGTCAGTACTCCGACGCGCATCGGTATCCCCTTCCCACCGCGGCAGCAGAAACGCCCTCACGCTAGTCACCGGCGTGACGCCGATCACCCCGCTGCGGGGGAGCGGCCGGGGGAGGTCGCCGTCGGAAGTTGGCGTTGCTCACGACCGGATGCGGGAGGAGGGGCGAGCCGGGACGATGACAGCGGTGTCCACCACGCACCTCTCCCCGCCGGCCCGCCGGGCCGCTCCCGGGCTGCTGATCGCCGCGATCCTGCTGCTCGCCCTGAACCTGCGCGGCCCGATCGTCGCGGTGTCCGCCGTGACCGGCGAGCTGCAGGACGCCCTCGGCGCCGACGCCGCGACCGTCGGCCTGCTCACCAGCCTGCCGGTGCTCTGCTTCGGTCTCGCGACGCCGGCGGCGTCGGCGCTGCTCGCCCGTGCCGGCCTCGGCCGCGGGGTGCTCGTCTCGCTCGCGGTGCTGGTCGCGGGCATCGTGCTGCGCTCGCTGGACGGCCTGCCGACGGCCATCGCCGGCACCCTGCTGATCGGTGCCGCGATCACCGTCGGCAACGTCGCGGTGCCCGTGGTCATCGGCCGCGACCTGCCGCACCGGTCCGGCCCGGTGCTCGGCGCCTACACCGCCACGCTGAACATCGGCTCGATGCTGACGCTGTCGCTGACCGCGCCGCTCGCAGGCGTCACCGACTGGCGGTTCGCGCTGGCCGCGTGGAGCGGGCTCGCCGTCGTCGCCGCGGTCGTGTGGTGGACCGCCACCCGCAACCTGCCCGAGCAGCGCCCGCAGCCTGCCGCCGACGGCGACACCGCCGAGCCCGGCCCGGCCTGGTGGCGGCGCCCCGTGGTGTGGGGGCTGACCGTCGCGTTCGCCGGGCAGGCCTTCGCCTACTACGGCGTCACCGCCTGGCTGGCCGTGCTGCTCGCAGAGACCCTGCACATGACGACGGCGGCGGCCGGGGTCAGCGCGTCGGTCTTCCAGATCTCGGCCATCGTCGGCGCGTTCGCAGTGCCCGCCCTGCTGCGTGCCTGCCCGTCGTGGGTGGTGGTGCTGGTCGTCGGCGCGTTCTGGCTGGCGCTGCCGCTCGGCCTGATGCTGGCCCCCGGACTGTGGGCGCTGTGGTGCGTCTGCGGCGGCGCCGCGCAGGGCGGCGGGATCACGGTGATCTTCTCGCTGGTCGTGCGGCACGCCCGTGACCTGGTGGAGAACCGCCGGATGTCCGCGCTGGTGCAGGGCGGCGGCTACCTCGTCGCGGCGACCGGGCCGTTGGTACTGGGCGCGGAGTACGAGGCGACCCACGGCTGGCTGGTGCCGCTGTGCACGGTGCTGGGTGCGGTGCTCGTGCTGATCGTCGTCGGGACGGCGGCGGCAAGGACCCGGCAGCCGGTACGCGCCTGACCGGCCCCGCAACGACGAACGGCGCCGGACCCCGTGTCGGAGCCCGGCGCCGTTCGCGTGGCGCGGCTCAGGAGGCGGGTGCCCGCACCGCCGGCGTCGGCAGTGCCACGGGGGAGTGCAGGGCGCCCGGCGCGTCGTCGGGCACGACCGGCGACGCCGGTGCGACGGCGTCGATCCGCTCGTAGGCCGACCCCAGCGGCGGCCGGGCGTCGGTCTCCCCGGCGTTGGGCCAGAACGACATCGCCCGCTCGGCCTGCGCGGTGATCGTCAGCGACGGGTTCACGCCGAGGTTCGCCGAGATCGTCGAGCCGTCGGCGACGTGCAGGCCGGGGTGGCCGTAGACCCGGTGGTACGGGTCGATGACCCCGGTCTCCGGCGACGACCCGATGGCGCAGCCACCGATGAAGTGCGCGGTCATCGGGACGTTCGCGATCTCCCCGATCGAGCCCGCCGCGATGCCGTCGATCTTGTCGGCGACCCGGCGGGTGGCCTCGTTCGCGGCCGGGATCCACGTCGGGTTCGGCTCGCCGTGCCCGCCGCCGGAGGTCATCCGGAACCGCCCGAAACGGCGCCTGCCGGAGACGGTGATGCTGTTGTCCAGCGTCTGCATCACCAGCATGATGATCGACCGCTCCGACCAGCGGCGGACCGAGAGCCAGCCGAGGTTGCGCGGCTTGCTGATCATCGTCCAGAGCCAGGTCAGGAACCGCGGGTACGGCTTGCCGCCGTCGGTGAGCGCGGTCAGCAGCATGCCCATCAGGTTGCTGCCGCGGCCGTAGCGCACCGGCTCGATGTGGGTGTGCGCGTCCGGGTGGAACGACGAGGTGATCGCGACGCCGTCGGTGTAGTCGACACCCTTCGACGCCTTGGTCTTCGCGCACAGGATCGACTCGGAGTTCGTCCGGGTCAGCACCCCGAGCCGCGACGACAGCCCCGGCAGGTTGCCGTTGTCCTTCTGGGACAGCAGCAGCCGCTGGGTGTTGTAGGTGCCCGCGGACAGCACGACCTGCGACGCGGTGAACGTGTGCCGGTCGCGCTCCCTGCGTCCCGAGCTGCCGGTCGTGCGGGTGTCGACGGCGTAGCCGCCGCCGGGCAGCGGCCGGATCGCGGTGACCGTGGTCAGCGGCCGCACCTCGGCGCCCGCGGACTCGGCCAGGTGCAGATAGTTGCGGTCCAGGGTGTTCTTCGCGCCCACCCGGCAGCCGGTCATGCACGACCCGCACGCGGTGCACGTCGTGCGGTCCGGGCCTGCACCGCCGAAGAACGGGTCCGGGACCGTCGAGCCCGGGCGGGTGCCTTGCTCACCGAACAGCACACCCACCCGGGTGCGGTGGTAGGTGTCGCCGCAGCCCATGTCCTCGGCGACCGAGCGGATGACGCGGTCGGCGCTGGACTCCCGCGGGTTCTCGACGACGCCGAGCATGCGCTCGGCCTGGTCGTAGTGCGGGGCGAGCTCGTCGGACCAGTCGGTGATCCCGGACCACTGGCGGTCGGCGTAGAACGCCGCCGGCGGCCGGTAGAGGGTGTTGGCGTAGTTCAGCGACCCGCCACCGACACCGGCCCCGGCGAGGATCACGACGTCGCGCAGCAGATGGATGCGCTGGATGCCGTAGCAGCCCAGCCGGGGCGCCCAGAGGAAGTTCCGGACGTCCCAGGAGGTCTTCGGCAGCGTCGCCTTGTCGAAGCGCTTGCCGGCCTCGAGTACGCCGACCCGGTAGCCCTTCTCGGTCAGGCGCAGCGCGGTGACGCTGCCGCCGAATCCCGACCCGACGACGAGCACGTCGTAGTCGGGCTTGCCATCGGTGGGGGAGAACGCCATGACGTGGCTCCTCGTGGTGGTGGTCGCTGTCCGGTTCGGAACGGTCTGGTCCGGAGCTGTGGTCCGGAGTTGCGGGAGAACTACGCCCGGTGGGTGCTCACGCGGGGAACGGCGTGCACTGCATCCGCTTGACGACGTGGAAGAAGCTGCCCGGCGAGAGCTCGGGCTCCTCGGCGACGATGTCCGGGCAGCGGGTCAGCAGCTCCACGAACAGCGCCCGGAGCTGGAAGCGTGCGAGCTGGTTGCCCAGGCAGTGGTGGATCCCGCCGCCGCCGAAGGAGATGTGCGGGTTCGGGCTGCGCGACAGGTCCAGCTCGTTCGGCCGGTCGATGCCGTCGGAGTCCCGGTTCGCCGAGCTGTAGAACATGATCAGCTTGTCGCCCGCGGAGATCTGCACGCCGTCGAGCTCGGTGTCGCGCGCGGCCGTGCGGCGGAAGGTCATGATCGGCGTCGCCCAGCGCACGATCTCCTCGACCGCGGTGTTGACCCGGCCCTCGAGATCCTCCATCAGCCACGCCCGCTGCTCGGGGTTGGTGGTCAGTGCCCGGACGCCGTGGGCCAGCGACTGACGGGTGGTGTCGTTGCCGGCGATGGTGAGCAGGACGAAGAACGAGCCGATCTCGTGGTCGGTGAGCTGCTCGCCGTCGACCTCGGCCTGGGCGAGCGCGGTGAACAGGTCGCTCTGCGGGCTCTCCCGGCGCTCGGCGACGGTCTTCGCCGACAGCTCGTGCATGAACACCAGCGCCTGGAACATGGCACCGAACTTCTGCTCCATGTCCGAGCCGGTGATCTCGTCGTCGCCCCAGGCCATGAGGGTGGACATCTCCGCGGACGTCTTCTCCCGCTCGCCCTCCGGGACGCCCATCATGTCGTTGAAGTTGTGCATCGGCAGCAGCGCGCCGCACTCGGAGACCCAGTCGACGCGGCCGTCCGGGGACGCCTCGGCCTTCTCGATCAGGTTGTCCACGCAGCGCTTCGCGTTGGCCTTGATCCGGTCCTCGATGCGGCGCATCTGCTTCGGTGTGAACGCGCTCGACACCAGCCGGCGCAGCTTGGTGTGCCGCGGCGGGTCCATCGCGATGATCGACTGCGCCGACTCGAGCATCTCGGTCGGCATGTTGTCGCCGACGATGCCGGGCCCGGAGAGGAAGTCGTCGTTGCGCCGGGTGACCTCGACGAGGTGCCGGTAGGTGGTGATCGCCCAGTAGCCGTAGTCGTCCTCGACCGGCAGGAGGTTGTCCTCCAGGGGCGGCTGCCAGCTGATCGGCCGCTGCTCGCGCAGGACGGCGAAGGTCTTCTCCCGCTCGGCCGCGGTGGTCGCCCAGAACTCGCGCCTCGAGATGTTGATCTCGTCGTACGGGCGGTCCGGGTTGCCGCTGGCGTGCTGGGTCAGCCCCGTGCCGCTGCTGATCATCTCGGAATCGGTCATCGCCGTGCCTCCTTGCTCGACGCCTGATGCACTTACGATGGCACAGGGCGCACATGCTGCACAAGATTGGAAATCTGTGCACAGAGTTCATTTCCGACGGCGATGCACGAAGATCGAAAGTGGTGCACATCATTCCCGGAGCGGCTCGGGCGTGCGTACGTTGCGCAGCCCGCGCCGGGTCGTCACTCTGTAAGGGTGACCTCATTCGGTGAGCGCGTCCGCGGACAGCTGCGTCAGGAGCTCCTGGCCGCGGCGGCGGCGATCGTCGTCGAGGGCGGATGGGCGCGGCTGCGCATGCAGGCCATCGCCGACGAGGTCGGGGTGAGCAGGCGGACGGTCTACAACGAGTTCGGCAGCAAGCCCAAGCTCGCCGAGGCGCTGATCCTGCAGGTCACCGAGCGCTTCCTCGACGAGGTCGAGCAGGTCTTCCTGGCCGCGTCCGACCCGGCGACCGGCTGGCGGGACGCGGTGTCCTCCACGCTGCGTGCGGCCGAGACCGACCCGCTGCTGGTCACCGTGCTGACCGGGGCGGAGAGCGCGGACTTCCTGCCCCTGCTGACCAGCGACAGCGCCGCGGTGGTCGACCACGCGTCCGCGCGGATGGCAGGCACCGTGCTGCGCCGCTGGCCGGAGATCCCGCCCGGGCCGGCCCGGCTGGCCTGTGAGTCGACGGTCCGGCTCGCGCTGAGTCACATCGTCCGGCCCGGCGGCTCGGTCGGCGACGCCGCGCACGACATCGCCGAGCTGGTGGTCGGGTACCTGGCGGGGGTCGCGGACCCGGCTGCCGAGTCCGGCGACGACGTCCGCGCCCGGGTGCCGCAGCAGAGCGGTCACAGCTGACCGTTTTCGCTCGTTCAGCTGTAGACGCCGTGCACAAATTCCACGTATTGTGCGTGCACTGCAAGTCGGCACGGTGAGCGTGCACGCAGGTCGTGCGCCCCGGGCCGACGGGCTCCGAACCGGCGTACCGCCACGACACGAGGAGGTGTCCCGATGCGCATCGTTCTCGACGAGTCCAAGTGCACCGGCCTGGGAATGTGTGAGGCCGAGGCCCCCGACATCTTCGAGGTCCAGGACGACGGCTCGCTGACCGTCCTCGACGAGACCCCGCCCGAGGACGCACGCGACGAGGCCCAGGCCGCGTGCGACTCCTGCCCGACCGGCGCCCTGACGCTCGAGGACGACTGATGGGCGACGCCTTCGTCGTCGTCGGGGCGTCCCTCGCCGGGTTGCGGGCCGCCCAGGCCGCCCGCCGCGCCGGGTTCGAGGGCACGCTGACGCTCGTCGGCGCCGAACCGCACCTGCCCTACGACCGCCCGCCGCTGTCGAAGGCGTTCCTCGAGGGCGGCGACGAGGTTCCCGAGGACCCGGTGTTCAAGTCCGAGGCGGAGCTGGCCGACGAGCTGGATCTCGACCTGCGGCTCGGCACCCGTGCGACCGGGCTGGACCCCGAGCGCAGCGAGCTGCTGGTGCAGGGCCCGGACGGCGAGTCCCGCATCCCCTACACCTACCTGGTGATCGCCACCGGAGCCGCGGCGCGCACGCTGCCCGGCACCGACGGCGTCGCCGGCGTGCACACGCTGCGCACCCTCGACGACGCCCACGCCGTGCGGGCCGCGCTCGACGCGGGTGCGCGCACGGTCGTCGTCGGGGCCGGGTTCATCGGCTCCGAGGTCGCCTCCGGCGCCCGCAAGCGCGGCCTGCCGGTGACGGTCCTGGAGGCGCTGCCGGTCCCGCTGACCCGCTCGGTCGGCCCGGACGCCGGCCGCGCCTGCTCCGAGCTGCACCACCGCAACGGCACCGACCTGCGCTGCGGCGTGAAGGTCGCCGGGATCGAGCAGGACGGCGGCAAGGTCACCGGCGTCCGGCTGGAGGACGGCGAGCAGATCCCGGCCGACCTGGTGGTCGTCGGGACCGGGGTGAAGCCGTGCACGGAGTGGCTCGAGGGCTCCGGCATCACGCTGCACGAGCGCGACGGCGGCATCGTCTGCGACGCCACGCTCGCGACCGGGCTGCCCGGGGTCTACGCCGCAGGCGACGTCGTGCACGCCCCGCACCCCCTGTTCGACGACGACGTGCTGCGCCTGGAGCACTGGACCAACGCCCAGGAGCAGGGCACCCTCGCCGCGAAGAACGCGCTGGACCCGGAGTCGGCGAAGCCGGTCTCCGGCGTCCCGTACTTCTGGTCGGACTGGTACGGCAGCCGCATCCAGTTCGTCGGGGTCCCGGCCGCGGACGAGATCCGGGTCGTCTCCGAGGAGCTCGACGACGACCGGTTCCTCGCGCTCTACCGGCGCGGCGACCGCTTCACCGGCTGCCTGTGCATCGACCGGCCGTCGCAGGTCATGAAGTACCGCAAGCTGATCAACAAGCGCGCGACCTGGCAGGAGGCGCTGGAGTTCGCCGGGGTCGGCTGAGCGCGGACCGCGGTGACGGTTGCGGCACGCACCGCTGCGAGACGATCTCTCACGTAGCGGTAGAGTTGGGGCGCCACAGCGACCCCGCCGCCGCGGTCGTCACCCCGCCTCCGTCCGCAGAAAGCAACGATGTCGCGCCCCGCCCTGCTCTCCCGTCCGTCCGGCCTCCGGGCCCCCGGGTTCCGCGTGCTGCGCACGGAGGTGCTCGCCGGTCTCGTCGTCGCGCTCGCGCTGATCCCCGAGGCGATCTCGTTCTCGATCATCGCCGGGGTCGACCCGAAGGTCGGGCTCTACGCGTCGTTCACGATGGCCGTGGTCATCGCGATCTGCGGCGGCCGGCCGGCGATGATCAGCGCCGCGACCGGCGCGGTGGCGCTGGTCGTCGCGCCGCTCTCACGCGAGCACGGCGTCGAGTACCTGTTCGCCGCGGTCGTGCTGGGCGGGATCGTGCAGGTCCTGCTCGCGGTCGGCGGGTTCGCACGGCTGATGCGGTTCCTGCCACGCAGCGTGATGGTCGGCTTCGTCAACGCCCTCGCGATCATGATCTTCGTCGCGCAGCTGCCGCACCTGGTCGACAAGCCGTGGCTGGTCTACGTGCTGACCGCCGCCGGGCTCCTCGTGCTGGTCGGGCTGCCGCGGCTGACGACGGCGGTGCCCGCGCCGCTGGTGGCGATCCTGCTGCTCACCGTGGTCACCGTGGCCGCCGGGTTCACCGTCCCGACGGTCGGCGACCAGGGCGCGCTGCCCGACGCGCTGCCCGTGCTCGGGATCCCCACGGTGCCGTTCACCTGGGAGACCCTGCGGATCATCGCCCCCTACGCGGTCGCGATCGCCGTGGTCGGGCTGATCGAGTCGATGATGACCGCCAAGCTCGTCGACGACATCACCGACACCCACTCCGACAAGACCCGCGAGGCGTGGGGGCAGGGCGTCGCGAACGTCGTCACCGGGTTCTTCGGCGGCATGGGCGGCTGCGCGATGATCGGCCAGACGATGATCAACGTGAAGGCGTCCGGGGCGCGGACCCGCCTCTCGACGTTCCTCGCGGGGCTGTTCCTGCTGATCCTGGTCGTCGCGCTCGGTCACCTCGTCGCGCTGATCCCGATGGCCGCGCTCGTCGCCGTCATGATCATGGTGTCGGTGGGGACGTTCGACTGGCACAGCATCCGACCCGGCGTGCTGCGCCGGATGCCCAAGAGCGAGACCACCGTCATGCTCGCGACGGTCGCGGTCACCGTCGGCACCTCGAACCTCGCGTTCGGCGTCGGCGTCGGCGTGCTGGTGGCGACGGTGCTGTTCGCCCGCCGCGTCGCGCACCTGGTCGAGGTCACCTCCGAGCTCGACGACGACGGCGGTCGCAAGACCTACCACGTCCGCGGCCAGCTGTTCTTCGCCAGCAGCAACGACCTGGTCTTCTCCTTCGACTACGCCCACGACCCCGCGCACGTGGTCATCGACCTCGCCGACGCGCACGTCTGGGACGCCTCCACCGTGGCCGCGCTCGACGCGATCACCACGAAGTACACCGCCCGCGGCATCGAGGTCACCGTCACCGGGATGAACGACGACAGCCGGTCCCGCCACGACCGGCTCGCCGGGAGGCTCGGCACCGGCCACTGAGCGGTGCTCACCCGCTCTCGCGGGGCCCTTCGCCGGCGTAGTACGCCCGCACGACCGCGTCCGGCAGCCGCCCGCGGCTCGACACGACGTAGCCGCGCACCCGCGCCCAGCGCCGTACCTCGAGGTTGTGGTCGCGCAGCCGGTCCGCGGTGCGCGGGCTCCCCGGACCCGGCCGGTCCGGTCGGTGCCGGCCCGCGTCGACGTACGGCGCGAGCGAGGTACGCAGCCGGTCGGCGTTGCCGCTGCTGAGCCGGATCCGGTACCAGGTCCCGTCCAGGGCGAAGTCGACGACGACGTCCGCGCGCCCCCCGTCGAGGTCGTCGACCGGCTCGGTGACCGGGGAGCCGGCCGCGGTGGCGAGGAGCCCGGTGACCCCGGTCCGGGTCCCGTCGGTGAGGGCGAGCCACATGCCTGCGCCCTCCTCCACGGCCGTCGGTGCAGCGTTCGCGATCCAGTGTCCGCCAGTGCGTCGCACGCTGTCGATGTGGGCGCCAACAGAATGGTTTGTCTGCGGAGACAAAATGCCAGGAAATGGGAACAGGGTGCGTTCGCTCCGCCTTGACGACCATGACGGACCCCAGTAGACCGGGATCCGCGAGGGCCGGACGCCCGGTGCGGACACCGCCCGGGACGCCTCCTGATCAGGGGCGATCCGGGACGGTCCTGCCGGAACCGCCCTCGCCGCACACATCGCACACCGACGCCGGGATGGCGCCGGAATGAACATCAATCGTACGACCCGTGGTCGCGCCCACCGCCGACGGACGCGACACCGAAAGGGAGACAGGAACATGGGCAAGGCCGTAGGAATCGACCTCGGTACGACGAACTCGGTGATCGCCGCCATGGAGGGTGGCCACCCGGTCGTCATCGCGAACGCGGACGGCGCGCGCACCACCCCGTCCGTGGTCGGCTACACCGACCAGGGGGAGCGGCTGGTCGGCCAGCTCGCCCGCCGCCAGGCGATCATGAACCCGAAGGGCACCGTGTCCTCGGCGAAGCGCTTCGTGGGCCGCCGCCACGACGAGGTCGGCACCGAGTCCGACACCGTGTCCTACGACGTCGTCCCCGGCGACGACGGCACGGTGCGCTTCGACATCCGGGGCAAGAAGTACTCGCCGGAGGAGGTCTCGGCGCAGGTCCTGCGCAAGCTGGCCGACGACGCGTCGAAGTACCTGGGCGAGAAGGTCACCGAGGCCGTCATCACGGTCCCGGCGTACTTCAACGACGCCCAGCGCCAGGCGACCAAGGACGCCGGCAAGATCGCCGGCCTCGAGGTCCTGCGCATCGTCAACGAGCCGACCGCCGCGGCGCTGGCCTACGGGCTGGACAAGGAGCAGGCCGAGACCGTGCTGGTCTTCGACCTCGGTGGCGGCACGTTCGACGTGTCGATCCTCGACATCGGCGACGGCGTCGTCGAGGTCCGCGCGACCGCCGGTGACACCCACCTCGGCGGCGACGACTTCAACCAGCGGATCGTCGACCACCTCGCCGAGGAGTTCAAGAAGGAGACCGGCATCGACCTGCGGAAGGACCCGCAGTCGCTGCAGCGGCTCTGGGAGGCCGCGGAGAAGGCGAAGGAGGAGCTGTCGTCGGTCAGCCAGACCACGATCAACCTGCCGTTCGTCACCGCCGACGCCTCCGGGCCGAAGCACCTCAACGTGACCCTCATGCGGTCGACGTTCGACCAGATCACCGCCGACCTCGTCGAGCGCTGCAAGGGCCCGGTCGAGCAGGCGATCGCCGACGCCAAGCTGACCCCGAAGGACATCGACGAGGTCATCCTCGTCGGCGGGTCGACCCGTATCCCGGCCGTGCAGAACCTGGTCCGCAAGCTCACCGACGGCCAGGAGCCGAACATGACGGTGAACCCGGACGAGGTCGTCGCGCTGGGCGCCGCGGTCCAGGCCGCCGTCATCAAGGGCGAGGCCAAGGACGTCCTGCTGCTCGACGTCACCCCGCTGTCGCTGGGCATCGAGACCCTCGGCGGCGTGATGACCAAGGTCATCGAGCGGAACACGACGATCCCGGCGCGCCGCAAGGAGTCGTTCTCGACCGCCGAGGACAACCAGCCCGCCGTCGACGTCGTCGTGCTGCAGGGTGAGCGCGAGAAGGCCGCCGACAACCGGGTGCTGGGCCGCTTCCGGCTGGAGAACATCCCGCCGGCACCGCGCGGGACGCCGCAGATCGAGGTCACCTACGACATCGACGCCAACGGCATCCTCAACGTCTCGGCGCAGGAGAAGACCACCGGCACCGAGCAGAACATCACCATCTCCGAGAGCTCGAACCTCGACTCCTCCGAGGTCGACCGGATGGTCGCCGACGCCGAGGCCAACCGCGCCGAGGACGCCCGCCTGCGCGAGCACGTCGACGCCCGCAACCTGCTCGACTCCGCCGCCTACACGGTGGAGAAGGAGATCGGCGAGCTCGGTGACGCCGCCCCGGCGCACGAGAAGGCCCGCGCCGAGTCGCTGGTCGCCGACGCCCGCTCCCTGGTGGAGCAGGGTGCCGACGCCGACCTGTCCCGCATCCGGTCGCTGACCGACGAGCTGCAGCAGATCCTGCACGGGCTCGCCGCCGCCGCGGCCGAGCGTGCCCAGGGTGGTGCCGACAACGGCGCGGCCGGTGGCTCCTCGGGCAAGCCCGGTGACGGACCGGACGACGACGACGTCGTCGACGCCGAGTTCACCACCTCCTGACCGCGGCAGCGGCAGCACGAGACCGGCACGACCGACAGGCGGGATCCATGACCGAGCAGAACACCGACGGGGCCGGCGCCACGCCGGCCCCCGGCCCGGCCGAGGGGGCGGAGCACACGGACACGACCACCGGCACGACCGGGGAGCAGCACGACGAGGTCGGTGAGCTGCGCGCCCGCGTCGCCGAGCTCGAGGGGAAGTGGCGCACCGCCGCCGCGGACCTCGACAACTTCCGCAAGCGCACCGCGCGGGACGCGGAGCGCTCGCGTGAGCTGGAGCGGGCGAAGGTGGCCCGGGAGTGGCTGCCCGTCCTGGACAACCTCGACATCGCCCTGCAGCACGCGGGCTCCGACCCGACGGCGATCGTCGAGGGCGTGCAGGCCGTGCGTGACCAGGCGTCCGGTGTGCTGGGCCGGCTCGGCTTCCCGCGCCGGGAGGACGAGCCGGGCACCGCGTTCGACCCGGCCCGGCACGAGGCGGTCAGTACCGTCCCGGCCGCCGAGGGCCAGGAACCCAACACGATCGTCCAGACCGTGCGCACCGGCTACGGCGACGGCGACCACCAGCTGCGGCCGCCGGGTGTCGTCGTGGCGGTCGCGCCGGCGGAGAAGAGCTGATGGCAGAGGACTACTACCAGACACTCGGCGTCAGCCGGGGCGCGAGCCAGGACGAGATCCAGCGCGCGTACCGCAAGCTCGCCCGCAAGTACCACCCGGACATCAACAAGGACCCGGGCGCCGAGGACACCTTCAAGGACATCACCGGGGCCTACGACGTGCTGTCCGACCCCGAGACCCGCAAGAAGTACGACGACTTCGGGCCCGACTTCCGGTCGGTCCCCGACGGCGTCGACGCCGAGACCTGGCGCCGCGCCAAGGCAGGCGGCGGGTTCGGCGGTGGCGGCGGCTACGGCGGTTTCGGTGGTGGCCAGGGCTTCGGCGGGGGACAGGGCTTCGGGGGCGGGTTCTCCGACGGCACCTTCCACTACGGCGGCGAGGACGTCGACATCGAGGACCTGCTCGGGGGCATGTTCGGCGGCAGCGGTCGCCGGCGCTCCCGGGGCCCGATGCCCGGCGCCGACCAGGAGGCCGAGATCGAGCTCGACCTCGAGGACTCCTACGCGGGCACGAAGCGCTCGATCACGCTCTCCGGGCCGGACGGCGCGAAGACGATCGACGTGAACGTCCCCAAGGGCGTCACCGAGGGCAAGCGGATCCGGCTGGCCGGCCAGGGCGGGCAGGGCTTCGGCGGCGGCGAGGCCGGTGACCTCTACCTGGTCGTGCGGTTCGCCAAGCACCCGCGCTACACGGTCGAGGACCGCAAGGTCACCGTCACCGTGCCGGTCGCCCCGTGGGAGGCCGTGCTCGGCACGACCGTCGCCCTGGAGATCCCGGACGGCGAGGCCAAGGTCAAGGTCCCGGCCGGGACGTCCAGCGGGAAGAAGCTGCGGCTGCGCGGACGGGGCATCCCGAACCCGCGCGGCACGGCCGGTGACCTCTACGCCGAGATCCGCATCGTCGTCCCGTCCGAGCCGACCGAGGCCGAGCGGGAGCTCTACGAGCAGCTCTCGACCACCTCGACGTTCGAGCCCCGGCGCTGAAGGAGGAACGATGACCTACCCGATCGTCCTGGGCCACCTCGGCGCGCACCGCCTGGACCTCGAGACCTTCGCCCGCGTGGCCGGTGTCCACCCCGAGCTGCTGCGCCGGCTCGCCGTGCTGGGCCTCGTGGACTACGTGACCGACTCGGCCGGGAACCCGTGGTTCCCGATGGCCGAGCTCCCGGCCGTCGGGCGGCTGCGCAGGCTGCGGGCCGGGCTCGACCTCAACTACGCGGCACTCGGCGTCGTCGTCGAGCTGCTGGACCGGATCTCCGAGCTCGAAGCCGAGCTCGCTCGACGCCCACGCACCGGAGGCTGACGTGGACCCCAACCGTCTCACCCAGAAGTCCCAGGAAGCGCTGCACGACGGGCAGACCAAGGCGCTGCGCTACGGCCACACCGAGGTCGACGCCGAGCACCTGCTGCTCGCCCTGCTGGAGCAGCCCGACGGCCTCGTCCCGCGGCTGATGACCGCGGCCGGGGCCGACCCGGCACGGCTGACCCGCGACCTCGAGACCGAGCTGAACCGCCGGCCGAAGGTCAGCGGGCCCGGCGTCCAGCCCGGGCAGGCGATGGTCACCCAGCGCCTGTCCCGGCTGTTCGACGCCGCGGACGCCGAGGCCAAGCACATGAAGGACGACTACGTCTCGGTCGAGCACCTGATCCTGCCGATGCTCGACGAGGGCAGCGGCAGCGCCGCCGGGCGGCTCCTCAAGCAGGCCGGGCTGACCAAGGAGAACTTCCTCCAGGCGCTCACCGACGTCCGCGGGAACCAGCGGGTCACCTCCGCGACCCCGGAGGGCACCTACGAGGCGCTGGAGAAGTACGGCCGCGACCTCGTCGCCGACGCCGCAGCGGGCAAGCTCGACCCGGTCATCGGCCGTGACGGCGAGATCCGCCGCACCATCCAGATCCTGTCCCGCAAGACCAAGAACAACCCGGTCCTGACCGGTGACCCCGGCGTCGGCAAGACCGCGATCGTCGAGGGCCTCGCCCAGCGGATCTACCACGGCGACGTGCCCGAGGGGCTGAAGGACAAGACCGTCTTCGCCCTGGACATGAGCGCGCTCGTCGCCGGCGCGAAGTACCGCGGCGAGTTCGAGGAGCGGCTCAAGGCCGTGCTCTCCGAGGTCACCGGGGCCGAGGGCCGCATCCTGCTGTTCATCGACGAGCTGCACACCATCGTCGGCGCGGGCGCGACCGACGGCGCGATGGACGCCGGCAACATGCTCAAGCCGATGCTCGCCCGCGGTGAGCTGCACCTGATCGGTGCGACCACCGCCGACGAGTACCGCCGCTACATCGAGAAGGACGCCGCGCTGGAGCGCCGCTTCCAGCAGGTCGTCGTCGACCAGCCGACGGTCGAGGACGCGATCTCGATCCTGCGCGGGCTGCGCGAGCGGCTCGAGGTGTTCCACGGCGTCAAGATCCAGGACGCGGCGCTGGTCGGCGCGGTCGTGCTGTCCGACCGCTACATCACCGACCGGTTCCTGCCGGACAAGGCGATCGACCTCGTCGACGAGGCCTGCGCGATGCTCCGCACCGAGATCGACTCGATGCCGGCCGAGCTCGACGAGTACACCCGCAGGCTCACCCGTCTCGAGATCGAGGAGGCGGCGCTGGCCAAGGAGACCGACAAGGCCAGCGGCACCCGGCTCGAGGAGCTGCGCCGCGAGCTGACCGACGTCCGCACCGACGCCGACGCCATGCGCGCGCAGTGGGAGTCCGAGCGCCAGGCCGTGCACAAGGCGCAGAACCTGCGCAGCGAGATCGAGCAGGTCCGCGTCGAGGCCGAGCAGGCCGAGCGTGAGTACGACCTGAACCGCGCGGCCGAGCTGCGGCACGGCCGGATGCCCGATCTGGAGCGCAGGCTCGAGGCCGAGGAGGAGCGGCTCGCGTCCAAGCAGGGCAGCAGCAGGCTGCTGCGTGAGGTCGTCACCGAGGAGGAGATCGCCGCGATCGTCTCCCGCTGGACCGGCATCCCGGTCTCGCGGCTGCAGGAGGGCGAGCGGCAGAAGCTGCTCAAGCTCGACGAGCTGCTGCACGAGCGGGTCATCGGCCAGGACGAGGCGGTGCTGCGCGTCGCGGACGCGGTGATCCGGGCCCGGTCCCAGATCAAGGACCCGCGGCGGCCCATCGGGTCGTTCCTGTTCCTCGGGCCCACCGGTGTCGGCAAGACCGAGCTGGCCAAGGCGCTGGCGTCGAACCTGTTCGACTCCGAGGACAACATCATCCGGCTCGACATGAGCGAGTACCAGGAGCGGCACACCGTCTCCCGGCTCGTCGGCGCCCCGCCCGGCTACGTCGGGCACGACGAGGGCGGCCAGCTCACCGAGGCCGTGCGGCGCAAGCCGTACTCGGTGATCCTCTTCGACGAGGTCGAGAAGGCGCACCCGGACGTGTTCAACACGCTCCTGCAGGTGCTCGACGACGGCCGCCTCACCGACTCCCAGGGCCGCACGGTCGACTTCCGCAACACCGTCATCATCATGACCTCGAACATCGGGTCGCAGTACCTGACCGACGGCATGACCGGCGACGGGGAGATCAAGGAGGACGCCCGTGAGGAGGTCATGGGCGCGCTGCGGGCGCACTTCCGCCCGGAGTTCCTCAACCGGATCGACGACATCGTGCTGTTCAAGCCGCTCACCGGCCCGGACATCGAGAACATCGTCGGGCTGATGTTCGGCGAGCTGCGCGACCGGCTGGCCGACCGCCGGATGACGCTGAGGGTCACCGAGGAGGCGCTCGGGTTCATCGCCCAGCAGGGCTTCGACCCGGTCTACGGTGCCCGCCCGCTGCGCCGCTTCATCACCCGCGAGGTGGAGACGCGGATCGGGCGCGCGTTGCTGCGCGGCGACGCCGTCGACGGCGGTACCGTCGTCGTCTCGCTCGACGACGGACATCTGGCCGTGAGCTACGAGGACCCCTCCGACACCGAGGCGGCCTCGTGACGGTGCGGCCCCACCGAGGAGCCGCATGAGCACGGAACCACACCGGGAGCCGGTCGGACCGGAGCTGTCGGCACTCGCCGACCGGCTGCGCGACCGGCTCCCGGAGCTGGTCGACGACGTGGTCGCGGCCGTCCGGGAACGGCCCGGCCTCGACCACGTCGTCCCGCCGGCGGAGCTGCGGGACGGCATCGAGCGCACCCTGCGCTACATGGTCGACGCGCTGCTCGACCCGTCGGCGGACCCGGTCGTGCGCAGCAAGGGCGTCCCGGCCGAGACCGGTCGGCGGCACGCCCGCGACGATGCACCGCTGCCGGAGATGCTGCGCGCCCACGCGCTGGGCTTCGCGATGCTGTGGGACGAGTTCTGCACCCTGGCCCGGTCCTCGGAGTCACCGGACGCCGCGTCGGCGGTCATCGACGCCGGTGCCCGGCTGTGGCGGCTGGCCGACGAGCACGCCGGCGCGGTCACCGAGGCCTACCGCGAGACCACCGCAGAGATGCTGCTCGCCCAGCAGCGCAGGCGCTCCGCCCTGGTCGAGTCCCTGTTCACCGGCGAGATGGTGACCGAGGCGCGGCCGTGGGAGGTCGGGAAGCTGCTCGGCCTGCCCGTCGACGGCGAGCTCGTCGTCGTCGCGGCGGAGACGTCGTCGCCGGCGCAGGAGAGCCTGCCCGGCGTCGAGGAACGCCTCGCCCGGCTCGGCTGCGTGTCGGCGTGGCAGCTCACGCCGTCGCTGCAGGCCGGGGTGGTGTCGGTGCGCGACCGTGCGCACCTGCGCTCCGTGCTCGACGCGCTCCGCTCGCTGGCCACCGCCCGTACCGGGGTCAGCGCCCCGTACCGCCCGCTGGGGGAGACCCCGCGGGCGCTGCAGCTCGCCCGCACCGCGCTGCTGGCGATGGCGCCCGGTCAGAAGGGCGTGCGCGCGTTCAGCACCCGCCCGCTGGCCGCGCTGATCGCGTGCAACCCCGACGAGGCCCGCCGGCTCGCGACAGCGGTCTTCGGCCCGCTGCTCGACCTGCCGCCGGAGGACCGCTCCGGCTTGATCACCACCCTGCACGCCTGGCTGGACCACGACGGCTCCGCCGACAAGGCCGCGCAGCTGCTGCACTGCCACCCGAACACCGTGCGCTACCGGCTCCGCCGGGTGCACGAGCTGTCCGGGCGTTCCCTGAGCGACCCCGCCGACCTGGCCGAGGTCGCCGCCGCCGCCGAGGCCGTCCGGCTGAACCTGCACGAGCAGACCCCGCCGACCGGCCTGCACCCCTGACCTCCCGGGAGAACCCGTGTCCGAGAAGACCATCCACGCCAACCTCGTCGGCAACCCGGCCGGCGGCGAGCTCGACGACCCGTGGCCGCCGAACCGGCCCGAGGTCGGCGAGCGCGTCGCGATCTTCACCTACGAGGTGCGCGACGACGACGGCGTCCGCGAGGACCTGCGCACCTTCCACATCACCCCGGCCGACCGCGCCGAGACCGGCCCGATCGACCAGCCCACGCGGACCCCGCAGGGCGTGACCGTGCAGTGGCGCGGCTCCGGGACCGGCACCGTCACCGCGCGGGACAGCCGCGGGGACACGCTGGCCTGCGCGGTGGAGCCGGACGACCCCACGCTGGTCGCGTAGCCGGCCGTCTGTTCCCCCACGTCACGACCGGAGGGACCGTGTCCACCTCCCACCCGAGCCCGGCCGCCGACGCCCTGGTGATCTTCGGGATCACCGGGGACCTGGCGTACAAGATGACCTTGCCCGCGCTGTACGCCCTGGAGAGCCGGGGCGTGCTGCACGGGCCGGTCATCGGTGTCGCCTCCCGCGACCTCACCCACGCCGACCTGCTGGAACGGGCACGGGAGTCGGTGCGCCGCGCCCGGCCCGACGCCGACCGCGCCGTGCTGGAACGGCTGCTGGGGCGGCTGCGCTACGTCGGCGGCGACGTCACGAACGACCCGGACGTCTACAAGCAGATCGAGTCGGAGCTGGGCCGTGCCCGCCGCCCGCTGTACTACCTGGAGACCCCGCCGACGCTGTTCGCGCCGATCGTCGAGCGGCTCGACGCGGCCGGGCTGCTGGGCGACGCCCGGGTGGCGCTGGAGAAGCCGTTCGGGACCGACCTGCACTCCGCGACCGAGCTGGGGGACCGGCTGCGCCAGATCGTCCCCGACGACCGGCTGCTGCTCGTCGACCACTTCCTCGGCAAGGAACCGGTCATCGAGATCGAGTACCTGCGGTTCGCCAACACCGCGATCGCCGAGATCTGGGACCGCACCACCGTCGAGGCCGTGCAGATCACGATGGCCGAGGACTTCGGCGTCGAGGGCCGGGGTTCGTTCTACGACTCGGTCGGCGCCGCCCGCGACGTCGTCCAGAACCACCTGCTGCAGGTGCTGGCCCTGGTCGCGATGGACGCCCCGGTCGGGGCGAGCGCCGACGAGCTGAAGGCCCGCAAGCTGGAGGTGCTCAAGGCGATCCCGCCGGTCGACACCGGTCAGGTCGTGCGCGGCCAGTACGACGGCTACCGCGAGATCCCCGGCGTCGCGCCGGACTCCGACGTCGAGACGTTCGTGGCGCTGCGCCTGGCCATCGACAGCTGGCGCTGGGCGGGCGTCCCGGTCTTCGTCCGGGCCGGGAAACGGATGCCGGTCACCGGCACCGAGGTCCGCCTCGTGCTGCGGGAGACCCCGCGGCTGCGGTTCCTGCCCGACGCCGCCCGGGTCGAGGCCAACCAGGTCGTCCTGCGGATCTCCCCGCAGCCGGGCCTGCGGCTGCAGCTGTCCGGGCTGGACGGTCGCGGCGCCTGGAAACCGGTCCGGCTGGACTCACTGTTCGAGCACGACCTCGGCACACCGCGCTCGCCCTACGAGCGGCTGCTGGAGGACGCGCTCGCCGGGGACGACCGGCTGTTCGTGCGCGAGGACGCGATCGCCGAGAGCTGGCGCATCCTCGAACCCCTGCTCCGTTACCCGCCGCCGGTGCAGCCGTACCGGCCGGGGACGTGGGGCCCGGACGCGGCCGCGTCGCTGCTCGACGGCCACCCGGGCTGGCATCTACCGTGGCTTCCCGACCGAGGAGAGGAACGTCCGTGAGCGACGAGCAGGGCTGGTACTACAACCTGAACGACGGCACCGTGGAGCAGGCCGAGCACAGCGCCCGCGCCGCGGATCGTCTCGGCCCGTACCCGGACAAGGCGACCGCCGAGCGTGCGCTCGAGATCGCCCGGCAGCGCACCGAGAACGAGGACAAGCGCGACCGGGAGTGGAACGAGCCCTCGAACTGAGGTCCTGACGCCTCGGCGGTGTGTGCCGCCGGGGCCGCAGGTCGCCGGGTCGAGCCGGTGACAGACCGCACGGGCCGGTCTAGACCATTGTCTAGACGGGAGGTCCTCCATGACCAGGACGATCAGCATCGGTGAGCTCCGGCAGAACCCGACACGCATGCTGCGCGAGGTCAGGGAAGGAGCTACCTACACGATCACCGATCACGGCGAGCCGATCGCCGAGGTCGCGGCCCACCGTCGGCCACGGTGGGTCCCCGGCGACGAGGTCGACTCGTTGCTCCGCGAACTCGGCGCCGACGAGGCCTGGGCCCGGGAGATCGCCGTCGATCGCGCCGCCGTGGAGGCACCCGATCCCTGGGAAGCCGCCGAGTGAAAGCGATCCTCGACACGAATCTCCTCGTCGCCGAGGCGCTCTCACACCGGGGCTATGACATCGCAGTCTCCTCGTTGTCATGGGCCGAGCTCGGCTACGGCGTACGCAAGGTTGCCGACCCGGTGCAACGAGCACGCCGGGAGTCGCGCATCGCCCGCCTCCGCACAGGGAGCAGTCGTGATCACCCGCGATCCCGACGACTTCGCCGGGCTGGACGGCCTCGTCACGATCGCCGTCGGCTGAGCGTTCGGTTCGACGAATCAGCGTCAGCCCGCCGCCCGGGCCGCGGCGACGAACGCGGCGATCTTCGCGTGGTCCTTGACCCCGCGGCTCGCCTCCACCCCGCTGGACACGTCGACGCCCCAGGGGCGCACCTGCGCGATCGCGGCGCCGACGTTGTCCGGGGCCAGACCCCCGGCGAGCAGCCAGTGGCCGTCCGGGCGGCGCTGCGGCGGCAGGTCGCCCAGGTCCCAGGTCTCGCCGGACCCGGCCCGCGGCGAGTCGATCAGCAGCAGCTCCTCGCCGTGCCTGCCCACCTGGGGCTCGGGTTCGGCGGGCAGCGACGTGGCCCGCCACAGCCGGAACGGGCCGCGCGCGGCCGCGGCCCAGGCGTCGTCGTCGTGGGTGCCGTGCAGCTGCAGGACGTCCGCGCCGACCTGCTCGGTGATCCGGGCGGCGTCGGCGGCGGAGTACTCGGCCGTCACGACGACCGAGATCATCGGCGCCTCGACCAGCGCGGCCAGCTCGCGGGCGAGCCCGGGCTCGACGTGCCGGGCGCTCGACGGGCTCACGACGAAGCCGACGGCGTCGGCACCGGCCTCCTGCGCGGCCCGGACGTCACCGGGGGTGGACAGGCCACAGACCTTCACGAACACCGCTCCGACGGTACGGGGGCGCCTGCACAGCGACGCCACAGGGAACGGACAGGGTGGGCAGAGCGGCGGCGCCCAGGGTGGACGGTGAGATCGTCCGACCACCTGGGAGACACCGTGACCACCGCGACCCCGACCCGCGCCCCGGCGCCACCCGGGCCCTCGTCCCCGCCACCACCGTCCCGCTCGCCGGGACGGGCCCGGCGCCTGTTCCGCGGCGACGGCGGTGACCCCGCCTGGGTGCGGCCCGCGCTGCTGGCCCTGCTCGCCGGGACGGCGCTGCTCTACCTGTGGAACCTGTCGGCGTCGGGCTACTCGAACGACTTCTACGCCGCGGCGGTGCAGGCCGGGACGCAGTCCTGGAAGGCGTGGCTGTTCGGCTCGCTGGACTCCGGAAACGCGATCACCGTCGACAAGCCGCCCGCCGCGCTGTGGGTGATGGTCGCCTCCGCGCGGATCTTCGGGTTCAGCTCGTGGAGCCTGCTGATGCCGCAGGCGCTGATGGGCGTCGGCGCCGTCGGCCTGCTGTACGCGACGGTGCGCCGCTGGGCCGGTCCGGCCGCCGGGCTGCTCGCCGGGGCCGCGCCGGCCCTGACCCCGGCCGCGGTGCTGATGTTCCGCTTCGATAACCCCGACGCCCTGCTCACCCTGCTGCTGGTCGTCGCGGCCTGGGCGACGGCCCGGGCGGTCGACGCGGCCACGGTCCGGTCGGGCAGCTGGTGGCTGGTCGCGGCCGGGTCGGCGATCGGGTTCGCGTTCCTGACCAAGATGGGCCAGGCGCTGCTGGTCGTCCCGGCGCTGGGGCTGGTCCACCTGCTGGCCGGGGCCCCGCGGCTGCGGACCCGGATCGTGCAGCTGCTCGGTGCCCTCGTCGCGATGGTCGTGTCCGCGGGCTGGTTCATCGCGCTCGTCGAGATCTGGCCGGCGAGCAGCCGCCCCTACATCGGCGGCTCCACCACGAACTCGCTGCTGGAGCTGGCGCTGGGCTACAACGGCATCGGCCGGCTGCTGGGCGGCAGCGGCAACGGCGGTGGCGGCGGCGGGGGTGGCGGCAACACCGGCTTCGGTGGCTCGGCCGGCATCACCCGGCTGTTCACCGGGGAGATCGCCTACGAGGTGTCCTGGCTGCTCCCCGCCGCGCTGGTCCTGCTGGTCGCGGGCCTGTGGGCCACCCGCCGCGCCCCGCGCACCGACCGGGCCCGCGCCGCGCTCGTCCTGTGGGGCGGCTGGATGCTGGTCACCGCGCTGGTGTTCAGCTTCATGAGCGGCACGATGCACCCGTACTACACGGTGGCGCTGGCCCCGGGCATCGCCGGGACGGTCGCCACGGGCACCTGGATCCTCCTGCGCCGGCGCACCGCGGCGTGGGCGCGGATCACCCTGGCGGGCACGGTGCTGGTCACCGGCGCCTGGACGTTCACCCTGCTGATCGCCTCGTCGGAGTCCTTCGCCTGGCTGTGTTGGCCGGCCGTGGCGGTCGCCCTGGCCGCCGCGGCGGCGCTGCTGCTTCCCGGGCGCCGCGCTGCCCGGCTCGGGCTGGTCGCGGCGCTGGTCGCGGGCCTGCTCGGCACCGGGGTCCTCGCGGTCGCGACGGCGTCGGCCGCGCACAGCGGCAGCATCCCGTCGGTGGGGACGACGTCGAACTCGTTCGCCGCGAGCAGCTCGGGCACCTCGGGCGGCATGGGCGGTCCCGGTGGCGGCGGACCGGGCGCGGGAGGTGCCCCGCCCGCCGACCGGATGCCCGGCGACGTGTCCACCGGCACGCAGCAGACCGGCACCCAGCAGACCGGCACGGCCGCGTCCGGCGGCGGCGCGCAGCGAGGCGGTGGTGCAGGCATGGGCGGCGGGCAGTCGACCAGCGCCGAGCTGGCCGCGCTGCTGAAGGCCTCCGGCAGCACCTGGTCGGCAGCCACCTCGTCGTCGCAGTCGGCGGCGTCGCTGGAGCTGGCCTCGGGCACGGCGGTCATGTCGACCGGCGGCTGGAGCGGCACCGACTCCGCGATCACCCTCGCCGAGTTCCAGCAGAAGGTCGCGGCCGGCGAGATCCACTACTACGTCGACGGCGGCATGGGCGGAGGTGGCGCGGACGGTGGCGCCGGCGGGCAGTCCGACTCGACCAGCGGCCGGATCGCCGCCTGGGTGCAGGCCACCTTCACCGCGACGAACGTCGGCGGGCAGACGGTCTACGACCTGACCGGCTGATCCTTCGCGGCAGACCGGCCCTGCACCCGTCGGGGTGCGGGGCCGGTGCCGTCTCCCGGTGGCCGGGGTCAGCCGTCGAGCGGGTGCCCGGCCAGGAACGCGAGCACCGCGTCCGAGGCAGCCCGGTGGTGCTCCAGGAAGTACGCGTGCCGGGCGCCCGGGAACAGCTCCACCTGGGCCCGCGGGACGTCGCGCAGCAGCAGGTCGACGTTGCCGGTGGGGCAGAAGACGTCGTCGGTGCCGTGCAGTACCAGGGTCGGCGCCGTGATCCGGTGCAGCTCCGCCGACGCGTCGTGCCGGGTCGACGCGTGCCGGTGCCCGGCCCGCGCCGCGGTGACCATTGTGTCGTCCCCCAGGACGGCGTCGGCGCCACCGGGGTGCGCACCCAGCCAGGCCGGGGTGACCATCAGCTCGGCCAGCGCCCGGCGGGCGTCGGCACCCGGCCCGGCCAGCGGGGACAGCACGGCCCGCCCGGCGACCGGGGCCTCCGGGCCGCCGCCGGTGGTGCAGCCGAGCAGCAGCGCGCCGACCCGGTCCGGGTGGTCGATCGCGAGCCACTGTGCGACCTTGCCGCCCATCGAGGTGCCGTACACGTGCGCGCGGGCGATCCCGAGGTCGTCGAGGACGGCGACGGCGTCTGCGGCCATCCGGCGGGTCGTCCACTCGCCGTGGCCGGGGAACGTGCTGCGGCCGGTGCCGCGCGGGTCGAGGGCGATCGTCCGGTGCCGGGCGGCGAGGTCGACGCGGACCGGGTCCCACCAGTGCCGGTCGTTGGCCTGGCCGGGGAGCAGCAGCACCGGGTCACCGGAGCCGCGCTCGTCGTGGTGGATCTCCGCGCCGTCGTCGGTGCTGGTGGCGGGCATGCTCGAGAGTCTGCCCCCGGTGGGGCCGGGGTCAGCGGGCCGGGTCTCCGGCGGCCGGGATCGGGGTCCAGGACGGGTACTTGGCCGGCCGGTGGTCGCCGGAGGACCGGCCGCGCAGCCGTCGTCCGACCCAGGGCAGGACGTGACGGCGGTAATAGGCGAGCTGGGTGGACAGCGTCCGCGGCTCGACGGCGGCGGCCCGCCCGGTCGCCTCCGCGGCGCGGACACCGAGCGCCCGCAGCACCAGCCCGGCGACGCGCAGGTGCCCGGCCGGGTTGAGGTGCAGCCGGTCGTCGGACCAGTAGCCGGGGCGGCGCAGCTCGTCGTCGCCGAACGCGTCGACCATGGTCAGGCCACGCCGCGCGGCCAGCTCGCGGACTGCGACCGTCAGCTCCTCGGCGCGGCGGTGCACGACGGAGCCGAACGGCAGCCCGCCCGAGGGGTCGGCGCCGCTGAGCAGCACGACGCGGACGCCGGCGTCGGCGCAGCGCGCCACGGCCTGCTCGGTCAGCGCGGCCAGCCGGGCGCCGTCGGTGCGGGGGCGGAGCATGTCGTTGCCGCCGCCGTTGAGGGTGATCAGGTCGGGCAGCGGGTCGAGGGCGAGCACCTCGTCGAGCTGGCGGCCGACGACGTCGGCCAGCAGCCGGCCGCGGACGGCGGTGTTGACGTAGGAGACCTGCTCCCCGGACGCCCCGGCCAGCCCGGCCGCGACGCGGTCCGCCCAGCCGCGGGGGATGCCGTCCGGCCCCTCGTCGCCGACTCCTTCGGTGAAACTGTCCCCGATCGCCGCGTACCGCACGTCCACCATTCTCCGCCCGTTGCGTACCGCAATGACGCCGGGGTGATCGGGTGATCAGCCGCGCGGGGTGAGCCGGGCGTTCGGCAGTGCCGGAGCGGGCAGGGTCGAGGTCCACGCGCCCGGGAAGTCGCCGAACCGCCCGCCGGTGCCCGCGACGCGTTCGCGCTCCCACTGCTCGCGGAACGCGGCGATCTCGTCGTGACCGGAGCCGATGAAGTTCCACCACATCACGATCCGCTCGCCCAGTGGCTCGCCGCCCAGCAGCATCAGGCGCGCGCCCTCGCCGCCCGCGGTGATCTCCAGGCTCGTGCGGCCGGGCGGGGTGAGGACGAGCTCCCCGCGGGCCGCGGCGGTGCCCTCGACGGTCGCGGCGCCGGTGTCGACCAGCACCCCGTGCTCGAAGCCGCGCTCGGCCGGGAGCCGCAGCGTGGTCCCGGCCGGGACGGTCAGCTCGGCGCCGAGCAGCGGGGAGAACGTCGCGACCGGGGACGTCTCGCCGCCCAGCGAGCCGAGCAGGACCCGCAGGCCCGCGCCGCCGGCGTCGACCAGCGGGGGAGCGTGGTGGGTGAACGCGGGCTCCGTGCCGCGGTCGGCCTCGGGCAGCGCCACCCACAGCTGGACCCCGTGCAGCACGTCGGTGCCCGGCGTCGAGAACTCCGAGTGCGCGATCCCGGACCCGGCGGTCATCAGGTTCAGCTCACCCGGCCGGACGAGCGCGTGCGCGCCGGTGGTGTCGCGGTGCTCGATCTCGCCGGTGAACAGCCACGACACCGTCTGCAGCCCGGTGTGCGGGTGCCCCGGGACGGCCATGCCGCCGGTCGCGGCGACCCGGTCGGGCCCGAAGTGGTCGAGGAAGCACCAGGCGCCGATCATCGACCGCGCCCGGCGCGGCAGCGTCCGGCGCACCGTCATCGCCCGCGGCCCGCCGAGCGGCACGTCCCGCGGCGCGACCAGCTGCGGCGCCGTCTGGCCGGAGGCACAGACGATCTCGCGGGGTGCGGCCTCGACGTTGCTCACCGGGACTCCTGGCTGACGACCGGCTGCTCCTCGGACATACCGGGCTCAACCCCCGGCGGCCGCGGTCTGTTCCGGACGATCAGGCATCCCGGCGACGCCGCGCAGTGCGTTCGGAGAGAACCCCGGCCGGCGCGTCCGGGCGTGTGCCCCCCTGCCATCCGGCGGTTCCCGGCACGGGGTGCCATTCTTACGCGTCGACGAGAGGCGGATCCGATGACGGAACGGACCGACGGACCGGGCGGGATGCCCGATCCGGGCGGGGTCTCCGACGCCACCGGGGCACTGGCGCTGGAGGCGGTTCCGCATCCGTCGGGGCCGGTCATGGTGCACGCCTCCGGCGAGGTCGACACGGTGACCGCACCGTTCCTCGCCGAGCAGCTGCAGGGCTGGATCGCCGCCGCCCCGAAGATCGTGCTCGACCTGTCCCGGGTGTCGTTCATCGGTTCCGCGGGACTGTCGGTGCTGCTGGAGGGGCACGCCGAGGCCGAGCGCAACGGCGTCGGGCTGCAGCTGGCCTGCGGCGAGGCCCGGCAGGTCCGGCGGCTGCTGCAGATCACCGGCACGCTCGAGCACCTCGACGTCGTCGATCCGATCCCGCAGGAGGTCACGCCGCTGTTCGCGGTGCCGGACCCGGAGGACGAGAAGCCGAGCTGACCCTGCGGGCTCAGCTCCGCCGCAGGTCCCAGGCGTACCAGTCGCGGCCCGTGGGCTGCAGGTAGTGGGTGGGCGCGACCTGTTCGCCCGGGAACAGCGCGTAGCCGCGGGGCTCGCGGCCCGGGCGGTCGTGGAAGTACGCGCCGCTGACCCACGCCGGGTTGATGTCGAGCTCCATGCCGCGCACCACCCCGGCGTCGGCGAGGATCGTGCCGAGCGTGCACACCGACAGCGCGGGCCCGCCGACGTAGATCTCGGTGCCGTCGGCGGTGACGCCGAACCCGGACCGGTGCACGAACGCCGCCTGCCCGACGGTGCTGCCCCACTCCGCCTCGCCGCCGCCCGCGCACTGCGGGTTCACCGCACCGCGGTCGACCAGCGGGAGCAGGTTCTGCCGCACGCTGGCCACGTCCGGGCCCATCCGGACCTCCGAACCCCACGCGCCGACGTCGGCGGTGCCGTCGGCGTGCAGGACCAGGCTGGCCTTGCCGTCGGCCAGCGGTGCGACGGTGCGGCCCTCGGCGTAGTAGCCGTTGTGGCTGGGATCGGACAGCTTGAAGCCACCGTTGAACGCCGCGGCGACGTCGGCCCCGGCCGCACCGGCCAGCGACGTCGACGCCCGCCAGTGCCCACGCGGCTCGCCGACGCCCGGGTGCAGCGTCCCGCGCACCAGCCGCGGGTCCAGCCGCATCACCCCGGCCAGGTAGCGGGTGTGGGTCGGGTCGACCCGTAGCGTCGTCACCTGGACCGCGGGGCGCCCGTGGGAGGCGACGACGGTCTGCCAGACGCCCTCGCCGGGCAGCGGCCTGCCGGTCGCCACCGGGGTCAGCGGGGCCGCCGCACCGGAGGAGCCGGCGACCACCCCGGCGGCGTGCGGGATGCCGCCGTCGGGGGTGCCGCCCTCGGCCGGGGCGTCGGCGGCGTACTGGGCCTTCTCCAGGTCGGTGACCAGCCAGTTCAGCCCGTGGTCGCGGGCCCACTCCGCGGTCGTCTCCAGCGGGCTCGACCCGGCCGGGCCGCTCAGCGCGATCGTCGACACGAACGCCGCAGGCAGCAGCACGACCACGGCCAGGACCGCCGGGACGATCCGCCGCCGGCTCCGACGCCGGCGCCGGTGCCGTGTGCGGGGACGAGGCGGGTTGCCGAGGCCGGTCACCGGACGGCGCGCTGCGGCAGCGTCAGCGGCCCGGTGTCGCCGGGCCACCGGCGGGTACCGCCGTCGCGGCGCTCCCGTACCTCACGCGCGTGCTCCCGCCACGCGACGCGGTTGCGCGTCGAGTCCCGCGCCGCCATCGCCGCGCCCGCCACCGCCGCGGCGGCGAGCGTTCCCGTGAGCACCGTCAGCACCATCGAACGTTCCTCCTCCTGGGTCCGGTGCTCAGCGTGCCGGGTGAGGCACAGAGCAACCGCAGAGCAGGCTGTGCGACGGCTGAGAACCGGGGCGAACTTGTGCCGGACCCGGCGCCGTGCGAGGTTCGGCGCCCCGAAGAGGACGGTGGTGGTGACCGGTGGACGGCCCCGAGTCCGGTGAGCTGTCGCAGCTGCTGTCCGGCCTGCGTCTGGACCAGCTGATCGGCGAGATGCAGGAGCGGCTCGGCGAGATCGTGACCGCCCGGCTGCGGATGCAGAAGCTGCTCGACGCGGTGCTCGTCGTCGGGGCCGGGCTGGAGCTGGGCGCGACGCTGGAGCGGATCGTGCAGGCCGCCGTCGACCTGGTCGACGCCCGCTACGGCGCGCTGGGTGTTCTCGACCCCGAGGACGGGTCGATCTCCCGGTTCGTCGAGGTCGGGATGGACCCGCAGGTCCGGGCGGGTATCCCGCGCACCCCGGAGGGCAAGGGGCTGCTCGGTGTGCTGGTGGAGGACCCGCGCCCGCTGCGGCTGGCCGACCTCACCCAGCACCCGGCATCGGTCGGGTTCCCGCCCGGGCATCCTCCGATGCGCAGCTTCCTCGGCGTCCCGATCCGGGTCCGCGACGCCGTCTACGGCAACATCTACCTCGCCGAGAAGGTCGGGGCCTCGGAGTTCACCGCCGACGACGAGGTGGTCCTGCAGGCCCTCGCCGCCGCGGCCGGGATCGCCGTGCAGAACTCCGACCTGTTCGAGCAGAGCCGGGTGCGCGAGCACTGGCTGGAGGCATCGGCGGAGATCCGCGGCGCCGTCCTCGCCGGCGACGACGAGGCGAGCGTGCTGGAGCTCGTCGCGCGGCGCTGCACCGAGCTGGCGGGGATCGACGGCTGCCTGATCGCACTCGGGCCGGGCACCGACGACACCTTCCGCACCGGCGCCGTCGTCGGCGGGGCACGCCCGCTGGCCGACCTGGATCCGGCGCTGCTGCGCGACGCCGTCGAGACCCGGGAGCCGGTGCACGGCTGCCCGTCGGCGCCGGTCGTCGCCGTCCCGATGCGGATCAGTGACCAGGTCACCGGCGTACTCGTCGCGACCCGGGACCGGCCCGAGCGGCCGTTCCGTGCGGCGGACACCCCGCTGCTGGTGTCGTTCGCCGACCAGGCCGCGCTGGCCCTGGAGCTGGGGGAGAAGAACCGGGCGCAGAGCGAGCTGGCGGTGCTGGCCGACCGCGACCGGATCGCCCGCGACCTGCACGACCACGTCATCCAGCGGCTGTTCGCGGTCGGGCTGAAGCTGCAGGGCACGGTGCGCCGCAGCAGTGAGCCCGAGGTCACCGACCGGATCGGGCAGGCCCTCGACGAGCTCGACCACACCGTCCGGGAGATCCGGACGTCGATCTTCGACCTGCACGCGGCCGGGGCAGGCGGGCTGCGCAGGCTGCTGCTCGACGCCGTCGCCGAGGTCGCGGCGGAGTCCGGCCTGAGCACCGAGGTCGCGACGTCCGGGCCGGTCGACACCCTGGTCCCGCCCGCGGTCGCCACCCACGTCCTCGCCGTCGTCCGCGAGGCCGCGGCGAACACCGTCCGGCACGCGGCGGCGCACACGCTGACCGTGTCCGCGCAGGTCGCCGACGGGGACCTGACCGTCGAGATCGTCGACGACGGGCGCGGTGTGCCCGCCGGTCCGCGCCGCAGCGGGCTGCGCAACCTCGGCGAGCGGGCCGAGGAGCTCGGCGGGGAGTTCGCGGTGGGGGAGCCGCCGTCGGGCGGGACCCGGCTGGTGTGGCGGGTGCCGATCGGCTGAACTCAGCCGAACGTGGAGCCGGGCTGCCTGCCGCGGCGCTCGACCACGTAGACCGCGGCCTCGGTGCGGCGGGAGAACCCGAGCTTGTGCAGCACCGAGGAGACGTAGTTCTTCACCGTCTTCTCCGCCAGGTTCAGCGTGGTGCCGATCGCCCGGTTGGTCAGCCCGTCGGCGATCAGCTCCAGGATCCGCTGCTCCTGCGGGCTGAGCGTGTCGTAGCGCGGGTCGGCCGCGCCGGGGCCGGAGCCCTCGCGGAGCCGGTCGAGCACCGCGGCGGTCTCCGACGGGTCCAGCAGCGAGCCGCCCGCGGCGACTGTACGCACCGCCCCGACCAGGTCGACCCCGGTGACCTGCTTGAGCAGGTACCCCGACGCCCCGGCGACGACGGCGCCGAACAGGGCCTCGTCGTCGGCGTAGGAGGTGAGCATCAGGCAGGCGGGCGGGGGAGAGACCGCGGAGCGGACGTCGCGGCAGACCTGCACGCCGTCCCCGTCGGGGAGCCGGACGTCGAGGATCGCGACGTCCGGGCGCAGCGTGGCGATCCGCGTCGTCGCCTCGGCGGCGGTCGCGGCCTCCCCGACGACCTCCAGGTCGTCCTCGAGCTCGAGCAGCTGGGCCAGCCCGCGGCGGACGATCTCGTGGTCGTCGAGCAGGAACACCGTCACGGTCATCGGCGGCAGGCTACCCGTTCGGGTGACGCGGCACCTCGGCCCACCACCGCCACCGCTGCGGGGCGGGCACGCCGCCGAGCGGGGCCCGGCCGGTGTGGTGCAGCAGCGTCGCGGCCGGGTCGGGCCCGGGATCGACGCCCGGCCACAGCCGCGCCAGCACCGGCCGCACCGCATCCGGCTCCGGGGACCAGGCGACGCCGAGCCCGCGGGCGAGGTCGTCGGCGTGCACGAGCAGCTCGACCACCCCCATCGCGGCGAACCCGCCCGGATCCGACGTGCCGTAGGGGTGCCACCCGCGCGCCGACGGCGGCGCCGTCCGCACCGCGGCGGCGAGCACCGCCCCACCCGCGGCGACGACGTCGAGCAGCCCGTCCGGCGTCGTGCCCGCCGGAACCGCGATCTCGTACGGCGCGTAGCGGCCGACCGGCTCGGTCAGCACCTGGGTGGCGTAGCCGAACAGGTCGTCGGCCACGTGCACGGCGGTTTCGTGGCAGGACCACGTCAGCGGTCCGGCGGGCACCGACCAGTCCAGCCCGGTGTGCGGGCGCAGTGCGCCGACGACGGCGCCGGTCGCGGCGGTGACGGCGTCGGCGGCCGGGCCGGATGCGGTGTACACGGACGCGATCGTGCCGTGCTGCGCAGCGGTCTCACCACCGGGTTTAGGCTGCGCGCGTGGCTTCCGAGGACGAACGCATCGCACTGCTGCTCGACTACGAGAACCTCGCGATCGGAGCCCGGGACGGCCTCGGCGTCGTCCCGTTCGACTTCGGGCCGGTCGCCGACGCGCTGGCCGAGCGTGGCCGCGTCGTGGTCCGGCGGGCCTACGGCGACTGGTCGGCGTTCGACGAGGACCGGCGGCTGATGGCCCGCGCCCAGGTCGAGCTGATCGAGATCCCGCAGCGGATCGGTGGCTCCCGCAAGAACGCCGCGGACATCAAGCTCGCCGTCGACGCCATCGAGCTGGCCTACGAGCGCGAGTGGGTCACCACGTTCGCGATCGGCACCGGCGACTCCGACTTCACCCCGCTCATGCACAAGCTGCGCGAGCTGGACAAGCGGGTGATCGGGATCGGGGTGCAGTCCTCGACGTCGGCGCTGCTGCCGCCGGCCTGCGACGAGTTCCTGTTCTACGACCGGCTTCCCGGCGTCGAGCCGACCCGCGAGCCGGCCCCGCCGCGCCGTCGCGGCCGGCGCCCGGCGCCGAGTGCCCCGTCGGCAGGCACCCCGGTGGAGAAGCCCGCGGCCCCGGTCGTCGAGCCCCCGGCGCCGGTGCCCGAGCGTGCTCCGGTCGACCCGTTCGACCTGACGTTCTCCGACGGTGTCGCCGTGGAGCCGGAGGAGCCCGCCACCACCGGCGCGGAGGAGCGCGACGTCTCCGGGCTGGTCGTCTCCACCCTCACCGGGCTGGCCCGGCAGGCCGACGGCCCGGTGCTCGCGTCCCGGCTCAAGCGGGCGATCCTGCGCAAGGACCCGACGTTCGACGAGTCCGACCACGGTTTCCGCGGCTTCGGCGAGCTGCTGCGCCACCTGCAGGACCAGGGCGTGGTCACGCTGACCCAGGGCTCGGCGCAGGGCGACCCGGAGGTCGCGTTCCCCGAGGACCCGGCGGCCGAGCAGGACGCATTCGCCCAGCTCGTCGACGTCGTGCGGGCGCTGTCCGCGGCCGGTGGCCCGCCCCAGCTGTCCGGGCTGAAGGACCAGCTGCGCAAGCGGGTCCCGGACTTCTCCGAGAAGCGCTACGGCTACGGCAGCTTCCTGTCCTTCGCCAAGGCCGCGCGCGCCCGGGACCTGATCGCCATGGAGTGGAACGACGAGACCGGCGACTACGTGCTGAGCCCGGCGGCCTAGAACACAGGACGGGAACGCACGAAGGCCGGGCCCGCGCGGTGCGGACCGGACCCGGCCTCGGTGCAGATGACGGGGCGGTCAGCGCCCGGTCGCGCGGCGCGTGCCGCTCTGGAACAGCTTCCCGGCCCGCGAGGTCACGGCGCCGGACACCCCGAACGCCGTGGCGACGGCACCCGCGGCGACGCGGCTGCCGAACCGAATCGGGTTGATCGGCCGGTAGGCGCGGACCGCGAGGTTCTCCAGCTTCGTCGCGGCGCGCTCACCGCCCTCGTAGATCTGACGGGCCAGGCGGGCGCCGGTGTCGTCCAGCTCGTCCTCGACGCGCTCACCGACCCGGGCGGCCCGGTCCGCGGTGCGCACCGCGGTGTCGGCGCCCTCGTCGGCGACGGCGCGGACGTGGCGCGCGGAGCGCTCCGCCGACGCCGACACCTCACCGGCGACCTGGCGTCCGGTCCGCGAGGCGGTCCCGGCGATCTGCTCACCGGTCTTCTTCGCCGCCGCGGCGGCCTGCTTGCCTGCGTCCGCGACGTCGTCGCCGGCCCGCTCGGCCTGCTCCGCGATCTCCTCGGCACCGGACTTCGCGGTCTTCGCGGCCGACTCGGCCCCGGCGCGGGTCTCGCCGGCGACCCTCTTGCCGGTGGCCGCGGTGTCCGAGGCGACCTCGTCGGCGAGCTTCTCACCCGTCTTCGCCGCCGAGCGGGCGGTCTCCTCGGCGCCGGTGGCCGTCGCCGAGGCGGTGGCCTTGACGGCGGTCTCGGTGGGGTCCTCGGTGCCGGGCTCGACGGCGCGGCGCTCGCGCACCGAGCCGTCGGTGCCGTAGACGACGAGCGTGCCGCCGCCGTCGTTGGCGATGATCTCGGTGGCCCGGCTGATCGCCTCGGCCTGGGTCGCGGTCCGGGCGCTGGGTCGCTGTGCGTTGTCCTTCTCGACGGTCCAGCCGTCGTCGACCGGCTTGACGTAGCGGTCGGCCATCGCGGGTCCCTCCCTGGGGTCCGGAGTCGCACCGGAGGCGCCGGTGCCGTGTCTCACGCCGGGAATTCCCAAGATCACGAGAGGTAAACCGGACATCGCAGGTCAGCCGGGTCACAACAGGCTCACGCCATCGACACGAGCGGTGTCCCGGGCTGCGCACGGGGGGATGCCCCACTCCACACGCCGTCTCCGTCTGCCAGGGTGTACGAACCCCGAACGACGCCCCCCGTGCCCACCGGAAGGAACCGACGTGGACCCGCTGGCGATCGCCGCAGGCGTGTTGCACAGCGCGTGGCTGCTCCCCGCACTCGTGCTGATGATCGCCGTGGACGGACCGGCGCCGGTGCTGCCGACCGAGACGATCCTGCTGTCCGGCATCGCATCCGCCACCGTCGTCCGTGACGTGCCGATGCTGATCGGGCTGTACCTGGCCGCGGTCACCGGGGCGGTGCTGGGCGACCTGCTGCTCTACGGTCTGGGCCGCGGCTCGCACCGGCTGCTTCCGCGCAAGGCGACCGAGGACAGCAACGGCGTCGCGCGCTGGGTGCGGTCCAACCTGTTCGCCCGACCGGTCACGGTGCTCGTCGCGGCGCGGTTCGTCCCCGCCGGACGGCTGGTGGGTGGCGTCGCGTCCGGGCGGCTCGGCCTGCCGATGCGGTCGTTCCTGGCCGGGACGGGCACGAGCGCGGCCCTGTGGGGCCTCTACCTGCTGGGGGTGGGCCTGCTGCTGGGCCCGGTCACCGACGGCAACCCGCTGCTCTGCGTGCTCGCGGGCGGTGTGATGGCGGTGCTGGCCTCGGGGGCGTTCGCCGTCGGGCGGAAGGTGCACCAGCTGTGGACGAGCCGCCGGCGGCGGGACGCGCCGGTCGTGGAGCTGCCGATGGCGCTGTCCCGGGGCGCGGCCCGGGACGACGCGGCCTGATCTCCTCCCCACCGGGCACCGGGACCGTGGCGACCACGGATCCCGGTGTCCCGATGGGCCCGGCACACACAGGGGCTCCCGGTTCTGCGGGTGCCGGTCGTGTGGTTCAACGCGCGAGACCGGTCCGGGTTGTGCCGATTCCGCATCCCGGACGCCTCCGGCCCGTGAGCGGTGCCCTGCTCACGCCGGGCGGCGGCACAGGTCCCGAATCGGACGAACCGTACGCCGGGCGGGTGTGGCAGAACGACGGACGGAGAAGAAGCGGAGCGGGATTCGACCAATGAGGCCGGAGAAGAAGCGGAGCGGATTCGACCAATGAGAACGGACCTGGCCCGAGGGCCAGGTCCGTTGGTCGGTGCAGTGGTTCCGCAGGCCTGATCAGGCGATCTGGCGGTCCGTCGGGTTGATCGGGCGGGGGAGGACGGTGCGGCCGGTCAGCCACTCGTCCACCCCGGCGGCCGCGGAGCGGCCCTCGGAGATGGCCCACACGATCAGCGACTGGCCGCGGCCCATGTCCCCGGCGACGAACACGCCGTCGGCGGAGGACATGTAGCTCTGGTCCCGCGCGACGTTGCCGCGCTCGTCGAGGTCGACCTCCAGGTCGCCCAGCAGGCGGCCCTTCTCCGGCCCGACGAAGCCCATCGCGAGCAGCACGAGCTGGGCGGGGAGCTCCTGCTCGGTGCCCTCGACCGGCTCGAAGCCGTTCTCGCCGCGCTCGACCTCGACGATCCGGATGCCGGCGAGCTTGCCGTCGTCGTCCTTCACGAACTCGGTCGTGTTGACCGAGAACAGGCGCTCGCCGCCCTCCTCGTGCGCCGAGGAGACCCGGTAGACCATCGGGTAGGTCGGCCAGGGCATGCCCTCGGTGCGCTTCTCCGGCGGCGTCGGCATGATCTCCAGCTGGGTCACCGAGCGCGCACCCTGACGGTGCGAGGTGCCCAGGCAGTCGGCGCCGGTGTCACCGCCGCCGATGATCACGACGTCCTTGCCCTCGGCCGACAGCGGCGGGGCGTCCATGTCGCCCTGCTGCACGTGGTTGGCCCAGGGCAGGAACTCCATCGCCTGGTGGACGCCCTCGGCGTCGCGGCCGTCGGCGGGCAGGTCCCGCCACGCCGTCGCGCCGCCGGCGAGCACGATCGCGTCGTAGTCGGCGCGCAGCTGCTCGACGGTGACGTCGTTGCCGACGTCGACCGAGGCCCGGAACTGGGTGCCCTCGGCGACCATCTGCTCCAGGCGCCGGTCCAGGCGCGACTTCTCCATCTTGAACTCGGGGATGCCGTAGCGCAGCAGCCCGCCGATGCGGTCGGCCCGCTCGAACACGACGACGTCGTGCCCGACCCGGGTCAGCTGCTGGGCGGCGGCCAGCCCGGCAGGCCCGGACCCGACGACGGCGACCCGCTTGCCGGTCCTCGCCTCGGGCGGCTGCGGCTCGACCCAGCCCTCGTCCCAGGCCTTGTCGATGATCTCGATCTCGACCTGCTTGATGGTGACGGCGTCGTCGTTGATCGCGAGCACGCACGCCGCCTCGCACGGGGCGGGGCACAGCGTCCCGGTGAACTCCGGGAAGTTGTTCGTGGCGTGCAGCCGCTCGATCGCCTCGCGCCAGTCGCGGCGGTAGACCAGATCGTTCCACTCGGGGATGAGGTTCCCGAGCGGACAGCCCTGGTGACAGAACGGGATGCCGCAGTTCATGCAGCGCCCGGCCTGCTTCTCCACCGTCTTCTGCGGGAAGTCCTCGTAGACCTCGCGCCAGTCCATCAGGCGCAGGTCCACCGGCCGCCGGGTCGGGTTCTCCCGGCGGGTCGTCATGAAGCCCTTCGGGTCACCCATGAGCAGCCTCCATGATGGCCTCGTTCACGTCGCGCCCCTCGCGCTCGGCGTTCTCCGTCGCGAGCAGCACGCGCTTGTAGTCCTTCGGCATGACCTTGACGAACCGCTCGACGGCGGTCTCCCAGTCCGACAGCAGCTCGTGGGCCACCGTGGAACCGGTCTCGGCGTGGTGGCGCTCGACGCGGTCACGGATGATCGCGCGGTCCTCCTCGCCCAGCGGGTCGAGGTCCACCATCTCGCCGTTGACGCGCAGCGGGTCCAGGTCCAGCACGTAGGCCACACCGCCGGACATGCCGGCCGCGAGGTTGCGCCCGGTCCGCCCGAGGATGACGACCTGGCCGCCGGTCATGTACTCCAGGCCGTGGTCGCCCACGCCCTCGACGACGGCCACCGCGCCGGAGTTCCGGACGCAGAACCGCTCGCCCACGACACCGCGGACGTACATCTCGCCCGAGGTGGCGCCGTAGCCGATGACGTTGCCGGCGATGACGTTGTCCTCGGCGGCGAACGGCGCGGACGGGTCCGGCCGCAGCGTCAGCCGGCCACCGGAGAGGCCCTTGCCGAAGTAGTCGTTGGTGTCGCCGACCAGCCGCAGCGTGATGCCCTTGGGCACGAACGCACCGAAGCTCTGGCCGGCCGAGCCGGTGAGCGTGATGTCGATCGTGTCGTCGGGCAGGCCCTTGCCGCCGTGCGCCTTGGTCAGCTCCGAGCCGAGCATGGTGCCGACGGTGCGGTTCACGTTGCGCACCGGCAGGTCCAGGGTCACCTGGTCGCCGTTGCGCAGTGCGCCCTCGGCCAGCTGGATCATGGTGTTGTCCAGCGCCTTGTCCAGGCCGTGGTCCTGCTCGCGGGTCCGCTTGCGCGGCTCGTCGGCGTCGAACTCCCCGACCGAGAAGATCGGCGACAGGTCCAGGTGCTTGGACTTCCAGTGCTGCGCGGCCTCGTCGACGTCGAGCAGGTCGGCGTGGCCGATGGCCTCGTCGAGCGAGCGGAAGCCCAGCTCGGCCAGGTACTCCCGCACCTCCTGCGCGATGAAGTACATGAAGTTGACGACGTAGTCGGCCTTGCCGTTGAACTTCGCCCGCAGCTCCGGGTTCTGCGTCGCGACACCGACCGGGCAGGTGTCGAGGTGACACACGCGCATCATGATGCAGCCGGACACGACCAGCGGAGCGGTCGCGAAGCCGTACTCCTCGGCGCCCAGCAGGGCGGCGATGACGACGTCCCGGCCGGTCTTGAGCTGGCCGTCGGCCTGCACGGTGATCCGGTCGCGCAGCCCGTTGGCCATCAGCGTCTGCTGGGTCTCGGCCAGGCCGAGCTCCCAGGGACCGCCCGCGTGCTTGATCGAGGACAGCGGCGAGGCGCCGGTGCCGCCGTCGTGGCCCGAGATGAGCACGACGTCGGAGTGCGCCTTGGACACGCCGGCCGCCACGGTCCCGACGCCGACCTGGGACACCAGCTTCACGTGGATGCGGGCCCGCGGGTTGGCGTTCTTCAGATCGTGGATGAGCTGCTTGATGTCCTCGATCGAGTAGATGTCGTGGTGCGGCGGCGGCGAGATGAGGCCGACGCCCGGCGTCGAGTACCGGGTGGTCGCGATCCACGGGTAGACCTTGCCGCCGGGCAGCTGGCCGCCCTCACCGGGCTTGGCGCCCTGGGCGATCTTGATCTGGATGTCGTCGGCGTTGACCAGGTACTCCGAGGTGACGCCGAACCGGCCCGACGCGGCCTGCTTGACCGCGCTGCGGCGGGAGTCGCCGTTCGGGTCGACGGTGAAGCGGTCCGGGTCCTCGCCGCCCTCACCGGTGTTCGAGCGGCCGCCGATCCGGTTCATCGCGATCGCCAGCGTCTCGTGCATCTCCTGGGAGATGGAGCCGTAGGAGATCGCACCGGTGGCGAACCGGGTGACGATCGACTCGACCGGCTCGACCTCCTCGATCGGCACCGGCTCGCGGACGCCCTCGCGGAAGGAGAACAGCCCGCGCAGCGTCATCAGGCGCCGCGCCTGGTCGTCGACGGCCTTCGTGTACTCCTTGAAGACGTCGTACTGGCCCGAGCGGGTCGAGTGCTGCAGCTTGAACACCGTCTGCGGGTTGAACAGGTGCAGCTCGCCCTCGCGGCGCCACTGGTACTCGCCGCCCACGGCGAGCGCCCGGTGCGAGGCCCGGACGTCGTCGGTGGGGAAGGCACGCCGGTGGTGGGAGAGGACCTCCTCGGCCAGCACGTCGAACCCGACCCCGCCGAGCCGCGAGGTGGTGCCCGCGAAGCAGGTGTCGATCACGTCCTGCGCCAGGCCGACGGCCTCGAAGATCTGCGCGCCGGTGTAGGACGCGACCGTCGAGACACCCATCTTCGACATGGTCTTGCGGACGCCCTTGCCGAGCGCCTTGACCAGGTTCTTCGCCGCGGTCGGGCCGTCGACACCGTCGATGTCCCCGCGCTCGGCGAGGTCCTCGACCGTGGCCATGGCCAGGTACGGGTTCACCGCGGAGGCGCCGTAGCCCAGCAGCAGCGCGACGTGGTGGGTCTCGCGGGCGTCGGCGGACTCGGCGACCAGGCCGACCCGGGTACGCGAGCGCTCCCGGACCAGGTGGTGGTGCACCGCACCGGTGAGCAGCAGCGACGGGATCGGCGCGTTGTCCGCGTCCACCCCGCGCTGGGACAGCACGATCAGCCGCGCGCCCGCCTCGATCTCGCGCGAGACCTCGGTCTTGATCTCCTCGAGCCGGGCCAGCATGCCCTCGGCGCCGTCGGCGGCCGGGAACGTGCCGCGCACGACGTGCGAGGCGAAGCCGGGGAACTCCCCGTCGTCGTTGATGTGGACGATCTTGGCGAGGTCGTCGTTGGTCAGCACCGGGAACGGCACGACCACGGTCCGGCAGTGCGCCGGGGTCGCGTCGAGCAGGTTCTGCTCCGGGCCCAGCTGGCTGAACAGCGAGGTGACGAGCTCCTCGCGGATCGCGTCCAGCGGCGGGTTCGTGACCTGCGCGAACAGCTGGTGGAAGTAGTCGTACAGCTGCCGGGAGCGGTCCGAGATCACCGCGAGCGGCGCGTCGTTGCCCATCGAGCCGATCGGCTCGGCGCCGGTGGCGGCCATCGGCCGGAGGATGAGGTTGAGCTCCTCCTCGGTGTAGCCGAGCGCCTGCTGACGGCGGGTCAGCGTCTCGTGGGTCGGGACCTCGCGCTGACGCTGCGGCAGCTTCTCCAGCCGGATCAGGCCGGCGTGCAGCCAGTCGGCGTAGGGGTGCTCGGCCGACAGGGCGCCCTTGATCTCGGCGTCGTCGACGATCTTGCCGCGCTCGGTGTCGATCAGGAACATGCGGCCCGGCTCGAGCCGGCCCTTGCGCACGATCTTGTCCGGGGTGACGTCGAGGACGCCGACCTCGGAGGCCAGCACGACCAGCCCGTCCTCGGTGACCCAGTAGCGGGCCGGACGCAGGCCGTTGCGGTCGAGCACCGCGCCCAGCTGGGTGCCGTCGGTGAACGCGACCAGTGCCGGTCCGTCCCACGGCTCCATCAGCGTGGAGTGGTACTCGTAGAACGCCCGCAGCTCGGCGTCCATCTCGTCGTTGTGCTCCCAGGCCTCCGGGATCATCATCAGCACCGAGTGCGGCAGGCTGCGCCCGGACAGGTGCAGCAGCTCCAGCACCTCGTCGAAGGTGGCGGAGTCCGACGCGTCGGGCGTGATGACCGGGGTCAGGCGCTGCAGGTCGCCGGGCAGGTTCGCCGACTCCAGCAGGGCCTCCCTGGCGCGCATCCAGTTCCGGTTGCCGCGCATGGTGTTGATCTCACCGTTGTGCGCGACGTAGCGGAACGGGTGCGCCAGCGGCCACGAGGGGAACGTGTTCGTGGAGAACCGCGAGTGCACGATCGCGAGCGCGGACGTGACGCGCTCGTCGTCCAGGTCTGGGTAGAACGTCGCGACCTGCGGCTCCGCCAGCATGCCCTTGTAGACGATGGTCCGCGGGGACAGCGACGGGAAGTAGGTGTCGGTGCCGTGCTCGATGCGCTTGCGCAGGCAGAAGGCCCGGCGCTCGAGCTCGATCCCGGAGAGCAGCTCCTCGTCGCCCGCGGGGTCCGCCGAGGCCAGGAACAGCTGCTGGAACGACGGCATCGCGGCCAGGGCGGTCGGCCCCAGGTCCGCGGCGTCGGGGTCGGTGGGGAGCGCACGCCACCCGAGGACGTACAGGTCCTCCTCGGCGGCCAGCTCCTCGATCCGCGCGACGTCGGCCGCGGCGGCCGTCTCGTCGCGCGGCAGCATCGCGATACCGACCGCGTAGGCGCCCGGTGCGGGCAGCTCGAAGTCGGTGACCGCGCGGTAGAACTCGTCGGGAACCTGGATCAGGATCCCGGCACCGTCACCGGTGTTGAACTCGGCGCCTCGCGCGCCGCGGTGCTCCAGTCGCAGCAGGGCCTCGATGGCCTTCTGCACGATGGAGTGGTCGCGCTTCCCGGTGATGTCGGCCAGCATGGCCACACCGCAGGCGTCGTGCTCGTGATCGGCGGCGTACAGACCACCGGGCGAGGGGCGACGCATCTGGTCACTGATCGCGGCCAACTGCTCCTCCTGTCGTCTCGGTGCACCTCTGCCACCCGCATCGGACGACCCGGGAACCGGCAGCGCGCTGCGGCCCGAAAAGGTGTTTCAGGATACAGCGACTGGCCCGGATGGGACGTCCGAAGTAGGCCGTTCAGGTGCACCGTGCCACCGGGTGAATGGCGGCCCGAAAATTCGTGCGGGCACGCCGAGCGGCCGGGCGCTGGGAAGTACCCGGCCATCATCCCCGCGGCACGGTTCGACCGCACACCCCGGCGAGTGCGGTCTGGCGAGTGCACAGAGTCGCATGAGGCGAGGCGCGCGCGCTACTGATGATCGGACCCGGGTCCCGTGATGTGGATCGCTGGACATCGCAGCAGGCAGACGTTGCGGTTCCGTGTCCGGACGGTGAGCAAGGGGTGACCATCGGCCGGGAAACCGCTCTCGGCCTGTGGGATCGTCGCCCGGCGATCCGGTGTTACACGGGCTCCGGCCGGGCCTGCGGGGCCGGGGGAGGGGAGACTGCTCCGTGATGCAGCCCTCTCCCACCCGCACGGCGGGTCCGGTCCCACCGGACGAGACCCGGGCGGTGCTCGACGACGTCGCCGGGGCCGGACCGTGGTTCGCGCTCGCCCCGCTGCCCGCCGCGCCCGGGCCGGAGTGGGAGCGGTGGGACGCGCTGTACGGCCCGCCCGGACACGGGACCGACCGGCTCGGCGCCCGGATCGACCAGGTGGCCGTCGCGTTGGACACCGACCGGCGGATCGCCGCGTCGATAGCGGTGCAGGGCATGGCGGCGCGGCTGGTGTCCGCGCCGCTGGCGACGGTGGCGCTGCACGGTGTCCTGCCCGGCCTCGACGACCTGCACCGCGCTCCCGGTGCCGAGGACCCGTGGGCACCGGGGATCCCGTGCGCCCCCGGCACCGGGGCACCGGCGGCGGTCCGCACCCCGGACCCGCGCACCGACCCGGCCGGGGCGGCCGAGCCGCTGGCGCACGCGCTCGCCGGGCTGCTCGATCCCCTGTACGCCGCCGTCGTGCAGCGGGCGTCGGTGTCGCAGCGGGTGCTGCGCGGCAACGCCGTCTCCGCGGTGGCCGGGGCCGCCCGGGTCCTGGAGTCCGGACGCCGGGCCGACCGCGCGGCCTACCTCGGGGTGCTGTCGGCGCTGGTCGGGCACCCGGCGCTGCGCGGGCCGCTGCCGGCCGGGGCGACCGGCCGCCTCCTGCTGCTCGACGACGACGATCCGGCCACCGAGTGGTCCTACCGGCGGAACTCCTGCTGCCTCTACGTGAAGGTGCCCGGCGGCGGGACCTGCGGGGACTGCGTGCTCAACGGTCGCGGCACCCGGGGCTCCGGGGGATAGGCACCCGCTCGGGACGGCAGGGCTCGGCTCGGCGGCCCCGCTCGGCTCGGCAGGGCAGCTCGGCAGTGCTCAGGTCGGCAGGGTGATGTCCGCGATCGTCACCCGGACCCGCGCCGCCAGGCCGGTGACGGCCGTGACCTCGCCTGCCACCTCCCGCTGCACCCGGGCGGCGGTCTCCGCGCACGGCGTCCCGAGCCGGACGCCGATGCACAGCCGGACCTCCGCGGTCCCGTCCTGCACCGAGGCGACGACGCCACGGGTGCGCAGCTCCTCGGGCACCGGCTCGCGGGGCAGCCAGTCCGCGGCGATGCCGAGCAGGGTCTGCGCGACGTCGCCGAGCAGGCCCGTCACCCCGGGGACCGTGCGGGCACGCCGGGCCGCGACCCGGGCGACGGCGAGGTCGGAGACGTGCAGCGTCACCCGGCCGGTCCCGGGGCCGGTCGCCGCACCGCTCATCGGGCCGCCCCCGTCTGCCCGGAGGTCTGCTCAGTGGGCTGCTCGGGGGCCGGGTCGGTCCACACGTCCTCCACGTGGATGTCGACCCCGGCGACCGGGACACCCAGCGTCCGCGCTCCCGCCGAGATGATCATCTGGCGGACGCGGGCGGTCACCGAGGCCAGGTCGACGCCGAACCGGGCGACGACCGACACCGTCACCCAGACCGTGGCGGGCTCGGCGCCCCGCTCCTGCTCCACCCGGCACCGCCTCGCCCGCAGCCCGTCCATCGAGTCGACGACGTGGCGCAACGCCGACTCCGCGGCCGGCCGGCCCAGCCACGCGTCGGGGCCGATGGTGAGCAGCTCGTGCGGGCGCAGGTCCGCGACGACCGCGCCCACCACCTGCTCCAGCACCGACGGCGGCGGATGCACCGGCTCGGCGGCCATCCGGGCGACCAGCCCGCTGAGCCCGTCGTGGTCGGCGCGCGCGGACGTGCAGTGCGGGCAGCTCCGCTCGTGCTCGTCGAGGGTGCCGGAGTCGGCGTGCTCCCACACGTCCGCGGCGTCGCGCCCGCAGGCCAGCGGATCGACCTGCGCATGTCCTACCGCCATGCCCGCATCCTCTCCGCCAGCGCGGTGCGGGCCCGGTGGATCCGGCCGCGCACCGCCGTCTCCGTCGCACCGGTGATCTGGGAGATCTCGGTGTAGCCCAGGCCCTCGAGCTCGCGCAGCACCCAGCAGGTGCGCTGCTCGTCGGGCAGTGTCGTCAGTGCCTGCGCGAGCGCGGCCATCTCGGCGTCGACCTCGGCCGAGCGCTCCGGGGTGCCGGTGCCGGCGAGCAGGTGCGCCCCGGGGCCGTCGTCGGAGGGCAGCGGATCGGTGTGCCTGCGGCGGCGCAGCAGCGCGGTGCAGCGGTGGGTGACGATCCGGTACATCCAGGTGGAGAACGCGGCGTCCCCGCGGAACGTCCCGATCCGCCGCCACGCGTCGATCAGGGCCTCCTGCAGTGCGTCCTCGGCGTCGGCCCGCTGGCCGAGCACCCGGTAGGCCACCCGGAACAGCGCGTCCTGGTGCCGGCGGGCGAGCTCGGCGAAGGCGTGGACGTCGCCGTCCTGGGCCCGGACGACCAGCGTGGTCTCGTCCAGCGGGCCGGGCGTGCGGCGCGATCCGGCGCTCCGCGCCGGTGCCGTGCCCCCGGCGGACCCGGTGGACCCGGGGGCGTCGCCGGTCCCCGGGGCGACGGCGCGCAGCGCGGCCCGCCGGGCCCCGTCACCGGGCGTGCCGGACCGGGCTGCGGGCGCGGCGTCCTCGGTCGCCTGCACGTCGATCGCTCTCCGTCCCCGCGGGTCGTCCCGGTGCCACTCGGATGTCACCGGAAGGTGTGGGTGCGGGCGGACGCGGGTATCCGGCCACCACGTCCCCGACGTTAACGACGCGGCGTCCGCCGCGCCCGTCGACACGACCGGAAGGCAGGTGAGCCGCCGTGGGTAACGACGACAAGATCAACCACAAGGCCCAGGAGCTGCAGGGCAAGGCCAAGGAGGCCGTCGGCAACGTGACCGACGACGAGTACCTGCAGGCCGAGGGCAAGTCCGACCAGGCCAAGGGCAACGCCAAGCAGGTCGGCGACAAGCTCAAGGACGCGGTCGAGGACTTCAAGAACAAGTAGCACCGCACCGCGACGGCGGCGTCCCGGCTCGGCCGGGGCGCCGCCGTTCGTGTGTCCGGCGCCGGGTGGCCCGGCCGCGGAGCCGCAGGCGTGGTCACGGCCGGTCCCGGGACCACGGCCGGTGCCACGGCCGGGCTCCCCGATGTGGCTAGGCTGCCCGATGTGCTGCCGCCCCGCCCCGGCCCCGAGGACGTCGCGGCCGCCGTGCTCGCGCACCCTTCCGTGCTGCGGCTCGACGGCGGCCCGTTCGGCGTCATCGCCTCCTACGTGCCCGGCCGCCGGATCCAGGGCGTGCGCCTCGGCGCGTACGACGGCGCCGACACCGGTGACAGCGGTGCCCGGGACTCCGGTGTCCAGGACCCGGGTGCCCAGGACCCAGGCGCCCGGCACGGTGAGCCGGACGGCGGGCCCGTCGAGGTCGCGGTCGTGGTGACCCTCGGGCGGCCGTTCGCCGAGATCGCCGACGAGGTGGCCGCCCGCGTCCGCGACGTCCTCGGCGCCCCGGCCGCCCCTGTCGAGGTCACCGTCGCCGACGTCGGCGGAGTCGATCAGCACGGAGACGCGCCCAGCGCCGCGGAATCGCGCTGATCAACTGCCCGGTGGCCGCGGTGCTGGTGGCGGTGCGGGCGCGGCCCGGCTGACCGGGCCGCCGTCCCGGCGGGTCCCTCGCCTAGACTCGCGCGAGCCCCTGCCGACACCGGCGGCCTCGCACCGGCGCGCTCCCGCAGCCGCCGGCGCCCGGGAGGCCCCGGTCCGCCGGACACGGTGCGCCGTGTGCCCCGACGCGGGCGGGGGCGTGTACGGACCGGGCCGCGCGCTGCGCGGCCGATGGAGAAAGCCCACCGGCAAGGAGTTCCACCGTGAAGAGCACCGTCGAGCACCTCAGCCCGACGCGCGTCCGGATCAATGTCGAGGTGCCGTTCGACGAGCTCAAGCCCGACTTCGACCGCGCGTACAAGAAGATCGCCGAGCAGGTGAAGATCCCGGGCTTCCGTCCGGGCAAGGCACCGGCCCGCATCCTCGAGGCCCGGATCGGCCGCGGCCCCGTGCTCGACGAGGTCGTCAACGACGCGATCCCGGCCCGCTACCAGGAGGCCGTGATGTCCGCCGAGGACGTCACGCCGATCGGCCGCCCGGAGATCGAGGTCACCGAGATCGCCGACGGTGAGCGCCTCGCGTTCACCGCCGAGGTCGACGTCCGCCCGGAGATCGAGCTGCCCGCGCTCGACGGCCTGGCCGTCGAGGTCGACGACGTCGAGGTCACCGAGGACGAGGTCACCGAGCAGCTGGACCAGCTGCGTGCCCGCTTCGGCACGCTGGCCGGCGTCGAGCGCCCGGCGAAGAAGGGCGACTACGTCCAGATCGACCTGGCCGCGTCGGTCGACGGCAAGGAGCTCGAGGAGGCCACCACCACCGGCTTCTCCTACGAGGTCGGCCAGGGCGGCCTGATCGACGGCATCGACGAGGCCCTCGAGGGCATGTCGGAGGGCGAGGAGAAGACCTTCACCTCCAAGCTGGTCGCCGGCGAGTACGCCGACCAGGACGCCGAGATCACCGTCAAGGTGACCTCGGTGAAGGAGCGGCACCTGCCCGACGCCGACGACGAGTTCGCCCAGCTGGCCTCGGAGTTCGACACCCTCGACGAGCTGCAGGAGAACCTCCGCGAGCGGCTGGCCCAGTCGAAGAAGATGGAGCAGGCCGGGCAGGCCCGCGACCGTCTCCTCGACAAGCTGGTCGAGGCCGCGGACGTCCCGCTGCCGGAGAGCGTCGTCGACGCCGAGGTCGAGAGCCGCAGCCACGACGCGCTGCACGCCTTCGAGCACGACGAGGCCAAGCTCGACGAGTGGATCTCCTCGCAGGACAAGACCCGCGAGCAGTTCGACGCCGAGATGCGCGAGGAGGCGGAGAAGAACGTCCGCTACCGCCTCGTGCTCGACGCACTGGCCGACAAGTCCGAGGTGACCGTCGGGGACCAGGAGCTCACCGAGCGGATCCTCTACCAGGCCCAGCAGTACGGCATGGCGCCCGAGCAGTTCGTCCAGCAGATCCAGCAGGCCGGCCAGCTCGGCGTGATCTACCAGGACGTGCGCCGCTCCAAGGCGCTGATCGAGGCCGTGCGCGCGGCGACCGTCACGCTGCCCGGCGGTGAGGTCCTCGACCTCTCCGAGCTGCTCGGCGACGACGACGAGGCCGCCGCGGAGGAGGTCGCCGAGGCCGACGCCGATGCCGACGCCGAGGCCGACGCGGAGTCCGCTGAGGACGCCTCCGCCGAGACCGGCACCACCGCGGGCGACGCGTCAGCGGACGAGAAGTCGAAGGACACGGCCGACAAGGCCTGACCTGCACGTTCGTGTTCCGGGAGCGCATCGCGGCGTCGTCCGCGGTGCGCTCTCGGCGAACACGGGGCGTCGTTCCCTGTGCGGGCCGCCCGGTCCGCGTAGGGTCGGCTTCGAACCGGTCCCCACGAGGGACCGCGACGGGTTCGCAAGACCCGACACCGGAGACCGAGAGCGATCCACAGGAAGACTTTCTCCGTGTCCGGCGCGGTCATCGCGCCGGGCGGCGAGACTTCGGAAAGCAGGGTGAAGTGAGCCAGCAGGACACCGGCCCGCTCGCGGGCCGCGGTACCGGGCCGCAGATGCGGTCCGCCGTCAGCGGGATGTCGCTGTCCGACTCGGTGTACGAGCGGCTGCTGCAGCAGCGGATCATCGTGCTCGGCCAGCAGGTCGACGCGGAGATCTCGAACCGCATCGCGGCGCAGATGCTGCTGCTCGCGGCGGAGGACCCCGAGAAGGACATCGAGCTCTACATCAACTCGCCGGGTGGTTCGGTCACCGACGGCATGGCCGTCTTCGACACCATGAACCTCGTCCCGTGCGACGTGTCGACCACGGTCATGGGCATGGCCGCGTCGATGGGGCAGTTCCTGCTCTCCGCGGGCACCCCCGGCAAGCGCTTCGCGCTGCCGCACGCGCGGATCATGATGCACCAGCCGTCCGCCGGCGTCGGCGGTACCGAAGCCGACATCACGATCCAGGCCGACCAGTTCCGGCGTACCAAGCGGGAGATGGCCGAGCTCATCTCCCAGCACACCGGGCAGTCGGTGGAGACCATCGAGCGCGACTCCGACCGCGACCGCTGGTTCTCCGCGGACGAGGCCAAGGACTACGGCTTCGTCGACCACGTCGTCACGCACGCCGGCCGGGCGCCGGGTGCGGGCTCGCAGAACGGGAGCGCCTGATGAGCACCTTCGATCCGCGCCACCCCGAGTCGATGGCGGACCTGCGCGGGCCCGGTGGCTTCGCCCCGGACCCCGCCCGCTCGCGGTACGTGCTGCCCTCCTACGTCGAGCGCACGAGCTACGGGGTCAAGGAGTCCAACCCGTACAACAAGCTCTTCGAGGAGCGCATCATCTTCCTCGGTGAGCAGATCAACGACACCTCGGCGAACGACACCATGGCCCAGCTGCTGGTCCTGGAGTCGCTCGACCCGGACCGGGAGATCTCGGTCTACATCAACTCGCCCGGCGGGTCGTTCACGTCGCTGATGGCGATCTACGACACGATGCAGTTCATCCGGCCCGACATCCAGACCGTCTGCCTCGGGCAGGCGGCGTCGGCCGCGGCGGTGCTGCTCTGCGCGGGCACCCCGGGTCGCCGGATGGCGGTCGAGAACGCCCGCATCCTGATCCACCAGCCGGCGACCGAGGGCACCTACGGCCAGGTCTCCGACCTCGAGATCCAGGCGAAGGAGATCACCCGCATCCGGCACCGGATGGAGGAGATCATCGCCCGGCACTCGAACCGCACGGCGGAGCAGGTGCACGACGACATCGACCGGGACAAGATCCTCACGGCCGAGGAGGCCAAGGAGTACGGCCTGGTCGACGAGATCATCCAGAGCCGGAAGCTCTCCGCCACCGGCGGACGCTGACCGGCACCCTCGTCGGCACACACCGACATCACGGTCGCCCCGGCCGCACGCGAGCCGGGGTGACCGCCCGCCGACCCGCCGCCGGATCGGACTTCTCGGAGTCCCCGGGGGCGGGTCCGGCCAGGTACCGTCGTCTCATACACCGGAGCTCCGGGGGACGACGGCAACGACGCGAGAACGCCGGACCAGGACTGGGGATCGACACCTATGGCACGCATCGGCGACGGCGGAGACCTGCTGAAGTGCTCCTTCTGCGGGAAGAGCCAGAAGCAGGTCAAGAAGCTCATCGCCGGTCCCGGCGTCTACATCTGCGACGAGTGCATCGACCTCTGCAACGAGATCATCGAGGAGGAGCTGGCCGAAGCCGGTGAGGTGAAGCTCGACGAGCTCCCGAAGCCGACCGAGATCCACGACTTCCTCGACCAGTACGTGATCGGCCAGTCCGCGACCAAGCGCACGCTGTCGGTGGCGGTCTACAACCACTACAAGCGCATCCAGGCCGGGGAGCGGCTCCGCGCGGCGGGTGCGAGCGACGCCGCCGACGGCGTCGAGATCGCCAAGTCGAACATCCTGATGCTCGGCCCGACCGGCTGCGGCAAGACCTACCTCGCGCAGACCCTCGCGAAGCTGCTGAACGTCCCGTTCGCCATCGCGGACGCGACCGCGCTCACCGAGGCCGGTTACGTCGGCGAGGACGTCGAGAACATCCTGCTGAAGCTGATCCAGGCCGCCGACTACGACGTGAAGCGCGCCGAGACCGGCATCATCTACATCGACGAGGTCGACAAGATCGCGCGGAAGTCGGAGAACCCGTCGATCACCCGCGACGTCTCCGGCGAGGGCGTGCAGCAGGCCCTGCTGAAGATCCTGGAGGGGACCACCGCGAGCGTCCCGCCGCAGGGCGGCCGCAAGCACCCGCACCAGGAGTTCATCCAGATCGACACGACGAACGTGCTGTTCATCGTGGCCGGCGCCTTCGCCGGGCTGGACCGGATCATCGGCGAGCGGGTCGGCAAGTCCGGCATCGGCTTCGGCGCCGACATCCGCTCGAAGAAGGACATGGACGCCTCGGAGAGCTTCGCCGAGACCCTGCCCGAGGACCTGATCAAGTTCGGTCTGATCCCGGAGTTCATCGGCCGGCTGCCGATCGTCGCCTCGGTGACCTCGCTGGGCAAGGACGCGCTGGTCGAGATCCTCACCGAGCCGCGCAACGCCCTGGTCAAGCAGTACCGCAAGATGTTCGAGATGGACGGCGTGGAGCTCGACTTCTCGCACGACGCCCTCGAGGCCGTCGCCGACCAGGCGATCCTGCGCGGCACCGGCGCCCGCGGCCTACGGGCGATCATGGAGGAGGTCCTCCTCCCGGTCATGTACGACATCCCGAGCCGCGACGACGTGGCCAAGGTCGTCGTCACCGCGGAGACGGTGAAGGACAACGTCAACCCGACGATCGTCCCGCGCCAGCCGCAGCGCCGGGAGCGGCGCGACCGCTCCGCCTGAGCCACCGCACCACCTCGACGACGCCCCCGCGGGCTTCCCGCGGGGGCGTCGTCGCGTTCCGGGCCCGCACCGTCATCGACTGTCCCGATCATACATCCGGATGATTCGATGTCTGATTCACGAAGTTGTCGTATCGCAATCCCCGATTTTCTTGTTGTGAGGGTCGGGGACTGCTTAGCGTGTCCCCGTCGGACCCGAGGACGGAGTGCAGCGCATGGCGGAGGCCGGTTTCCTGACCAGGGCGCGGATCGTCGCGCCACCGGGGTGGAGCCGTTGGCTCGTCCCGCCCGCGGCGTTGTCGATCCATCTGGCGATCGGCCAGGTCTACGCCTGGAGCGCGTTCAAGACCCCGCTGGCGACCGCGCTGGACCTGTCCGGCGTCGCGACCGCGCTGCCGTTCACCCTCGGCATCATCATGCTGGGGCTGTCCTCGGCGCTGTTCGGCACGAAGGTCGACACCAACGGCCCGCGCTGGGCGATGGTGGTGGCGAGCTCCTGCTTCGTGGCCGGGTTCCTCATCTCCGCGCTCGGGCTCTACCTGGGCTGGTACTGGCTGGTGGTGCTGGGCTACGGCTTCGTCGGCGGCATCGGCCTGGGCGTCGGCTACATCTCGCCGGTGTCCACGCTGATGAAGTGGTTCCCGGACAAGCCGGGCCTGGCCACCGGTCTGGCCATCATGGGGTTCGGTGGCGGCGCGCTGATCGCGTCCCCGCTGACGGCGTCGCTGCTGAAGGCGTTCGGCGGGTCCGGCCCGGAGGCGTCGGCCTCCGGGATCGGGTCGACGTTCCTGGTCATGGGCCTGATCTACCTGGTCTTCATGTCCGTCGGCTGGCTGCTCATCCGGGTGCCGGCCGACGGTTGGCTGCCGCCGGGCTGGGACCCGGCGTCGGCGAAGAAGAGCGGGCTCATCTCCACCGCCCAGGTCTCGGCGAAGAACGCGATCCGCACGCCGCAGTTCTGGCTGCTCTGGGTGGTGCTCTGCTTCAACGTCACCGCGGGCATCGGCATCCTGGAGCGCGCCAACCCGATCTTCCAGGACTTCTTCCGCGGATCGAGCCCGGCGGAGAGCCTCGCCGCGGCCGCCGTCGGCTTCGTCTCGATCCTCTCGCTCGCCAACTCCGCGGGCCGGATCGCCTGGTCGTCGCTGTCGGACGTGCTGGGCCGCAAGAACATGTACCGGATCTACCTCGGCGTCGGCGCGCTGCTGTACCTGCTGATCACGCTGCTCGAGGGCGGGAACCGGGTCGTGTTCCTGATCGCCTCGGTACTGATCCTGTCCTTCTACGGCGCCGGGTTCGCCACCGTGCCCGCCTATCTGCGCGACCTGTTCGGCACCTACCAGGTCGGTGCGATCCACGGCCGCCTGCTGACCGCGTGGTCCACCGCGGGCGTGCTCGGGCCGCTGATCGTCAACGCGATCGCCGACGCCCGGATCGAGGCCGGGGTCGAGGGCCCCGCCCGCTACACCATCGCCTTCGTGATCATGATCGTGCTGCTGGTGATCGCCTTCGTGTGCAACGAGCTCATCAAGCCGGTCAGCGATAGGTTCCACGAGCCGCCGGCCGAACCCGCCGGCACGGCGTCCGAGACGAAGGGAGCGCAGGCATGACCAGCGCAGCAGCCCCGGCCGGGGGTGCGAACTGGGGACCGGTGCAGTGGATCGGGGCCGTACTGGCCTGGGTCTGGGTCGGTGTCCCGTTCGCCTACGGCCTGTACCAGCTCGTCCTCAAGATCCCGGCGTTGTTCGGCTGATGGCCGGCGCAGAGGGCAACGCGATGGCGGAGTGGGTCACCGCCGTCGCCGCCGAACTGGGACTCGACGACGTCGACGCGGTCGGCACCGTCGAGCGGATCCTGGACCTGACCTCGGACGTCGCGCACGGGGTCTCCCGTCCGGCGGCCCCGGTCACCGCCTACCTGCTCGGCCTCGCGGCCGGGAAGGCCGACAAGCCCGACGACGTCGTCGGCGAGCTCTCCGAGCGGATCGTGGCGAAGGCCGAGAGCTGGGAGGGCTGAGCAGCTCACGCTCGGGGCACCTCCCGCACGGGCACGCACGCGACGGCCGGGCAGTCCTGCCCGGCCGTCGTCGTGTCCGGCGCCGTCGGTCGTGAACGGCACCACGACCTGCTCGGTGACCGCGGGAAAGATCACGGACCGGCACCACCCGGCGTCCATCCCGCGTTCACCCGAACCGGCTAGAACGGCGCGGTGATCACGTCCCGACGCGCCTTTCTCCGCACCGCGACCGCAGGCGGCCTCGCCGGCGCCGCGGCGCTCACCGTCCCCGGGCTCGCCACGGCCCGCACCCCCGCCCTCGTCCGCTCCGGCCGCCCGCTGCTCTCCGGAGTGCAGGCCGGCGACGTCCGGCCCGGCTCCGGCCTGGTCTGGACCCGCGCCGACCGGCCGTCGCGCATGGTCGTCGAGGTGGCCCGCGACGCCGGGTTCCGCGACGCCCGCGTGCTGCGCGGCCCCGTCCTGACCCCGGACACCGACCTCACCGGCAAGCTCCGCGTCCCCGCCCACTCCGGCACCGTGCACTACCGGGTGCACGCCGAGCCGCTCGACGGCGGCCCGGCGAGCGAGGCGATGACCGGCACCTTCCGGGCCGTGCCCGGCCGGGGTGAGCGGGTCCGCATCCTCTGGTCCGGCGACGTCGTCGGGCAGGGCTGGGGGATCGACCGCTCCACCGGCGGCATGCGGATCTACTCGGCGATGGCCGACCGGTGCCCGGACCTGTTCCTGCACTCCGGCGACACGATCTACGCCGACAACCCGCTGAAGGAGTCGGTCACGCTGCCTGACGGGCGGGTGTACCGCAACGAGCTCGCGCCGGGGAAGACGAAGGTCGCCGAGACCCTCGCCGAGTACCGCGGAGCCCAGGCCTACACGCTGCGCGACGACAACGTGCGCCGCTTCGTGTCCTCGGTCGGCCAGTTCGTGCAGTGGGACGACCACGAGGTCATCAACAACTGGTACCCGGGCGAGATCCTCACCGGCGAGGTCGCCGAGGACTACACCGAGAAGCGGGTCGACGTGCTCGCCAAGCGCGCGTTCCAGGCGTTCCACGAGTGGCAGCCGACCGACCGTGCGCTCGCCGTCGACGGCCGGGTGTACCGGCGGATGCCGTTCGGCCCGCACGTCGAGGTGTTCGTGCTGGACATGCGGACCTACCGCACGCCCAACGACGCCAACACCGGCCCGCACGAGGCGATCCTGGGGGAGAAGCAGGCCCGCTGGCTGGTGGACGCACTGGCGTCGTCGACGGCGACCTGGAAGATCGTGCAGTCCGACATGCCGATCGGCATCCAGGTGCCCGACGGCGACACGGCCTGGGAGGCCGTCGCGAACGGGCAGCCGGGCGCACCGTCGGGCCGGGAGTCCGAGCTGGCCGGGGTACTCGTCGCGCTGGCCCGCAAGAAGGTGCGCAACGTGGTCTGGGTGACCGCGGACGTGCACTACACCGCCGCGCACCACTACTCGCCGGACCGTGCGGCGATCGCCGACTTCGACCCGTTCTGGGAGTTCGTGTCCGGGCCGCTGCACGCCGGAGCGTTCGGGCCGAACCCGCTGGACCCGACGTTCGGGCCGAAGGTCGAGTTCGTCCGCGGGCCGTCGCGGCAGGGCGCCTCGCCGGCCGAGGGGTTCCAGCACTTCGGTGAGCTGGAGGTCGCCCCGGACGGCAGCACGCTGGAGGTGAACCTGCGCGACCAGGAGGGCGGCTCGCTGTGGAGCACCACCCTGCGCCGCGCCTGAGCGTCTAGGCCAGCGGAGGCACCGGGCGCGGCGACGGGCCGGACAGCGTCGGCGCGATCCGGCCGAACAGCCCCTTCTTGCCGATCCGCGCGCGGTCGATGGTGACCTCGCGGTGGTAGGCGTTGCCGTTCGGGACCGTCCACCGGTGGTAGGCGTAGTACCACTCGTCGGTGCCGGGCACCTGCAGCATCGAGCCGTGCCCGGTACCGCGGATCTTCTGCTTCGGGTCCTGGGACAGCAGCACGCCGTGGTAGGTGAACGGGCCGGTCGGCGTCGGGGCGGTCGCGTAGCCGACCTTGTAGTCGGGGTCGCGGAAGTCCCCGATGGAGTAGGTGACGTGGTAGGTGCCCTTGCGCAGCACCACGTCGAGGCCCTCGCTGAAGTTCTTCAGGCCCTTCAGCACCCGGATCTTCGACCGGTCGAAGGAGACCATGTCCTTGTTCAGCGGCACCGCGTTGGCCTGCTGGTTGCCCCAGTAGAGCCAGCGCGTGCCGTCCGGGGCCCGCACGACGGCCGGGTCGATCGGCACGCCGACGCCGCCCGGGTTCGCGGTCACCAGCGGCTTGCCGATGTCGCGGAACGGGCCGACCGGGGAGTCCCCGACCGCGACGCCGATCTTCTCGTCGGCGGCGTAGTAGAGGTAGAACTTGCCGTTCGCCGCGGCCATCGCCGGCGCCCAGGCGTTGCGGCTCGCCCAGGTCACGTCCTTGCCCTTGCCCAGACTCAGCACGGGGCCGTGCTTGCGCCAGTGCACGAGGTCGGTCGAGGACCAGGCGGTGAACGAGGCGTCGCGGGCACCCTCGCCGTCGGTCGTCGGGTAGACGTAGTAGGTGTTGCCGACGACGGTGATGGCCGGGTCGGCGTAGTAGCCGTCGACCGCGCGGCCACCGAACGGGCGAGCCGGGTCGCCGGTCGCGGCCTGCGCGGCTCCCGCCGTCAGGACGAGCGCGGCGACGGCGGCGACCGTCGGGGCCAGCTGGGTGAGGCGGCGGGAGCGAGGCACCCGTTCACGGTGCGGGTGTTGTGCCGCAACCGCTCCCGGACGCGCCCGGGTGTGTGCCCGGACCACCCGGGCGAGGGACGGGTCAGGCGGTCATGTCCAGCTGGGCGATGACCTTGGTCGGCCGGATCCGGACGGCGATCTCGCCGGGCACACCGTTGCGCTTCCCGAACTCCTCGGCGCGGTCGGCACCCATGTAGCGGCCGCCGACCGCGGTGGCGGTGCGGCGGACCTCGTCGAGGTCCTCGATGATCTCGGCGACGCCCTGGACCTGCACGAAGGCGTACGGCGGCTCCGGCAGGTCCGCGGTCAGCACCACGCGTGGGTCGCGGGCGATCGCGCGGCCCTTCGCGGTGTCGGCGCCGGTGTCGAAGACGAGCGTGTCGTCCTCGACCAGGAACCAGACCGGGGCGACGAGCGGTCGGCCGTCGCGTGCGGTCCAGCCCAGCATGCCGGTGCGGGTGCCCGCGTTGAGGAACTCGACGACCTCGGGGGAGAGCTTCGGTTCGGTCATGGCCGCGAGCGTAGGGCCGGGCCGAGGACGCTGTCGGGAAATCGGAGAGAAAACGGGATGATCGGACGGGTGGGGTGGTGTTGGCTCCGGCGAAGGGGCGTCGCGAGACGGGAGCAGCCATGGCGTGCGGCACCGAGCCGGTCACGACGGTCGTCCGGACGCGGGTGCCGCGGGTCGTCACCGTTCTGGCGCTGAGCATCTTCGTGCTGGGCACCAGCGAGTTCGTGATCACCGGGATCCTGCCGGAGATGGCCACCGACCTGCGGGTCTCGGTCTCCGACATCGGCTACCTGATCTCCGCCTTCGCCGTCGGAATGATCGTCGGCGCGCCGTTGATGGCGGTGCTGACGCTGCGTCTGCCCCGCCGCACGACGCTGGTGACGATGCTCGTGGTGGTCGTCGCTGCGCACGTAGCGGGCGCGCTGGCCGGTAGCTACGCGCTGCTGCTCGTGGTGCGGGTCGTGACCGCGTTCGGCACCGGCGGGTTCTGGGCGGTCGCCGCTGTGGTGACGGTGTCCTCGGTCGGGCCCGCCGACCGGGCCCGTGCGCTCGCCCGGCTGCTGGCCGGGCTGACCGTCTCGAACGTCGTCGGTATCCCGCTCGGGACGCTGGTCGGGCAGTCGTTCGGCTGGCGGGCCACGTTCTGGATGATTGCGCTGCTCGGGTTGGCCGGTCTGGTCGGCGTGCTCGCGATGGTGCCCCGCGGCCGCGGTCGCGGGGAGGCACCGAGCCTGGCGTCGGAGACCGCGGTGTTCCGGCGCGGACGGCTGTGGCTCGCCCTCGGCACGACCGCGCTCTACCAGGCCGGGATGATCGCGATGCTGGCCTACCTGACGCCGTTGCTGATCACGGTGGCCGGGCTGCCCGCGGCCGCGGTGCCCGTCGTGCAGGTCGCGCTCGGGCTGGGGTCGCTGGCGGGGATCACCCTCGGCGGCCGATTCGCCGACCGGCACCTCTGGCGGACGTTGTTCGCTGCGCTGATCGGGGCGACGCTGCTGCTGGCCCTGCTCGGGCTCACCGCTGCGGTTCCCGGGTTCGCGCCGGTCGTCGCCGTCGCTCTCGGGTTCGTCGCGTTCGTCGCGGCCGCTCCGCTCAACGCGCGGGTGTTCTCCCTGGCCGGGGCGGCGCCGACGCTGGCGAGCGCGACGAACACCTCGGCGTTCAACGTCGGCAACTCGCTCGGGCCCGCACTCGGTGGGCTGGCGATCGCCGCCGGGTGGGGGCTGACGTCGCCCCCGCTGATCGGCGCGGTACTCACCGTCGGGGCGATCGGACTGGCGCTCGTCGCGCGAGGGGTGGACCGGCGGGAGACCCTGGCGCGGTGAAGGCCGGAGAGGTACTCGCCCGCCAGGCCGACGGTGTCTCCTGCGGCCCGACGGTGCTGCTGGTGACCGCCGCGCTCGCCGAGGGTGCGACGCCGGTCGACGTGCCGGCCGCGGCGCAGCGGGCCGCGCACCGGCAGGCCAACCGGGTCTGGCCGCGGTTCCTCGGCACGACCCCGTGGGGCATGCGGGCCTGGCTGCGCCGGCACGCCCCGGCCGCCGGACGGTTCCGGATCCGGCGCTGGTCGGCTCGCACCGCCCGGGCGGTCACCGCCGCCGTGGCCGCGGGGAACCCGGTTCCGCTGCTGGTCGGGGCGCGGATCCCGCGGCACTGGGTGCTGGTCCTCGGGCTCGACGGTGGCGCGTGGCTGGTGTTCGAGCCGTCGTCGGGACAGGTGCGGCGGCTCGATCCGGCCGTACTGCTGCGCGGCGACGCGGCGGGCGTGGTCGGGTGGCCGAGGGCGTTCTGTGCGCTGCTGGGGTGATCGTCAGCCGTCGAGGAAGCGGCGGACCAGGGCCAGGCAGGCGGCCGTGAGCGCCGGATCGGGCGGGCCGGCGTCGGCCACGCCCAGGTAGTCACCGTGCCCGGCGGGCAGCACGAGCGCCCGCCCGTCACCGACGAGCTCCGCCATCCGCACGGTGTGCCCGGGCCGGACGATGTCGTGGTCCCCGCCGACGAACAGGGCGGGCGCGCGCAGCGCGGCCAGGGTCTCGTCGTCCCAGTCCCGGAACTCCCGCATCAGCGTGACGTCGAGATCGAACATGCGCTGCAGGTCCGCGGGGTCGGGGTTGATCGCCCGGTACGCCGCGGCCAGCGGTGCGGGCATCGCGCCGACGCCGGCGCCGTCGAAGCCGTCCCAGAAGCCGTCGACCATGCCGTCGCGGTGCACGAAACCGGAGGCCACCACGATCCGGCGGACCAGGTCGGGGCGGTGCAGCGCGAACGTCAGGACGGTCGGGCCGCCGTTGCTGAACCCCAGGACGTCGACCGGCCCGACGCCCAGCTCGTCGACCAGCCGGGCGAGGTCGGCGGCGGAGTTGGCGAACGTGTACGCGCGGTCGGCGTGCGGGGTGTGCCCGTGCCCCTGCAGCTCGACGGCGACGACGGTGCGGTCCCGCGCGAACTCCGGGATCGTCGCGCTCCAGTTGGTGCCGATCGTGCCCGCACCGCCGTGCACGAGCAGCAGCGGAGGCGACGTCCCGGGCTCGCCGTGGATCTCGTGGTGCAGCGCGACGGTGGTCGAGGCGGAGGTCATCGGGTCTCCCGGGGCCGGACGGATGCGACAGGAGGGATGACCGCCCGCATGCGCGGAACTGAGCGGTCGGGCGGGGATCCGGCGGGACGGTCGTCGTAACCCGGCGCAGCGTCCCGGCAATCCGCGGGCAACGGGCGGCGACGAGTGTTCGCACCCATGAGCGACCCGATCATGTCCCGGCTGCGCGACGGGCTCGGCCGGCGCCAGTTCCTGCTGGCCGCCGCCGCGGCGTCCGCAGCGACCGGCGCGAGCGGCTGCGGCACCACGGTGGCACCGGTGGCGGACGTGACGCCGCTGCCGGACGGCCCGCTGCAGCCCCGCGCCGGCGACATCCCCGGCGACCACTACCTGGAGTCGACGCCCGAGGCCGTGCGCTGGGGCTATGTGCCCGCGATCGGTGCGGAGCCGGTGCTGACGATCCGGTCCGGGCAGACCGTCACGATCGACGCGGTCTCCCACGAGGGGATCCTCGAGGACCAGGGCCGCGACCCGGTCGCCTACTTCGGCCGGCACGGCGTCGCCCGCGACGAGGTCCTCGCCGACGCCGTCGCGATCGCCCGCGACTACCGGCGCACCCCGCGCGACTTCGACACCGACGGCCCGCACGTGATCACCGGACCGGTGTTCGTCGAGGGCGCCCGCCCGGGTGACGTGCTCAAGGTCGAGACGCTCTCGGTCGTCCCGCGGGTGCCCTACGGCGTCGTCTCCTCCCGGCACGGCAAGGGTGCGCTGGCCCGCGCCGCGAACGGCGGGCCGCCCGCCGGGATCACCATCGACGAGATCATGCCCCCGGTCGGCACCGACGGCCGCGCGACGAAGGACCCGCAGCGCTACGGCAACGTCTCGGTGTTCACCGAGGTCCGCCCGGGCCAGGACGGCGCCCCGCAGGCGGTCATGCCGTTCGGGAACGGGCAGCAGGCCGCGTTCCCGCTGCGTCCCTTCATGGGCACGATGGGCGTCGCGCACGCGCGGGCCGGTGCGGAGAACGCGCCGGAGCTGAACTCGGTGCCGCCGACGCTGGGCGGCGGCAACATCGACATCCGGCTGCTCGGCCCGGACTCGGCGTTCTACCTGCCGGTCCGTTCGGAGGGGGCGCTGTTCTACGTCGGCGACCCGCACCTGGCGATGGGCGACGGCGAGGTCGCGCTGACCGCGCTGGAGGGCTCGCTGCGCGGCACGTTCCGGCTGACCGTGTGCCGGAAGGGCGAGGGAACCGCGCCGTCACCGGCGTTCTCCTACCCGTTCGGGGAGACGCCGTCGTCGTGGATCCCGATCGGGCTGTCGGATCCGGACGGTGCGGCGCACGGCCAGAACACCGACCTGGACGTCGCGATGCGCCGCGCGGTGGTGAACGCGCTGGACTTCCTGGAGGCCGACCGCGGGATGGACCGGCCCACCGCCTACGCATACCTCTCGGCCACCGCGGACTTCGTCGTGTCGCAGGTCGTCGACAAGACCGTCGGCGTCCACGGAGTGATCAGCAAGGCGCATTTCGGAGCCCGATGACCCCGCGGGGGCCCGGAAACCTGTCGGTGCCGACTCGTAGACTTGACATGTGACCGAGACCCTGCCAGCGCGTACCGCAGACCTGCCCGCCAAGTGGAACCCGGGCGAGGTAGAGGGCGAGCTGTACCGCCGCTGGGTCGACCGTGGCTACTTCCAGGCCGACCCGGCGTCCGACGCCCCGGCGTTCAGCATCGTCATCCCGCCGCCGAACGTCACCGGCAGCCTGCACCTGGGCCACGCGATGGACCACACGCTGATCGACGTCCTGACCCGGCGCCGCCGGATGCAGGGCTACGACGCGCTGTGGCTGCCCGGCATGGACCACGCCGGGATCGCGACCCAGTCGGTCGTCGAGCGGCGGATGGCCGCCGCAGGCGAGCCGGACCGGCACGCGATCGGCCGTGAGGCCTTCGTCGAGAAGGTCTGGGAGTGGAAGGCCGAGTCCGGCGGCTCGATCCTCGGGCAGATGCAGCGCCTCGGCGACGGCGTCGACTGGTCGCGTGAGCGCTTCACACTCGACGACGGGCTGTCCCGCGCCGTCTCGACGGTCTTCAAGCGCATGTTCGACGACGGGCTGATCTACCGGGCCGAGCGCCTGGTCAACTGGTCCCCGGCGCTGCGGTCGGCGATCTCGGACATCGAGGTCGACCACGCCGAGGTCGAGGGCGAGCTCGTCTCCATGCGCTACGGAGACGGCGACGCCTCGGTCGTCGTCGCGACCACCCGGGTCGAGACGATGCTGGGCGACACCGCGATCGCCGTCCACCCCGGCGACGAGCGCTACGCGAATCTGGTCGGCACCGAGATCCGGATGCCGATCACCGGCCGGATGATCCCGGTCGTCGCCGACGACTACGTCGACCCGGAGTTCGGCTCCGGCGCCGTCAAGATCACCCCGGCGCACGACCCGAACGACTTCGAGCTCGGCCGTCGCCACGACCTGCCGATGCCGACGATCATGGACGAGACCGGCACGATCGCCGGCTCGGGCACCCGGTTCGACGGCATGGACCGGTTCGAGGCGCGCCGCGCGATCCGGGAGGAGCTCGCCGCCGAGGGCCGGATCGTCGCCGAGAAGCGCCCCTACCTGCACTCGGTCGGGCACTGCTCGCGTACCGGCGTCCCGATCGAGCCGCGGCTGAGCCTGCAGTGGTTCGTGAAGACCGAACCGCTGGCCCGCGCCGCGGGGGAGGCCGTCCGCTCCGGCGCGACCGTGCTGCACCCGGCCGAGCAGGAGAAGCGGTTCTTCGACTGGGTCGACAACATGCACGACTGGACGATCAGCCGGCAGCTGTGGTGGGGCCACCGCATCCCGGTCTGGTACGGCCCGGCGGGCGAGGTCGTCTGCGTCGGTCCGGACGACGAGGCGCCCACCGGCGAGGGCTGGCAGCAGGACACCGACGTCCTCGACACCTGGTTCTCCTCGGGCCTGTGGCCGTTCTCCACCCTCGGCTGGCCGGACGAGACCCCGGACCTGGCGAAGTACTACCCGAACTCGGTGCTGGTCACCGGCTACGACATCCTGTTCTTCTGGGTCGTCCGGATGATGATGTTCGGGACGTACGCGATGGGCGAGACCCCGTTCCGCGACGTCTACCTGCACGGGCTCATCCGCGACGAGCACGGCAAGAAGATGTCGAAGTCCAAGGGCAACGTCATCGACCCGCTCGAGCTGATGGACGCCTACGGCGCCGACGCGCTGCGGTTCACCATCGCCCGCGGCTCCAACCCGGGCACCGACATGTCGCTGTCCGAGGACTGGGTCGCGGCGTCGCGGAACTTCACCACGAAGCTCTGGAACATCACCCGCTTCGCACTGTCCAAGGGGGCCGATGCGAGCGCGCCGCTGCCCGCCGAGGCCGACCGGACCGACGCCGACCGCTGGATCCTGGGCCGCCTCGCCGAGGTCCGCGCGGAGACCGACGAGCTGCTCGAGGCCTACCAGTTCGCGAAGGCGACCGAGGGGCTCTACCACTTCGCGTGGGACGAGCTGGCCGACTGGTACGTCGAGCTGGCCAAGACCCAGCTGGACGACCCCGCGACCGCGCCGGGCACCAAGGCGGTCCTCGGGCACGTCCTGGACGCGCTGCTGCGGCTGCTGCACCCGATCACCCCGTTCGTCACCGAGGTCCTGTGGACCGCGCTGACCGGCGGCGAGACGGTCGTGACCGCGGCCTGGCCGACCGCGGAGACCGCCGGTGCCCCGGCCGACCCGGCCGCGGCCGCCCGGGTCGCCGACGCGCAGAAGGTGATCACCGAGGTCCGCCGGTTCCGCACCGAGCAGGGACTGCCGGACCGCAAGTCCGTCGCCGCGCGGCTGACCGGCCTCGCCGACGCCGGCCTGTCCGCGCACGAGACCGCGCTGCGGTTCCTCAACCGGCTCGACGAGCCGGGGGAGGAGTTCTCCGCCACCGCGACGTTCGAGGTCGTGACCTCGGGCGGCCCGGTCACCGTCGAGCTGGACACCTCCGGGGCGATCGACGTCGCCGCCGAGCGGGCGCGGCTCGGCAAGGACCTGGCCGCCGCGGAGAAGGAGCGCGACCAGGCGGACAAGAAGCTGACCAACCCGAAGTTCACCGAGAAGGCGCCGGCCGACGTCGTCGACGGGATCCGCTCCCGGCACGCGACCGCGCTGGCCGACATCGACCGCATCACGGCGCGGCTGGCCGCGCTTCCGGAGGCCTGACCCGTGGCACGCGAGTACGACCAGTTCGACGAGGAGGACTCGCCGACCTACGGCGGGGACCGCTGGGCCGAGGGCGGCTTCGGCCGGGACTCCGAGTCCGACATCGAGTCCGACACCGACACCGACACCGAGTCCGGTGCCGCCGAGGGCGGTGAGGGCGGTGACGAGCCCGGCGACGACGAGGAGGACCGTTCCGACGCCGCCGCCCGCGAGGACGCAGGCGACGCCGACAGCCCGGAGAAGGACGCCCAGGAGGCCGTGATCGCGGCCGTGCTGGACGAGATCCGCGGTGGCGACACCCCGGACGTCGTCCCGGCGCAGTCCAGCGTCGCCGGCTACGCCGAGTTCCTCGCCGTCGACGCGGCGCTGGACCGGCGTTGGCCGGAGTCGGTGATGGAGCCGTCGCTGGAGCGCATGGAGGCGCTCTGCGACGCGCTCGGCGAGCCGCAGCGTGGCTACCCGATCGCCCACCTGACCGGCACGAACGGCAAGACCTCCACGTCGCGGATGATCGACGCGCTGCTCACCGAGGTCGGTCTGCGCACCGGCCGCTACACCAGCCCGCACCTGCAGCGGGCCACCGAGCGGATCAATCTCGACAACCGCCCGATCACCCCGGAGCGCTACGTCGAGGCCTACCGCGAGGTGGAGCCGGTCGTCGACCTGGTCGACGCCAAGCGGGGCGAGGGCCCGGCGCTGAGCAAGTTCGAGGTGCTGACCGCGATGGCGTTCTCCACCTTCGCCGACGCCCCGGTCGAGGCCGCGGTGATCGAGGTCGGGCTCGGCGGCAGCTGGGACGCGACCAACGTCGCCGACGCGCACGTCGCCGTCGTCCTGCCGATCGGGATGGACCACGCCGAGTACCTCGGCGAGGACATCGAGGCGATCGCGCGGGAGAAGGCCGGGATCATCAAGGAGGGCTCGGTCGCCGTCCTCGCCGCGCAGGACAAGAAGGTCGCCGAGATCCTCGTCGACCGCTGTGCCGAGGTCGACGCGCAGGTCGCCCGGGAGGGCGCCGAGTTCGGCGTCGTCGAGCGCGAGATGGCCGTCGGCGGGCAGCGCCTGGAGCTGCAGGGCCTGTCCGGCCGCTACGACGACGTCTTCCTGCCCCTGCACGGCGAGCACCAGGCGTCGAACGCGGCGGTCGCGCTGGCCGCGGCCGAGGCGCTGATCGGGGCCGGCACCGCCCAGCCGCTCGACGCCGACGCCGTGCGCGCCGCGTTCGCCTCCGTCCGCTCGCCGGGCCGGCTCGAGCCGGTCAAGGGCGGCTCGGACGTGCCGACCGTCCTGCTCGACGCCGCACACAACCCGGCCGGGGCGAAGGCGCTGGCCACCGCGCTGAGCGGGGAGTTCCGGTTCACCCGGCTCGTCGGCGTGCTCGGTGTGCTGCGCGGCAAGGACGCCCGCGGGATCCTGCAGGCGCTCGAGCCGGTGCTGCACGAGGTCGTGGTCACCACCAACTCCTCGGGCCGCGCGATGGACGCCGACGAGCTGGGTGCGCTGGCCACCGAGGTCTTCGGCGCCGACCGGGTCAGCGTCTCGCCGAGCCTGCAGGCCGCGATCGACGAGGGCACCGAGATCGCCGAGGAGGGCGGGGAGTCCGGCGTCGGCGTCGTCGTCACCGGCTCCGTCGTCACCGCGGGCGAGGCGCGCGCACTGTTCGGCCTGGAGCCGGCGTGAGCGAACCGCCGAGCATCCCGGGCGTCCCCGAGGGCGTCCGGCCGCCGCCGACCGACCCGATGAAGGGCGCCCGCGGGATCTTCGCCGCGACGCTGATCATCGAGGCGATCGCGGTACTGCTCGCGCTGCTCGTCGTCGACGGCTCGCCGGTGGGCTTCGGCGTCGTCCTCGCACTCGCCCTGGCGATGATCGTGCTGTCCGGTCTGCAGCGGCGCCCGTGGGGTCTGACCGCCGCCGTGGTGCTGCAGGTGCTGCTCGTCGTCGCCGGCTTCGTGTTCGTACCCGCACTGGGCATCCTCGGGATCGTGTTCGTCGTGGTCTGGGGCGTGTTGCTGTGGATGCGGCGCGAGGTGGCCCGGCGGATGGCGGCGGGCACGCTGCCGTCGCAGCAGGACGGGTGAGGGGCGCCGCGACCGCCGCGCGCACCCCCGATACCCTGGCGATCGTGACTGAACGCACTCTCGTCCTCGTCAAGCCCGACGGGGTCCAGCGCAAGCTCGTCGGCGAGATCATCGCCCGGATCGAGCGCAAGGGCCTCGACCTCGTCGCCCTCGACCTCCGCACCGTCGACCGCGACCTCGCGGCCCAGCACTACGCCGAGCACGACGGCAAGCCGTTCTTCGAGTCCCTGCTCGAGTTCATCACCTCCGGGCCGGTGCTGGCCGCCGTCGTCGAGGGCCCGCGGGCCATCGCCGCGTGGCGCCAGGTCGCCGGTGGGACCGACCCGGTCGAGAAGGCCGCCCCGGGCAGCGTCCGCGGCGACCTCGCCCTCGAGACCGGCTCGAACCTGGTGCACGGCTCGGACTCCCCGGAGTCGGCCGACCGGGAGATCAAGCTCTGGTTCCCGGGCCTGTGACCGCAGGCGGTCCGGCCCTGCGCCGGGTCGTCGATCCGCCACCCGGCGCCGCCGAGGCCCTCGGTGACCTGTGGATCACGGTCACCGAGGCCGGCGGGGCCGTGGACTTCGTGCCCGGCTGGGACCCCGGTGAGATCCGGGACCTGGCCGCGGCCACCATCGCCGCCGTGGCCGCCGGAACCACCCGCATGATCGTCGCCGGGGACCCGGCGGCACCGGACGGCACCGTGTTCCTGGCCCCGGGCAGCGGGATCGCCGCGCACCGGGCCGACGTCCAGCGGCTCATGGTGCGCCCGGAGCTGCAGGGCAACGGCCTCGGTGGCGCGCTGCTCGAGGCGGCCGTCGCCGATGCTCGTGAGCTCGGCTTCACGATGCTCACGCTCGGCGCCCGCGGCGGCACCCCGCTGCCGCACTTCTACGCCGACCGCGGCTTCACCGAGTACGGCCGCCTCGGTGGTGGTGTCCGGCTCTCCGCCGACGACGACCGCGACGTCCACCTGTTCGTCCGGTACCTCTGAACCTGGTAGGTGGCACCGACACCGCCGAGGGTGCGCCGTCACGGGATCGGGACCCGACCGTGACGCTCGTCCCGATGGCACGGGGCGCGGCGCGGGGTCACCATGAGCGGCATGACCGTCCTGACCCCGCGCCCGACCTCCGCGGACCTCGTCCGCGGGGTGGTCGTCGCGGTGCTCGCGCTCGTGCAGGTGCTCGTCGCCGCCCTCGGCGGATCCTCGATCGGTGACGTGGCGCGCGACTACGACACCCCGCTGCTCGCCGCGAGCTGGGCGTTCGGCATCTGGGGGCTCATCTACCTGGGGTTCCTCGGGCTCGCCGGGTTCGGGCTGCTCCCGGCCCAGCGGGCGCGGGAGGTGCAGCGCCGCGTCGGCTGGTGGCTGGCCGCGTCGGCGGTGCTGAACTCGCTGTGGATCGCCGCGTTCTCCGCACGGCACGTGCTGCTCGCCGAGCTGGTGCTGGTCGCGCTCGTCGTCGTGCTCGCCGTCGCGTTCTCCCGGCAGGCCCGCGTCCCCGCCGACGGATGGGCCGAACGGATCGCGTTCCGGCTGCCGGTCTCGATCTACCTCGGCTGGTCGTCGGTCGCGCTCGTACTCGGTCTCATGGCCGCCGGGGACGCGGTCGGCCTGCCCGACGAGGGCGTCCTCCCGCAGACCGCGGCCGTCCTGCTGCTGGTGATCCTGGCCGCCGTCGTGCTGTCGGTGGTCGGCTCGTCGTCCGGGGGGATCGGCGGGTTCGCCGCGGCCGTCGTCTGGGCGCTGGTGGGGGTGGCCGCGAACGGGCGCCCGGTCACCGTCACCGTCGTCGCGGTGCTGATCGCGGCGGTGGTGGTGGTGCAGGCGGCGCGGCGGATCCGGCGCTCGGTGGAGCCCGCCCGTATCGCGGTCGGCTGAGCACGACCGGCTTGCTACCGTCCCTGCCGGACGTCGGCAGGACCTGGGAGGCCAAGCGTGATCACTGGAAGCATCGTCGCGATCGTGACCCCGATGCACGAGAACGGCGAGGTCGACCACTCGGCTCTCGGCGAGCTCGTCGAGCGGCAGATCGACGGCGGGACGTCGGCGATCGTGTCCGTCGGGACGACCGGCGAGTCGGCGACGCTGTCGGTGCTCGAGCACACCGAGGTCATGCGCCGGACGATCCAGGTGGCGAACGGGCGCGTCCCGGTCATCGCCGGTACCGGCGCCAACTCCACCGACGAGGCCATCCACCTCACCCGCGCCGCCCGCGCGGCAGGCGCCGACGGTGCGCTGCTGGTGACGCCGTACTACAACAAGCCCCCGCAGGAGGGCCTGTACCAGCACTTCAAGCGGATCGCCGAGACCGTCGACATCCCGCAGTACCTGTACAACGTCCCCGGCCGGACGGCCTGCGACATGCTGCCGTCGACGGTCGCGCGGCTGGCCGAGCTCCCGAACATCGTCGGGCTCAAGGAGGCCAAGGGCGACCTGGACCGGGTGCGCGAGCTCGTCGCGCTCGGCCTGGAGGACTTCGCGCTCTACTCCGGCGACGACGGCACCGCCCGCGCCTCCATGCTGGCCGGCTTCCACGGCGACATCTCGGTCACCGCGAACGTCGCGCCCGAGATGATGTCGCGGATGTGCAAGGCCGCGGTCGCCGGCGACGCCGAGACCGCCGCCGCGCTCGACGCCGACCTCGCCGGTCTGCACGCCGCGCTGTTCTCCGAGCCCAACCCGATCCCGGTGAAGTGGGCGCTGGCCGAGCTGGGCCTGATGCCCGGTGGGATCCGGCTGCCGCTGGTGCCGCTGGACGAGTGGCACCACGAGGACGTCCGCGCCGCGCTGCGGGCCGCGGGGCTGCTGGGCTGAGAGCGGGCGCGCCTGGGCCGTCCCTGCCCGGGCCCGGTTCCGGCTGCGCGCTTCCGGTCACCGGTGCCCGGCTCGGAGCCGCCTCCGGGCGAACACTCCTGCGGAACGCCTCAGCGGGTGAGGCGTTCCGGAACTACGTCACCTGTTGACGTGGTTCGCAGGTGCCCCACCGCCGGGTCGCAGATGGCCCACCGCCGCCTTCCCCGCCGCAGTCGCACCGCGCGCTGTAGCAGCACCGCACAGGGAGACGGCCGGGAGCGCTCAGTCAGCTCCCGGCGTCGGACGGGGTCGTGTCGCCGGGCTCCCGAGCTGTGGCGGTGTCCCCGGCGTCGACCGCGCTGCTCGTGCGCACGTTGCGGACGATGTCGCGGCCGAAGGTGACGTCCACGCGTTCGGACACCGCCAGCTCCAGCGTCGCGATCATGACCTCGCCGGAGATCCGGCGCATGCGGTCGATCGTGTCGTAGACCCGCGGCCAGTCCTCCTCGGGACGGCCCTCGGCGTCGAACGGCTGCCAGATCTCGCCGAGGAACAGGTCGACGTAGAGCTTGGCGACGGCGTCGGCGTGCTTGCGAAGCTGCTCGACGACGTCCAGCGACCGCGAGATCGGGATGCCCAGGCCGGTCAGCTCGGCCGCGGCCGACATCAGGCGCGGGCTGATCTCCTCGTAGGTGTCCTCGCCCAGCTCGCGCAGCAGCCCCATCTTCACGCCGCGCTTGGCCAGCCCCGGGTCGGTCGCCTCGTAACGCTGGGCCAGCTCGGCGAGCGTGACGATCTGCCGGTCCTCCGGCGCGAACAGCTCGCGCACCGTCCGGATGAACTGCACGACCTGCTCCGTCGATCCGCCGGTGGTGTCCAGCAGCTTCTTGACGGTGTCGAGCTTGACGCCCTCGTCCTGCAGGTCCTTGATCAGCTCCAGGCGGGCCGCATGGCCCGGGCCGTAGTAGCCGGTACGTGCTCTGACCTGCGGCGGAGGCAGCAGACCGCGGGACTGGTACGCACGGATGTTGCGCACCGTCACGCCACTGGCGCGAGCCAGCTCGTCGATGGTCTGCCAGCCCTCGAGGTCGGCCTCGTCGTCCATGACACGACCCTAACAAACGAGCATGTGACACGGTCCACCTGTAAGTCGGACTTGCAATGTGACATCAAGTTCGCCAGAGTCGATGTCATGTTCCGATCCGCTTCCACGGCGCACCCCTCGCGGCGCCGGCGGCTCCTGGCCGCGGCCGGCGCCCTGACCACGCCGCTGCTGCCCGAGGACTTCCTCACCCTGTTCGACCCGCTGTGGTCGACCACCTCGCTGCGCGGCCGCGTCGTCGCCCGCCGCCGCGAGACCCCGCGCGCCGTCTCGGTCACCATCGAGCCCGGCCGCCAGTGGGCCGGGCACCGCGCCGGCCAGTACGTCGGCGTCGGCATCGAGGTCGACGGCGTCCGCTACCGCCGCTCCTACTCGCTCTCCTCGCCCGAGGACTCCGGCCACCTGACGATCACCGTCCAGGAGGTCCCGGACGGCGTCGTCTCCACCAAGCTGGTCCGCGACCTGCCGATCGGCACGATCGTCGAGCTGGACCGGGCGGCGGGGGAGTTCACGCTCCCCGACCCGCTGCCGGAGAAGCTGCTGTTCGTCACCGCGGGCAGCGGCATCACCCCGGTGATGAGCATGCTGCGCACCCTCGACCGCGCCGGGACGATGCCCGACGCCGTGCTCGTGCACAGCGCCCGCACACCGGAGGACACGATCTTCGGCGCCGAGCTGGCCGCCCTGGCCGCGCGGCACCCGTCGCTGCGGGTGGTGTTCCGGCACAGCGCGGTCACCGGCCGCCTCGACCCGGGCACCCTCGACGAGACGGTGCCCGACCGCGCTGACCGCGCCGTCTACGCCTGCGGCCCCGAGGGCCTGCTCGACGCGCTGACCGGGTGCTGGGGCGACGACGTCGTCGCCGAGCGGTTCGCCCCGCCCGGCTTCGGCGCGGTCGAGGGGACCGGCGGCACCGTCGAGCTGGGCGAGGACACCGTCGAGGTCGAGCCCGGTCAGAGCCTGCTCGACGCCGGCGAGGCCGCCGGGAAGCTGCTGCCGAGCGGCTGCCGGATGGGCATCTGCTTCGGCTGCGTCCTGCCGCTGCGCGAGGGCCAGGTCCGTGACCTGCGCACCGGCGAGCTGCACGGCGAGCCCGGCGACATGGTGCAGACCTGCATCAACTCCGCCTGCGGCCCGGCGCGCATCGACACCCCCTGAACCGTCCTTCCCGCGAACCACTGATCCGAGGAGGTCACCATGACCGCAACTCTGGACACCCGCACCACCACCGGCCCGGCCGACGAGCCCGGCCCGGAGGAGACCGGCCGCGAGCAGCACCCGCAGCGCCCCGCACTGGAGCTGGTGCCCTCGAGCCGTCGTGAGGACGTCGCCGCGACGACGAACCTCACCGCCGAGCAGATCGAGGAGCTGGGCCGCCGGCTCGACGTCATCCGCGACCGGGTGCTCGCCGAGCGCGGCGAGTCCGACGCCGCCTACATCCGCGACGTCGTGCGCAAGCAGCGCTACCTGGAGATCGGCGGCCGCGCGCTGCTGTTCGCCGGTGCGCTTCCCCCGGCCTGGATCGCCGGCACCGCCATGCTCTCGATCGCCAAGATCCTGGAGAACATGGAGATCGGGCACAACGTCATGCACGGCCAGTGGGACTGGATGCGTGACCCGAAGATCCACTCCTCGACGTGGGAGTGGGACAACGTCTCCTCCTCCGCGGAGTGGAAGCACTCGCACAACTACATGCACCACACCTACACCAACGTCGTCGGCAAGGACCGCGACGTCGGCTACGGCATCCTGCGCCTGTCCGAGGAGCAGCGGTGGAACCCGTACTACCTGGGCAACCCGCTCTACAACCTGCTGCTGAGCCTGTTCTTCGAGTACGGCGTCGCGCTGCACGACCTGGAGGTCGAGCGGCTGGTCACCGGGCGGAAGTCCTGGAAGCGGGCCTGGCAGCAGCTCAAGTCGATCGCCCGCAAGACCGGCCGGCAGGCGCTCAAGGACTACGTCGCGTTCCCGGCGCTGGCCGGGCCGTTCTTCCTGCCGGTGCTGGCCGGGAACCTGACGGCGAACCTGGTCCGCAACGTCTGGTCGCACGCGGTGATCTTCTGCGGGCACTTCCCGACCGGCGCGGTGCAGTTCACCGAGGAGCAGCTGGAGGACGAGAGCCGCGGCGAGTGGTACGTCCGCCAGCTGCTGGGCTCGGCCAACCTCGACGGCGGCCGGTTCTTCCACCTGATGACCGGACAGCTGAGCTTCCAGATCGAGCACCACCTGTTCCCGGACCTGCCCAGCAACCGCTACGCCGAGGTCGCCCCCGAGGTGCGCGCGCTGTGCGCCGAGTACGGGCTGGAGTACACCTCCGGACCGCTGTGGAAGCAGTACATGCAGGTCCTGGGCACGATCAACCGGCTGGCGCTGCCCAACGGGAAGCGCTGAACCGGCTCAGCCGGACACACCCTCAGCCGGACACACCCGAGGACAGCGACAGCACCGGCACGACGCCGTTGAGCACGTAGTTCCCGATCACCTGCTCCTTGTAGACGATCGGGTTGTGCACGGCGAGCGTGCGGGCGTTGCGCCAGTGCCGGTCCAGGGCCCGGCCGGTGTCCACGGTGGAGGCACCGCCGACCTCGAACAGCTCCGAGGTCGCGTCGAGCACGAGCTTCGGCACCGTCGACTGGGCGCGGTACACGTCCAGCTCGGCGGTGTCGGCGTGCTCCGGCTCGCTCAGCGCCCGTTCCAGCGACGCGGCCGCGGCGTCGACGGTGGCCGCGGCGGTGAAGGCGAGCGCGTCGACCTTCCCGACGACCTGCTGGACCAGCGGGTCGTCCTTGGGGAGGTCGGCGTTGCCGTAGGGCCAGTTGCGGGTGCGGTCGCGGACGTAGCCTGCGACGTCGTCGGCGGCGCGCCGGGCGATGCCCGCCATGCAGGCCAGCTGCACGAGCTGCAGGAACGCCTGCCGGACCGGTACGTGCACGTCGGTCGGGGCCGGGAGCACCTGCGCCGGGTCGACCTCGACGCCGGTGAACCGGGTGGTGCCGCTGGCGGTGAGCTTCTGGCCGAACCCGCGCCAGTCGTCGACTCGCTCGACGCCAGGGGCGGTGGTCTCCACCAGCACGGTGACCCGGTTGCCGTCCGGGTCGAGTGCGACGACGTCGACCAGGTCGGCGTAGAGGGTGCCGGTGCAGTAGAACTTCTCGCCGTCGAGCAGGAGCCTCCCGCCGTCGCGGCGCAGCACGGTGGTCGAGGAGTTGCGCACGACGCCGCCGCGCTCGGAGATCGCGTTGCCGACGAGCTTGCGGTCGGCGATCAGCCCGAGCCGCCCGCGCAGCACGGCGTCGTCGGGGTCGGACTGCCACAGCTCGGCGAACAGCATGTGCGTGCGCAGCGCCTGCGGGATGTTCGAGTCGGCCGCGGCCAGGTCCACGAGCAGCGAGAACAGCTGCCGCAGCGTCGCACCGGAGCCGCCCAGCTCGGCGGGCACGCGCAGGGCACCGAAACCGGCGTCGCGCAGCGCGGCGATCTCCTTCTCCGGCAGCCGGCGCTCCAGCTCGCGCTCCACCGCACCGGCGGCGATCTCGTCGAACAGCGGCCGGAACCGGGTGCGGAGCTCGGCATCCGATGGGGACAAGACAACTCCGGGTGCTGGGGGACGGTGGTCGTCGCTCAGGGTAGGTGAGCCCTGTGCGAGGCCCGTGTGAGCCGTGTCTCGGCTACCCGCCGCCCAGTGGGAACACGCCCGGTGAACGCGGCTACGCTGGTGCAGCGTGGCACCCACCTCCGTTTTCCCCGCCCTGGAACCGATCCTGCCCCGTGTCTCCAAGCCGGTGCAGTACGTCGGCGGTGAGGGGAACTCGCAGGTCAAGCCGTGGGACTCCGCGGCCGTCCGGTGGGCTCTGCTCTACCCGGACGCCTACGAGGTCGGCCTCCCCAACCAGGGCGTCCAGATCCTCTACGAGGTCCTCAACGAGCGGTCCGACGCGCTGGCCGAACGCTGCTACGCCGTCTGGCCCGACCTCGAGACCCTGATGCGCGAGTCGGGGGTCCCGGCGTTCACCGTCGACGCCCACCATCCGGTCGGCTCGTTCGACCTGCTCGGCGTGTCGTTCTCCACCGAGCTGGGCTACACGAACCTGCTCACCACCCTGGATCTCGCCGGGATCCCGCTGCACGCCACCGACCGCGACACCACGCACCCGGTCGTCGTCGCCGGTGGGCACGCGGCGTTCAACCCGGAGCCGGTGGCCGACTTCGTCGACGTCGCCGCGCTCGGCGACGGCGAGGAGGTCGTCGGCGACATCACCGACGTCGTCCGGGGCTGGAAGGACCAGGGCCGCCCCGGCGGGCGCCGCGAGCTGCTGATCCGCCTGTCGGCCACGCCCGGCTGCTATGTCCCCGCGCTCTACGACGTCACCTACGACGACGCCACCGGCAAGATCGCCGCGGTCACCCCCGCCGACGAGCGGGTCCCGGCGACGGTGCAGAAGCGCACCACCGTCGAGCTCGACGAGTGGCCCTACCCGAAGAAGCCGCTGGTCCCGCTGGCCGAGACGGTGCACGAGCGGGCGTCGGTGGAGATCTTCCGCGGCTGCACCCGCGGCTGCCGGTTCTGCCAGGCCGGGATGATCACCCGCCCGGTTCGGGAGCGGTCGCTGCAGGGCATCGGCGAGATGGTCGACGCCTCGGTGCGCGCCTCCGGGTTCGACGAGGTCGGCCTGCTGTCGCTGTCGAGCGCCGACCACTCCGAGATCGCCGAGGTCACCAAGGGCCTGGCCGACCGCTACGAGGGCACCAACACCTCGCTGTCGCTGCCGAGCACCCGGGTCGACGCGTTCAACATCGACCTGGCCAACGAGATCTCCCGCAACGGCCGCCGCTCCGGCCTGACGTTCGCCCCCGAGGGCGGTTCCGAGCGGATCCGCCGGGTGATCAACAAGATGGTCTCGGAGGAGGACCTGATCCGGACCTGTGCCGAGGCGTTCTCCCAGGGCTGGCGGCAGGTGAAGCTCTACTTCATGTGCGGGCTGCCCACCGAGACCGACGAGGACGTTCTGGAGATCGCCGGGATGGCCCAGCGGGTCATCGAGGCCGGCCGCCGCGCGTCCGGGCGCAACGACGTGCGCTGCACCATCTCCATCGGCGGGTTCGTGCCCAAGCCGCACACCCCGTTCCAGTGGGCGGCCCAGACCAGCCCCGAGGTCGTCGACGACCGGCTGCGCAAGCTGCGCGAGCTGGTCAACTCCGACCGGAAGACGCGCAAGAACGTCGGCATGCGCTACCACGACGGCGAGCCATCGCTGATCGAGGGACTGCTGGCCCGCGGCGACCGCCGGGTCGGCGCGGTCGTCGAGCAGGTGTGGCGCGACGGCGGCCGCTTCGACGGCTGGTCCGAGCACTTCTCCTACCGCCGCTGGCTGGACTGCGCGGCCACCACGCTGGCCCCGGCCGGCGTCGACGTCGACTGGTTCACCACCCGCGAGCGCGACGCCGACGAGATCCTGCCGTGGGACCACCTGGACTCCGGTCTGGAGCGCGACTGGCTCTGGGAGGACTGGCAGGAGGCGCTGGAGGGCCGCGAGCAGGACGACTGCCGCTGGACGCCGTGCTTCGACTGCGGCGTCTGCCCCTCCACCGGTACCGACATCGAGGTCGGTCCCAGCGGCACCACGCTGCTGCCGCTGACCGTGGTCAACCCGATCGCGTCGGGCGCAGGCGGAGGGGAGCCGAGTGGCTGAGGCCGCCGGGCTGTCCTCCATCCCCGACCCGGACCGGGACGGCGCCGAGGCGTGGGAGTTCGGTGGCCGACGCCTGCGCGTGCGCGTCGCCGACGAGCGCGACGTCGTCGCGCTGGCCCGGCTGCGCCGGCAGTGGACCGAGGAGCGCACCGGCCGCCCCGTCGACGACCCGGGCTTCGAGGAGACCTTCGCCGCCTGGTGGCGGGTCGAGCAGCCGCGGCGCGCGTTCTGGATCGCCGAGGCCGGCAGCGACCGCGCCGGCTACACCCCGGTCGGCTCGATCAACCTGCTGGAGACGGTGCAGATGCCCCGCCCCGGCGGGCGCGGCGCACGCACCGGGCAGGTCGGCAACGCGTTCGTGCTGGGCGCGTTCGCCGAGGCCGGGGTGCCGCGCGCGCTGCTCGCCGCGGTTGTCGCGCACGCCCGCGACCGCGGTCACAAGCGGCTGGTGCTCGCCCCGACCGCGGGCAGCGTCGCCTTCTACAAGCGGGCCGGGTTCGCCGCCGCGGGGGAGACCCTGCTGGTGCTCGACCCGCGCGCCTGAGCACGGCGAACACCACTGATCGGCCCTCGACACATCACCGTCACAGCCCGGGGCTAGCGTGCCCCCGATCCCGGCGGAGCCCACGACGGACGCCGACCGGGCGGACCATATTTCGGGGGCGTCATGACGCAGGCCGACGAGCAGGCCGGGAACCGGTCGTCTCGGCAGTCCTTCGCGCACGAGGAGGAGGGCTACGACAAGGGGCTGGGCAAGCGCCAGCTCCAGATGATCGCGATCGGCGGTGCCATCGGCACCGGCCTGTTCCTGGGTGCCGGTGGCCGGCTGGCCTCGGCCGGCCCGGCGCTGGCCGTGGTCTACGCGATCTGCGGGTTCTTCGTCTTCCTGATCCTGCGGGCGCTCGGCGAGCTGGTGCTGCACCGGCCGTCGTCGGGGTCGTTCGTGAGCTACGCCCGCGAGTTCTACGGCGAGAAGGCCGCCTTCGTCGCCGGCTGGCTGTACTTCCTGAACTGGGCGTTCACCTCGATCGTCGACACCACTGCGATCGCGCTGTACATGAAGTTCTGGGCGGTGTTCGACGCCGTGCCGCAGTGGCTGATCGCGCTCATCGCACTCGTCGTCGTGCTCGGCGCGAACCTGGTGTCGGTCAAGCTCTTCGGCGAGCTGGAGTTCTGGTTCGCGCTGGTCAAGGTGATCGCGCTGGTGCTGTTCCTGGTCGTCGGGACGATCTTCCTGGCGGGCCGGTTCCCGGTCCAGGGCGAGTCCACCGGGCTGTCGGTGATCACCGACCACGGCGGGTTCCTGCCGACCGGGTTGCTCCCGGTCGTCGTCATCACCCAGGGCGTGGTGTTCGCCTACGCCGCGACCGAGCTCGTCGGCACGGCGGCGGGGGAGACCGAGGACCCCGAGAAGATCATGCCGCGTGCAGTCAACTCGGTGATCGCCCGGATCGCGGTGTTCTACGTCGGGTCGCTGGTGCTGCTCGCACTCCTGCTGCCCTACACCGCCTACAAGGAGGGCGAGAGCCCGTTCGTCACGTTCTTCGCCGCGATCGGCGTCCCCGGCGCCGGCACCGTGATGAACCTGGTCGTGCTCACCGCGGCGCTGTCCAGCCTGAACGCCGGTCTCTACTCCACCGGCCGGATCCTGCGCTCGATGTCGAAGAACGGGTCCGCGCCGAAGTTCACCGGCCGGATGAACGGTAGCGGCGTCCCCTACGGCGGCATCGCGCTGACCTCGGTGATCACCCTGTTCGGTGTCGGGCTGAACGCGGTCGTGCCGAAGGACGCGTTCGAGATCGTCCTCAACATCGCCTCGCTGGGCATCATCGCGAGCTGGGCGACGATCGTGCTGTGCCAGATGCGGTTCGTGCGGATGACCGAGGCCGGCATCCTGCACCGGCCGTCGTTCCGGCTCCCGGGCTCGCCGTGGACCGGGGGCGCGGTCCTGGTGTTCCTGCTGGTCGTGCTGGTGCTGATGGCCTACGACTACCCGACCGGCACCTACACGGTTGCCTCGATCCCGCTGCTGGCGATCCTGCTGACGGCCGGCTGGTTCGCCGTCCGCAAGCGCGTCATGGCGGCGGCCGACGAGCGGATGGGCTGGACCGGGGAGTTCCCGGTCCGCGCCGACCGCCCGCACCGGGACGGCTGAGCCACCGGGACGGCTGAGCGCGGAGCACGGCAGCCGGAGCGCGCCGTGGTCCCGGCCTAGACTGGGGCCATGGCGCGCGTAGGGCAGGGAGTGGCGGCGAACCCGGCACCTCCCACGGTGCAGAAGATCCGGCTGCGCTTCGCCAAGCGGGGCCGGCTGCGCTTCCTGTCCCACCGCGATGTCGCCCGCAGCTTCGAGCGGGCCGTACGCCGGGCCGGGGTGCCGGTCGCGCACTCCCACGGGTTCAGCCCGCATCCGCGGCTGTCCTGGGTCGGTGCCGCGCCGACCGGTGCGGCCAGTGAGGCCGAGTACGTCGAGCTGGGCCTGACCCGCGAGACCGACCCGGAGGCGCTGCGCGCCGCGCTGGACGAGGCGCTGCCCGACGGGCTCGACGTCCTCGCCGCCGCGGTGGCGTCGCCGCCTGCGCTCGCGGACCGGATCGACGCGACGCTCTGGCGCCTCGAGGTGCGGGGCGTCCCGGTCACTGAGCTGGAGGCGGCCGTGACCGCACTGCTGGCTCGCGACGACGTCACCGTGACCCGGGTCACGCCGTCCGGCCGCAAGGAGATCGACGTGCGCGCGGCCCTGGCCGCTCTGACGATCGAACCGCCGGTGACCAGCGACGTCCACGGTGACGCGGCCGGTTCCCCGGATCGGTCCGGCGACTGTGCGATACTGACCGCGGTCGTTCGGCAGACGACACCGACCGTTCGACCCGACGACGTGCTGGGTGCGCTCGCCGTTGTCGCAGACCTGACGCCGCCGGTTCCGGTGACGGCCACCCGGCTGGCGCAGGGCCTGCTCGACGACGGCGGCGCCTTGGTGGATCCGCTCGGCGCCGTTCCGGACACCCGGGCCGGCTCGATCGGATCCTGACGCGGTCGGCACACCCGATCCGCCGCCGCGGACGCCGTCGGCACGACTCCCGGATCCCCGGGAGCAGCGACACCAGATGTGCCGTACCGCGCAACCGGCGCGAGCTGCGGAACGTGAAACGCGCAAGGTCCCTGCGCGGCCGCCTCCCGTGAGGCGCCCGGGGGCGAATGGAGCTCGATGACGACGAACGACGCACCCGCCGGCACCTCCGGCGGGTCCCCCGGTGTGTCGGACCCCGCCGCGAACGCGGCGCCTGACCTTCCGGAGAAGATGCGCGTACACGCCCTGGCCAAGCTGCTCGGCCGGGCCAGCCGCGAGGTGCTCTCCGCGCTGAGCGACCTCGGCCAGGAGGTCCGCAGCGTCCAGTCCAGCATCACCCGCGCCACGGCCGAGCAGGTCGTGGCCGCGCTGGCGCCGGTGGCGGGGGAGACCGCCGCCCCGGCCGCCACCACCGCGACCGTGCCGGTCGGTGCCGAGCCCGCCGCGGACGCCGACGTCGCGGAGTTCGACGCCGCCACCGACGCCGCCGCTCCCGCCACCGGCCCCTCGGAGCCTGCAGCGGAGGAGTCGGCGAAGGCGAAGCGGACCCGCAAGGGTGGCAAGGCCAAGAAGGCCGCCGGCTCGCCGTTCGAGACCCCGGCCGCCGAGCAGGCCGGCTCCGGGCCGGCGAGCGCCGACGCGGAGAAGACCGGCCCGGAGGCGACCGGCCCCGAGAAGACCGACGCGGGGAGCGCCGACGAGGCCGGGCGCGCGGAGGAGACCGCCGCCGTCGCCGCGTCGCTCACCCCGACCTTTGCCGTGCCGATGTTCCAGGCGCCCACCGCCCCGGCCGCCCCGGCGAAGCCCGCCGAGCGGACCGAGACCCCGGAGACGGGCTCGGACGATGCCGCCGACTCCGGCGACGAGGGCAAGGGCGGCGGCAAGAAGGGCCGTAAGCGCAACCGGCGCCGCGCCGAGGAGCAGGCTCCCGCCGAGGAGACCACCCCGGCCGAGGACACCACCTCCGGCGAGGGTTCCGAGGACGGCGAGCAGGCCGACTCCGGTGAGGGCGACCCGAGCGACGACGAGAGCAACCGCCGCCGCCGTCGCCGGGGGCGTCGTGGCCGTGGCCGTGGCAAGGGCGGCGACGAGCAGGGCGAGAACGACTCCGACGAGTCCGACGACGACTCCGACGACTCGTCGTCCGACACACGCTCGGGCTCCGGGGCCGACGAGTCCGACGACGACTCGAACGGGTCCGACTCCGAGTCCGACGACTCCGACTCCGACTCCGACGACGGCAGCGACGACGACCGCTCGCAGGGCGGCTCGTCCGGGTCGCGCCGGCGCCGCCGCCGTCGTCGCCGTGGCGGGTCGGACTCCGACTCGAGCACCGACGACGACCCGCCGAACACCGTCACCAAGGTCCGCGAGGCCCGCCAGGAGTCGTCGTCGGACGACCAGGTGCAGGGCGTGCGCGGCTCCACCCGGCTCGAGGCCAAGCGGCAGCGGCGCCGGGACGGCCGCGACGCAGGCCGTCGTCGTCCGCCGATCCTGTCGGAGTCGGAGTTCCTGGCCCGCCGCGAGTCGGTGGACCGCAAGATGGTCATCCGCCAGCAGTCCGACCGCACCGAGATCGGAGTGCTGGAGGACGACGTCCTCGTCGAGCACTTCATCACCGGCGGCAACTCCGGCGCCGGGAGCATGGTCGGCAACATCTACCTGGGGCGCGTGCAGAACGTGCTGCCCTCGATGGAGGCGGCGTTCGTCGACATCGGGCGCGGCCGCAACGCCGTTCTCTATGCCGGTGAGGTCAACTGGGACGCCGCCGGCCTCAACGGCAAGGCGCGCAAGATCGAGCAGGCGCTGTCGTCCGGCGACCAGGTCCTGGTGCAGGTCACCAAGGACCCGGTGGGGCACAAGGGCGCCCGTCTGACCACACAGATCTCGCTGGCCGGCCGGTTCCTGGTCTACGTGCCCTCCGGCGGCGCCGCGGGCATCTCCCGCAAGCTGCCCGACAACGAGCGGAAGCGGCTCAAGGAGATCCTCAAGGAGATCGTCCCGTCCGAGGCCGGAGTGATCATCAGGACGGCGTCCGAGGGCGTCTCGCACGAGTCCCTCGAGCGCGACGTCCGCCGGCTGCAGGCGCAGTGGGAGGTCGTCAAGGAGAAGTCCGAGAAGACCGGCAAGGGCGCCCCCAAGGCGCCGACGCTCCTCTACGAGGAGCCGGACATGCTGGTCAAGGTCGTGCGCGACCAGTTCAACGAGGACTTCTCGACGCTGATCGTCTCCGGCGACTCGGCGTGGGAGACCGTCTCGGGCTACGTCGACCACGTCGCGCCCGAGCTGGCCGACCGGATGCACCGGCACACCGGCCCGCGCGACGTGTTCACCGAGTACCGGATCGACGAGCAGCTGACCAAGGCGCTGGACCGCAAGGTCTGGCTGCCATCGGGCGGCACGCTGGTGATCGACCGGACCGAGGCGATGACCGTCGTCGACGTCAACACCGGCAAGTTCACCGGCTCCGGGGGCAACCTGGAGGAGACCGTCACGCGCAACAACCTGGAGGCGGCCGAGGAGGTCGTGCGCCAGCTGCGGTTGCGTGACATCGGCGGGATCATCGTCGTCGACTTCATCGACATGGTCCTCGAGGCGAACCGGGACCTGGTGCTGCGCAGGCTGACCGAGTGCCTGGCCCGGGACCGCACCCGCCACCAGGTCGCCGAGGTGACCTCGCTGGGCCTGGTCCAGATGACCCGTAAGCGGGTCGGCGGCGGGCTGCTCGAGCACTTCTCGACGCCGTGTGAGCACTGCCGCGGCCGTGGCGTGATCGTCTCGACCGAGTCCGACCACCAGCACGGTGGCGGCGGCAACAACGGCAGCGGCAACAACGGCAACGGCAACAACGGCAACGGCGCCCAGGGCAACGGGCAGCACAACGGCGCCCAGAACAACGGCGGCAACAACGGCAACGGGGACGGCGGGGGACGCCGTCGTCGTCGCCGGGGTGGCGGCGGTGGCTCCGGCAACGGGGACAACGGTTCGAACGGCCACGCCGTCGAGGCCGGGACCAACGGCCACGGCGCCAACGGCAACGGCAACGGCAACAGGGACGGTTCCGGCGACGCCGAGCGGACCGTCGAGACCACCTCGGCCGCTGCCGCGGCCGCGGTGATCGCGGGGAGCCTGGCCAAGGACACCGACGCCGCGGCCGCCGACACCACGAGCACCGGCGCCAGGGACACCGACGTCGACGCCACGGACACCGACGTCACGGTCTCCGGCGCCGAGGATTCCGGCGCCGCGACGTCGGGCTCTGCGGACGCCGGGGCCACGGATCCCGCTGCCGCGGACTCCGGTGCCGCGGGCACGCCTTCGGACGGGGACGCCGCCGTGTCCGCGGGGGAGACGGCTCCGGCCGGCACCACCGTGACCGAGGCGGCGCCCGCGCCCGAGCCGGCCGCCGACCCGGACGAGACCGAGCCGGGTGTCGAGCCGGTGACGACCGGGGCGGTGGCGCCCGCGACGACCGGGGCGGTGGGTGCCCCCGCGCCCACGCCGGAGCCCGCATCCGTCACCGATGCGTCGGAGGCCTCCGTCGCACCCGAACCCGCGGCGGAGCCGGCCCCCCGGCGTCGCCGGGTGAGCCGGTCGGCCGGAGCCCCCGTGCGGGGCGCCGACCCGGTCGTCATCACCACGGGCACGACCGGGCAGCGCCCGGCCGCGCCCACCGCCGTTCCATCGTCGGAGGCTCCGGCCCAGCCGGAGCCCGAAGCGGTGGTCTCCCGGCCCCGGCGTTCCCGCCGGGCCGCGTCCCGTCCCGCGGGTCCTCCGCAGGACGGGGGGTGAGTTCGACCCCGGTAACGGGGTCGCGTACCCTTGACCGACAGAAGCCGCGCCTGGAGTGCAAGACCGGGTCCGCGGCGTGCGCGCCGATCCGGCGCGAGCTGTGAGAACCCGAGCGCGCCAGCCGCGCCCCCGATGTTTCAGGAGTCGTGCGTCAGCGATGTACGCGATCGTCAAGACCGGCGGCAAGCAGTACAAGGTGGCCGTCGACGACGTGGTCACCGTCGAGAAGATCGACGGTGAGCCCGGCGCCGAGATCAGCCTCCCCGCCGTGCTGCTCGTCGACGGCGACCAGGTGTCGACCGATGCGACCGGCCTCACCTCCGCGGTGACCGCCACGGTCGTCGAGCACACCAAGGGTCCGAAGATCCGGATCCACAAGTTCAAGAACAAGACCGGGTACCACAAGCGTCAGGGGCACCGTCAGCCCCTGACGAAGGTCCAGGTCACCGCGATCGGCAAGTAAGGAGCCTGCGTCATGGCACACAAGAAGGGTGCATCCAGCTCCCGCAACGGTCGCGACTCGAACGCCCAGTACCTCGGCGTCAAGCGCTTCGGCGGCCAGGTCGTCAAGGCGGGCGAGATCCTCATCCGCCAGCGCGGCACCAGCACCCACCCGGGTGTGAACGTCGGCCGCGGCAAGGACGACACCCTGTTCGCCCTCGCCGCCGGGACCGTCGAGTTCGGTTCCAAGCGCGGCCGCAAGACCGTCAACATCGTGCCGGCCGAGGTCTGAGCGACCCGCCAGCACAGCGACGCCGACGGCGGGTCACCCCGGTAACGGGGGGCCCGCCGTTCGTCGTCTCACCCCTTCTTCCAGAGGAGCAGCCCCATGTCCCGGTTCGTGGACCGCGTCGTGCTGCACGCGACCGCGGGAGCCGGCGGCAACGGCTGCGCCTCCGTGCACCGTGAGAAGTTCAAGCCGCTCGGCGGCCCCGACGGCGGCAACGGCGGTCGCGGCGGTTCGATCGTGCTGGTCGTCGACCCGGGCGTGCACACGCTGCTCGACTACCACCACCACCCGCACGCGATGGCCGCCAACGGCACCCAGGGCCAGGGCGCGTTCAAGAACGGCGCCAACGCCGAGGACCTGGAGCTGCGCGTCCCGGACGGCACCGTCGTGCTCGACTCCGACGGCGAGCTGCTCGCCGACCTGGTCGGCGCCGGTACCCGCTTCGTCGCCGCCGAGGGCGGGCGCGGCGGGCTCGGCAACGCCGCACTCGCCTCGCGGGCCCGCAAGGCCCCCGGCTTCGCGCTGCTCGGCGAGCCCGGCGACGAGATCACCTACACCCTCGAGCTGCGCTCGCTGGCCGACGTCGGCCTGGTCGGCTACCCCAGCGCGGGCAAGTCGTCGCTGGTCGCGGCGCTGTCCGCGGCCCGGCCGAAGATCGCCGACTACCCGTTCACGACGCTGGTCCCGCAGCTCGGCGTGGTCACCGCGGGCGACGAGGTCTTCACCGTCGCCGACGTCCCCGGCCTGATCCCCGGCGCCGCCGAGGGTCGCGGCCTGGGCCTGGAGTTCCTGCGGCACGTCGAGCGCTGCTCGGTGCTGGTGCACGTCGTGGACTGCGCGACGTTCGAGACCGAGCGCGACCCGGTGTCCGACATCGAGGCCCTCGAGGCCGAGCTCGCCCGCTACTCCGACCAGCTCGGCGAGAGTGCGCTGGGGGAGCGGCTCGACGAGCGCCCCCGCATGATCGCGCTCAACAAGATCGACGTCCCGGACGCCGCCGACCTCGTCGACCTCGTGCGCGCCGACCTGGCCGAGCGGTTCGGCTGGCCGATCTTCCCGATCTCCACCGCGAGCCGGCAGGGGCTGCGCGAGCTGAGCTTCGCGATGGCCGAACGGGTCGCCGAGGCCCGCGCCGCACGTCCGGAGGCGGAGGTCACCCGGACCGTCATCCGGCCGCACGCCATCGGCGACAGCGGCTTCACCGTCGAACCGGACCCCGAGGTCGAGGACGGTTTCGTCGTGCGCGGCGAGCGTCCCGAGCGCTGGATCCGCCAGACCGCCTTCGAGAACGACGAGGCGGTCGGCTACCTCGCCGACCGGCTCGCCCGCCTCGGCGTCGAGGAGGCGCTGGCCAAGGCCGGTGCCGTCCCCGGCTGCCCGGTCACCATCGGCGACGTGTCGTTCGAGTGGGAGCCGACCACCCCGGCCGGTGTCGCCGCGCTGATGTCCGGGCGCGGGACCGACGTCCGGATGGAGCGCAACGACCGCGTCGGCGCCTCCGAGCGCAAGCGCGCCCGGGCCGCGCGCCGCGAGCACCTGTCCGACGCCGAGCTCGCCGCCGGCGCGCACTACTCGTCCGACCACGAGATCGAGGACTGACCCGGCCGATGAGCTCGTCGACCCGATCGGCGCTCGGCGCCGCGAAGCGTGTCGTCGTCAAGGTCGGGTCGTCGTCGCTGACGAGCCTGTCCGGCGGGCTCGACCCGGCCCGGCTCGACGCGCTGGTCGACGCCCTCATGGCGCGCCGTGGCGAGGGCACGCAGGTCGTGCTCGTGTCGTCCGGGGCGATCGCGGCCGGGCTCGCCCCGCTGCAGCTGCGCAAGCGGCCCCGTGACCTGGCCACCCAGCAGGCGGCTGCGTCGGTGGGGCAGCTGCTGCTGGCGCACGCGTACTCGGCGTCGTTCGCGCGGCACGGGCAGGGGATCGGGCAGGTGCTGCTGACCGCCGACGACATGATCCGCCGGTCCAACTACCGCAACGCCCAGCGCACCCTGGAGCGCCTGCTGGGGCTCGGGTCGCTGCCGGTGGTCAACGAGAACGACACCGTCGCCACCGCCGAGATCCGGGTCGGGGACAACGACCGGCTCGCCGCGCTGGTGGCGCACATCGTCGGCGCGGACGCGCTGGTGCTGCTCTCCGACGTCGACGGTCTCTACGACGGCGACCCCCGCGAACCCGGATCGTCGCTGGTCGGCGAGGTGGAGGACCCGTCGGAGCTGGCCGGGATCAGCGTCTCGCGGCCCGGGTCCGGGTTGGGCACCGGCGGGATGGCCACCAAGGTCACCGCGGCGGCGATGGCGTCGGCGGCCGGGATCCCGGTGCTGCTCACCTCCGCCGAGGAGGTCACCGGGGCGCTCGCCACCGGCGACGACGGCCCGAAGGTCGGCACCGCGTTCCGGGCGTCCGGGCGGCGGATGAGCGCGCGCCGGTTCTGGCTGCGCCACGCCGCCGACGTCCGCGGCGCCCTGGACCTCGACGCCGGCGCGGTCGAGGCAGTCCGGAAACGTCGCCGGTCGCTGCTCGCGGCAGGGGTGCACGGCATCTCCGGGGACTTCGTCGCCGGCGACGTCGTCGAGCTGCTCGCGCCGCACGGCCGGGCGATCGCCCGCGGGGTCGTGTCCTACGACGCCGCCGAGCTGCCGTCGATGATCGGTCGCCGGACCCGCGAGCTGCCGCCCGAGCAGCGTCGTGAGCTCGTCCACGCCGACGACCTGGTGTTCCTCTGATCTCATCCGGACGTGCCGTCTCGTCGGTGCCCCGGTTGTCCGCACGCCCCTGACCGGCGACGATGCCGGTATGCCGTCCGCGGAGAACGCCCGGGCACGGCTGGTCGCGGATCTCGAACGCGACGGCCGGGTCCGCAGCCCGCGGATCCGTGACGCGCTGGAGGCCGTCCCGCGGCACCTGTTCCTGCCCGGTATCGACCTTGCCGACGCCTACCTCGACGGCGCCGTCACGATCAAGCAGGACGACGACGGAGCCGCCGTCAGCTCGGTCTCGCAGCCGTCGATGGTCGCGATCATGCTGGAGCAGCTCGACGCCCGCCCCGGGGACCGGGTGCTGGAGATCGGTGCCGGTGGCGGGTGGAACGCGGGCCTGCTCGCGCACCTCGTCGGCTCCGGCGGCGCGGTCACCTCCGTCGACATCGACGACGACCTGGTCGCCGGGGCGCGCGCGAATCTCGCCGCGGCCGGGCTGGAGCGGGTCGAGACGGTCACCGGCGACGGCGCGCTCGGGTACCCGCCGTCGGCGCCGTACGACCGGATCGAGCTGACCGTCGGGACGTCCGGGGTGCGGCGGGAGTGGGTGGAACAGCTCGCCCCGGACGGACGGCTCGTGCTGCCGCTGACCGTGCGCGGGAGCCAGCTGTCGGTGGCGTTCACCCGGACCGGTCCGGGGCGACTGGAATCGACGTCCGTGCGGAGCTGCGCGTTCATCCGGCTGCGCGGCGAGGGCGCGGACCCCGACGGGAGCAACGGGTGCCGGGCAGGGAGCTGGACGGTGTTCCCGGTGGATCCGGGCTCTGCGGGTCCGGGTGCCACCGCGGACGGGCCGCCCAGAGGATCCGGTGGCGCCGCGGACACCGTGACCGGGTGGCTCGGTGAACCCGCGGGGGACCGGCCGGCGCCGATCGGTGGTTCGCCCGCGGACCTGTGGGACGGGCTCGGACTGTGGTGCGCGGTCGCCGATCCGGCGGTGTTCCGGCTGGTCGGGCCGTCGTCCGGCGGGCTCGCCGACACGTTGTTCCCGCTGCCGGGCTCCCGGGGCACGCTCGGCGTCGCGAGCCCGGACGGCTGCGCGCTGCTGCTCGCCGAGCCGTCGGCGACGGTGCGCGGGTTCGGCCCCGGGGGCGCGGTCGCGGCGGCTCGGCTGATCGCGTTGCTGGAGGGCTGGGTGGGCGCAGGGTGCCCGCACGCGTCGGACCTGCGGGTGGAGGCGGTCGTGCCCGGGTTGGAGCCGTCCGCCGAGCCGGACCCGACCGAGATCGTCGACGGGGCCGGCACGGTGCTGCGGCCGAGCTGGGGCGGGGGACCGAAGGCGGAACGCCTCAGTAGCTGAGACGTTCCCCGAGATGTCTCACTGGCCGAGGTACTTTCCGGAGGGCATCCCGGCGGGGCCGGCCGGTCGGCACCGGATGCGGTCCGGAGATGCCGGAGCGGTAGGCCGACCAGGCGTCAGGGTGTCGCGGAACCCGGCACACTGGGCCCGTGACGACAGCGGAGGGCGGGGCGTCATCGAGACCGGCGCCCGCACCGTCCCCGGTAGCCCACGGGAGCTTGCCGGCGCTGACCGGCGCGGTGCTGCTGCTGTCGGCGGGGGGTTACGGCTACCACCGCGACGAGCTCTACTTCCTCGCCGCGGGCCGGCACCTCGCGTGGGGCTACGTGGACCAGGGCGTGCTGACCCCGCTGATCGCCCGGACGGCCTCGGCGGTGTTCGGCGACTCGCTGGTGGGCCTGCGCGTGCTCCCGGCCCTGCTGGCCGCCGGGGTGGTGCTGGTGACCGCGGCGATCGCGCGGGAACTCGGGGCCCGCGCATCCGCGCAGGTTCTGGCCGCGGGCTGCATCGCGGTGTCGGCGATCCTGCTGCAGACCGGCCACCTGCTCTCCACCACCACGACCGACCTCCTCGTCTGGGCGGTCGTGTCCTGGTCTGCGATCCGGTCCCTGCGGGGCGGGGGCGGGACCCGGTGGTTGCCGGTCGGTGCCGCGGCCGGTGTCGGTCTGCTGAACAAGCCGCTGACCGCGTTCCTGCTCGGGGCACTCGTCGTGGCCCTGCTGCTCGTCGGGCCACGGTGGCCGCTGCGCGATGCGTGGTTCTGGGTGGCCGGTCTCCTGGCGGCCCTACTGTGGGCACCGTTCCTGCTCTGGCAGGGGCGGCACGGCTGGCCGCTGCTCACGCTCACGGACTCGATCGCCGCCGGCGGCTCGACGTCCAGCTCGCCGTGGTGGCTGGTGGTCCCGTTCCAGGTGCTGCTGATCAGCCCGCTGCTCGTGCCGGTGTGGGTGGTGGGGATCGTCGCGCTCGCCCGGGACCGGACGCTCGCGGCGTTCCCCGCTCGCGTTCGGCCTGCTCGCGGTGATCTTCACCGTCACCGGTGGAAAGCCCTACTACCTGGCCGGTCTCTACCCGGTCCTGCTGGCCGCCGGAGCCGGCCCGGTCGTGCGGTGGGCCTGGACCACGCGGGTACGAACGGCTCTGGTGGGGGCGGCGGTGGCGCTGTCGGCGCTGGTCGACGCCACGCTCATGTTGCCGGTCGTCCCGGAACACATGCTGGCCTCGACGCCGATCACCGCGATGGTCGCCGACGTCGGCGAGACCGTCGGCTGGCCCGCGTTCGCGGCGACGGTCGCCCGGGTCGCCGATGCCCAGCCACCCGGAACCGTGGTGCTCACCCGCAACTACGGCGAGGCGGGTGCGCTGCAGCGGTTCGCGCCGCGGCTGGCCGTGGTCAGCGGACACAACTCCTACGCCGACTGGGCCATCCCCCCGGTCACGGCGACCACGGCCGTCGTGACCGGGTACGACCGCGACCAGCTCACCGGGTGGTTCGCCTCGGTGGTGCCGGCCGCGCGGATCGACAACGGCGTGGGCCTCGACAACCAGGAACAGGGCGGGACCGTCTGGGTCTGCCGGATTCCCTTGCGGCCGTGGCCCGAGCTGTGGCCCGAGATCCGGCACGTCGGGTGAGCTCGCGTGGCCTGCCCGGTCGGCGCTCGGGCCACCCGACGGTCAGCGCCCGGCGACCCGCTCCAGCGACGGCCGCAGCTGGTCGAGCAGCCAGCTCGCGCCGACGACGTTCGGCGCCTGCAGCGCGACCGCCTGGTCCAGGGTCAGCGGGGTGAACGTGCCCTGCCGGACCGGCCGCGTGGTCTTCACCAGCGGGTTCTGCTCGAACAAGGCCCGATCGTCGGGGCGGGCGAAGGTGATCAGCAGCAGGTCGGCCTCCGACAGGCGACCGGCCTCCTCGTAGGACAGGCCGACGGTGCCGGGGGCGAGGGCGTCCGAGGCGGGGGCGTCGCGGAACGACGGCGGTACGGAGAGCCCGAGGCTCCGCATGAACACCGTCGACTGGTTCTGCTCGCCGACGACCATCGGCAGTACCTGGCCGCGGGCCTGCCCGAACAGGTACGTCTTCCCGGCGAGCCCGGGCAGCTCGGTCCGTAGCTGCGCGACCCGGTGGTCGGCGTCGGCGATCAGCTTCTCGACCTTCTCGGTCTCGCCGAGCGCACGCCCGACCTGGCGGGCGTCGTCCTGCATGGAGTCGCCGTAGAGCGAGCGGGCGTAGGTGACGACCGGAGCGATCTCGCTGAGCCGGTCGAACATCGCCTGGTCCATCTGCGGGAAGCCGACGGCCAGGATCAGGTCCGGCCGGTACGCGGCGACCTTCTCCGCACCCACGTCGCCGAGTGTGAGGCCGGCGACGTCGTCGGGCAGCGGAGGAAGGTAGGGCAGGGCTGCCGGGCCGGTCACGTTCCGCACCGCCCCGACGACGGGCGCACCCACCTTCTGCGCGACGGCCAGGTCGTTGAGCCCGAGCACCACCACCCGCTGCGGTTTCGCCGGGATCGTCGTCTCGCCGAACGCGTGCCGGACCGTCACCGGGAACCCGGCACCACTGGCCTGCGGAGCCTGCGACGACGACGCGGGTGCGGACGCGCCACCGCAACCCGCGAGCAGCACGGAGACACCGAGCAGTGCGATGCACGCTGCGACGGCTGCGGGCAACCGGCCCATGGTCCACCCTTCGACTGAGGTGAGGCATACCTCAGTCGAGCGGGGGTGGGGTGTCAAGTGGCCGCGGCTCAGCCGGACACCGCCAGGGCCAGCGGCAACACCTCCGTCGCCCCCGCTCGGCGCAGCGCCCGGGCCGCGACCGTCAGGGTCCAGCCGGAGTCGACGACGTCGTCGACCAGCAGGACCGGACCGTCCACCCCGGACAGGTCCGGTACCTCGGCGTCGGCGAGGCCGGCCCACACCGCGGCGAGACGCTGCGCGGAGTTCTCCTTCGGCCCGGGGCGCTCCCCGGCGGGGGTGAGCGTGCCCAGATAGGTCAGCCGGCCGATCTCGGCGATCCGCCGGGCGAGGTGGTCGGCCTGGTGCGGGCGGGTCCGCGACGCGATCCCGACGACGCCGACCGGGCGCCGCTCCCAGCCCCATCCGGCGAGCACCCGGACCACCGCGTCGAACACCTCGGCCGGGACCGGCTGGTCCGGCCCGGTCACGAGCTCGCGCAGCCGGGTGCCCCAGCCGATGTCGGACAGCCGCCCGATCGCCCGCCCCGGCGCCGCCTGCTCACCGGCGGCGATCTTCCCGGACAGTGGCACGTCGAGCTCGGCCATCCCGGACGGCCACATCTTCCGCGGCGCGATCTCCACCCCGGGACGGGACAGCTGCTCCTCGGCGGCGCGCTCGCCGTCGGCGTCGACGTCGTCGGACCAGACGGTGCCGGTGCAGGTGTCGCAGCGACCGCACGGCGTCGGGTCCGGGTCGTCGAGCTGGCGGCGCAGGAACACCAGCCGACAGTCGGTGGTGGCGATGTAGTCGAGCATCGCCTGCTGCTCGGCCCGGCGCGCCTCGTTCACACGCTCGTGGCGCTCGGTGTCGTAGACCCAGTCCTCGCCGGTCGCCACCCAGCCGCCTTTCACCCGCTTCGCGGCGCCGTCGGCGTCGAGCACCTTGAGCAGCATCTCCAGCCGGGTTCGGGACAGGTCGACGCGGGTCTCGATCGACGCCGTCGACTGCGGGTGCTCGGACAGCACGCCCAGCGTCTGGCGGACCAGCGGCTCCGGCGGGAACGCCAGCGACGCGAAGTAGGCCCAGATTTCGCGGTCCTCGCGGCCGGGCAGCAGGATCGCCTCGGCCCGGTCCAGCGCACGCCCGGCGCGACCGATCTGCTGGTAGTAGGCCACCGGCGACGCCGGCGCACCCAGATGGACCACGAAGCCCAGGTCCGGCTTGTCGAAGCCCATGCCCAGCGCGGACGTCGCCACCAGCGCCTTCACCCGGTTGGCCAGCAGGTCCGCCTCCGCGGACAGCCGGTCCTCCGGTGCGGTCCTGCCCGAGTACGACCGCACCGAGAACCCGCGCTCGGTCAGGAACTGGGCGACCTCCTCGGCGGCCTGCACGGTCAGCGTGTAGACGATCCCCGCGCCGGGCAGTTCGTCGAGCTTCGCGGCCAGCCAGGCCAGCCGCCGCGCCGGCGTCGGCAGCTGCACCACTGCGAGCCGCAGCGACTCGCGGTCCAGCGAGCCGCGCAGGACCAGGGTGCCCTCGTCGTCCTCACGGCCCATGCCGAGCTGCTCGGAGACGTCGGTGACCACTCGGTCGTTCGCGGTCGCCGTCGTCGCCAGCACCGGGATCCCCGGCGGCAGCTCGGCGATCAGCGTGCGCAGCCGCCGGTAGTCCGGCCGGAAGTCGTGGCCCCAGTCCGACACACAGTGCGCCTCGTCGACCACCAGCATCCCGGCGGTCGCGGCCAGCTTCGGCAGCACCCGGTCCCGGAAGTCGGGGTTGTTGAGCCGCTCCGGGGACACGAGCAGCACGTCGACGTCGCCGTTCTCGATGTCGGCGTACACCGCGTCCCACTCGTCGGCGTTGGCCGAGTTGACCGTGACCGCGACGATCCCGGAGCGGATCGCGGCGTCGATCTGGTTGCGCATCAACGCCAGCAGCGGCGACACGATCACCGTGGGTCCTGCGCCCTGCTCGCGCAGCAGTGCCGTCGCCACGAAGTACACCGCGGACTTGCCCCAGCCGGTGCGCTGCACGACCAGTGCCCGCCGGTGCTGGGCGACGAGCGCCTCGATGGCAGTCCACTGGTCCTCGCGCAGCCGGGCGCCCGGGCCGGCGAGCTGCTCGAGGACGGCCTCGGCCCGGTCGCGCAGGGTCTGCGATGCGGTGGTCATGACAGCCATGGTGGACCCGGGCACCGACAGTTTCGCGCGCCGGTGCCGCGTCCGCCGCCTGCCCTGCTGTGCCACAGCGGGATCGATGGGTGAGGATGGGGCCGTGGCTGGGACGTTCGGGTCGGTGGACGAGGTCGTCGAGCGGCTCGGCGAGGTCGGCTACCTGGCCTCGACGGCCGTCGCGACCACGGTGTTCCTGGCCGACACGCTCGGCAAGCCGCTGCTGGTGGAGGGCCCGGCAGGCGTCGGGAAGACCGAGCTGGCCAAGGCGGTCAGCGAGGCCACCGGCTCCGGGCTGGTGCGCCTGCAGTGCTACGAGGGCATCGACGAGGCCCGCGCGCTCTACGAGTGGAACCACGCCAAGCAGCTGCTGCGGATCACCGCCTCGCAGGGCGAGCAGCAGGGCTGGGACGCCGCCCGCGACGACGTGTTCTCCGAGGAGTTCCTGCTCGCCCGCCCGCTGCTCACCGCGATCCGCCGCGCCGACCCGACGGTGCTGCTCATCGACGAGATCGACAAGGCCGACGTCGAGATGGAGGGCCTGCTGCTGGAGGTCCTGTCCGACTTCCAGGTCACCATCCCCGAGCTCGGCACGGTGACGGCGAACCGGCGCCCGTTCGTGCTGCTCACCTCCAACTCCACGCGCGAGCTGTCCGAGGCGCTCAAGCGGCGCTGCCTGTTCCTGCACCTGGACTTCCCGGACGCCGACATGGAGCGCCGGATCGTGCTGACCCGGGTGCCGGAGCTGCCCGAGCAGCTCGCCGATGCGCTCGTCCGGACCGTCGGGGTGCTGCGCGCGATGGAGCTGCGGAAGGTCCCCAGTGTCGCCGAGACGATCGACTGGGCGCGGACCCTGCTCGCGCTCGGCCTCGACACCCTCGACGACGACGCCGCCCGCGCCACCCTCGGCGTCGTGCTCAAGCACCGCTCCGACGCGGAGAAGGCGGCGTCGGAGCTGCGGCTCAACTGAGCCCGCTCGTCACTACTGGTGAATGAGCGGTGTGCCGCATGATGGCCGGGTGACCGGACCGTCCGCCCCCGCACCCGAGCACGGCCTGCCCGGGCACCTGGTCGACTTCGTCGCGGCGCTGCGCCGGCACGGCGTTGCCGTCGGGCCGGGGGAGACCGTGGACGCCGCGCGGGTGCTCGGGGCGCTGGACCTGCTGGAACGCGAGCAGCTGCGCGAGGGACTGGCGTCGGCGCTGCTGCGCCGGTCCGGGCAGCGCGACACCTTCGACGCCCTGTTCGAGCTGTGGTTCCCGCCGGTGCTCGGCGCCGGGACCGGCGGGGTGGAGATCCCCCGCACCGCCGACGAGCAGGACGCCCCGGTCGACGTCGACGCCCTGCGCGAGACCCTCGCCGGACTCCTGCGCGACGGCGACACCGCCGCCACCGAGCAGCTCGCCCGGGCCGCGGTCGAGGCGATCGGCACCGCGGGCGCGGCCGGGACCGGGGTCCGCGGCCGGATGGCGCAGCCCGGCCTGTCCGCGTACCAGATGCTCAACGTCCTGTCCCCGGAGACGCTGCTCGCCCGGATCCTCGACGGCCTCGCCCGCGACGACGACACCGGCTTCGTCTCCGAGGTCCGCCGCCGGCAGGTCCGCGACCGGATCGCCGCATTCCAGGGAACCGTCCGCGAGGAGGTCCGTCGGCGCACCGCCGAGCAGCGCGGCCGCGAGCAGGTCGCCCGCACCACCACACCGACCCAGGCCGACCGCGCCGACTTCCTCACCGCCAACGCCACCCAGCTCGCCGAGCTCCGCCGCACCGTGCACCCGCTGGCCCGGCGACTGGCGTCGCGGCTCGCGGCGCGGCGCCGCCGGGCCCGCCGGGGACAGCTCGACCTGCGCCGCACGCTGCGCCGCTCGATGTCCACCGGCGGCGTGCCGATGGACCCCGCGTACCGGACACGGCGTCCCGGCCGGCCCGAGCTGGTGATCCTCTGCGACGTGTCCGGCTCGGTCGCCGGGTTCAGCCACTTCACGTTGCTGCTGGTCCAGGCGTTGCGCGAGCAGTTCTCGAAGGTGCGGGTGTTCGCGTTCGTGGAGCGCACCGACGAGGTCACGCACCTGTTCGAGCCGGGCGCCGACCTCGCCGGGGTGATGCAGCGGGTGCTGCGCGAGGCCGACCTGGTCGCCGTCGACGGGCACTCCGACTACGGCCACGCCTTCGGCGACTTCTGCGAGCACCACCTCGATGCGCTCACCCCGCGGTCCTCGCTGCTGGTGCTCGGCGACGGCCGCACCAACCACCGTGACCCGAACCTGCGGGCGCTGCGCACCATGGCCGCGGCCGCGCGGCACGCGCACTGGCTCAACCCCGAGGCCGAACGGCTGTGGGGGACCGGCGACTCCGCCGCGCCGGCGTACGGCGAGGTGCTCCCGATGCACGAGTGCCGTACCGCCGAACAGCTCGCCGACGTCGTCGAGGGGCTCCTGCCGGTCTGAACGGGCCGGGCCGGGATCAGGGCCAGGGCTGCCAGGGTGTCCCGGACTCCTCGAACCGCGGCACGGTGTGCTTGGCATCGGCGAGCTTGTGCAGCGCGTACGCCCGCCACGCCCGCACCCCGACCAGCGCCAGCACGACGACGATCAGCCCGGCGGTCAGCGGACCGGCCCAGCCGAACGGACCCGAGTCGTGCGCGACGGCGACGACCAGCGGCCCGAGCAGCGCGAACGTCCCGCCGGTGATCAGCGGGACCGGTGCATCGGCGAGGACGTCGACGGCGACGAGCCTGCGCTGCTCACCGTCCGGGGTCAGCCCGGAGCGCAGCACCTTCCGGGCGACGGCGCGGTCGCGCACCAGGCCCATGTCCGGGCCACGGGCGGGCTCGACCCGGGCCGGGGTCCGCTGGGCGTAGAGCCACAGCAGCACGACGCCGACGAGGTTCAGCAGCCCGCCGACGACAACCCCGGCCAGCAGGTGCTCGGCCCGGGACAGGACGTCGGTGGCGATCCAGTACACGGCCACGCCGTAGACGAGCGCGAGCACCGCGAGCGCGCGGCGGATCGCGACGGTGCGGGCGGTGGCGGGCCGGACGGTCGGCCACGGCCCGGCGGGAGCCACGGGGCCCGGGCGTGCGCCCCGGTCGGTGTCCTGCCCGGCGGTGTCCTGCCCAGCGGGGTCCTGTGCGCCGGCGTGCTGCCCGGCGGTGTCCTGCCTGCCGGCGTGCTGTCCGGCGGCGACGGCGGTCGCGGCGACCGCGCCCGCGGAGCCGTCGGGGGCGGCGTCGGGGTAGGCCGGGAGGTCGGGCGCGGGCCGGTCGGGGGCGGGGGAGCCGGTGCCGCGGGGAGCCCGGTCGCCGGTGTCCGGAGCTGGCATGACCGGGACGCTACCGGGGTGCGACGGGCGGCCGGTCGTCGCGTCGCCGGACGTCGGGTGGTGGGAGCCGAGCGGGCCGTTCCCCCGATCAGGTTAGGCTCACCTTCCACTGCTCGAGGAGGACGTCCATGCCCGCCCCCGTCAGCCGTCGTCGCGTCCTCGCCGGTGCCGGACTGCTGCTCGCCGGGATCGGCGGGCTCACCGCCTGCGGGGCCGAGGGGCCCGCCGTGAGCGGTCCCGCCCCGGCGGCACCCGGGTTCCCGGTGACGATCCGCCACCGGCTCGGTGAGACGGTGATCCCGGACCGCCCGCGGCGCGTGGTGACGCTCGGGGCGTCGAACACCGACGTCGCGCTGGCGATGGGCGTGCTCCCCGTCGCGATCCCGAAGACCACCTACGGCGGCGACGCCGAGGGCGTCCTGCCCTGGGTGCGCACCGCGATCGAGCGGACCGGCGGACCGTTCCCGCAGGTCATCGGCAGCGGTGACGTCACCGCGGTCCCGTTCGAGGGCGTCGCCGCGGCGAAGCCCGATCTGGTGCTGGCGACCTACTCCGGGCTCACCCCGCAGGAGTACGCGCAGCTCTCGGAGATCGCGCCGACCGTCGCCTACCCGGACGCGGAGTACTCCACCGGCTGGCGTGAGCAGACCCGCGTCGCCGGGCAGGTCTTCGGGGACCCGGCCCGCGCGGACCGCCTGATCGCCGACACCGAGGCACAGCTGGCCGGGGCGACGCAGCGCTACCCGCAGCTGGCGGGGAAGACCTTCGTCTACACTGGCGGTCTCGACGGCGGCCGCCTCGGCCTGTTCCGCGCCGCCGACGCCCGCGTCCAGCTGGTCACCGACCTCGGCCTCACCCTCGACGGCTCCGCCGAGCGCGACGCCGTGCGGGACGGCTCGGTCTACTACACCGTCAGTCCGGAGCTGCTGTCGCGCATCGACTCCGACCTGGTGATCGGCTTCTTCGCCTCCGACGACGACGTGCGCCGGTTCCGCACCGACGCCGCCGTCGCGACCATGCCGGCGGTGCGGCGCCGCGGGCTCGCCGCCGTCGTCGGCAACGCGAAGGTGGTCGCGACCTCGGCGCCGTCGGTGCTGTCGCTGCCGTGGGTGCTCGGCGACTACCTGCCCGTCCTCGCTCGTGCCGCGGACGGGAAGGCCTGACCGTCAGACCGAGGAGGCGGTGGGGTCGCGCAGCACGGTGTCGCCCTTGACCAGCCACGCGACACCGAACGCGAGGATCGCCAGCGACTCCAGCCAGAACAGCGTCTCGAACTCCTCCTTGACCGGGTCGGGCAGCAGCAGCCCGGTCAGCGCGGCGAGCACCAGGCAGCCGATGATCGTCCAGCCGCAGATCCGGTAGACGAGGTTGCGGGCCGCCTTGCGTCCGCCGGGCTCGCCGCGGACGAACAGCCGCAGGCAGAACAGCGCCAGGCCGACGAAGAAGATCGCCGCCGAGATCAGGTGCAGGGTCCCGACGAACCGCTGGGCAGGCGTGACGACCCCCGGTGGGACGGTCGGCAGCAGGGCCACGGCGACCGCGGCGCCGCCGGTGATGTTGCCGAGGATCGCGTCCGGGCGCTCGTAGCGGTAGCAGAACAGGAAGACGCCGACCGCGCACAGGCTGCCGACGAAGATGTCGCGCACCGGGGAGTAGTAGTAGCTGCTGATCGAGGAGCGCAGGCCGTGCTCGCCGAGCAGCTGGTCGCCGATGACCAGCACGAACGGCAGCAGCAGGCCGATCAGTCCGACGGCCCGGCGGAGCCCGACGTAGGAGAGGACGGCTCCGCCTTCGCGGGGGGCTGCGGTCGTCATGGGCAAGATCATCGCAGGAACGCAGTCGAACATGCGGTCGAATTCGGGTAGCGTGTCGGCCGTGGACGCCTGCTGGCAGGGATCGCTGTTCGCCGATCCGCACCCCGACTCCCCGGGCGGCGCGCTGCCCGGCCTCGGGTCGGCGTTCCGCCACGAGCTCGCGGGAGGGGCGTGGGTGGACGTCGTGCCCGGATGGGTCGCCGATCCGGACGGGTTGTTCGACCTGCTGCTGGCCCGGGTGCCGTTCCGCGGGCATCGCCGCCGGATGTACGACCGCGTGGTCGACGAGCCACGGCTCACCCACCGCTGGCTGCTGCCCGAGCCGGAGGTCCCGGGGCGGCTGACCGGGATGGCCGTCGAGCTCGGCGCGCACTACGACGTGGCGTTCAGTCAGGTCGGCGTGAACCTGTACCGGGACGGGGCGGACGGGGTCGCCTGGCACGGCGACCGGGTCGCCCGGGAGCGGCCCGAGGCGGTCGTCGCTCTGGTGGCGCTCGGGGCGACGCGTCCGCTGCGGCTGCGCCCCACCGGCGGCGGCAGCTCGGTGTCGTTCCCGCTCGCATCGGGGGACCTGCTGGTGATGGGCGGGTCGTGCCAGCGGACCTGGCAGCACTCGGTGCCCAAGACGCGTGCGGCGTGCGGGCCGCGGATCAGCATCCAGTTCCGGCACCTGTACCCGGGATCGCCCGGTGATCCGGCGGGCGGTCTCAGTCCGCCAGGCGGTCGACCAGGAGCGCGCGCATCTCCGGACGGCTCGCCGCCACCAGGCTGAACGCCGCCTCGCGCAGCAGTCGGGACGGGTGGCCGGCCGGGTCCATCGCGGTGCTGCCGGTGGCGGCGAAGAGGGCGCCGGCGGCGCGCAGCGCCAGGTCCGACGCCGCGGCGCGGGCGGCCGGGAGCGTCGCCGGGTCGGCGAGTCCGCCGTCGAGGGCGGTGCGGGTCTCGTCGAGCGAGCGGCGCAGGGTCGTCGCGGCCTCGGCGGCGGAGTCGGGCAGCAGCCGGATCGCGCGGTCGGCAACCCCGCAGGCCAGGCTCGCGTTGAGCCGGGAGCCGAAGGTCTGAAACGCCGCGAACCCCGCCAAGGGCGCCACCGAGATCACGCGGCCGGCCGGGAGCGGGAAGTCGTCGAACTGCAGCCGGACGGTCGCGGTTCCCTGTCCGGCGAGCAGGTCCAGCGGGGTGACGGAAAGGCCGTCGGCCTCGCGCGCGTCGATCAGACCGGAGACGACGTTGCCGTCGGGGTCGACCGCGGACACGCTCAGCACGTCGATCACGCCCCAGCCGCTGACGAACGGGGCGTCGCCGTCGAGGAGGTAGCCCTCGCCGTCCGGGTGGGCGCGCAGCCGCGGCGGATCGGCGAGCGCACCGGCGAACGCGACACCGGCCTTCGCCCGGCCGGCCAGCATGTCCGGCAGGTACGCGTCGCGCAGCTCGGTGTTCTTCGAGTGGGTCAGCCCGAAGACTGCGCCCTGGTGCTGGACCCAGGTGAACGCCGTCGACAGGCAGCCGCCGAAGAGCGCCTCGAGGATCGCGACGAGACCGGGTAGCTCCGGCGCACCCTCCTTGGCCAGCCCGTAGAAGCCCTCGCGGGCCAGCAGGTCCCAGTGTTCCTGCGGGACATGGCCGGTGCGGTCGACCTCGACGGCGTCGCGGAAGAGGACGTCGTCGGCGATCTCGCGGGCGCGCACGACGAGCGGATGATCCAGACCTGTTGCGACAGGAGGGTTCATAAGGGTCACCTTACTTGGATTCGCGCCGCACGTGTCACTTCCGGAGGCGACCGCATAGTCTGCGGCGATGCAGCGCAAGATCGGCGTGATGGGCGGGACGTTCGACCCGATCCACCACGGTCACCTCGTCGCCGCCAGCGAGGTCGGCGACCGGTTCGACCTCGACGAGGTCGTGTTCGTCCCGACCGGGCAGCCGTGGCAGAAGTCGAACCGCGCCGTGTCACCCGCCGAGGACCGCTACCTGATGACGGTGATCGCGACGGCGTCGAACCCGCGGTTCTCGGTCAGCCGCGTCGACATCGACCGTGACGGCCCGACCTACACCGCCGACACCCTCGCCGACCTGCACCGCGCGATGCCCGACGCGCAGCTGTTCTTCATCACCGGCGCCGACGCGCTCCAGCAGATCCTGTCCTGGCGCAAGGTCGACGAGATGTTCCGCTACGCCCACTTCGTCGGCGTCACCCGCCCCGGCTACGAGCTGGCCGACGGCCACCTGCCCGACGGCTCGGTGACCCTGGTCGAGGTGCCCGCGATGGCGATCTCGTCCAGCGAATGCCGCAACCGTGTCGCCGCAGGCCGCCCGGTCTGGTACCTCGTGCCGGACGGGGTGGTGCAGTACATCTCGAAGCGGAAGCTGTACGGCGCGGAGGACTGAGCGTCCCCTCCCGCGCCGCAGCACACCGTTTCCGTACGCAGCACACGCTGCAGCATGTGCCACGTACGGAAACGGTGTGCTGCGAGTGCCGAGCCGCCGGCATGACGCGATCGTGCCAACGGCTGCTGTCGGTCCGCGAGCACGCGACGGCCCCCTGACACCGCTCGGCCGCACCTGCAACTTTCGATGGCACCGCGCGGGTTCGGTCGTTCGCCGCTCGAAGCGGATGCCCTCCGCGACAGAGCATTCCAGCCATGAGAATCTCCGAGATCCGACCGGCATCGAGTCCGGCCGACGACGGTCTGCGCGGCTTCATCCGCCGCCGTCCACTGCTGACCTTCTTCGTACTCGCCGACCTGCTCAGCTGGCTGGCCTGGGCTCCCTACGTCCTGTCCCGCAACGGGATCGGTCTCTGGGACTTCCGGATCCCTGAGGTGCTGGGCACCAGTCAGATCCTCGGCATGCTGCCCGGTGCCTACCTCGGCCCGATCGGAGCCGCGCTGCTGGTCACCGTGATCGCCGACGGTCGCAGCGGGCTGCGGATCTGGCTGGGCCGGATGTGGCGCTGGCGCGTCCGGTGGCACTGGTACGCGATCACGCTGCTCGGCGTGCCCGCGGCGATGCTGGCGACCGGCTTCGTGTTCTCCGGCGGGCAGGTGAGCACCCCGTCGATGATCGCCCTCGTCTCCTTCGTGCCCGGGCTGATCCTCCAGATGGTCACCACCGGTCTGGCCGAGGAGCCGGGCTGGCGGGACTTCGCGCTGCCCCGCCTGCAGCGCCGGTTCGGCCCGCTGCTCGCGTCGGCCGTCCTGGGCCCGTTGTGGGCGGTCTGGCACCTGCCGCTGTTCTTCACCGACTGGGGCGGCTGGCCCGACGCGAGCTGGACCCGTCCGGTCGCGTTCGTGGTCTTCTGCGTGGCGTTCAACTTCGTCATGAGCTGGGTGTTCAACCGCACCGGGGAGTCCCTGCCGCTGGCGATGCTGGCCCACGTCAGCGCCAACAACTTCGCCTCGATCATGTGGACCGAGATGTTCCCGGCCATCGACGGCGACCACGCGATGCACGCGATGGCGGCCGGCGCCGTCGTCGCCGGGGGACTGGTCCTGATCGGCACCCGAGGGCGGCTGGGCTACCGGCCGGCCTCCGCGGTCGAATGACCCGCCGGGCCCCGGGTCCGCTCAGCGGCCCGGGGCCGGCACGTCGACGACGTGGTTCTGGTAGGCCCATACGACCGCCTGCAGCCGCGAGGTCACCCCGAGCTTGGGCAGCATCCGGGCCAGGTGCGACTTCACCGTCGAGACCTCGAGCACGAGCGTCTCGGCGATGTCGCCGTTCGACATCCCCTGGGCGAGCAGCAGCAGGATGTCGTGTTCGCGCCGGGTCAGCAGGTCCTCGGCGCGACGCCCGGTCACCGGCTGCAGGCTGCGCCGCTGCACGAACTCGCGCAGGATCCGCCGGGTCAGCGTCTGGTCGATGGTGCCGCGGCCTGCGGCGACCTGCCGGACGGCGTGCACGATGTCCTCGGGGTCGGAGTCCTTGAGCAGGAACCCGGAGGCCCCCGCCTCGAGCGCGCCGAACACGTAGTCGTCGAGGTCGAACGTGGTCAGCACGAGCACCGGCACGGCCGGGTCGGCGTCGGGCGCGCACAGCTCGCGCGCCACCTCGATGCCGCTGCGGCCGGGCATCCGGATGTCCAGGCAGGCGACGTCGGGGACCAGCTCGCGGGTCAGGGCCAGCGCCTCGGTCCCGTCCGCGGCGACGCCGACCACCTCGACGTCCGGTTCGGCGCCGAGCAGCGCCGCGAGCCCGGCCCGGACCAGCGGCTGGTCGTCGGCGACGACGACGCGGATCATGCGGGTTCCTCCCGGAGTGCAGTGCGGTTCGGGGCAGTGGAGTTCGTGGCCGGCGGGTCATCGAGCGGGAGCGGCGGCGGGTCATCGAGCGGGAGCGTCAGCGCGACCTCCCAGCCGCCGTCGGAGGTGGGGCCGTGCCGGAGCTCCGCGCCGACGAGCTGGGCCCGTTCGGCCATCCCGAGCAGGCCGAACCCGCCACCGGGCCCGCGGTCCGGTCCGGTGGGGACGCCGTTGCGCACGCGGACCTGCAGCTGCGTCGCGTCCGGTGCCGCGAGCTCGACGACACAGTGTGCGCCCGGCGCATGCGCCGCCGCGTTCGCCAGCGACTCCTGCACCATCCGGTAGACGACGAGCTGGGTCAGCGGCCCCGGCTCGACGACGTGCTCCGGCACCACGAGGTCGATCTCGGCCCCGTACGCGCGCCGCTCCTCCACCAGCGCGGTGACCGACTCCAGGGTCTCGACCGGGCGGGCGGCGTCGGCCTCCTCGCGCAGCAGCCCGACCAGCCGTCGCAGGTCGTCGAGGACGGCCCGGCTCTGCTCACGGATCTGGCGGGCGGACTGCTTGGCGGTCGCGGGGTCGGAGTCGATCTGCCGGTCCATCGCCGCGGCGATCACCGCGATACCGGACATGTGGTGCGCCGCGATGTCGTGCAGCTCCCGGGACAGGGCCGTGCGCTGCCGTGCCATCTCGGCCTGCAGCACCGCGCCCTGCTCGCGGCGCAGCGCCGCGACCTGTTCGGTGCGGGCGGCGTCGGCGTCCCGGCGCGAGGCGATCACGAGCCCGAGCAGCAGCGGCAGCCCGACGACGATGACCACGTGCAGCGGTGACGTGATCAGTGCCGTCGTCGTGGGGGTCCCGAAGGTGTGGACCTCGTTGGCGAACTGCCCGATCCCCAGCACCAGCCCGGTGCAGAGCAGCCCGGGCCACAGCCGCGTCGAGGAGCGGGCGACGACGGCGAGGAACACCGCGGTCGCCACGGCGACGGCGCCGATGCTGAACACCGCCCCCGGCGTCGCCGCGATCACGATCAGCGGTACCGCGCTCACCACGGGCGGCAGTACCGCCGGCGCCCGTCCGACCCAGCTGACCAGGGCCGCCTGCGTCAGCAGCACCGCGACGGCAAGCCACCAGCCGGCCTCGCCGGGCAGCGCCGCCGTACCGAGCCCCGGGTCGGTCGCCGCTGCCCACGGCAGGAACAGCAGCAGCGCGATCGCGACCACGGCGCAGCCCACCGCGGTGCGCGGGTGCAACGGCTGCGCGGGCGCGGGCACGGGCCTCCTCCGGAGTCGGGACTCGGGTCGTGGGTCCATCATCCCCGCGGGACGGGCGGCGGCGTGACCGGGGCGGGGCTGCGGGACGACGACGCGCGTCGCCGGCACGGCTCTGGCACGGATCGGCAACGCGCTGGCACAGCTGACCAACGACAGGCGGCCCGTCTGCTCCTAGCCTGAGGGCGTCCAGGAAGCAGAAGCATCCATGCATGCTTCTCGAACCGAGGTTCGAGCCGATCGCCGAGTCGTGACGCCTGCACGGGTCCGCCGGAGCGACTCGACGGAGGAAGTGAGTACGACGATGTCGCAAGAGGTACGTGGGGTCGTGGCCCGCGCCAAGGGCGAGCCGGTCACCGTCGAGACGATCGTCATCCCCGATCCGGGACCGGGCGAGGCGGTCGTCGCGATCCAGGCCTGCGGGGTGTGCCACACCGACCTGCACTACAAGCTGGGTGGGATCAACGACGAGTTCCCGTTCCTGCTCGGCCACGAGGCCGCGGGCACGGTCGAGGCCGTCGGCGAGGGCGTCACCGACGTCGAGCCGGGGGACTACGTGGTGCTGAACTGGCGCGCCGTCTGCGGGGTGTGCCGGGCCTGTAAGAAGGGCAAGCCGCACCTGTGCTTCGACACGCACAACGCGACGCAGAAGATGACGCTGACCGACGGCACCGAGCTGTCCCCGGCCCTGGGGATCGGCGCGTTCGCCGAGAAGACCCTGGTCGCGGCGGGGCAGTGCACGAAGGTGAACCCGGAGGCGTCGGCCGAGGCCGCGGGTCTGCTGGGCTGCGGGGTCATGGCCGGCCTCGGTGCGGCGGTGAACACCGGGCAGATCGGTCGCGGCGACTCGATTGCGGTGATCGGCTGCGGTGGTGTCGGTGACGCCGCGATCGCCGGGGCCAAGCTCGCGGGCGCGACGACGATCATCGCCGTGGACCCCGACCCGAACAAGCTCAAGTGGGCCGAGGAGTTCGGCGCGACGCACACGGTGAACCCGAAGGAGACCGACCCGGTCGAGTTCATCCGCGGCGCCACCGACGGCAACGGCGCGGATGTCGTCATCGAGGCGGTCGGCCGCCCCGAGACCTACGAGCAGGCGTTCTACGCCCGCGACCTGGCCGGCACCGTCGTCCTGGTCGGGGTGCCGATGCCCGACCTCACGGCCCCGCCGATCCCGATGATCGACTACTTCGCCCGCGGCGGGGCGCTGAAGTCGGCCTGGTACGGCGACTGCCTGCCCAGCCGCGACTTTCCGACCTACGTCGACCTGTACCTGCAGGGGCGGTTCCCGCTGGACAAGTTCGTCACCGAGACCATCGACATCGACCAGGTCGAGCAGGCCTTCGAGAAGATGCACGCCGGTGAGGTCCTGCGGTCGGTGGTGGTTCTCTGATGGCGCCGGTCGACCACGTCGTCACGTCCGGCACGTTCAACCTCGACGGCGGCAGCTTCGAGGTCGACAACAACGTCTGGATCGTCGGCGACGACCGCGAGGTCGTCGTCGTGGACGCCGCGCACGACGCCGATGCCATCGCCGCCGCCGTGGGTGACCGCGAGGTGAAGGCCGTCGTGTGCACCCACGCCCACGACGACCACGTCAACCAGGCCCCGCAGCTCGCCGACCGGTTCGGCGCGCCGATCCTGCTGAACCCTGCGGAGAAGGTGCTGTGGGACATGACCTGGCCGGACCGCAAGCCCGACCAGGAGCTGCACGACGGCGACACGGTCACCGCCGGCGGCATCGCCCTGCGGGTGCTGCAGACCCCGGGGCACTCGCCGGGCTCGTCGTGCCTCTACGCACCCGAGCTGGGCATCGTGTTCACCGGCGACACGATGTTCTGCGGCGGCCCCGGCGCGACCGGGCGCTCGTACTCGGACTTCGACACGATCATCGAGTCGATCCGGTCGACGCTGCTGACCCTGCCCGGGGACACGCAGGTCCGCACCGGGCACGGTGACTCGACGAAGATCGGCGACGAGTCACCGCACCTGGAGGAGTGGATCGCCCGGGGGCACTGAGGCGAGAGACCGGGGCCGGGAGACCGTGCCGCTGCCGGGCGGGCGTCGTGGATCACCACGGCCCCGCCCGGGCTCGCGGGTGGTGGCGTGGGGTGGGATGCTCTCCCGCGCATATCATCGATCTCCGCGGATGACCGCGGCCCGTGGGCCACGGTCGGTGCAGGTACCCGGGTCCGTGGTGGGCGAGCTCCGGAGCCGCCCACCGGCCCGGGCGACGTCGGGAGCCCACTGTGACGACACCCAGCGCGCCACCCGGATCCTCGCGCGTGACCCGATGGTCCACCGACGAGGTGGACCGGCAGCACGCGGTCGACTACTGGCGGAACGTCCGGCGCCAGGCCTACGTCGACGTCGGCACCGACCCGACCACACCGGAGTTCCACGGTGAGGTCACCTCCGGCGAGTACGGGACGTTCGCGCTGTCGACGAAACACGCGTCCGGCGAGCACATCCGGCGCGGCCCCCGCCGGCTGACCCACGGCGACGAGGACGAGGACTACCTGTTCGCCGCGTTCCAGATCTCCGGGACAGGGATGTTGCAGCAGGCCGGCCGGAGTGCGGTCGTGTCGCCGGGGGCGTTCGCGCTCTACGACAGCTCGCTGCCGTTCGAGCTCCACTACGAGGGTCCCTACGAGCAGGTCGTCGTACGCCTGCCTGCCGAGCGGGCCTACGCGCTGGCCGGGCTGCGGCGCGGCACCGACCTGCTGGCCGTCCCTCTGGACTGCAAGGGCGCCATGTCGGCGGTCGCCGCGTTCTTCGTGAACTTCGCCGAGACCCAGCAGCGCGACCCCGACGGCGTGGAGTTCCTGCTGCCGCACGCCTCCGGGCTGGCCTCGACGTTGCTCACCTACGCGAGCAGCACGCAGGCCCCCGAGGCGCCGGAGTTCCTGCGGCACAACGAGGTCACCTCGTTCATCCGGACGCATCTCGCGGACCCGGACCTGGACGCGGACACCATCGCCACGGGTGTGCAGATGTCGCGGCGGAGCCTGTACCGGCTGTTCGAGGACACCGACACCTCGGTCATGAGCCTGCTGCGCTCGGTGCGCATCGACACTGCGAAGGACCTGCTGCGCGACCGGGGCCGTCCGGTGAGCGCGGTGGCGCGCGAGACCGGGTTCTCCAACCTCAGCCACTTCTACCGGACCTTCCGGTCGGAGACCGGGATGACGCCGGGGGACTTCCGGGAGCTGGACGGAGTGGCCCGGTCGGCGTAGCCGTCGTCGGGGTGGCTCGCTGCCGGCCGGATCGACCTCCCGGCCTGCGACGATCCTCGTGGCGACGGGATCGCGCTATTCTCGGTGGCATGACCCAGCAGGATCAGCGTTCGGCGCAGGCCCGGGCCGGCGACGACGCCCGAGCGGCGGCCGTGGTGTCCCGCATGGTCGAGCGACACGGCGCCCCGACGCTGGAGCACTACCGATCCGTCTTCGCCGATCTCGGGCTGGCGTGGCCCGGTGACGAGGAGATTCGTCGGACGCTCCCGGTGTCCGAAGCGGCGTGATCGGTGGCAAGGTCCTCGACGCCTCTGCGTTGGCGGCCCTGGTCCGTGGTCGCCTCGGTGTCCTCGCGTGGCTTGCCACCGCGCGGCAGCTGGGAATCGCGCTCTACGTACCGACCCTGGCTCTGACCGAAGTCCGTACCGTCCTGGTCGACGCCGGCCCGCAGCTCGCTGAGCTGCTGGGGCACCCGTCGGGATCGTCGGTGAACTGGATGCGGACGCCGCGGCCGCGGTTGCTGCGCTCCTCGACGATGCCCGGGCGTTCGACGCCTTGGCCGGACACGTGGTTCACACAGCCCGGGAACGGGGATGGCCGGTCCTGAGCGCCGATCCCGGCAGGCTGATGCGGGTCGACCCGGGTGTGGAGATCACCGATGTCTGACCGTCGTAGCCGACCGCCTGCTCAGCGCAGCGCGATCAGCTGCAGGTCGGGCACGGACGTCTCGGCCCGCATGACGGTCGTGTAGTCGTAGGTGCCGTCGACCATCACCTCGGCGGTGAACCGGTCGCCCTCGACGAGGCTCCCCACACCGCCGTTGAGTGCGACCTGGCTGTCCGGGTACTCGCTCGGCTGTCCCGAGACCTGCGCCAGGACCATCGACGTGCCGGTCACGGAGTCGGCCTGGGTCACCTCGCCGTGCACGATGATCCGCTCGCCCCGGTGGGCGTCCGCGTCGCGTGCGATGAGCTGCCACTCGCGGTCGGTGACGGCGCGGGCGGGCGTGTTGGTGATCGGGGCCGACGCGGTCGGGTCCGCCGCCGTGGCGGTCGAGTGCAACGCCGAGCCGACGACCATCGCGAAGAACGCCACGCCGGTGACGACGAGTGCGACGACGGCGAGAGCCTGTCCCCCGGCCCTGCCGTTGGCGGCCCGTGCCACTGCGACGATGGCGACGACCAGCGAGACCACCCACAGCAGCACGGTGACCGGGACGAACCCGGTGACCGACCCCAGCACGAACACCGACGCGGCCAGGCCCAGCGCCCACCAGGCGAAGGCGCGGCCGGGGCGGGGCGCCGGGGTCGGCGTCCAGTAGTGGGCGGGCGGCCAGGGCTGCGCGCCGGGCGCTGGGGCGAAGGAGTTCCGGTAGGTGGTCACGCCTGCCTGTCGGCCGTCCGCACCACCGTGTTGCCCTGTTCGGGCGAGGTCATCAGAAGTGAGGACCGGCCGAGGCCGGTGCTCAGTGGTACGCGTGCACCACCGCGTGCCCCTGTCCGCGCCCGATCATCCACCGGTTCACCGGCAGCGCGACGACGAAGGCGACGGCCAGGGAGAACACCAGCGACGCCCAGAACAGGACGGTGCCGAGCCCGGCGTCCATCGCGCCGGGGACCGCGACGACCACGGTGTTGTCGACGATCTCCATGACCAGGATCGACACCGTGTCCGCGGCGAGTGCGATCCGGATCGCGCGGCCGAGCGGGACGCCGGCCCGCAGAACGCCGCGCATGGTCAGCGCGTAGCCGAAGGCGAACGCGAGGACCACCGACAGGACGACGGTGCCCGCGTTGTGCAGGCCGACCGCGGTCCCGACGACCATCCCCAGGATCTCGCCGATCGCGCAGCCGGTGAGGCAGTGCAGCGTCGCGCGGGCCGCCTCCGCCCACGACGTGTGGTGGTGCTCGGACACCGGGATCTCCCCTTCCGCAGCCGCTCAGGTACCCCTAGGGGGTATCCATTCCACGGCAACCGGCGACCGGGTCCCGGTATTCCCGCCCGCGACGGATCGCGGGCGGGAACGCAGGTCAGCGGGGCATCCCCGGCATGCTCGGCATCGCCGGCATGGCGGGTGCGGGGGCGAACAGGTCGAGCGCCATGCCCGCGGAGACGAGCAGGCCGAGCACGCCGAGCACGAGCCCGGCGATCGCGACGGCACGCGCCCAGGCCGGGGTTCCCGGCTTGCGGGCCGGCCCGAACACCACGGCCAGGCCGATGATCGTCGCGATGACCGCGACGATGCCGTTGACCAGCGCAGCGGTGTGCCACGGGGTGCCGTAGAGCGTGGCGATCTGGTCCGCGCCTGCCCCGCCGCCGGTGACGGCGTCGATCTGCCCGACGAGCTCGGCGCGGGCGCGGATCATGTCGGTGACCGACGTGCCGGTGATCGACGCCAGGCCGAGCGCCGCGCCGACGAGGCCGCCGGCCCCGGCGATCGCCCCGCCGTCGGAGGTCTTCTTCGCGGTCTCGTCCGCGGAGGTGGAGGCGTCCGCCGAGACCCGCTCGGGAGCGGCCTTCGCGGGCCCGTCCTGGTCGGAGACCGCGGTCGCGCGGGTCTCCTCCCCGTTCGTGACGGTCTCCGTCTTCTCCTCGGTCAGGGTGTCCGTGGTCGTCTCGGAGGTAGCCATTCCGGCACCGTACGCTCGCGTGATCTTCGCCTCTGCGGCCCCCCGGACCTCGAACGGTCGCATCTCGGGAGGTGGTCCGGTCACCGTCCGCGACGGTTCCGGCGAGCAGTGGTCCGATGGGGCGGTTGGGGGTCGCCCGCGGCCGTGCGAGCCGTTGAACCGGTATGGGCCTCGAGGACGACCAGACCGCGCGCATCATGGACCGCCCGATCCCGGGTGGCGCCCGCCCCGAGCCGAACCGGCAGGCGGCGCCGGCCGGGCGGCCGTACGTCGGGAACCTGGGGGACGGCTCCCAGGCGGCGCCGCGGCCGAACCTGCCGGGTCCGCAGTGGGCCGGGCCGCAGTCGTCGGGGCCCCAGCGGGTTCCGGCCGGTGCGGGCCCGGAGCCCGCGGGCGGACCGCAGCACCGGCCGGTCCCGGCGGAGGTCACCCCGCGTGCCGAGGACCTCGACGACCCGCACATGACCTACCGGGCCACCGCGGTCCCGCCCCGCGAGCGGCCGGCGGGGAACGACCGGTCGGCGGAGGGCAACGGGCAGGTGGACGGCGGGCAGGCCGCCCGGCCCGCGGACGCCGGCTGGACGCTCGCGCTCCTGGTGGTCGGCTGCGTCATCGTCGCGCTGATGATCGGCCTCGTCCTCTACATGAGCCCGGGCCTGTTCTCGGGGTGAGGTCGTTCCGGGCCCGGATGCAGCCGGTCCTTGTGTCGCCGATCACAACGGTGGAGAGTCGGGGGTGACCACGCCGGGCGGCGGAACGAGGATCAACGGTGATCGAGAACCCGTACTACACCCACGAGTTCCACGGCGACTACGACCTGATCGGTCTCGGTGAGTTCGCGCTGGAGGAGGGCGGGGTCGTCCCGGACCTGCAGCTCGCCGTCGCCACCTTCGGGGAGCTGAACGAGGCGAAGGACAACGCGATCCTCGTCAGCACCTGGTACTCGGGCACCCACCAGATCTGGCGCGACGTCTACATCGGCCCCGACCACGCGCTGAACCCGGAGAAGTACTTCATCGTCGTCGTCAACCAGATCGGCGACGGCCTGTCGACCAGCCCGCACAACGCCTCCGGCGCCAACGCGAGCATCGGGATGTCGAGGTTCCCGCGCGTCCGGATCGGCGACGACGTCCGCGCCCAGGAGCAGCTGCTGCGCGAGCACTTCGGTATCGAGTCCCTCGCGCTGGTCGTCGGCGGGTCGATGGGCGCCCAGCAGACCTACGAGTGGATGGTCCGGTTCCCGGACAAGGTCCGCCGCGCCGCGCCGATCGCGGGCACCGCGCAGATCACCCCGCACGACGAGCTGTACGTGACGGCCCTGTGCGACGCCATCACCTCCGACCCCGGGTTCAAGGACGGCGAGTACTCCTCCAACGCCGACGTCGTCGACGGGCTCAAGCGGCACGCCGGCATCTGGGCGGTCGTCGGGTTCTCCACCGAGTGGTGGAAGCAGGAGCTCTGGCGCGGGCTGGGCTTCGGCAGCAAGGAGGAGTTCCTGACCGGCTTCCTCGAGCCGTACTTCACCGCGATGGACCCCAACGACCTGCTCTGCATGGCGTGGAAGTGGCAGCACGGCGACGTCGCCCGGCACGCCGGGGGCGACCTCGCCGCGGCGCTGGACCGGACCGAGGCCGTCACCCGGATCATCCCGATCGACGAGGACATGTTCTTCCCGGTCCGCGACCACGAGTCCGAGCTGGAGCTGACCCCGCACGCGACGATCCGGGTGGTCGAGGACCCGGCCGGTCACCTCGGCCTGTTCGGGATCACGCCGACCTACATCGGCCAGGTCGACCAGTACCTGCAGGAGCTGCTCGACACCGAGGCCTGAGCGCACCGCCCTGCTCAGGTGTCCGCGGCGGGGATCCGGGTCGCGGCCCGCAGGATCTCCGCGAGGTGGCGGCGGTGGCTCCCGGTCACCTCGGCGACGCTGCCGGTGGTCGTGGCCTGCGCGACGTCGTCGGTCGCGACCCGGAAGGCCGCGTTGAGCGTCGCGGCCTGCAGCCGTACCTCGGGGGCGTCGGCGGGCAGTCCGAGCCGGGGTGCGAGCACCGCGGCGATGGTCGGCTCGGCGCGCTCGTGCAGCACCAGCCAGACCGCCCGCAGGCCCGGTGCCTCGCGGGTCATCCGGACGATCGCGAGCACCGCCTCGCTGTCTCCGGCGGCCGCGGTCCCGGCGTCGCCGGAGGAGGGCTCGGGCAGGAACTGATAGGCCTCGCGCAGGTGGTCGGCCAGGTCGACGCCGTCGGGCCAGGACCGCAGGATCTCGCGGAAGCTCTCCAGCGACTCGGTGAGCAGTGGCTCGACCAGGGCCTCCTTGGTGCGGAACAGCCGCCACAGCGTCCGCTCGGAGATCCCGGCCGCCACTGCGACGTCGGTGCCGGAGGTGGCCGCGACCCCGCGCTCGCGGAACAGCCGCACCGCGTGCCGGGAGATCGCGAGGCGCTGCGCGACCCGGTCGCGCTCGGACAGCGGGGGGCGCCCCCGGCGCCCGGTCTCCCGCTGTGCGCTCACGGTTCCTCCTCCCGGTCCGGACGTGCGATCCGGACGTCCGGCAACTCGGCAACCATAATCCGTCATTTTTCTGGCAGGTACTGCCAACAAATCGTAGGCTCGGGGTACCCACCACGAAGGAGGACGCCGATGACCCTCGCCGCGGCCCGCCACGAGCTCCCGTTCACCCGGCCCAACCTGATCGACATCGCCCCGCTGTACGCCGTGCTGCGCCGCGAGGCCCCGATCGCCGCCGTCACCACCCCCGCGGGGGACCCCGCCTGGCTCGCCACCCGCTTCTCCGAGGTGCGCGAGCTGCTGGGGGACAAGCGGTTCGGACGTTCCCACCCGGAGCCGGAGAAGGCGTCGAGGCTCAGTACGGCCGCGGTGCAGGACGGCCCGACCGGCAACTACGACACCGAGGCCCAGGAGCACACCCGGATGCGCCGGCTGCTCACGCCGGCGTTCTCGGCGAAGCGGATGCGGCGGCTGTCCGGGCACGTCCAGGAGCTCGTCGACGGCTACGTCGACGCGATGGTCGCCGACCACGACGCCTCGGTCGCGGCCGGCGGGGACGGCGTCGTCGACCTGCACGCGCACCTGGCGTTCCCGCTGCCGGTGGCGGTCATCTGCTCGCTGCTCGGCGTCCCCGAGGCCGACGGCGACTACTTCCGCGCCCTGTCCGACCGGATGGCGACGTTCTCCGGGCAGGACGCCCAGGACGCGCGGATCGAGTTCGGCCGTTACATGGCCGGGCTGGCCGAGGCCAAGCGGGCCGAGCCGGGCGAGGACGTCATCTCCGACCTGGTGCAGGCCCAGGCGCAGGACGAGACCTTCGGCTACGAGGAGCTGGTCCGGCTCTGCGTCGGGCTGCTGTTCGCCGGGCACGAGACCACGGTCAACCGGATCGGGCTCGGGGTCCTGTTCCTGATGACCAACCGCGACCAGTGGGACGCCCTCGCCGACGACCCCGACGGGCGGGTCGACGCCGTCATCGAGGAGGTCATGCGCCTCGGCGCCCCCGGTGACCTGGGGCTGCTGCGCTATGCGCACGAAGACGTCGAGATCGGCGGGGTCACCATCGCCCGCGGCGACGCCGTCATCCTGTCGATCAACGCGGCCAACCGCGACGTCGACGTGTTCGGCGAGGCCGAGACCTTCGACCCGGACCGCTCCGAGCGGGGGCATGTCGGGTTCGGTCACGGCCCGCACTTCTGCATCGGCGCCAGCCTGGCCCGCACCGAGCTGCGTGCGGTGTTCGCGACGCTGGCGCGGCGGCTGCCGGAGCTGAGGATGGCGATCGGGCTCGACGAGCTCGATGTCCGCGCCGACCACATCACCGGGGGCGTCCGCAGCCTGCCGGTCACCTGGTGAGGGAGGGGAGCGCCGTGAAGATCGAGGTCGACAAGGACGCCTGCATCGGGTCCGGGCAGTGCCTGCTCACCGCACCCGAGGTGTTCGACCAGCGTGACGACGACGCGATCGTCGAGCTGCTCGACGCCGAACCGCCGGAGTCGGAGTACCCGGCCGTGCGCGACGCGGCGCGGGGCTGCCCGGCCGGGGCGATCACCGTGCACGAGAACTGATTCCGGGACTTCTCCGGCCGGATCGATGAGATCCGGACGCCTCCACGGTCGTCCCTGGTGTACCCGCACCGACGACCGTGGAGGCACCCCGTGCGCACGCTCGCGATCACCCAGAACATCACCCTCGACGGCGCCGTGGAGATGCTCGGCGACTGGTTCGACCCCACCGCGGAGGGCCAGGACGAGCAGCTCGCCGAGCTGCACCGGCAGGACGCCGCGTCCGACGCGACGCTGCTCGGCAGGCAGACCTTCACCGACTTCCGCGGCTTCTGGCCGAAGCAGACCGACGACACCACCGGGATCACCGACTACCTGAACCAGGTGCAGAAGTACGTCGTGTCCTCGACGCTGACCGACCCGGACTGGCAGAACTCGACGGTCCTGTCCGGTGACCCGGTCGCCGAGGTCCGCGCGCTGAAGGAGCAGGACGGCGCCGACATCGTCGTCACCGGCAGCATCACGCTGTGCCACACCCTGATCGAGGCCGGGCTGGTCGACGAGTACCGGCTGTTCCGCTACCCCGTCGTGCAGGGCCGCGGGCGGCGGCTGTTCCCCGACGGCTGGTCGGCGGACCTGCGGCTGGTGGAGACCGCGTCGTTCGCGAACGGGGTCTCCTACACCCGTCACGCCGCGGGCTGAGCCGCCTGCTCGGCCGCGATCCGCTCGGCGAGCACGCCGACGCCGGTACCGGCGAGCTCGTCCAGCGCGTCGGCCCGGCCGGCTCCGGCGACCAGCAGCGCCTCCGCCGGGCCCGCCACGTCGAGGCCGTCGCCGTACCGGAAGTCCAGGTCGGTCGCCAGCATCCGGAGCCCGCGGCAGCGGCGGCGCCAGCGGATCGGCGGGGCACCCGCGGCGAACTCCAGGACGACGGCGAGCCGGTCCGGCGGCACGACCCGCGGCAGCCCGAGCGGGCGGCGGATGTCCTGCTGGTGGAGCAGCACGTCGAGCAACCCGACCCGGCCGCCGAACATCGCGACCAGTCCGGACGGGTATGGGTGAGCCCGGATCTCGGCGACCAGCTCGGCGGTGTCGCGGGTGGCCCACTCGGCGACCAGCGCGTCGTTGATCCGGTCGAGGGAGAACCGTGCCCTTACGGCGTGGCCGAGCAGCTCACGCCACGGCAGGCCGTCGTAGGCGATGAGGTGGGCGACGACGTCGCGCACCCGCCAGCCCGCGCACAGCGACGGGGCGTCCCACTGCCCGGGCGTGAGCGTCGCGAGCAGGTCGGCGAGATCGGCGCGCTCGGCGGCGGCCAGGGTGCTCGGGACGCTGCGGGCCGTGGTCACGGCGGCGAGTCTGCTCCGAGGCGACGCCGGCCGCAGCCCGGGCTCAGTCCTCCCGGCGGACGCACTGGGGCGCGCTCTCGTGCGCGGCGTCCTCGGTCCCGTCGTCCTCGGTCCCGTCGTGCCCGGTGCCGTCGTGTCCGTTGCTGTCGTGCCCTGTGCCGTCCGGTGCCCCGGCGCCGTCGTGCGCCTGCGCGGCCCGCTCGACACGGTTGCGGACCATGCGCGACACCAGGAGCCCGCCGATGACGGCGACGACCAGGCCGACCCAGGAGAACCGCTTGAGCCAGGTCTCGGCGACGATGCCCAGGGCGTAGATGCCGAACGTGGTGCCACCGGCCCACAGGATCGCGCCGGTCGCGTTCGCGGCGAGGAACGCGGGGTAGCTCATCCGCATCGCCCCGGCGAGCGGCCCGGCGAGGATGCGCAGGATCGCGACGAAGCGGCCGAACAGCACCGCCCAGACGCCGTGCTTGTCGAAGATCTTCTGCCCGACGGCGAGGTGGGCAGGCCCCAGATGCTTCGGGAACCTGCGTCCCAGGCGTTCCAGCAGCGTGGTGCCGTAGCGGCGGCCGATCGAGTAGCCGATCGAGTCGCCGATGATCGCCCCCGCCGCGGCGCAGCCGGCGATGGCGAACGGGTTCAGCAGGCTGTGCGGCTGCGCGGCCAGCAGCGATGCTCCGACGAGCACGATTTCACCGGGCAACGGGACGCCGATGCTCTCGACACCGACCACGAGCCCGCAGAGGACGTAGACGGCCAGCGGGGGGATGGCGTGGAGGAGGGCGTCGACGTGCACGGCCCCATTGTGGCGGGCGTGGGTGCGGGCCCGTGGCCCCACCCGTCGTCGGGAGGGATGCGGGGGTTCTGCGGCACTGGCACGCTCGGGGAACTGTGACCACTCGGCTGGAACAGGCGTTCGCCGCCGCGCACGAGGACCTGCCCCGTGAAGCCCCCGGGTCGGAGGAGACGACAGCGCTGCTGCTGCAGCTCGTCGGAGAGGTGCCCGACGCGCCCCGCATCGTCGACATCGGTTGCGGCACAGGGCCGGCGACGCTGCCGCTAGCCGCCGCGACGGGTGGCGAGGTGATCGCGGTCGACCTGCACGAGCCGTTCCTGCGCCGGCTGCAGGTGCGGGCGTCGACGTCCGGGCTGGGAGAGCGGGTGCGGCCGGTGCGCGCCCCGATGGAGGATCTGCCGCTGCCCGACGGCGAGGCCGATCTCGTCTGGGCCGAGGGTGCCGCCTACGTCATGGGGTTCGACGCGGCGCTGGCCGGCTGGCGCCGGCTGCTCGCCCCGGGCGGGGCGCTGGTGCTCACCGAGGCGGAGTGGACGACGCCCGAGCCGGCGGCCGGGGCACGCGAGTTCTGGGACCGGCTGTACCCCGGCATGCGGACGACCGAGCAGAACGTCGCCGCCGCGCAGCGTGCCGGATACACCGTGCAGGCGCTCTACCTGTTGCCGGGCACCGACTGGGACGCCTACTACCGCCCGCTGGGCGCGCGGCTGGAGCTGCTGCGCGAGGACGGGCTGGACCCGGCTGCGCTCGACGAGGTCGGCCGGGAGATCCGGATCCGCGAGCAGTTCGGCGCCGACTACGGCTACACCGGCTACGTGCTGCGCCCGCGCACCAGCCACACCGCGGAGTCGTAGACGACGCCGTCCGGGCCGAGGTGCGCCGCGAGGGACTCGCGCAGCGCCGCGACGGCCGCGTCGCGCTGCTCCCCGGTGCGCTCGGCGAGGTCCGGGCCGACCCGGGACAGCTGGTACTGCGCGGCGTCGTCGACGTCGGCGCCCAGCCACATCGGCCGCGCGAGACCGTCGACGACGATGTCGGTGAACCCGGCCCCGGTCAGCAGCGCGCGGATCCGGTCGGGGTCGCCGAGCGAGACCGGGCTCGGCCCCTCCGGCGCCGCCGCCGGCAGCCCGAGGGCCTCGTGCACCGCATGCAGCCACTCCTGGCGCTCCCAGGACTGCCACACCTGCAGCACGATCCGCCCACCCGGGCGCAGCGCGCGGCGCAGGTTCGCGAACGCCGCGGCCGGGTCGTCGAAGAACATCACGCCGTTGCGGCTGAGGACCAGGTCCACGGGCCCGAACCGGTCGGTCTGGGCGTCGGCCAGGGCGAACGTCGCCGGGACACCCGCGGCGGCCGCGCGCTCGCGCGCCAGCTCCAGCAGCTGCGGGGACAGGTCGACGCCGAGCGCGTGCCCGTCCGGTCCGGCGGCGCGGGCCGCGTCGATGGTCGTGGTGCCGAAGCCACAGCCGACATCGAGCACCTGCTCGCCCGGGCGAACGTCCGCCGCCGCGGCGAGGGCGTCCCGGTACTCGGCGACGCCGGCCTCGTACCGGTCGGGGTGTGCCGCCCAGTGGTCACCGGACCGTCCCGACCAGGCCGCCCGTTGCTGCGGGTTCGGAGTCGTCACGGCGGCCACGCTACGACCGGCTGCGGTGCGCCGGGACCCGGGACCCGGGGACCGGGTGACCCGGGACCAGGTTGCCCGTGGTCGGCCGGGTCACCCGGGCTCCGGCGTGCCGGGATCAGGCGACGGGGAACAGGGTCGCGGATCCGCGATCGACCACGACCGCACCGTCGTCGACGGCGACGCGGAAAGCGGCGCCGTCGTCGGTCCGCCACACCGACACCGTCAGCGTCTGGCCCGGGTACACCGGCGCGGTGAAGCGGGCATCCAGCGAGGCGATGCGTGACGGGTCGCCGTCGCACACGGCCGCGACGACCGCCCGCGCGGCGAAACCGAACGTGCACATGCCCTGCAGGATCGGCCGGTCGTAGCCGCCGCGCGCGGCGACGGCGGGGTCCGAGCACAGCGGGTTGCGGTCACCGGTGAGCCGGTAGATCAGCGCCTGGTTGCCCGCGGTCCGCTCGGTGACCACGACGTCGGGCTCGCGGTCGGGCACCGGGTCCGGCCGCGGCTCCGGGCGCTCGCCGCCGAAGCCACCGGCGCCCTTCAGGAACGACGAGCGCACCGTGCTGAACAGCGGAGCCCCGGTCTCGGGGTCCGCGGCGTGCGCCTCGGTGCGGATCAGCGCCCCCGAACCGAGGTCGACGACGTCGGTGACGGTCGCGGTGACCCGCGCCCAGCCCGACACCGGCAGCGGCGCGGCCAGCCGTACCGACTGCTCGGCGTGCACCAGCGACGCCGGGTCCGGCGAGCCGAGGTCGACGCGGGCCTTGCGCGTGATCACCTCGGCGAACGACGGCAGCACCGCTGTGCGGACCCCGCCGGTGTCCTCGGTGGTCAGCGCCAGCTCGGTCGTCGGGTCGTCCGCGCCGGCACCCACGGCGACGGCGTAGAGCAGCACGTCGTCGCGTTCCCACGCGAAGTTGACTGGTTCGCACTGTGTTCCGGCCAGGTTCGGTGCCAGGGTCATTGGGGAGTCTCCTTCGACGGTCCACCGTGGTCGTGAAACCTATCCGCTCGGGCCGCCGGGCCCAAGCGTCGTGCCCCGACCGGTGCGCGCTCCGGTCCGCGACCCCGCACGCAGGGCGAGCCCGCGCTCGTTTCCGGCACCCCGGCTGACACACTGAGTGCTCCTCGGACGACTACACCGGGGAGCAGCCGAACCCGGGAGACGTGAGACGCAGTGACGGCATCATCCGAGGCGATCGAGATGACGAAGGTCGCCGCGGCCGCCGCCGCGGACAAGAAGGCCGCCGACATCGTCGCGCTCGACGTGTCCGAGCAGATGGCCCTGACCGACTGCTTCGTGCTGGCGTCGGCGCAGAACGAGCGCCAGGTGCAGGCGATCGTCGACGCCGTCGAGGAGAAGCTGCGCGAGCGCGGCCACAAGCCCACCCGGCGCGAGGGTGACGCGGACAACGGCTGGGTCCTCCTCGACTTCAACGACATCGTCGTGCACGTCATGCACACCGAGCAGCGCGGCTTCTACGGCCTGGACCGGCTGTGGAAGGACTGCCCGACGATCGCGGTCCCCGACGACGCCCCGCCGCCGGAGCCGGACGCGGTGCCCGGCGGAGACGCATGACCCTGCGCAGGGTCACCCTGCTGCGGCACGGGCAGACCGAGTACAACGCCGGCGGCCGGATGCAGGGCCATCTGGACACCCAGCTGACCGGCGACGGGCACGCCCAGGCCGCGGCCGCGGCGCCGTACCTCGCGGGGTTCCCGTTCGACCGGATCATCTCCTCGGACCTCACCCGCGCCCACGACACCGCGCTCGCCGTCGCCGAGGTCATCGGGCTGCCGGTCGAGGTCGACAAGCGGCTGCGCGAGACTCACCTCGGGGCCTGGCAGGGCCGGACCGTCGAGGAGATCGAGGCCGAGGACCCGGGCGCCATCGCCGACTGGCGGTCCGATCCGCGCTGGACCCCGCCGGGCGGCGAGTCCCGGGTCGACGTCGTCGCCCGCGCCCTGCCGGTGGTCGAGGAGCTCGACCTCGCCTGGGCCGACGACCCCGAGGAGCGCTCGGTGCTGCTCGTCGCCCACGGCGGCATGATCGCCGGGATGGTGTGCGGCCTGCTGGACCTGCCCGAGGCGTCGTGGCCGGTGATCGGCGGGATGGGCAACGCGAAGTGGGCCGTCGTGGCCCGGCGCGACGACCACCCCCGCTGGCGGCTCTCGGGGTACAACATCGGTGCCTGACCTGCTGGTCCTGGGTGACTCGCTGGCCTTCCACGGCCCCGACCGGCCCTACCCGGCCGACGAGCCGCGGCTGTGGCCGAACCTGGCCGCGGCCCGCCTCGGCGGGCGAGCCGAGATCGTCGCCCGGGCCGGCTGGACCGCCCGGCACGCCTGGTCCGCGCTGACCGGCGACCCCCGGGTGTGGGCGGCGCTGCCCCGGGCCGATGCCGTCGTGCTCGGGGTCTCCGGCATGGACGCCCTGCCCTCCCCGCTGCCGACGGCGCTGCGCGAGCTGATCCCGGTGGTGCGGCCCGAGCCGCTGCGCCGCCTGGTCCGCGCGAGCTACCGGAAGGCGCAGCCCGTCCTGGCGCCCGCGTTCGCCCGGCTGCCCGGCGGCGGCCCCGCGACGCTGCCGCCGCGGCTGACCGTCGCCTACCTGGAGCGTTGCCGGGCCGGCATCCACGCGCTGCGGCCGGGCCTGCCCGTCCTGGCGTTGCTGCCGTCGGTGCACCGTGCGGCCGACTACGGCGGCGCCCACCCGCACCACGCCGCGACCGAACGCGCGATCCGCCGCTGGGCGGAGACCGCACCGCAGCTCTCGCTGGTCGAGACCCCGTCGCTGGTCGCCGCGCACGTGCTGGGCGGGCACGGCAACCCGGACGGCATGCACTGGGGCTGGGCCGGTCATCGCGTCGTCGGTGACGCGGTCGCGGAGCTGGTCGGCACCCGGACGGGTACGCCGTGACGCTGCTCGGCATCGACCTGGGCACCACCTCGGTCAAGGCCGCCGTGTTCGACGACGACGGCACCCGCCTCGCGGCCGCCCGCCGCGGCCACGTCACGCACCGGCCGGCGCCCGGGTACGCCGAACAGCATCCCGACGACTGGTGGGCCGGTCTGACCGGCGCCGTCGCCGAGCTCGCCGGAGCCGGTGTCCTCGGCGACGTCACCGCTGTCGGGCTGTGCGGGCAGGTCAACACCCACCTCGTCACCGACGCCGCAGGGTCCCCGCTGCACCCCGCGGTGACCTGGCAGGACAGCCGGTGCGCGGAGACCGCCGCAGCGCTGACCGACCGCCTCCCCGACGGCGACCGGGCGCGGGTGCGCGGCGGGCTCGGCACCGTCGACGCCTCGCACCCCGCCGCCCGCGCGGCCTGGTTCGCCGCGCACCGGCCCGAGGTCTGGGCCCGCACCGAGCGGCTCCTCGCACCCAAGGACCAGCTGCTGCTGCGTCTCACCGGCACCGTGGCCGCCGACCCGATCTCCTCGATCGGGCTCGTCGGCCCGGACGGGCGCTACCCGGACCGGCTCGACCTGCTGGTCCCCGGCCTGCGCGACCTGCTGCCACCGCTCGCCGACCCGGCGACGGTCGTCGGCGAGACCACCGGTGCCGGCGGTCTCCCGGCCGGGCTGCCCGTCGCCACCGGGACGATGGACGCCTGGGCGGCGCTGCTCGGCGGCGGCGTCTGCGTACCCGGCGACGCCATCGACGTCGCCGGCACCTCCGAGGTGCTCGCGACGGCCACCGGCCCGGACGCCGGCGGGCGCGGCGTCGTCGCCTTCCCGCCGTGGCAGGGCCTGCACGTGCTCGCCGGGCCGACCCAGGCCGGTGGCGACGCGCTCGCCTGGGCGGGCTCGGTGCTCGGCGCGGACGTCGCCGGGGTCCTCGACCTCGCGGCGGCCGCCGAACCCGGCTGCGACGGGCTGCTGTTCCTGCCCCAGCTCGCGGGGGAGCGCGCCCCGGTCTGGGACGCCTCGCTGCGCGCGCACTGGCTCGGCGCCACCTTCGGCACCGGGCGCGCCGAGCTCGCCCGCGCCGCCGCCGAGGGGGTCGCGCACGCGGCGCGCCATGTGCTGACCGCGCTGGAGACCGCAGCCGGCCGGCCCGTCGCACACCTGACCGCGTGCGGCGGCGGATCGCGCAGCGACCTGTGGTGCCGGATCAAGGCCGACGTGCTCGACCGGCCGCTGCACCGCACCGCCGAGCCCGACGCCGGGGTGCTCGGCGCGGCGATGCTCGCCGGGCTCGCGACGGGGGCGGCGTCGTCGGTGGGGGAGCTGGCCGCACGGATGGTGCGGGTCGACCGGGTCTTCACCCCCGACCCGCGCACCCGGGCCCGCTACGACGACGCGCACGGCCGGTATCTCGAGGCCCAGCGCCTGCTCGGACCGCTGTTCGCCGGATAGCCCGGCGGGGCCGCGGTCGCCGCCCCCGTGAGATCGGGTCATGGAGGCAGTGCAGCAGCACCGTCCGACACGAACCGTCCGTCGTACGCCGCTCTGCTCCATCCGCCGACGGGGTTGTCCACACCCGCCCGATCGCTCCACAGCGCCGGCGATCGTGGGGTCGGCGCGGCCGCGCCGGTCCTAGCGTCGACGCCGTGACCAGGTCCGACGACACCCGCAGCCCGGCCCACCGGTTGGCCGGGCTGGACGGGCGAGCGCGCCGTGACGCGGGTGTCCTGACCCCGGAGCGGCCGGCCCCGACCCTCGAGCCGGGGCCGCGGCTCGACCCGCCGACGGTGCCGCTGCCGATCCCCGGCACGTGGCCACTCGGTGAGCCTGAGTCCACCGCCGGACCGGCACCCGGAGCCCGGGCACCGGGGCGCGGCCTCGTCCGGGACCGGTACGCGCCCGTCGAGCCCGAGGATGCGCTCGGGCCCTCGTTCGTCTCCCGCACCGGGCCCGGTGACCCGTCCCGCTTGCGCCGTGCGGCCCGTCCGGGTCCGGACGACGACCCGGGCCACCGTCCGCGGCCCGAGGACAGGGACCACGCGCCCGGTGCACCGCGGGCGCAGTCCCCGGCGGCGGAGGATCCCGCGCACCTCGACGACCTCCCCGACACGACGAGCCACGGTGCCCGGCCGCCGCTGTGGCGGCGGGTGGCGCTGCGCTGGCTGCCACCGTCGCTGGTCGGCGCCCGCGTCGACCCCGGCCGGCCCGGTGCGATCGCGCTGGTGCTCGTCGTGGTCGTCGCCGCGTTCGGTGCGGGGATCGGGGTGTGGGCGAACCGGCCGGTCGCCCAGCCGGTGAGCGGCCTGCCGGAGGTGCACGCCGGAGCCGCGGGACCGACGGGTAGGGAGAAGGCGGCCGGACACCCGGGCACACCCGTACCCGGGGCACCGGTGGCGAGCGGTCCGGTCGGGGCGAACCCCGTCGTGGTGAGCGTGGTCGGGAAGGTCCGCCGCCCCGGCCTGGTCCGGCTGACCGACGGTGCCCGTGTCGCCGACGCCCTCGACGCGGCCGGTGGCACCCGGCCCGGTGTCGACCTGACCGCCATGAACCTGGCGCGGCGGCTCGGCGACGGCGAGCAGATCGCGATCGGGGTGCCGCCCGCGCGTGACGCCGCACCTGCGGTGACCGCGCCGGGCGCGGAGCCCGCGTCGGGCACCGAGCCGGGTGCGGCGACCGCGTCGGGCGGCGGCACCGGTGGCAGCGCAGGCAGCAGCGCCGGTGCCGGGGCGGCCGGTGGAAAGGCGCAGGGCAAGGTCGACCTCAACCGGGGCACGCTCCAGGACTTCGACGCGCTGCCCGGGGTCGGCCCGGTGACCGCCCAGAAGATCATCGACTGGCGGACGAAGAACGGCCGGTTCAGCCGCGTCGAGCAGCTCCGCGAGATCGACGGCATCGGCGAGCGCCGGTTCTCCCAGCTCAAAGAGGTCGTGTCCCTGTGAGCACGCCGCCGTCCACCCGGCCCGAGGAGCGGACCGGCCCGGTGGAACCGGGGGAACCCGAGGACGAGCGGACCGCCCCGCCGGACCTGCGCCTCGTGCCGGCCGCGCTCGCCACCTGGGCCGCGGTCCTGTGCGGGCTGCTCGGCGGTCCGGCCGGAGGCATCGCCGCTGCCCTCGTCGCCGCGACGACCGTGCTGACCGCGCTGGTCCGGTCCCGGCTGAGCGCCCGCGCCGCGGCCCCCGGCTCGATCCTGCTCGCCGCGGGCGGCTGTGCCTGTGTCGCCGCGGTCCTGATCACCGGGCACGCGTCGGTCGTGGCCGCGCACCCGCTGCGGGCGCTCGCCGAGCGCGGAGCGGCCGCGGAGGTCCGGATCGTGCTCACCGACGACCCGCGCGCCATCCGCAGCGCCGGCGGCGGTGACGAGTCCGGCAGTGCCCGCCGCTCGGTGCTGGTCCCGGCCGAGCTGCGCACCGCGACCGCGGGCGACGGCCACTGGGGCGGTGGCGGGAAGGTCCTGCTGATCGCCCCGGCCGAGGGCTGGGAGGGGCTGCTCCCCGGGCAGGAGGCGTCCGCGGCCGGGCTGCTCGCGCCCGCCCAGCGGCCCGACCTCACCGTCGCGGTGCTGCGCGTGCGCGGACCGGCCGAGCAAGTGAGTGCCCCGCCGTGGTGGCAGACCGGTGCCGGGACGCTGCGCGACGGTTTGCGCGGTGCCTCGGCGGCGACGATGGAACCCGCCCCGGCGGGACTGCTGCCCGGCCTGGCCATCGGGGACACCCGGTCCCAGCTCCCCGAGACCGAGCAGGACTTCCGGGCCTCCGGCCTGGCTCACCTCACCGCGGTTTCGGGCGCGAACGTCGCGATCCTGACCGGTGCGGTGCTGCTCCTGCTCCGCCTGTTCCGAGCCGATCCGCGGATCGCCGCCGCCGTCGCGCTGCTCGCACTCGTCGGGTTCGTGATCCTCGCCCGGCCGTCGCCGTCGGTGCTGCGGGCCGCGGTGATGGGCACGGTGGTCCTGCTGGCGCTCGCCGCCGGCCGGGCCCGGTCGGCGGTGCCCGCGCTCGCCGGGGCGGTGCTGGTGCTGCTGGTGGTCGACCCGGCGCTGGCCGTCGACGCGGGCTTCGCACTGTCGGTCGTCGCCACCGGCGCCCTGGTGCTGTTCGCGCCCGGCTGGGCGGCCCGGCTACGAGCGCGCGGGATCCCGCCCGGGCCGGCCGAGGCGCTCGTCGTCCCGGTCGCGGCCGCGCTGGCCACCGCCCCGATCATCGCCGGGCTCAGCGGGCAGATCGGGCTCGTGACCGTCGTCGCGAACCTGCTCGCCGCCCCGGCCGTCGCCCCGGCGACGGTGCTCGGGGTGCTCGCCGCGGTGCTGTCACCGTTGAGCCCGGATGCCGCCGCAGTCTGCACCTGGCTGGCGAGCCCGTTCGTGCGCTGGCTGGTCACGGTCGGCGACCGCGCCGCCGCCGTTCCGGGAGCGACGGTGCCCTGGCCGGCCGGTACCGGCGGCGCCCTGCTGCTGACCGGAATGCTGGTCGTCCTGCTCGCGATGGGACGGGTGCCCCGGCTGCGTGCGCTGCTGCTCGCGGCGCTGATCGGGCTGCTGCTCGTCCTGGTCCCGACCCGGTTCGTCACGCCGGGCTGGCCGCCCCCGGTCTGGCGGATGATCGTGTGCGACGTCGGTCAGGGCGACGGGCTGGTCCTCGCCACCGGTGTGCCGGGCGAGGCCGTCCTGGTCGATACCGGCCCGACCGACGACGCCGTCGACGCCTGCCTGGACCGGCTCGGCGTCCGGACCATCGCACTGATCCTGATCACACACCTGCACTCCGACCACGTCGGCGGTGTCGCCGGCGCGATGCGCGGCCGGCCCACCGGAGCGGTCGCGGTCGGCCCGGTCCGGGATCCGGTCACCGAGCTGGCACACCTCACGCGGACCGCCGCCGACGCCGGCACCCGCGTCGTCGGCGTCACCCGTGGCGCGGTGCTGACGTGGCCCGCGCTGCGCCTCGACGTGCTCGGCCCGGTCGACCCGCCGGTCTCGGTGGACGGCGAGGACGGCACGGCAGTGAACGACATCTCGGTGGTCACCCGGGCCCGGACCCCGGCCGGGTCGGTGATGCTGACCGGGGACATCGAGCTCGCCGCGCAGGACGCGCTGATCGCCTCCGGGCAGGACCTGCGCGCCGACGTGCTGAAGCTGCCGCACCACGGCAGCCGCAAGCTCAGCCCGCGGTTCGTGGCCGCGGTACGTCCGCGGGCCGCGGTGGTCAGCGTCGGGAACGGCAACAGCTACCACCACCCGAACCCCGGGCTGATGGACGCGCTGGCCCGCTCCGGGATCGCGATCGGGCGCACCGACCGCGACGGCGACGTCGCACTCACCGGGAACGACCCCGGTGGGCTCAGCCTCGTCGAGCGCGGAGACCCGCGCCCGGCCCCGACGAAGCGGAAGCAGGGCGCGGGGAAGGAGTCCGGATGAGCGGGTGCTCAGCCCAGGTGCGCGAGCGCGTCCCGCACGGCGGCGCTGGTGGAGGGCACGGTGGCGGTCGGGCCGACCTGCCCGGACACCGCGTCGAGGGTCTTGAGGCCGTCACCGGTGATCAGCAGGACGGTCTCGGCGTCCGGGTCGATCTTGCCCTCGTCGATGAGCTTCTTCGCGGTCGCGACGGTGACCCCACCGGCGGTCTCGGCGAAGACGCCCTCGGTACGGGCCAGCAGCCGGATGCCCTCGACGACCTCCTCGTCGGTCACCTGGCCGACGTGGCCGCCGGTGCGCCGCACCGAGTCCAGCACGTACGGGCCGTCGGCCGGGTTGCCGATGGCCAGCGAGCGGGCGATCGTGTCCGGCTTCTGCGGCTGGATCACGTCGTGCCCGGCCTCGAACGCGGTCGCGACGGGCGAGCAGCCGGTCGCCTGCGCGCCGAACATCGTGTACGGCGTCGGCTCGACCAGGCCGAGCTCGCCGAACTCGGTGAAGCCCTTGTCGACCTTGGTCAGCTGGGAGCCGGAGGCGATCGGCACGACGATCTGCTCCGGCAGCCGCCAGCCGAGCTGCTCGGCGACCTCGTAGCCCAGGGTCTTGGAGCCCTCGGCGTAGTACGGGCGGACGTTGACGTTCACGAATGCCCAGTCCTCGTGCTCCGCGGCCAGCTCGGTGGCCAGGCGGTTCACGTCGTCGTAGTTGCCGTCGACCGCGAGCAGCGTTCCGCCGTACACCGCGGTGGTGACGATCTTCGGCTGCTCCAGCGAGGACGGGATGAGCACGACCGAGTCCCAGCCGGCGCGGGCGGCGGCCGCAGCGACGGCGTTCGCGAGGTTGCCGGTCGAGGGGCAGCAGAGCACCGAGAAGCCCAGCTCACGGGCGGCAGCCAGCGCGACGGCGACGACGCGGTCCTTGAACGAGTGGGTCGGGTTCCCGGTGTCGTCCTTGACCCAGAGCTTACGGACGCCGAGCGCCTTGGCCAGGTTGTCGGCCTCGATCAGCCGGGTCAGGCCGGGCTCGGTGTTCGGGTGGTCGTGCACCGTCGACGGGACGGGGAGGAGGTCCTTGTAGCGCCAGATCGACTTGGGCCCGGCCTCGATCGCCGCCCGGGTGACATTCGGGAAGTCATAGGCCACCTCGAGCGGCCCGAAACAGCGCGGACAGGCGAACTCCGCGGCGAGCGCGATCCGGTGCCCGCACTCGCGGCAGGACAGCGCCTGCGCCGACCCCAGGTCGAAGGTCGTCGTTTCGGGCGCAGCAGACAGAGTCACGAGATCTCCTCATCTGTCCCGCCGGTGTGGCGGGTCGGAATTGGCACCGTGTTCGTCGACGTCCTCGCCGCGCGGGAGTGCGCGGGTCCGGGCGGATCGTCGCTCGACGCCGGTTGCCGGGGCTTCTACGGGCCGTTCCCTCTGCCCCTCTGGATGAGCCATATGCGGTTGTGGCCTCCGGACCGGGCCGGAAGCGTCGATCACGTTACGCGATGGACATGGAAGGGAGCCAGAGGTGCCTGCCGGAAGGGGACGCGGCTCACCGGCTGTCGGGGGTCTGGGCCACGATGGGGTGGTGAGCAGGAGCCGCGACGCCGCACCCCCGGATCCGCTGCAGCTGATCGTGGGCGAGGAGGAGTTCCTCGCCGAGCGCGCCGTGTCCGACCTGGTGCGCCGGGTGCGGAACCAGGATCCCGAGGTGGAGCTGCGCCGGTTCAAGACCTCGGAGGTCGCGCCGGGGGAGCTGGCGGGGCATCTGAGCCCGTCGCTGTTCGCCGAGTCCCGGGTGATCGTGCTCACCCACGCCCAGGACGCGACGAAGGACATGGTCGCGGCGGTCGCGGAGTACGTGAAGGACCCGGCCGAGGGCATCATCCTGGTCGCCCAGCACTCCGGCGGCGCGAAGGGCAAGGCGCTGACCGACCTGATGCGCAAGTCCGGGGCGCACGTCGTGACCTGCGAGAAGATCAGCCGTCCGGCAGAACGGTCGGACTTCGTCTCCTCCGAGGTCAAGCGCAACGGCGGGAGCATCACACCGGGGGCGCTGGCCGCCCTGGTGGAGGCGGTGGGCTCGGACCTGCGCGAGCTCGCGTCGGCGGCGTCGCAGCTGGTCGCCGACACCGGCGGCCGGATCGACGAGGCCGGAGTGCGCCGCTACTACCGCGGCCGGGCGGAGTCCTCGGGCTTCGCCGTAGCGGACGCGGCCGTGGCGGGGGACCGGCGGGCCGCGATGGAGGCCCTGCGCTGGGCCATGGTGCTGGGCGTCCCGCACGTGCTGATCGCCGACGCCCTCGCCGACGCCGTCCGCACGCTGGCCAAGGTCGGCTCGGCCGGGCGGGGCGACCCGAACCGGCTGGCCGGCGAGCTGGGCATGCCGCCGTGGAAGATCCGCAAGGCGCAGGGACAGGTGCGCAGCTGGCGCCCGGAGCAGCTGGCGACGGCGATCGCGGCCACCTCGCAGGTCAACGCGGACGTCAAGGGCATGGCCGCGGACTCCGAGTACGCCCTGGAGCGTGCGGTCCTGGCCGTGGTGGACGCCCGCGCCGGTCGCTGACGCGACGCGGCGCAACCCCCGCACACACGACGGCGGCGCCGCCCCGGAGATCCGGGACGGCGCCGCCGTCGAAGAAACGCTGTGGCTCAGGCGCCGACCTTGTTCAGGCGCTTGGCCATGGCCGACTTGCGGTTCGCGGCCTGGTTCTTGTGGATGACGCCCTTGCTGGCCGCCTTGTCCAGGGCCTTCGAGGCCTTGCGCTGCAGCTCGGCAGCGGTCTCGGTGTTGCCCTGCTCCGCGGCCTCGCGGAAGTGGCGGATGGCGGTCTTGACCGACGACTTCACCGACTTGTTCCGCTGGCGGCGCTTTTCGTTGGTCTTGACCCGCTTCATCTGCGACTTGATGTTGGCCACGTCTGCCTCTGGTCTTCCTGCCTACTGAGTTCGGCTGTGTCTGCTGGAGTCCGGTCCGCTCCGGCGGCACCGAACGGTCAGTACCGTTCCGGGCGAGCACGCCGAGCGCTCAGCGGTCGAGACTACCAGCGGGCTCCGCGCGCCCCGGCGCCGGGGCGGCGACCGGGTTCCGCGTGGTCCGCGGCGACCGGGGCCGGGCGCGGTGCCCGGCCCACCGCGTGCGGTACCACCGCACCCCGCCCGCGCGACATGGGACGATGGTCGCGAGAGCCCCGCCGCCGGGCCGCGACGCCCCGGCGCCAGCCCACAGCGAAAGCCGAGTACAGCCGAGTGACGACGTACGCCGACCGCACCTTCACCCCGCCGGAGCGCATCCGGAACTTCTGCATCATCGCCCACATCGACCACGGCAAGTCGACGCTGGCCGACCGGATGCTGCAGATGACGGGCGTGCTGGAGGCGCGCGACTACCGGGCCCAGTACCTGGACCGGATGGACATCGAGCGCGAGCGCGGCATCACGATCAAGGCGCAGAACGTGCGGCTGCCGTGGGAGGTGAAGAACGCCGACGGCGTCGAGACCGAGTACGTCCTGCACCTCATCGACACCCCCGGCCACGTCGACTTCACCTACGAGGTCTCCCGGGCCCTGGAGGCGTGCGAGGGGGCGATCCTGCTGGTCGACGCCGCACAGGGCATCGAGGCGCAGACCCTGGCCAACCTGTACCTGGCCATGGAGAAGGACCTGCACATCATCCCGGTCCTCAACAAGATCGACCTGCCTGCGGCCGAGCCGGACAAGTACGCGGCGGAGATCGCCCACATCACCGGCTGCGAGCCCGAGGACGTCCTGCGCTGCTCGGCCAAGACCGGTGAGGGCGTCGAGGCGGTGCTCGACGCCGTCGTCACGCAGGTCCCGCCGCCGGTCGGCGACGCCGACGCCCCCGCCCGCGCGATGATCTTCGACTCGGTCTACGACACCTACCGCGGCGTCGTGACCTACATCCGCGTCGTCGACGGCAAGCTCACCCCGCGCGAGCGGATCAAGATGATGTCCACCGGTGCCGAGCACGAGCTGCTCGAGATCGGCATCGTCTCCCCGGAGCCGAAGCCCTCCGACGGCCTCGGTGTCGGCGAGGTCGGCTATCTGATCACCGGGGTGAAGGACGTCCGCCAGTCCAAGGTCGGCGACACCGTCACCAGCAAGCGCAACGGGGCGGAGCACCCGCTGACCGGCTACCGCGAGCCGCAGCCGATGGTCTACTCCGGGCTCTACCCGATCGACGGCTCGCAGTACCCGGACCTGCGCGAGGCGCTGGACAAGCTGCAGCTCAACGACGCCGCGCTCACCTACGAGCCGGAGACGTCCGCGGCGCTGGGCTTCGGCTTCCGCTGCGGCTTTCTCGGGCTGCTGCACCTGGAGATCACCCGGGACCGGCTCGAGCGCGAGTACGACCTGGACCTGATCTCGACCGCGCCGAACGTCGTCTACGACGTCACCACAGACGACGGCGAGGAGCTGCAGGTCACGAACCCGAGCGACTGGCCGACGGGCAAGATCGCCGAGATCCGCGAGCCGATCACGAAGATCACCATCATCGTGCCGTCGGAGTTCATCGGCGCGGTCATGGAGCTGTGCCAGAGCCGGCGCGGCCAGCTCGGCGGCATGGACTACCTCTCCGAGACCCGCGTCGAGCTGCGCTACACGATGCCGCTCGGCGAGATCATCTTCGACTTCTTCGACGCCCTGAAGTCCCGCACCCGCGGCTACGCCAGCCTCGACTACGAGGAGGCCGGCACCCAGGTCGCCGACCTGGTGAAGGTCGACATCCTGCTGCAGGGCGAGGCCGTCGACGCGTTCTCCGCGATCGTGCACAAGGAGTCCGCCTACGCCTACGGCACCTCGATGGCCACCAAGCTGCGCGAGCTCATCCCGCGCCAGCAGTACGAGGTGCCGATCCAGGCCGCCGTCGGTGCCCGGATCATCGCCCGCGAGACCATCCGTGCGATCCGCAAGGACGTGCTCTCCAAGTGCTACGGCGGTGACATCAGCCGTAAGCGCAAGCTGCTGGAGAAGCAGAAGGAGGGCAAGAAGCGGATGAAGACGATCGGCCGCGTCGACGTCCCGCAGGAGGCCTTCGTCGCCGCGCTGTCGACCGGTGGCGGGCAGGCGACGGAGAACAAGAAGTAGCCGCGACGAACAAGTAGCGCGACACCGCACACGAGAACGGGCCCGCCCTCCGCGAGGAGGTCGGGCCCGTGGTGTCTGTGGGGGTGGGGGAGTGCTGGGAGGCGGCTCGACGCGTCTACACGGCGGAGCCTGCCGGGCGCGGGCCGGGGATCGTGCTCTCGCACGTCGCCGTCGGCGCGGGGGATCCCGGGCGGCGACGGCCCGGGGTGAGGATGCGCTGCACCCGCTGGCACACCGACTCCACGACGGTCCGCCCCTCGGCGGACAGGTGCACGAGCACCCGGCGCCGGTCGAGCGGGTCCGCGGAGCGGTACGCGAGCTTCTGGGTGACCAGGCGGTCGACGATCCGGGTGGCAGTGGGGGCGGGGAGCGCGGTGTGACCCGCGACCTCACCCATGCTGCGGCCGGTACCGCGCGCCAGCATCAGCAGGACGCGCCATCCGTCCCGGCTGACCTCGGTCGCTGAGGGGTTGGTGGACAGGGCGGTGGCCACGGCGTGGTCGACCCGGTCCAGGAATTCGACGACACCCGCGGCTCCAGGCGCCGGGCCCGCCATGGTGGCGGTCCCCGACGCCCTTCGACTGTAAGGCTCGGACACGATGACAGACTGTACTTGCCATCGGCCGCAAATCCGACACTGTCCTGGGGAAACCCGCTCCGGGCGCCGGGCGGTCGTCACTCAGCGGTGACGAGCAGTCCCACGACCTGGGTGGATGACCACCGGCCACCGCCGGACGAGTGCATCACGACCACATCACACCCGTATCACGTAACGCATCGCCCGGGCCCGGCGATACTGCACCACCCGGCTCAGCGGGTGAGCACGATCTTCCCCGCGGTGCGGCCCGCGGACATCGCCTCGAAGGCCTCCGGAGCGTCGGTCATGGGCAGCTCGGTGCCGATCTCCGGGGCGATGCCGGCCGTCGCGACGAACTGCATGAGGTCGGCCAGCTCCTGCCGGGTGCCCATGGTCGAGCCGACGACCTCGAGCTGCAGGAAGAACAGCCGCTGCAGGTCCGCGGGCGGGTTCGGGCCCGACGTCGACCCGCAGGTCACGATCCGCCCGCCCGGGCGAAGCGCCCGCATCGAGTGCTTCCAGGTGGCCTCGCCGACCGACTCCATCACGGCGTCGACCTTGCCGGGCAGCTTCGCACCGGACTCGAACGTGGCATGTGCGCCGAGCCGCTCGGCCAGCGCACGCTTCTCCTCGTCGCGGCCGGTGACCCACACCTGGAAGCCCGCGGCGCGGCCGAGCTGGACCAGCGCCGTCGAGACCCCGCCGGAGGCGCCCTGGACGAGCACCGTCTGGCCGGGCTTGAGCTCCGAGCGGGTGAACAGCATCCGGTACGCGGTCAGCCACGCGGTACCGAGTACGGCGCCCTGGCTCGGGGTGAGGCCCTGCGGTGCGGGGATCGCGTTGCGCGCGGGCACTGCGATCCGGTCGGCCATCGCGCCGGGGTACTTCTCGGTCAGCAGCGTGCGCTTCGGGTCGAGCGTCTCGTCCCCGCGCCAGTCCGGGTCGCCGATGATCGGGTAGAGCACGACCTCGGTGCCGTCGTCGAGCGTCCCGGCGCCGTCGCAGCCGAGGATCATGGGGAACTGGTCGGGCTTGATCCCGACGCCGCGCAGCGTCCACAGGTCGTGCATGTTGAGGCTGGCGGCGGAGACGTTCACGGAGACCCAGCCCTCGGGGACCTCCGGTTCGGGCCGCTCACCCACGACGAGGGAGTCGAGTGGAGCGTCGGCGTTGGGCTCACTGGCGTACACGGCGAACATGGGCCCGAACCTAACCCGGGAACGCAGGGGCTACCGTGTGAGGTGTGCGCACGATCATCGACGGCTGGGACGCGTTCGAGCTGTGGCTCACGCAGCTGCCGTTCGTCTTCCAGGTCGTGTTCGTGACGGTGGTGCTGCTGCCGCTCACGGCAGCCGTCGCGATCGGGATCGACCGGGTCACCGAGCGGTTCGACCGGCGCCCGGAACGGGCCCCGGAGCAGCGGCGCTCGGACTGAGCGCGAGGGCGCCGAGCACCTCCGAGCAGCCGGCGTCGACGCGCAGGTCGGCCAGGTCGTCGCCCCGGGTCACGCCGCGGTTCACGATCACCACCGGCACCCCGGCCTTGCGGGCGGCGCGCACGAACCGCAGCCCGGACATGACCGTCAGCGAGGACCCAGCGACGAGCAGCGCGCCGTCGTCCGGGGTGAGAGCGCCGACCATCGCGTAGCAGCGGGCGACCCGGTCCTTCGGCACGTTCTCCCCGAAGAACACCACGTGCGGCTTGAGCACCCCACCGCAGCCGGTGCAGTCCGCGACCCGGAACCCGTCGGTGATCTCCACGGCGGCGTCGCCGTCCGGTGCGGTCTCGACCTCGGCGCTGTGCGACTCGGTGAAGCCCGGGTTGAGCGCGGTCAGCCGGTGCTGCAGCTCCTCGCGCGAGGTGGTGGCGCGGCAGGCCAGGCAGACGACCTCGTCGATGCGCCCGTGCAGGTCGACGACGGTGTGTTGGCCGGCCGCGGTGTGCAGGCCGTCGACGTTCTGGGTGATCAGCCCGTCGAGTGCCCCGGCGCGTTCCAGCGCGGCCAGCGCGACGTGCCCGGGGTTGGGGCCGGCGCGGCGCATCCGGGCCCAGCCGACGTGGCTGCGCGCCCAGTACCGGCGCCGCGCGGCCTCGCCGGAGACGAACTCGTCGTAGGTCATGGGGTTGCGCGGCCGGGATCCGGGGCCGCGGTAGTCCGGGATCCCGGAGTCGGTGGACAGGCCGGCGCCGGTCAGCGCGACCAGCCGGCGCCCGGCGAGGAGTTCCGCCGCCGCGGCCGGGTCGGTGCTGACGGGGACGGTCACGGTCCCCAGGGTAGGTGTGGTGCGCCTGCCCCGCCGCCGGGCCGGCCCGCGGCTCAGTCCTGCGGCACCCAGCTCGGCCTGCGCTTCTCGCCGAACGCGCGGATGCCCTCCTGCCCCTCCTCGGAGGCGAAGTAGGACGCCGACAGCGCGTTCATCGCCGCGAAGTCCTCGGCCATGGTCGCCGGACGCTCCCGCCGCAGCATCTCCTTCGCCCCGGCCAGCGCCCCGGGGGCGCCGAGACGGAGCATGCCGGTGTAGCGGCCGACCTCGGCGTCGAGGTCGTCGGCCTGCACCGCGCTGTTGATCAGACCGATGTCCACGGCGCGGCGGGCGTCGAACGTCTCGCCGGTCAGGAACAGCTCGTGTGCGGACCGGGCGGCCAGCCGCGGGAGCACGGTCACCGAGATGACCGCGGGCACCACGCCGATCCGGACCTCGGAGAAGGCGAAGGTGGCGTCCTGCGCGGCGACCGCGACGTCGCAGGCGGCCACGATGCCGACGCCGCCGGCGCGGGCCGGTCCGGCGACCCGCGCGACGACCGGGGTGGGGGAGTCCCAGATCGTGGTCAGGATGCGCGGGACCTCGGTGACACCCTGCTGCTCGGCGCCTGCGCCCTTGGACTCCTTGAGGTCCATCCCGGCGCAGAACACGGTGCCGGTGTGGGTCAGGACGATCACCCGGGCGCCGGGGTCGGCGATCGCGGTGTCCAGGTGCGCGATCAGCTCGCGGCGGACCTGCGCGGACAGCGCGTTGCGGTTGTGCGGGGAGTCCAGCGTGATCGTCGCGACGCCGCAGGCGACGTCGAGGTGGACCAGCTCGGGAGGATCGGCGTCGATGCTCACCCGGGTCACCCTAGGACGTCCACGGGCCGGGGCGGGGTGGCGCCGGTCACCGTGCGAAGCCGCTCCGGCTGTCAGCGCGTCCGGTGTTTCAGGGCAGCCGGTGTTTCAGGGCATCCGGTTGCTTCAGGGCATCCGGTGCGGTGGCATCCTGCGCAGCACGGCCAGCTGTTGCTCCAGCTCGGCGGCGATCAGCTCGGTGTGCAGCGCGTCGGCCGCGGCGTCGCCACCGGCCAGGGCGCGGTGCCGGCGCACCAGGTCCTCGAGCTGGTCGAGGAGCCGGTCGGCCGAGCCGCGCGGCCGGGCGGGCTGCTGTGTCTCGACGGAGGCGGGTACCGCCGTGAGCGCCGGGGCCGGGCAGGGTGTGGGCGGTGCCGGGTCACCGGACGTGGCCGGGGAGCGGGTCAGCTCTGCGGTCATGCGACGTTCTCCGTTGAACCATCGGTGGTCGAACCATCGGTCGGGGCCGGACGTGGTGCGGGTCCCGTTGTACCCGGACCCGGCCTCACAGCGCTCCCGGCAGACGCGTGAGGGTGTCACCGGGCCACGACCGGACCCGTACCGTCGGTAACCGGTCGTGCGGTGGCGGACACACGCGCCGGGCGGTCGACGGGCGGGCATCGGCCCGGGATCGACGTGTTGACGCCAGGTGACGGGCGGATGGCGTTTCGATCGGAGCCCTGTCCCCGATCGAGTGGCCCGACCTAGCGTCCGGACCATGAACGTGCACTCGAACGACTCATCCCGCCGTGGTCCGCGTGCCCTCGCCGTCGGACTGCTCGTGTCGCTCCTGACCGCGCTGGGCCTCGCCCTTCCGACCGCCGCGCTCGCCGCCCCGGCGACCGCCGCCACCGCCGTCACGACCGTTCCCGCTGCTCAGAGTGCTCCGGCCGCTGTGCCGGGGCAGGAGTCCGGCCTGCCGGTCGTCGCGCTGTCGTCGCTGCCGCCGGAGGCCACCGACACCTACAAGCTGATCCGCTCGGGTGGCCCGTTCCCGTACAAGCAGGACAACACGACGTTCTCCAACCGCGAGGGCATCCTGCCGAAGAAGCCCTCGGGCTACTACAAGGAGTACACGGTGAAGACCCCTGGCTCGAGCGACCGCGGCGCCCGCCGGATCGTCGCCGGATCGGGCGGCGAGTACTACTACACGGGCGACCACTACCGCTCGTTCTCCGTGGTAGACACGTCCAAGTGACCGATCTGCCACGTGACCCCGCCGGGACCGCGCACGCCGTCGAGGCGGTGCGGGAACGGGTCGGCTCGGCCGGCCTGGTCGGAGTGGTGGAGAAGGCCGCGGACCGCGCGGCCTTCCTCACCGCCGTCGGCCGGGCCCTGAGCTTCCCCTCCTGGTACGGCGAGAACCTCGACGCGCTCGAGGACTGCCTGAAGGACCTGTCCTGGCTGCCCGAGCAGCCGGTGGCCCTGGTGTGGGAGGACGGGCCCCTGGCCGCGGCCGAGCCCGTCACCCACGAGGCGCTCCTGGAGATCCTCGGCGACGCCGTCGCCGGGCACCGGGGCACCGACCGCCCGCTCGAGGTCACCCTCGCCGGGCCCGCCTGAGCAGTGCCCATCCGTTTCGGGCTCACGCCCTGACTCCGCCCACGCTGTGACGCCGCCACGGTGGCCGGTCCGCCCGGACCGGCCTACCGTGGTGGCGTGGGCGTCCGGCTGGTGAAGCGCAGGCATCTGGACCTGTGCCGCCTGCGCCCCGCGGTGTGACGACGAGGCCCCCGCCCCGTCGCCCGCCCGTGGAGCCGTGCATGTCCCGCGATCCCGTTCCGACCCACCGTGCCCCCGCCGTCGTCGTGGTGGGGGCCGGTCCGCGTGGTGCCGGCGTGCTGGAACGCCTGGTCGCCGGCGCCCCCGGCCTCTACGGCGACGTCCTGGCCGGCCCCGGACTCGACGTCCACCTGGTCGACCCGCATCCGGCCGGGGCGGGCCGGATCTGGCGGCACGACCAGTCGTCGCTGCTGGCGATGAACTCGATGGCCGCCGACGTCACGATGTTCACCGACGACTCGGTGGTCTGCGAGGGCCCGATCGCGCCCGGCCCGTCGTTCTGGGAGTGGGCGCAGCAGCTGCGCACCCACGGCGACCCCGACGCCGAGCTGGGCCCGGAGCTCGCCGCCGAGCTGGCGGCGGTGACGGCGTCGACGTTCCCGACGCGGCGGCTGCAGAGTCACTACCTGGAGTTCGTGCTCCGCGAGGTGATCGCCCGCGCCCCCGATGGCTTGCGGGTGCACCTGCACCGCACCGTGGCGACCGCACTGGACGAGGAGGGGGCGGACCAGGTCGTCGCCCTCGCCGACGGCACCGAGCTGCGCGCCGACACCGTCGTGCTCGCCTCCGGGCACCTCGACGCCACCCCCACCGACGACGAGCGCGCACTGGCCGCCCGCGCAGCCGAGCTGGGGCTGCGCTACCTGGCACCGGAGCAGACGACCGACTCGGACCTGTCGGTGATCGCGCCGGGGGAGACGGTGCTGGCCCGCGGGCTGGGGCTGGCGTTCGTCGACCTCGCAGTGCTGCTGTTCGAGGGGCGCGGCGGCCGGTTCGGCCCGGACCCGGACGACCCCGACGCGCTGCGCTACACCCCGTCCGGCCGGGAACCGGTGCTGATCGCGGGATCGCCGCGTGGTTCCACGTACCACTCCAAGACGCACTACCAGCTGCGCGGCGGGCGTCCGCCGCTTCCGCGGTTCCTGCCGCCGGAGACCACCGACGCGCTGATCGCCTCCGGCGGCCCCGTCGACGTCGCGACGCAGGTGTGGCCGCTGATGGCCAAGGAGATCGGCTGGGGCTGGTACCACGAGCTGTTCCACGGCCACCCGGACCGCGTCCGCGGCGGCTGGGACGAGTTCGCGGCGGCCTGGGCGGACACCCCGCACGGGTCGCCGGAGGAGGCCGCGCTCGTCGTCGACCTGGTGCCGGACCCGTTGGACCGGCTCGACCTCGTCGCGCTGGACCGGCCGCTGGAGGGCGTCACCGCACCGGACCTGGCGTCGCTGCAGCCGATGGTCCGCGAGCGCATCGCCGAGGACCTGCGCCGGCACGTCGACGAGCGGCACACCCCGCACCTGGGTGCCTTCGTCGCGATGCTGTCGGTGTACACCGAGACCACCCGGCTCGACGGCTCCGGCGTGCTGTCCCCGCGCTCGCGGGCGAGGGACCTGCCGTGGTGGCGGAGCTTCTTCAACTCCGTCGCGTCGGGCCCGCCCGGGTTCCGGGTCCGCGAGCTGCTGGCGCTCTCCCGGGCCGGGTACCTGCAGTTCCTCGGCGCCGGGATGGACGTGACCCTCGACGAGGGCGGGTTCCGCGCCACCAGCAGCACACTCGCCGGGGCCGAGCCGGTGACCGCGCCGGTGCTGGTCGACGCACGGCTGCCCGACCCGAGCCTGTCCCGCACGACGGACCCGCTGCTGGCCGGGCTGTTCGCGCGCGGCGAGGCGGTCGAGGACGTCCTGCACGACGACGACGGCACCCCGCTGCGCAACACCGGCCTGCTGTCGGTGCGCCCGGCCGACGGCGCCCTGTACACCCCGGGCGGTGGCGTGCACGAGCGGAGGTTCGCGGTCGGGCCGCACACCGTGGTCAAGGTCGCCGGGGCCTTCACCCGGCCGGGGATGAACGCGCAGAGCCTGCGCTACAACGACGCCGTCGCCCGGGCCGTGCTGCGGAGCCTGCCCGGCGAACGCTCCGGGGCGGTCTCCGCGGCCTGACCCCGCAGCGGGAGGTGGACGCCGGGCTCGGCGACTCCCGGAGGGTTCAGCCGACCGGATCGAGATGGCGCTCGGGCTCGGCCGAGGGCGCCTCCCGATCCGTGCTCGGACGGCGCGGCATGAGCGCGACCGTGAGGACGAGGACGGCGGCGGTCGCGGCGAGCGTCGCCACCTGACCGACGCCGAGCAGCGACAGCGCCGATGCGAGCAGCACCCCGGTCACCACCGGCTTGATCAGCCGGCCCGACCCCGCCGAGGACAGCCGGGCACCCAGCCAGACGCCCGGCAGCGCACCGACCAGCAGCGCACCGGCGAGCCCGAAGGAGACGTCGCCGAACAGCAGGTGCCCCAGGGTCGCGGCACCCACCAGCGGGATCGCCTGCACGATGTCGGTGCCGACCAGCCGGGACGGGTGCAGCTGCGGGTGGGCCAGCAGCAGCATCGCAATGATCAGCGAGCCGGCACCGACCGAGGTCATCCCGACGGCCAGGCCCCCGACGACGCCGATCAGCACGGTCCGCAGCGGCTTGACGTCGATCGGGGCGTCGTCCGGGACGACGCCGCGGCGGACGGCCCGGCGGTCCATGGCCTGGCGGAACAGCGTCGTCGCGACCGACGCGACCAGCGCGATCCCGATCATCAGCTTGAGGTTTCCGGACACCCCCGCGCCCTTGCCGAGCAGTCCGATCAGCACCGCGCCTGCGAACCCGGCCGGGACGGCGCCGAGCACCAGCCAGCCGGTGAGCCGCCAGTGCACCGTGCGCCGCTTCGCGTGCACCGCGGCGCCGACGGGCTTCATCACCAGCGAGGTGAGCAGGTCCGACGAGATCGCGGTCAGCGGATTGACCCGGAACAGCAGCACCAGGATCGGCGTCAGCAGCGCGCCGCCACCCATCCCGGTCAGCCCGACGAGGAACCCGACGAGCAGCCCGGCGAGGGCGAGGGTGGGGTCGAACATGGGGGAGTGCCTGCTTCCTTGCGCGGTGACGGCGCACGGGACACCGCCCGCACACGGAGCGCGCGCGGCCGGCGGAGGTGGGGGGCGGCCAGGGGGCCGCAGATCGGGACGGGAACGTCAGCAGGGACGACAGAACTCGTCGAAGGCGTCCAGGCGGCGCGACGGCCAGAACCGCTCGAGGTGCGCCACGAGGTGCCAGGCGACCGCGGGGTCCGACGCGACACGGCCTGCCGCCGCGGGTGCGGCGGCGCGGTCGGCGTGGATCTGGAGCGCGGTCACGACTCCATGGTCGGCGTCCTACGGCGCTGCGACAAGTCGGTGTCCGGCGGGCGGGACGATCTCCGACGTGTCCGGACACGTTGTGCGGGTGTGGCGCTGGCCTGGGCGAACCCGATCGGTGGTACGCCCCGGTGTCCGTTCTGCGGACGGGTGCGTGGCCGACGCCACCGACGGCAGCGGGGCGTCCGGTGATCGTGTCCGGACCGGAGTCCACGCGCCCGGTCGAGGCCCCGCGCCGAGCGTCCCTGCCCCGGAGACACCGCTGCTCCGGAGACACCGCTGCTCCGGAGACGCCGCTACCCCGGAGACACCGCTGCCCCGAGGGGCACCCTCGTCACCACGGATGGGAACGAGGGCGCCCCTCGGAGCAGACGGGTGGTGCGGTGCCGGGACGGTGCGGCGAACGCGCGGTGCGGCACCGACCGCTACGGCGTGGCAACGGGCGGTGCGATGCCCGGGCCGAGCGTGACCGCCGGGCCGGACGGCAACCGGCACCGCCGGACGGCTCAGCCCGCGGCGACCGCCGCGAGGGGGTCGCCGACGAGCCCGGCGGCCAGCGTGTTGCCGGTCGGCGGGTCGATCAGCAGGAACCCGCCGGTGGTGCGGATGCGTGCGTAGTCGTCGACCGGCAGCGGGTCGGCGGTGCGCAGCAGCACACGACCGATGTCGTTGATCTTCAGCTCGTCCGGGGCGCCGGTGTAGGCGACCCGGTTGGTGTTGAGCTTGGCGGTCATCGCCGTGAGGATCACCGGGGTGGTATGGGTGCCGTGCTTGAGCAGCATCCGCGCGCCGTGCTGCAGCGGCTTCTCGGCCAGCCAGCAGACGGTCGCGTCCAGCTCCGAGGTCACCAGCGGCGGGTGGTCCGCGGCGGCGATCATCGCGCCGCGCGGGGCGTCGATGTCGTCGCTGAGCAGGATCGTCACCGACAGGCCCGCCCCGGCGCCGTCGAGCGGGCCGTCGGCGGTACGGACCTCGGCGACCGTCGTGCGCTGCCCCTCGGGCAGGACGACGACCTCGTCGCCGGGCTTCACCGTGCCGGAGGCGACCTGGCCGGCGTAGCCGCGGTAGTCGTGGAGCTCTTCCGTGCGGGGGCGGATCACGTACTGCACCGGCATCCGGAACGGCGCCTCGGCGTCCGGGCCGTCGACCGGGACGGACTCGAGGTGCTCGAGCAGCGTCGGGCCGTCGTGCCACGGGGTGCGCTCGCTGCGGGTGGCGACGTTGTCCCCGGCCAGCGCGGACAGCGGGATGATCTGCACGGCGTCGTCGGGGAAGCCCAGCGAGCGGGTGAGCTCGGCGAACTCGGTGGAGATCTCGCGGATCTTCGCCTCGTCGTAGTCGATGAGGTCGATCTTGTTGATCGCGAGCACCAGGCGCGGGACGCGCAGCAGGGCCAGCACCGCCGCGTGCCGGCGGGTCTGCTCGACGACGCCGTTGCGGGCGTCGACCAGCAGCACCGCGAGCTCCGCGGTGGAGGCCCCGGTGACGGTGTTGCGGGTGTACTGGACGTGACCCGGGGTGTCGGCGAGCACGAACTCGCGGGTCGGCGTGCCGAAGTAGCGGTACGCGACGTCGATGGTGATGCCCTGCTCGCGCTCGGCGCGCAGGCCGTCGACCAGCAGCGACAGGTCCGGGGTGGACATGCCCTTGTCGACCGAGGCGCGCTCGACGGCCTCGATCTGGTCGGCGAGCACGGACTTGGTGTCGTAGAGCAGGCGGCCGACGAGGGTGGACTTCCCGTCGTCGACGGACCCGGCGGTCGCGAACCTGAGCAGGTCGCGGGGGGCGGCCGTGTCGACCATCAGAAGTAGCCCTCCTTCTTGCGGTCCTCCATGGCGGCCTCGGAGAGCCGGTCGTCGGCGCGGGTCGCGCCGCGCTCGGTGAGACGGGAGGCGGTGACCTCGGCGATGACCTCGTCGAGGGTGGTGGCGGTCGACTCGACGGCGCCGGTGCAGGAGCCGTCGCCGACGGTGCGGTAGCGCACGGAGTGCTTCTCCAGCACCTCGCCGTCGCGCGGGCCGCCCCACGGGCCCTCGGCCAGCCACATGCCGTCGCGGCGGAAGACCTCGCGCTCGTGCGCGAAGTAGATCTCCGGCAGCTCGATGTTCTCGCGCCGGATGTAGCGCCAGACGTCGAGCTCGGTCCAGTTGGAGATCGGGAAGACCCGCACGTGCTCGCCGGGGGCGTGCCGCCCGTTGTAGAGGTTCCACAGCTCGGGGCGCTGCTTGCGCGGGTCCCAGCGGCCGAACGCGTCGCGCAGGGACATGATCCGCTCCTTGGCGCGGGCCCGCTCCTCGTCGCGGCGGCCGCCGCCGAAGACGGCGTCGAAGCGGTGCTCGGTGATCGCGTCGAGCAGCGGCTGGGTCTGCAGCGGGTTGCGGGTGCCGTCGGCGCGCTCGACCAGCCGGCCGTCGGCCAGGTAGTCCTCGACCTTCGCGACCTCGAGCCGCAGCCCGAGCTTCTCCACCAGGGAGTCCCGGAACTCGATGACCTCGGGGTAGTTGTGCCCGGTGTCGACGTGCAGCAGCGGGAACGGCACCGGCGCAGGCGCGAACGCCTTCACCGCCAGGTGCACGAGCAGGGTCGAGTCCTTGCCGCCGGAGAAGAGGATCACCGGCCGGTCGAACTCGCCCGCGACCTCGCGGAACACGTGGATCGCCTCGGACTCGAGGGCGTCCAGGGCGTCCAGCTTCGGGGTCGTGACAGCGGAGGTCACGTCAGCTCCTTCGGATCCGTCGGGGAAAGGGGCCCGGTCATGCGTGCAGACCGCACTCGGTCTTGGCGCGGCCGGCCCAGCGGCCCGACCGCGGGTCGGCGCCCGGGGCGGGCTTGGCGGTGCAGGGCGCGCAGCCGATGCTCGGGTAGCCGGCGTCGACGAGCGGGTTCACCAGGATCGAGTTCGCGTCGATGTAGGCCTGCATCTCCTCGTCGCTCCATGCGGCGATCGGGTTGATCTTGACCAGGCCGAACTTGTCGTCGTAGGTGATCAGCGGGGTGTTGGCCCGGGTCGGGGCCTCCACCCGGCGCACCCCGGTGATCCAGGCGTCGTAGCGCGCCAGGGTCTTCTCCAGGGGCACGACCTTGCGCAGGTGGCAGCACCGGTCCGGACGGCGGGCGAACAGGTCCTTGCCCTCGCTCGCGTCCTGCTCGGGCACGGTCTGCTCCGCGCGGGCGTTGACGATCGTCAGCTCCGGATAGACGGCGTCCACCGCGTCGCGGGTGCCCAGGGTCTCGGCGAAGTGGTAGCCGGTGTCGAGGAACAGGACGTCGACGTCGGGCTTGGCCTTCGAGGTGAGGTCGACCAGCACCGCGTCCTGCATGTTCGACGCGACGATCAGCCCGTCGCCGAACGTCTCCGCGGCCCAGGCCAGCAGCTCCTGGGCGGTCGCGTCCGGTCCGAGCTCCTCGGCGCCCCGTTCGGCGGTGGCGCGCAGGTCGGACTCCACGGTGATGCTCATGATTCCGCTCCGGAGGTCTCGGGCACGCCGATGCCGACGAACGTCACGACGAACGTGCGGATGCAGCCGGCGCACCACCACGCGGCGCCGGGGACCTTCTCGCTCCGCTGGGCGGGGCGCAGGTCCTCCTCACCGCAGTACGGGCAGTAGAACGGCGCGGCGCGCTCGCTCATTCCTGATCACCGCTCACTTGAGGTCGGCCTCGTCGGCCCGCACGACCCACTGTGCGAAGCGCTCGTCGCCCTCGCGCTGCTCGGCGAACCGGCGCACGACGCGCTCGACGTAGTCGCCCAGGTCGGCGCTGGCGACCTTGAGGCCGCGCAGCTTGCGCCCGAAGCCGGGGTCCAGCCCGAGCCCGCCGCCCAGGTGCACCTGGAAGCCCTCGACCTGGTTGCCCTCGGCGTCGGTGACGATCTGGCCCTTGAGCCCGATGTCGGCGACCTGGGTACGGGCGCAGGCGTTCGGGCAGCCGTTGAGGTGCAGCGAGATCGGCACGTCCGGGACGACGTCGGCGAGGCGCTTCTCGAGGTCCTCGACCAGCCGGATCGCCCGCTCCTTGGTCTCGACGATCGCGAGCTTGCAGAACTCGATGCCGGTGCAGGCCATCGTCGACCGGCGCCAGGTCGAGGGCTGCGCGGGCAGGCCCAGCTTGTTGAGTTCCTCGATGAGGCCGTCGAGCTTCTCGTCGGCCACGTCCAGCACGACGATCTTCTGGTACGGCGTGAACCGGACCCGGTCCGAGCCGGCGCGGGCGGCGGCGTCGGCGACCTCGATCAGCGTGGTGCCCGAGATCCGGCCCGACGGCGGCGCGACGCCGACGTAGTTGTTGCCGTCCTTCTGCTTGTACACGCCGACGTGGTCGATCGGGCGGTCCGGCACCTCCGGCGCGGGCCCGTCGACCAGCTTGCGGCCGAGGTACTCGTCCTCCAGCACCTGGCGGAACTTCTCCACGCCCCAGTCGGCGACCAGGAACTTGATGCGCGCGCGGTGGCGCAGCCGGCGGTAGCCGTAGTCGCGGAAGACCTGGGCGACGCCGTGCCACACGTCGGGCACCTGGTCGAGCGGGACCCACGCGCCGAGCCGCTTGCCGATCATCGGGTTGGTGGACAGCCCGCCGCCGACCCAGAGGTCGAAGCCGGGGCCGTGCTCCGGGTGCTCCACGCCGACGAAGGCGATGTCGTTGATCTCGTGCGCGACGTCCTGCTGCCAGGAGATCGCGGACTTGAACTTGCGCGGCAGGTTCGACAGCGACCGGTCGCCGATGAACCGCTCGACGATCTCGTCGATCGCGGGGGTCGGGTCGAGCACCTCGGCCTCGGCGACGCCTGCCACCGGGGAGCCGAGCACCACGCGCGGGCAGTCGCCGCACGCCTCGGTGGTCTGCATGCCCAGGCCCTCGAGCTTCTCCCAGATCGCGGGGACGTCCTCGACCCGGATCCAGTGGTACTGGATGTTCTCGCGGTCGGTGACGTCGGCGGTGTCGCGGGCGTAGTCGCGGGAGACCTCGCCGAGGGCGCGCAGCTGGGCCACGTTCACGGCGCCGCCGTCGAGCCGGACGCGCATCATGAAGTAGCTGTCGTCGAGCTCCTCGGGCTCCAGCGCCGCGGTGCGGCCACCGTCGATCCCGGGCTTGCGCTGGGTGTAGAGGCCCATCCAGCGGAACCGCCCGCGCAGGTCCGCGGGGTCGATGGAGTCGAACCCGCGCTTGGAGTAGATGTTCTCGATCCGGGCGCGGACGTTCAGCGGGTTGTCGTCACGCTTGCTGCGCTCGTTGGGGTTGAGCGGCTCGCGGTGGCCGAGCTTCCACTGGCCCTGGCCGCGGGCGCGGCCGGGAGCGGTCTTCGAGGGCGGCATGTGGTGGATGCTCCGGTGTGGTCGGTGCCGGACGCACTCCGGCCCGGGACAGGCGCGGAGGCGGCCGGGAGTCGTACGAGTGGGCCGTCAGGACGGACGGCGACAGAGCGCGCTGCGCGTGCGGTTCAGGTCCACGTGGCGTCGGACCACGAGGCGGAGACGGAGCGCGGGCACGCCGACAAGCATCTCACGATGTCCGGACGACCGACAAAGTGACGTTCGCATCCTGGGAACCGGCCGGGGAACGGGCGCGGAGAGGTCCGGACGTTCCGTGGTGGTGGTGCCGGGCCCGGTGTGCACGACCGTGAACGATCCCCGCGTCCGGCCGTGGTCGCAACGGCTGCGGCCCGGCTCACCGGGGGCTGGCACACTCGGCAGGCGTGTCAGCCCCGTTCGGGATCTACGTCCACGTGCCGTTCTGCGCCACGCGCTGCGGCTACTGCGACTTCAACACCTACACCGCCTCCGAGCTGGCGGGCGACGCGTCGTCCCCGGACGGCTGGCTGGCCGCGGCCCGCGCCGAGATCGCGCTCGCCGCGCGCGTCGCGGGGGAGCGGACGGTCGAGACGGTGTTCGTCGGCGGGGGCACGCCGTCGCTGATCGGCGCCGACCGGCTCGCCGCGATGCTCGACGCCGTCCGGGAGCACTTCCCGATGGCCTCCGGCGCCGAGGTCACCACCGAGTCCAACCCCGAGTCGACCTCGCCGGAGTTCTTCGCCGGGATCCGGGCGGCCGGATTCACCCGGGTCTCGCTCGGCATGCAGTCCGCCGCGCAGCACGTGCTCGCGGTCCTGGACCGCACGCACACCCCGGGCCGCGCCGTCGCGGCCGCCCGGGAGGCCCGCGCGGCCGGGTTCGACCACGTCAACCTGGACCTGATCTACGCCACCCCTGGCGAGACCGACGACGACCTGCAGCGCTCGGCCGACGCCGTCCTCGACGCGGGTGTGGACCACGTGTCGGCGTACTCGCTGATCGTCGAGGACGGCACGGCGCTGGCCCGCCGGGTGCGCCGCGGTGAGCTGCCCGCCCCGGACGACGACGTCGCCGCCCGCCGCTACGAGCTGCTCGACACGCGGCTGCGCGCGGCCGGCATGAGCTGGTACGAGGTGTCGAACTGGTCGCGGCCCGGCGCCGAGTGCCGGCACAACCTGGGCTACTGGCTCGACGGCGACTGGTGGGGCGTCGGCCCGGGCGCGCACTCGCACCTGGCCGGGACCCGCTGGTGGAACGTCAAGCACCCCGCCCGCTGGGCCGGGATGCTCGCCGACGGCGCCGTCCCCGAGGCCGGGCGCGAGACGCTGACCCCCGCCGAGCAGCACACCGAACGCGTCATGCTGCGGCTGCGCCTGGCCGAGGGCATGCCGCTCGACCTGCTCGACGCCGCCGGTGCCACCGCCGCGGCCCGCTTCGCCGCCGACGGCCTGCTCGACGCCGAGGAGCTGGCCCGCGGCCGTGCCGTGCTGACCGACGCCGGACGGCTGCTGGCCGACCGGGTGGTCACCGAGCTGCTGGTCGCCGAGGACGCCCCGGCGCCAGGGACCGAGCCCGCGGTGACTGCAGCGGATGCGGCGGACGCCGCACGGAGCGGTTCGTGAGCCCGCGCCGCAGGCTGATGTTCCTGGTCGTGGGGATCCTGGCCGTGGTCGCGGTGGTGGCGGTGATCGTCGCCGAGCTGCCGGAGAAGGACGCGGCGCAGCCGCGGCGCAGCGTCGCGCAGGACCGGCCCGGCCCCGTGCTGCTCGTCCCCGGCTACGGCGGCTCCCGCGCCGCGCTCGCCCCGCTGGCCGACGCGCTGCGCGACCAGGGCCGGGAGGTCACCGTGCTGGCCCTCGACGGCGACGGCACCGGCGACCTGAACCGCCAGGTCACCGTCCTCGACGACGCCGTGAACCGGGCCGTCGCCGGGGGAGCGCCGTCGGTCGACGTCGTCGGCTACTCCGCCGGCGGTGTCGTCACCGGGCTGTGGGTGGCGCGTGCCGACGGCGCCGCCAAGGCCCGCCGCGTCGTCACCCTCGCCGCCCCGCTGGCCGGGACCGACCTGGCCGCCTCGGCCGGGGCGGCCGGGGTCTGCTCCGGTGCCTGCCCGCAGCTCGCCCCCGGCTCGGCGCTGCTGGGCGAGCTGGGCCGCGCCCGCGTCGGGCACACGGTGCCGTGGCTGTCGGTGTGGACCACCGGCGACCGCACCGTCGTCCCGGCCACCTCGGCCCGGCTCGACGGCGCGGTCAACCTGGAGCTGCAGACCGTCTGCCCCGGCGACGACGCCGACCACCCCGGCCTGCCCCGTGATCGCGCCGTCGCGGGGCTGGTGAACCGGGCGCTGTCGACGGCGCCGATCGCCGAGGCCCCGGCAGGCTGCGACATCCTGCGCGCTGCAGGCCGGGCCGCCCGGTAACCGGTCAGGCCGCCGGCGGCGGCTCGGCCAGCGACCGCTTCAGCGCGGCGCTGGCGTCGTCGGCCAGCACCTCGGTCGCGCCGGCGGCGATCCCGTCCAGCGCGGTGTTCGCGACGTCGCGCGGGTCGTTCTTCTCGATGTCGTGCGCCCAGGCCATCATGTCGGTGTCGGTGCTGGCCACGATCAGGGTCGTGACCTGCGTCTTCTGCTCGGCCAGCTCGACCCGCAGGCCGTTGGACAGCGCCCACACGGCGGCCTTGGACGCGCCGTAGGCGTTGGAGTGCTCGTAGCCCATCCAGGCCATCGCCGACGAGACGTTGAGGATCGCGCCGCCGCCGTTGTGCTCCAGCACCGGCGCGAACGCCCGCACCATGGACAGCGTGCCGAAGAAGTTCGTCTCGAACTCCGCGCGGACCTTGCTCATCTCGCCGTCGATGAGCCGCTCGAACGTCGAGATCCCGGCGTTGTCGATCAGCAGCGTCACGTCCGGCGCCGCCTCGGCGGCCGCGGTGACCTGCTCCGGGTCGGTGATGTCCAGCCTCAGCGGGACCGCGCCGGGCAGCTCCGGGTCCGCCCCGGACCGCGAGGCCGCGTAGACCTTGCTCGCACCGCGGGCCAGCAGCTCGGTGACGAACGCCCGTCCGATACCCCGGTTCGCGCCGGTGACCAGCGCGACCGCACCCTCGATCTGCATTGCTCCTCCTGTGGTCGTGCCCTCCCGTGTGGAGGTACCGTCGACGGTAGAAGTTGACGCTGACGTCAAGGGCAACAACGAGTGGCGGGGGTCACGCACATGCGGATCGGCGAGCTGGCGGAGACGACCGGGGTCAGTACCCGGGCACTGCGCTACTACGAGGAGCACGGGCTGCTGGCCTCGCACCGCAGCAGCGGCGGCCAGCGCTTCTACGACGACGACGCGCCCGCTCGCGTCCGGTGGATCCAGGCGCTGTTCGCGGCAGGGGTGAGCAGCACGCAGGCCCAGGAGCTGCTGCCCTGCATCCACGACGGGCACACCACCCCGGAGATGGTCGCCTCGCTGGAGGCGCAGCGCAGCCGGCTCGACGAGCGGATCACCCGGCTCACCGCGACCCGCGAGCGGCTCGACGAGGCGATCGCGACCGCCCGCCGGCTCAGCGTGGAGCCGGTCAGCTCGTGACGTCCTTGGTCGACAGGTTCGCCCACGCCGCCCCGAACGCGACGACGATCCACCCGGCCTGCACCCACGCGCCGGTCTCGGCCGGGTCGTAGAGCACGGGGTTGCGGTAGAGGTCGATCCAGGCGAGCCAGTGCGTCGTCGGCAGGAAGAACTGCAGGTCCGGGGCCGCGTCCAGGGCCTGCAGCGCCGCCGAGGTCACCACCGTGGCCAGCACCCCGAGCGCGGCGGCCAGCGGCGAGTCCGCCAGCGTCGAGTAGAAGATCCCGAGCGCGCCCAGGGTGAGCATGCACAGCCCCAGGTAGGCCACGGTCAGCATCGTGCGGGTGGCCAGGTCGGTCGGCTCGATCACCGGGCCGGACAGCGACGGCACCGCCCCGAACCCGACGACCGCGGGCGTCCCCCCTGCCTGCGGGGTGTTCTCCCCGGTGCCGAACAGCGCGATGCCCACCGCGTAGCTGGTCGCGACGACCAGCGCGACCGCGGCGGCCACGAAGAACGCCACCGACACCAGCTTGGCCACCAGCATCCGCAGCCGCCCGACCGGGCGGATCAGCAGATAACGCAGCATCCCCGTCGACGCCTCCCCGGCCACGGTGTCCCCGGAGACGATCGCCACGGTGATCGGAAGCAGCACCGGCAGCACCAGGGCCAGCGCGAACGCCGGGAAGATCTGCCCGTTGGCCGCCACCGCCGACAGGAACGGCGGCCCCTGCCCGGGCGGCGGCAGCACCCCGGTGCTCGTGACGACGACCGCGACCAGCGTGGGCAGCGCGCACAGCAGCGCCCAGCACAGCCACACCCGCCGCTTGCGCAGCAGCAACGCCAGCTCGACGCCGATCATGCGCCCGCCCTCCCGACCCGGTCCGAGCCCTCACCGGTGCGTTCGAGCACCACCTGTTCCAGCGTGCGGCGCTCCGGTTCCAGCGCAGCGACCGGCAGCCCGTTGCCGACCAGGTGCGCGTTGAGCCCTGGCACGTCGTGCGCGCGGACCCACAGCCGGTCGCCGTCGGCGTGCTCGACGGCGCGGCCCAGCAGCCGGGCCGCCTCGACCGGCATCGGCGTCCGGACGACGACCCGCCCGGTCGGCCCGCGCAGCGTGTCCAGGTCCTCGGCCAGCACCAGGTGCCCGCGGTCCATCACCCCGACCCGGGTGCACAGCGCCTCGACCTCGGCGAGCAGGTGGCTGGACAGGACCACGGTCGTGCCGGCCGCGTTGAGCCGCAGCAGCAGTTGCCGGATCTCGCCGATACCGCGCGGGTCCAGGCCGTTGGTCGGCTCGTCGAGCAGCAGCAGCTCCGGGCGGCGCAGCAGCGCCGAGGCGATCCCGAGCCGCTGGCGCATGCCCAGCGAGTACGCCTTCACCGGCCGCCGGTCCACCCCGCCCAGCCCGACGGCGTCGAGGGCCTCCCGGACCCGGGCGTGGCGGTCCGCGGGCCGGTTGAGCAGCCCGCCGTGCGCACCGGCGGCGTCGAGCAGGGTCAGGTTGGCGCGCCCGGACAGGCCCGGCCACGCGGCGGGGGACTCCACGAGCGCACCGACCCGGGGCAGCACGGTGCGCCCGGAGCGGGGCATCGGCCGCCCGAGCACCTCGATCCGCCCGGACGTGGCGTGCACCAGCCCCAGCAGCATCCGGACGATCGTCGTCTTGCCCGAGCCGTTCGGGCCGAGCAGCCCGAACCGGGAGCCGGCCGGGATCTCCAGGTCGACGCCGTCCACGGCGACCACCCGGCCGAACCGCTTGGTCAGGGCGTGCGTGGCGACCGCGGGCGGTGCCCCGCCGGGTTCGCGAGGGCCACGCGGCCACGCGGCCGGGCGCGCCCGGGTGGTGCTCTCGTCGGTGTGTGTCACGCGTCGTCCCCCACCAGCTCCCGGGCGGCCCTCTCCAGCACCCGCGGCACGACCGTGCCCGCCAGCAGGTACCCGCGGCCGCCGCGGCGTGCGACGACCAGGGTGAGCAGTGGCGTCGCGACCCGGGCGGCGGTCACGTCGGGGTCCTCGCGGGTCGGGCGCAGCCCCTCGATGCCGACCCCACCCGCCGCGCCGGAGCCGCGCACGATCCCGTCGACGACGTCGCGCGCGGTCGGGACCAGCACGAACCGGCCCACGCCTGCGCCGTAGACGGCGACACCGGGCAGCAACCCGGTCTCCGGCAGCGGCACCCGGTCGCGCCCGGACAGCGTGTCCGGCGGGTCCGGCGCGTCGAGCCCGCGCAGCGTCCCGGCCAGGTCGTCGGGGCGGGCGCGCACCCGTTCCGCGCCCGGCGGCACGGCCGGGGCCAGCGCCGCTTGCGGTGGCGGCGCGAGCTCGACGGTGTCGAACGCGGTCTCCACCAGCGGCCGGTCCGGGTCCGGCGGCGACCCGCCCGGGCCCGGCGTACCGGTGCGGGCCACGACCTGCACCGCCACCGGCAGCGCGCCGCCCCCGGACGGGACGGCCCACACGTCGATCCGCCGGACGGTGGTGTCCGGGTCGGCCGGGCTGATCCGCAGGCCCGCCGCGTCGAGCCCGGCCACCCGGCGCCCGGGCAGCGCGGTCACCGGCTCGGACGCGGTGACCCGCAGCAGCCGCCGGGCCAGGTCGGCCGGGGCGAGGTCGGAGGCGCGCGGCAGCCGGACCGGGGCGAGCGGGGTGACGGTGGTGAGGCGCTGGGCGCCGTAGTCCCAGGTGTGCTCGGTGCTGCCGTCGCGGTAGGTGTCGACCTCGCCGACCGGGGTGAGGCCGTCGACCCGCCAGCGCCCGGCCGTCGCGACCTGGACCCGGATCCGGGTCGTCGTCGACAGCAGGGTCGACGCCGCCTCCAGCTTCGGCACGGCGGGCAGCCCGAGCCTGCCGGTCGCCGTCGCGGTCCCGGTGTGCGCGACGACGCCGCCCAGCACCGCCCGGCGCAGCGCCTCGGGGTCGTCCCCGCCCTGCACGACGGGTGAGGGAAGCCACCGCTCGGACGTGCCGGCCGCGACGAGGGCGGCGGCACCGGCACCGACCAGCAGCGCACGCCGGCCGAGGACGCGGGGCGGGCTCACCCGGCCCACGGTGCCATGCCCCGTGTCACCCTCCGGCGAGGCCACCCCGTCGCCGCCCGGCCGCCTAGAATGGGCCCGAACGCCCGGTGGTCCGCACGGGACCGCACGACGACGGGGGAGGTGCCGGGACGTGAACACGGCCGCCGAGGAGCGCCGCTTCGCGGTGCTGCGCGCCATCGTCGCCGACTACGTCTCGACCCAGGAGCCGGTCGGGTCCAAGGCGATCGTGGACCGGCACAACCTGGGCGTGTCCAGTGCGACGGTGCGCAACGACATGGCGGTGCTGGAGGAGGACGGGCTGATCGCCCAGCCGCACACCAGCGCCGGCCGGATCCCCACCGACAAGGGGTACCGGCAGATCGTCGACCGGATCTCCGAGGTCAAGCCGCTGTCGTCGCCGGAGAAGAAGGCGGTCCAGACGTTCCTGGAGGGCGCCGTCGACCTCGACGACGTCCTGCGCCGGTCGGTGCGGCTGCTCGCGCAGTTGACCCGGCAGGTCGCGGTCGTCCAGTACCCGACGCTGACCCGCTCCACGATCCGCCACCTCGAGGTCGTCCGGCTCACCCCGGCGCGGCTGATGCTGGTGCTGATCACCGACTCCGGACGGGTGGACCAGCGCGTCGTCGACCTGGGCGACGTGCTCGACGAGGCCGACGTCGTCCGGGTCCGTGAGCTGCTCGGCAACGCGCTCAACGGGCGGAAGCTGGTGGAGGCCTCCGCGGCCGTCGCCGAGCTGCCCGAGACCGCGCCCGAGGACCTGCGCGCGGTCCTGACCCCGCTGTCCACGGTGCTCATCGAGACCCTCGTCGAGCACCCGGAGGAGCGGATGGTGCTGGGTGGCACCGCGAACCTGACCCGCAACCACGCCGACTTCCCCGGCTCGCTGCGCCCGGTGCTCGAGGCGCTGGAGGAGCAGGTCGTGGTGATGCGGCTGCTCGCCGCGCAGCAGGAGTCCGGGCTGGTCACGGTGCGGATCGGTGAGGAGAACGAGGCGGAGGACCTGCGGTCGGCGTCGGTGGTCACCATCGGCTACGGCAGCGGCACCCCGCTGGGTGGGATGGGCATCGTCGGCCCCACCCGGATGGACTATCACGGCACGATCTCGGCGGTGCATGCCGTCGCCCGCTACGTGGGTGAGATCCTGACCGGGCGCTAGTTCCCGACGGGGCACCGATCCCCGGACGGAACACCGAGCCCGCCGGGCCCCGCACGACGGGCCCGATTCGAGACAGCACGCGAGAACCGACATCGCACGCGCCACGGTCGTGGTGTGCTGCGAGGACGTAGAGGGACGAGAAGCCACGTGGCACGCGACTACTACGGGATCCTGGGCGTCGAGCAGGGAGCCGACGCGGGGGAGATCAAGCGGGCGTACCGCAGGCTCGCCCGCGAGCTGCACCCGGACGTCAATCCGGATGCGGCCGCCCAGGAGCGGTTCCGGGAGGTCAGCACGGCCTACGAGGTCCTGACCGACCCGGAGAAGAAGCGCATCGTCGACCTCGGCGGGGATCCGATGGACCCCCGCGGCGGAGGCGGCGGTGGCGCCGGCGGCGGCGACCCGTTCGCCGGGTTCGGCGGCTTCAGCGACATCATGGACGCGTTCTTCGGCGGGCAGGCCGGGGCCGGTCGCGGACGCGGCCCGCGCAGCCGCACCCAGCACGGCGCCGACGCGCTGATCCGGATGGAGCTCACCCTCGCCGAGTGCGCGAGCGGCGTCGAGCGGGACCTCACCGTCGACACCGCGGTGCTGTGCACGCTGTGCCAGGGCTCCGGCTGCGCCGAGGGCACCCACCCGACCGCCTGCGACACCTGCGGCGGCTCCGGGGAGATCCAGAGCGTGCAGCGCTCGTTCCTCGGCCAGGTCGTCACGGCCCGGCCGTGCCCGACCTGCCGCGGGTTCGGCGAGGTCATCCCCGACCCCTGCCGCCAGTGCGCAGGTGACGGCCGCATCCGCTCCCGGCGCGAGGTCGCCGTCCGGATCCCGGCCGGTGTCGCCGAGGGCATGCGCGTCCGGCTGGCCGGGCAGGGCGAGGTCGGCGCAGGCGGCGGCCCGGCCGGTGACCTCTACGTCGAGGTCGAGGAGGTGCCGCACGAGGTCTTCACCCGCGACGGCTCCGACCTGCACTGCACGCTGCCGCTGCCGATGACCGCGGCCGCACTCGGCGCCACGCTCCCGCTGACCCTGCTCGACGGCACCGTCACCGACCTCGACATCGAGGCCGGCACCCAGAGCGGATCGGTGCGGACCCTGCGCGGCAAGGGCATGCCCCGGCTGCGGGCCACCGGCCGCACCGACGGCCACGGCGACCTGCTCGTGCACGTCGAGGTCGCGGTGCCCACGAAGCTGGACAAGGAGCAGACCGAGCTGCTGCGCGAGCTGGCCAGGCTGCGCGGCGAGGAGCAGCCCGACCTCGTCGGCGGCGCCCGCAACGGGCACGGGCTGTTCTCCCGGCTGCGCGACTGGGGCCGCTGAGCCGGTGACCACCGCGCCGCTGTTCCTGGTCGACGACGTCGACGCCCTGCGTCCCGGCACCGAGACCGAGCTCGACGGCCCGGAGGGCAGGCACGCCGCGACCGTGCGCCGGATCCGGCCTGGCGAGGCGCTCGTGCTCTCCGACGGGCGCGGCGGCCTCGCCCGCGCCGAGGCCGTCGCCGCCGGGAAGGACTCGCTGACCGTCCGGCTGCTCGACGTCACCCGGGTGCCTGCCCCGGCGGTGCGGGTGACCGTCGCGCAGGCCCTGGTGAAGGGCGACCGCGGCGAGCTGGCCGTGGAGACCGCCACCGAGGCCGGTGCCGACGCCGTCCTGCCCTGGAAGGCGGCGCGCTGCGTCGCCCGCTGGGACGACGGCCCGCGCGGGGACAAGCAGCTCGGCCGCTGGCGCTCCACGGTGCGCGAGGCCGCCAAGCAGGCCCGCCGCCCGTGGCAGCCCGAGGTGGGCGAACCGGTCACGACCAAGCAGCTCGCGGCCCGGGTCGGCAGCTGCGCGGCCGCGTTCGTGCTGCACGAGTCCGCGACGACCGGGCTCGCCGACGTGACGCTGCCCGACGCCGGTGAGGTGCTGCTCGCCGTGGGTCCCGAGGGCGGCGTCGACGACCACGAGCTGGGGCTGCTGACCGGCGCCGGGGCGGTCGCCGTCCGGCTCGGCCCGGAGGTGCTGCGCGCCTCCACCGCGGCCTGCGTGGCCCTCGGCGCGCTCGCCGTGCGCACCGGCCGATGGAGCAGCTGAGCGCCGCCGACCGGCCCACGATCGGGTGGTCGGCCGTGGTCCGTCCCGGTGACCTGCGATGATCTCGCCGTGGGTGACCCGGGGCACGTCCGTCCGCTGAGCCGCCGTGCCTTCGGCGCCCTGGCCCTGGGCGGCGTGGCCGCCGGGCTCGCCGGGTGCTCGTCGTCGAAGGCCCCGGCCAGGGCGGACCGTGGCCCGGCCGTCGAGCGCATCGGCTACGGCGGCCGCCCCGACCAGTGGGGCGAGATCAGCTTCCCGCGGGACCGCCCGCTGCCGAAGGCCACGGTGATCGTGCTGCACGGCGGGTTCTGGCGCCGCGGCGCCGGCGGCCCGGAGCAGATGCGCCCGATGGCGAGCAAGCTCGTCGAGGCCGGCTACGCCACCTGGAACGTGCAGTACCGCACCGTCGGCGGTGAGGGCGGCTGGCCCTCGACCTTCGACGACGTCGCGATGGCCGCCGACCACCTCGCGTCGATGCACAGCACCCGGATCGACCTCAAGCGGCTGATCGTTGTCGGGCACTCCGCGGGCGGGCAGCTCGCCGCATGGCTGGCGATGCGCCCGAAGATCCCGGCCGGGCAGCCCGGCGCGAACCCGACCGTCCGCCCGGCCGGCGTCGTCAGCCTGGCGGGGGTGCTGGACCTGGAGGCCGCGGTCGATCTGGGCGACGACGCCGTCGTGAACGTCGTGGGGGCCACGCCGGACGCGGACCCCGAGCGCTATCGGATCACCTCGCCGATCGAGGCGCTGCCGCTGGGTGTGCGCACGATCTGCGTGCACGGCACCGCCGACCAGGTCGTGCCGATCTCGCAGAGCGAGCGGTTCGTCGACGACGCCGTCGAGGCGGGTGACCGGGCCGAGCTGGTCCGGGTCGAGGGCGCCGACCACAACGCGCTGATCGACGTCCGGGCACCCGCCTGGAAGCAGGTCTCCGCCGCGGTGAACACGCTCGCGGCCTGAGACCCGTTCGTGGTCCCCGGCGGCGCAGCGGGCGGCGGGAATGCACGGGTGCGCCGGGGCGTCCCACCGGTACCATCCTGTGCCGGGCGACCCGCCCGACATGCGCGAACGCGCACGTGAGACCCCGCGACACCCGAGGCAGGCGATCCGACCCTTGACCGGCACCGAACCCGGCCCCACCCCGCGGCCCGCCGACCAGGCGGCCGAGCAGTCAGGCGAGCGGGACCGGACCGTCCGGTCGAAGCTCACCGTGCCGGACACCGCCCTGCTCGCCCTGCTCGGCTCCGCCGACGAGAGCCTGCGCACCGCCGAGGAGGAGCTGGCCGCCGACGTGCACGTGCGCGGCGACGAGCTGACCCTGTCCGGCGAGGCGGGCGACGTCGCGTTCGCCGAGCGGGTGTTCGCCGAGCTCATCACGCTCGCAGGCCGCGGCCAGCTGGTCGGCGCGGACACGGTGCGGCGCACCGTGCAGATGCTCGCCGGGGTCGAGGCCGCCGAGCGGACCGAGGCGATGGGCGAGTCCCCGGCCGAGGTGCTGAGCCTGGACATCCTGTCCCGGCGCGGCAAGACCATCCGGCCCAAGACGCTCAACCAGAAGCGCTACGTCGACGCCATCGACTCGCACACCATCGTCTTCGGGATCGGCCCGGCCGGTACCGGCAAGACCTACCTGGCGATGGCGAAGGCCGTGCAGGCGCTGCAGGCAAAGCAGGTCAACCGGATCATCCTGACCCGCCCTGCCGTCGAGGCGGGGGAGCGGCTGGGCTACCTGCCCGGCACGCTGTTCGAGAAGATCGACCCGTACCTGCGCCCGCTCTACGACGCGCTGCACGACATGCTGGACCCGGAGTCGATCCCGAAGCTGATGGCGGCCGGGACGATCGAGGTCGCGCCGCTGGCGTACATGCGTGGCCGCACGCTTAATGATGCTTTCATCATTCTCGACGAGGCCCAGAACACCACGCCCGAGCAGATGAAGATGTTCCTGACCCGGCTCGGGTTCGGGTCCCGGATCGTCGTCACCGGTGACGTCACCCAGGTCGACCTGCCCGGCAACGCGCGGTCCGGCCTGGAGGTCGTGCGGGACATCCTCGACGGCGTCGACGACGTGCACTTCTCCCAGCTCGACAGCGCCGACGTCGTCCGGCACAAGCTGGTCTCCGACATCGTCGACGCCTACGCCCGGTTCGACGCCGAGAACGAGCGCCGTCCGGCGGTCGGCGGCAGCCACAACGGCACGGCGTCGTCGGCCCGTCCCGGCGGGCGCCGCCGATAGTGTCGGTGGTGCCGTCTACCCTTTCCTCAGTCAGACGGACGGGTACGACAACCGAGCGACGGGGTAGGGCAGCGGCGGCGTGAGCATCGAGGTCGTCAACGAGTCCGGGATCGCGATCGACGAGGCACAGATCGTGTCGGTCGCCCGGTACGCGCTGGATGCGATGAAGGTGAACCCGGCGGCCGAGCTGGCGGTCACCGCCGTCGGTCTGGACGCGATGGAGGAGCTGCACGTCCGCTGGATGGACGAGCCCGGCCCCACCGACGTCATGGCGTTCCCCATGGACTCGATGGCCGAGGACACCCGCCGTCCCGACGCACCGGACCTCGGGCCGGCGCTGCTCGGTGACGTCGTGCTGTGCCCGCCGTTCGCCCGGGACCAGGCGCGCAAGGCCGGGCACACCCTGGCCGACGAGCTGCACCTGCTGACCGTGCACGGCGTGCTGCACCTGCTGGGCTACGACCACCTGGAGCCGGAGGAGGAGCGCGAGATGTTCGCACTGCAGAACCGGCTGCTCGTCCGGTGGCGTGAGGACCGCGCCCAGGCGCGCGCCCGCGACGCCCAGCGCGCCAGCGACGACCGGCTGCTCGGTGCCGCCGGCTTCGAGGAGGAGCCCGGCCGGTGAGCACCCTCTGGCTGATCGTCCTCGCGGTCCTGCTCGTGCTGCTCGCGGGCGTGTTCGCCGCGGCCGACTCGGCCCTGATGTCGGTGTCCCGGGCCCGGGTGGACGCCGCCGTGCGCGCCGGGCGGACCGGGGCGAAGGCGCTGGCCGCGGTCGTCGCGGACCGGCCCCGGCACGTCAATCTGCTCCTGCTGCTGCGGGTGGCCGGGGAGACCGCGGCGGTGGTGCTGCTGGCCGCCGCGCTCGCCCCGCTGTTCTCCGCGCCGTGGATCGGGCTGCTGCTCGCGGCGGTGATCATGGTGGTGGCCAGCTACGTCCTGGCCGGGGTCGGGCCGCGCACGCTCGGCCGCCAGCACCCGTACCGGATCGGGCTGGCGCTGGCCGCGCCGGTCCGGGTGCTCGGCACGGTGCTGTCCCCGCTGGCGTCGCTGCTGATCCTGATCGGCAACGCGATCACCCCGGGCCCCGGTTTCCGCGAGGGCCCGTTCTCCACCGAGGTCGAGCTGCGCGAGCTCGTCGACATGGCCAGCAACCGCGGCGTCGTCGACGAGGGCGAGCGGAAGATGATCCACTCGGTGTTCGAGCTGGGGGAGACCCCGGTGCGCGACATCATGGTGCCGCGCCCGGACGTCGTGTGGACCGAGCGGGACACCCCGGTCGCGAAGGTCGTCCGGCTCGCGCTCAAGAGCGGCTACTCGCGCATCCCCGTGCTGGGTGAGGGCATCGACGACGTCATCGGCGTCGCCTACCTCAAGGACCTCGTCCGGGCCCGGGACGACGCCCAGTTCGGCGGCGCCCGGGAGAAGTCCCTGCCGGAGATCATCCGCCCGGCGTCGTTCGTGCCGGACTCCAAGCGCAGCGACGACCTGATGCGCGAGATGCAGCGCAGCCACAACCACATCGCCGTCGTCGTCGACGAGTACGGCGGCACCGCCGGCGTGGTGACGATCGAGGACATCCTCGAGGAGATCGTCGGCGAGATCGCCGACGAGTACGACACCGCCGAGGTCCCCGAGGTCGCCGAGGTCGAGGACGGTGCGTTCCGGGTCGCGGCGCGGCTGCCCGCCGAGGACCTCCAGGAGCTGTTCGCCGGCCGGTTCCAGGGCACCCCGCGCGAGGAGGAGCTGCGCACCGCGCTGGAGGAGGCCGACGTCGACACCGTCGGCGGCCTGCTCGCGCAGCGGCTCGGGAAGGTGCCGCTGCCCGGCTCCGCGGCCGAGGTCGATGGCCTGCTCCGGCTGCAGGGCGAGGGCGGCAAGGACGCCCGCGGCCGGATCCGCATCACGTCGGTGCTGGTCAGCCCGCTGGACCCGCCCGAGGAGCCCGACGACTCCGACGGCGAGGATGGCTCGGGTGACGGCTCCGCGGATCGCGAGCGGCCCCGCAGCGCCGGTGCGGTCCCCGCGGAACCGACGACGCCGGTGCACCATGCCGGTGACCCGTCCGAGCCGACCGGCGGGACGAGCCCGGCCGGTCGCACCTGAGCAGCCGCACCCGGTACGGCACCACCGGTACCGCACAGACGGCACCGCACCGCACCACCGGAACGAGCACGACACGACCTCCGCGCCCGGCGCGGAACGACCGAAGGGAACGGCCCGGGACGACGAGCGCGGGCCGAGGGGGAGGACAGCGATGACCGCAGGAGCAGCGAGCCCGGCAGGTGGCCTGCCGGCCACGCCGTCGTACGACCTCGTGGTGGTGGGCGGCGGGATCGTCGGCCTGGCCACCGCGTACGCCGCGACCAACGCCGGGCTGTCGGTGGCGGTCGTCGAGCGTGAGCCTGCGCTGGCCGACCACCAGACCGGCAACAACTCCAACGTCATCCACTCCGGCCTGTACTACGCGCCGGGCGGCTACAAGGCGCGCCTGGCCGTCGCCGGGTGCCGGGAGACCGTCGAGTTCTGCCGCGAGCACGACCTGCCGCACCGGGTGTGCGGCAAGCTCGTCGTCGCGACCGAGCCCGAGGAGCTGCCCCGGATGGAGGAGCTGCAGCGCCGCGGCGACGCCAACGGCGTCGAGAACCACCGGCTCGACGAGGCCGGCATGCGCGAGCACGAGCCCGACGTCCGCGGCCTGGCCGCGCTGTGGGTGCCCTCGACCGGCATCTGCGACTACCGCTCGATCGCCGAGAAGCTCGGTGAGCTGATCGGGAAGAACGGCGGCGAGATCCACACCGGCCGCACGGTCACCGGGTTCGCGCGCCGGCCCGGCGACGTCGTGGTGAGGACCGGTGGTGGTGACCTGCTCGGGTCGCGCGTGGTGGTCTGTGGCGGCCTGCGCTGCGACGAGCTGGCCCACCTTGCCGGGGCCGACCCGGGCGTGCGGATCGTGCCGTTCCGCGGGGAGTACTCCGGCTTCTCCGACCGCGCGGCGTCGCTGGTCCGCGGCCTGATCTACCCGGTGCCGGACCCGGCGTTCCCGTTCCTCGGGGTGCACGCCACCCGCGGCGTCGACGGCCACGTGCACGCCGGCCCGAACGCCGTCCTCGCGCTGGCGCGGGAGGGCTACGACTGGTCGACGATCAAGCCGAAGGAGCTGCTCGGGACGCTGACCTACCCGGGGATGCTCAAGGTCGCGCAGAAGCACTGGCGCTACGGCATCGGTGAGGTCCAGCGCTCGCTGTCGAAGAAGGCGATGGTCCGCCAGATCCAGCGCCTGCTGCCCGACGTCACCGCCGAGGACCTGCACCCGGCCGGTGCCGGTGTGCGGGCACAGGCGGTCAAGGCCGACGGCACCCTGGTCGACGACTTCCTGTTCCTCGACCAGCCCGGACCGGCAGGCGCCGGTGGTGCGGGGTCGATCCTGCACGTGTTGAACGCGCCGTCCCCGGCGGCGACCGCGGCGCTGCCCATCGGCCGGGAGATCCTCGGGCGGCTCGGGGCGGCGGACGCGGCGTGACGGTTCCCCAGCCCGGCGGGGACGGTTTCCGTTCCGGTTTCGCCTGCTTCGTCGGCCGGCCCAACGCGGGCAAGTCCACGCTGACCAACGCCCTGGTCGGGAAGAAGATCGCGATCACGTCGTCGCGGCCGCAGACCACGCGGCACGCCATCCGCGGCATCGTGCACCGCGAGGACGCGCAGCTGATCCTCGTCGACACCCCGGGCCTGCACCGGCCGCGGACGCTGCTGGGGTCGCGGCTCAACGACGTCGTGCGCGAGACCTGGTCCGAGGTCGACGTCATCGGGTTCTGCGTCCCGGCGAACGAGAAGGTCGGCCGGGGTGACCGGTTCATCGCCGAGGAGCTGCGCAAGATCGCTGCGCGCACCCCGGTGATCGCCGTGGTCACCAAGACCGACCTCTCCCCGCCGGAGCAGGTGGCCGAGCGGCTGTCGGAGGTGTCGGGGCTGATGGACTTCGCCGACATCGTCCCGGTGTCCTCGCAGGACGGGTTCCAGGTCGACCTGCTGGCGGACCTGCTGGTGGCGAAGCTGCCGGAGGGCCCGCAGCTCTACCCGGACGGCGACATCACCGACGAGCCGGAGGAGACCCTGATCGCGGAGCTGATCCGCGAGGCGTCGCTGGAGGGTGTGCGGGACGAGCTGCCGCACTCCATCGCCGTCACCGTCGACGAGATGATCGACAAGGGGAACCTGCTGGAGATCCACGCGGTGATCCACGTGGAACGTTCCAGCCAGAAGGGCATCGTGATCGGCCGCGGCGGGTCCCGGCTCAAGCAGGTCGGATCCGACGCGCGGCGTCAGATCGAGGCGCTGCTCGGCACGAAGGTGTACCTGGACCTGCACGTGAAGATCAGCGAGAACTGGCAGCGCGACCCGAAGCAGCTGGGGAAGCTCGGCTTCTGAGGGCTCCCGGGGGCCGGGGGCTACCCTCGGAACCATGGCCCAGCTCTACCGCGACACCGGTGTGGTGCTGCGCGTGCAGAAGCTCGGCGAGGCCGACCGGATCATCACGCTGCTGACCAAGCAGCGCGGCAAGATCCGGGTCGTCGCGAAGGGCGTGCGCCGCACCCGGTCCCGCTGGGGTGCGCGGCTGGAGCCGTTCAACCATGTCGACGTGCAGTGCTACACCGGCCGCACGCTCGACGTCGTCACCCAGGCCCAGACGCTCGACGCGTTCGCGCCGGCCGTCGTCGCGGACTGGTCGGCGTACTCGTGCGGCTGCGCGATCCTGGAGACCGCCGACCGGCTCGTCTCCGAGGAGGGCGAGCCGGCGCTGCGGATGTACCTGCTGCTGGTCGGTGCGACCAGGGCGCTGGCCGACGGCGCTCGTGAGCCGGCCCTGGTGCTCGACGCGTTCCTGTTGCGCACCATGAGCTACGCAGGCTGGGCGCCGTCGCTGAGCGAGTGCGCGCGGTGCGCGGTGCCGGGCCCGCACCGGGCGTTCACCGTCGCCGGCGGCGGAATGGTGTGCCCGCGCTGCCGCCCGCCCGGCTCGGTGACCCCGGCGGCGGAGACGGTCGGCCTGCTGGAGGCGCTGCTGCACGGCGACTGGGCCACCGCCGACGGCTCCGCGGACCCGACCCGGCGCGAGGCCAGCGGGCTCGTCGCCGCGCACCTGCAGTGGCACCTGGAACGTCAGCTGCGGTCGTTGCCGCTGGTCGACCGCCGGGCGCGGCTGCGCCCCGGCACGGGGGCCGACGCCGAGGCGGCGGCCGAGGCGGCCGGTCTCGATCCGGTGGCGCCGGGCGACCGTCCGGGTGCCTGAGCGGCCCGTCGCGGGTGCCGGGCGGGACGTGGTGTCCGGTCCGGGCTAGCCTCTGACCGAGCCGATCCTCCCCGCCGGCGACCCGAGGTGCCCGTGACTCCCCCACGCCCGAACCACGCGCCCGACCCCCGCGACGACCGGACCCGCGCCCTGCCCGAGTCCACCCGCCGGATCCCGCTGCCCCCCACTCAGCAGATCCCCGCCACGACCGAGCTGCTACCGGAGAGCCGCCCCGACGGGCCGACCCGCGCGATGCGCCAGGTCCGGGCCCGCACCGAGGACGGTGCCTGGCCCGCGATCCCGATGCTGCCGGTGATCCGCCCGGAGGAGAGCGACCGCCGGCCCGACCCCGAGCGGCACCGGGAGCTGCGCGAGACCGTCGAACGCCTGGAGCACGGCGAGGTCCCGGCCTGGCCCGAGCGCGAGGAACCCGACGAGGAGTTCCGGATCTGAGCTCGGCCCGCGGGCTCCACGCTCAGAACTCGAACAGCCGGTTCGCCGGGTTCCGCAGGTCCGGGGTGGGAACGGTGTGCTCCATCGTCAGCACCCGCATGACGACCCCGAACGTCTCGGCGCCCGCAGCGCGGTCCCGCAGGTAGCCGGCGTTGGCCTCGGCCAGGCCACCGTCGGTGAGGATCCGGACGGCGGCGTAGACCCCGCGGGTGTGCAGCCCGGCGCAGACGGTCAGCGTGCGGGTGACGTGGAACGGGTTGCGGGTGCGGGCGAACAGCCCGACGTCCTCGCGGATCCGGCCGTTCTCGTGGCGCCCGTGCAACGGCTCCGGCACGCCGTCGGCGGTGAACGCGGGCCCGCGGCCCTCGCCGGGGTCGACGCGCCGCACCGGGAGGGCCTCGATCCAGGCCCAGTCGAGGGCCGCGGCGGCGTCACCCAGCAGCACCACGTGGGACTGCATGTCGCCGGCGTCGGCGACGTCGGAGCGGATCGCGCGGACGTCGGAGGACGGGTTGCGCATGCGCAGGTGCCCGTGCAGCTCGAACAGCGCGTCGAGGTCCGCGGTGGCGGCGAGCTCGACGTAGTCCGGGTCGTCGGTGCTGGCGGTGGGGGAGCGCCGGGCCGCGGGCAGCACCCCGCAGATGATCCGGATCGGGGCGCCGTCCGGGAACGTCCAGACGTCGTCGTCGACGTCGCCGGGGGGCTCCGGGACGATGAGCTGGGCGCCGGTGACCATCTCGTGCAGGCCCAGCAGCTCCCGGTAGATCGCCTCCCGGGTGGCGGTCTCCTCTGCGTCGAGGGCGCCGGCGTCGAACAGCCGCGGGCGCGGCCCGGCGACCGAGCGGCGGGTGGCGAAGAAGCGGGCGTAGGCGTCGAGGCGGGTCTCCGGCGGCAGCGTCGGCTGCTCGACCTTCTCCCACGACGAGATGCTCGACGTGCTCACCCCGCAGGCGCGGCCGAGCTCCTCCTGGGTGACCGAGCGGTCGGGCCAGTGGGTCTTGCGCAGCTGACGCAGCCGGAACGCGAGCCGTTCCGCCGCGGGCGGTCCCGTTCCGGTGGCCACCGCGCTCCGTTCCCTGAGGCTCATCGCCGACACCCCGATCCCCGGCTCCTGCACCGAACGGTACGGCGCTCTCCGGCCACCGGAGCCGGAGTTCGGTGAAATTGAGTAGAGCCCGCTGGAGTCCACCGGAGTCCGGGCACGGGTCTGCGGCTCCGGCGGGAGCCGGATGGATCCGGATGGAAATGAGAATGCTTGCCGCTGGAACGGCTGAACTCCCTACTGGTTCCCGGAGCGAGGCCGCGCGCGACCCGCAGCGGCCCGGGGACAGGGGAGACCGACGATGATCGACCACCACCTCGCGAGAGCCACCGCCGAGAACGCCGAGAACACCGCCACCACAGCCACGACCGTCGATGCCGGGGCCACGCTGCTCGGCCTCGCCGCGATCGGGGCCCTGCTGATCGCCGCCGCCGTCGTCATGCGGTCGATGGCCGCGCTCGCCGCCGTCGCCGGGGTGGCGATCGCCGGCGCGCTCGGCGGCCTGAAGGCGCTGCTGCTGATCGCGGCCGGGCTGGCCGCGGTCGTCGGGCTGCTGGTGCACGATCTCGGGCCCGCCGGGGCCGGGCCGGGCACGCCCGCGCCGCCGTCGTCGGCCCGTACCGCTCCCGGCGACTGAGCGACGGGTGCGGCGGACGTAGGGTGGCGGCGTGCCGTTCCAGCCCCCTCCGCCGCACCCGTCCGGCGCGCGGCCCCCGGCGATCCCGCCGGAGCTGGTGCCGAACCACGTCGCCCTCGTGATGGACGGCAACGGCCGCTGGGCCAACGCCCGCGGCCTGCCGCGCACGGAGGGCCACAAGCGTGGCGAGGCGTCGCTGATGGACGTCGCCCGCGGCTGCATCGACATCGGTGTGAACTGGTTGTCGGCCTACGCGTTCTCCACCGAGAACTGGCGGCGCAGCCCGGACGAGGTCCGCTTCCTGATGGGCTTCAACCGCGACGTCATCCGCCGCCGCGTCGACGAGATGCACGAGATGGGGGTGCGCGTCCGCTGGGCCGGGCGGCGTCCCCGGCTGTGGCGCTCGGTGATCAAGGAGCTCGAGGTCGCCGAGGAGAAGACGAAGCACAACGACGTCCTGAACCTGACCATGTGCGTGAACTACGGCGGCCGTGCCGAGATCGTCGACTCGGTCCGCCGGATCGCCCAGCTCGTCGCCGACGGCAAGGTCAACCCGGCGAAGATCGACGAGAAGATGCTGGCCCGGTACCTCGACGAGCCGGACATGCCCGACGTCGACCTGTTCGTGCGGTCGTCGGGGGAGCAGCGGACGTCGAACTTCCTGCTCTGGCAGTCCGCGTACGCGGAGATGGTCTTCCTGGACACGCTGTTCCCGGACTTCGACCGCCGCCACATCTGGCAGGCCATCGAGATCTACGCGCGCCGGGACCGGCGCTTCGGCGGCGCCGTCGACAGCGCAGACAGCGCAGACAGCGCAGGAGCGGCGCAGTGACCGGCGACGTGCTCGCCGGGATGCTCGCCACCGCCAAGGGGGCGCTGGAGCGCTTCCACGACGTCACCACCGACGACGACGGCGCACTCACCTTCGCCCACGGCGGCGTGCTGTGCGTGGTGCAGGGCACCGAGCTGGAGGAGGGCCTGCCGGTCCTCAACCTCACCTGCGTGGTTGCGTGGGACCTGCCGGCCGCCGACGACCCGGCACACGACGTGCCGGCCCGGGTGGGGCTCGGCGTCGGCGAGGGGTTGTTCGGGACGCCGCGGGTGGTGCGCGGTGAGCACGGCTGGGACGTGACCCTGCGCTACGCCTTCCCGGCCGCCGGGCTGGAGGAGGGTCCGATGGGGACGCTGCTCATGCTGGTGGTGTCCTCGGCGTCGAGCATGCGGGCCGAGCTGGTCGACGACTGAGGTCGGCACGCACGGCGGCACACACGGCGACGCGGCGCCCCGGGCCCCGGGACGCCGCGTGGACGCCGGTCACTTCTTGCGGTTGGTGCCCAGCTCCTCCTCGATCGGGTTGACCGGGTCGACGTCCTTCGTCGCCTCCGACAGCCCGTCGTGGGTGTGCTCGGTGCGGCGCTGGTGGCGCAGCTGCTCGGTCTCCTCGTCGGACTCGTCGCGGGTGTCGACGGCGGCGAGCACGTCGGCCTCCGACTCGTAGTCCGTCGCCGGTACCGCGCGCAGCGCCTCGACGGTGGCGCCGTCGGCGCCGTTGCGCTCCGCGCCGGCGGCCAGCTCGTCCTTGCCTGCGGGGAAGGAGACCCCGCTCAGGGCGGCGTGGACGGCGTCGGGCGTGGTCGTGCGGGACGTCATGGCGGAACCTCTCGGTGGAACGGTCGTACTGTCGGCAGTGGCATTGCCGCTGTGCGCCGTTCCAATCCCGCCCAGGGTGACTCGATCAGGCCTCCTCGGCGGTGAGGTCCACCTCCGGCAGCGCGTTGAGCTCGTCGAGCGTCAGGTCCCGGGCGACACCGAGCACGTCGTTCTGGGCCTTGCGCATACGCGCGTCGACCAGCGCGGACAGGCCGTAGGCGATCCGGCCGAGCAGGCGGACGGTCTGCTCGTCGACCGCGGGCCGCGGCGCGGAGACGATCGCGACGCCGCTCGGCGTCCCGTCCGCGCCCCGGGCGACGCCCACCGAGTAGTCCTCGCGCGGGTTCACGTGCCGCGAGGCGTAGTGGTCGCGCAGGTTCAGCAACGTCTTGTGGATCTTCTCGACGTCCGCCTCGGAGGTGACGGCGCCCTCGAGGTCGAGCTCGCCGAGATCTTTCGCCGTGAGCACCGCGGTGCGCCCGGAGAAGCACCGCGCGTAGCCCAGCAGTGCCCCGGTCCACAGTGCCTCGACCAGCGCCGGATCCGGGTTCGCGACGGCCGTGACCAGGTGCTCGCAGCACCGCAGCACGTACTGCAGGTCGTCGAAGACGCCCGCGAGCCGCGCCAGCTCGGCGCTCTCGGGCGTGTCCAGCCGGCGTACCTCCGTGGGTGCCTGCGTGTCGGTCGTCATCGGCCCACCTCCCGATCACAACCTAACCGCTGTGACCGCGGCCACCTGTCGCGTTCTGAGACGCTTTTGCTATCTTCGCCTCGAAGGTCACGAGTGCCAGCGCGAAGCCCCGGCTTGCTGGCCGGCAACCCTCCTCCGCGGTGGGGTGCCCCGGGTGATGACCGGGCCGGCGCGGAACCGCGACCGGCAAGCGCGGATCCGTGGCGCCGTTCCCGGATCCCTGGATCCGGAGGCCGGATCATGACCATCGCCCTGTCGCGCACCGACTTTCTTCCGAGCGTCGTCGGCGACGACCTGACCGTCCCGCTGGTCGACGGCACGCACGCCCGCTACTGCGACCTCGACTCCGCCGCGTCGACCCCGTCGCTGCGCGCGGTCGCCGACCACGTCACCGAGCTGGCGCCCTACTACGGCAGCGTGCACCGCGGCGCCGGCTACACCTCGCGGGTCTGCACGTCGCTGCTGGAGAACGCCCGCGCCGACGTCGCCCGCTTCGTCCGTGCCCGCGCCGAGGACTGCGTGGTGTTCACCCGCAACACCACCGACGCGCTGTCGCTGCTGGCCGGGGCGGTGCCGGGCCCGGTCGTCACCCTCGATCTGGAGCACCACGCGACCCTGCTGGCCTGGCGGGACGGCGAGCACCGCGTCGTGCGGGCCGGGCGCACCGTCGACGACACCCTGGACGCGCTGCGCACCGAGCTCGCCGCCCGCCCGGCCGCGCTGGTCGCGGTCACCGGCGCCTCGAACGTGACCGGCGAGATCCTCCCGGTCGCCGACGTCGTCGCGCTGGCGCACGCCGCCGGGGCCCGGGTCTGCGTGGACGCCGCACAGCTCGCGCCGCACCGTCGCGTCGACCTGGCCGGCTGGGACGCCGACTACGTCGCGCTGTCCGCACACAAGATCTACGCGCCCTACGGTGCCGGGGTGCTCGTCGGGCGCCGGGACTGGCTGGACGCGGCCGACCCGCACCTGGCCGGGGGCGGCGCGGTCCGCTCGGTCGCGGTCGCCGGGGACACCACCGAGGTGAGCTGGCTGCCCGCGCCGCAGCGCCACGAGGGCGGCACCCCGAACGTCGTCGGTGCCGCGGCGCTGGCGGCGGCCTGCCGGGAGCTGGACCCGCTGATCGACGACGAGGTCCCCGCCCACGAGCGGGAGCTGGCGGACCGGCTGCACGCCGGGCTCGCGACCGTCCCGGGACTGCGCACGCTGTCGCTGTTCCCGCAGGTCGAGGACCGGACCGCGACCGTGAGCTTCGTGCTGGGCGATCTCCCGGCCGGGCTGGTCGCGGCGGCGCTGTCCGCCGAGCACGGGATCGGGGTGCGCGACGGCCGGTTCTGCGCGCACCCGCTGCTGGCCCGCCTGACCGGCGGCGACGACGCGGTCCGGGTCAGCCTCGGGCTGCGCACCACGACCGCCGACGTGGACCGGCTGGTCGAGGCGCTCACCGCGATCGCCGCGCGTGGCCCGGTGTGGACCTACGCCGTCGTCGACGGCCGGTGGACGCCGACGCCGGACCCGCGCCCGCTGGACCCGTTCGGCCTGGGGGAGCGGCCGGGGCTGCCCGGCTGCGACCGCTGAGCGGGGGGTCAGCTCCGGGCGGAGCAGCGCGCGCACATCCCGAAGATCTCCAGGGTGTGCGAGACGTCGGTGAAGCCGTGCTCGGCGGCGATCTTCTCGGTCCAGGACTCGACGGCCGGGCCGGCGATCTCCACGGCGGCGCCGCAGCGCCGGCAGACCAGGTGATGGTGGTGGTGCTCGGTGGCGCAGCGGCGGTAGACGGCCTCGCCGGACGAGGTCCGCAGCACGTCGACCTCGCCGCCGTCGACGAGGGTCTGCAGGGTCCGGTAGACCGTGGTCAGGCCGATGCCGTCGCCGGTCCGGCGTAGCTCCTCGTGGATCTCCTGGGCGGAGCGGAAGTCCTCCAGCCGGTCGAGCAGTGCGATCACCGCCGCACGCTGGCGGGTCGCGCGGATGCCGCGGGGCCCCGCGGTCGAGCGCTCCGGACCGGTCTGCACCGTCTCGCTCACGTCATCTCCTCCTCCACGTGGGCCACGGCGTCCACGACGATGTGGGCGAGGTGGTCGTCCACCAGGGAGTAGAGCACCTCGCGGCCCTTGCGTTCGCCCTCGACCACACCCGCCGCCTTCAGCACCCGCAGGTGCTGGCTGATCAGCGGCTGGGTGACGCCGAGCGCGTCGACCAGGTCGTGCACGCACCGGGAGTGTTCCAGCAGCTGCAGGACGATCGCGATCCGCACCGGTGCCGCGAGCGCCCGCAGCAGGTCACCGGCCGCGGAGAGGGTCCGCGGGTCCCGGGTCGGTGCCGGTGCGGGGGAGTCGGGGTGCCCCGCTCCCGTGTGCCGTCCGCTCTCGATGTCGGCCTCCGACGTCGCGTCCGCTGTGGTCGACATGTGCACCGTCCCGTTCCGCCGGGAGCTGCGGCCCCGCCCCCGGCGTTCCCATCGCCCTGCCGACCGCACCGCACATGGTAGGCGTGTTCGTTACCGTGCGGTCGTGCTGCTGGTGTGCCGCTTCTCCGTGTCCCCCGACTCACCCGGCGAGCAGGCCCGGTTCACCGCGCGTGCGACGCGGGCGCTGGAGCTGCTCGCGGCCCGGCCGGGGTGCCTCGGCGGGGAGGCCGGCCGGGCCGTCGACGACCCGGGGCACTGGGTGCTGACGCTGCGGTTCGCCTCCGTCGACGCCTACCGCCGCGCGCTGAGCCCCTTCGAGATCCGGGAGCACGTGCACCCGCTGCTCGCCGAGGCCGACATCACCGTGCCGCAGACCTACGAGTCGCTGGTGACGGTGGAGCCGGGTGCGGCGCCCGTCGCCCACGCGTCGCTGCGCAGCGACCCCGCCTGAGCGTGCCCGGTCGTCCGCGTGCCCGGTCGTCCGCCTGCCCGGTCGTCCGCCTGCCCGGTCGTCCGCCCGGGTGCCCGCCGCACGGCGCGACTCCCGCCGCTGTCCGCCGTTGCCGTTGCCGGGCGTGCCCGTATCGGTGCCTCCTCCGCGAACGCTCACCCATTCCGCCAACGCTCGCGTGATCAGGTGCGCGTCTGCCGAAACGGGTGAGCGTCCGGGGGCGGTGCTGCCGGTGTCCACACCCTGCCTCGCGATCCACAGCCGGCGATGTCGTGGGTGCAGGTCGTCGCGGACAGGGCAGCGTCACCGGCATGACAGAGCTGCTCCGCCGGCCGTCGCTGCTGACCGAGGGCCACACCGACGAGAGCCTGCGCCGCGCGGTCGCCACCGGCGCGCTGCTGCGGGTGCGCCCGGGAACGTATCTACCCGCGCCCGCGTCGGCCCGTGATCCCGTTGCGCGACATCGGTTTCTGGTGCATGCCACGGCGCCGGTGCTCACTCCGGGGAGCGTGTTCAGCGGGATCTCGGCGGCCGTCCTGCACGGACTGCCGATCTGGCGGACACCGCTGCGCCGGATCCACGTCACCCGGGACCGCAGATCGGGCGGGCGCAGCACGGCGAACGTCGTCCTGCACGCGGCCCCGCTGCCTCCCGACGAGGTCGTGCTGCTCGACGGGCTCGCCGTGACCTCGGTGGCGCGGACCGTCGTCGACGTCGCCCGGTCCTGCGCGTTCGAGACCGCGGTCGTCGTCGCCGACGCGGCGTTGTGGCGGCATCTGGTCACCGTGACCGAACTCGAAGAGGTGGTGCGAACGGCGGCAGGACGTCGCGGTATCGCCGGTGCCCGCGCGGTGCTCGCCTTCACAGAGCCGGCCGACGGCCCGGGCGAGTCGCGCAGTCGGGTGTGCATGCACCGGCTGGGCATCCCGGCGCCGCGGATCCAGCACGCCGTCCGGGATCATGGCGGCAGACGTGTCGGGCAGGTCGACTTCTGGTGGGAGGACGCCGGCGTGATCGGCGAGTTCGACGGACTGACCAAGTACGGGCGCTCGCTGCAGCCGGGCGAGTCACCGCAGGAGGCGCTGGTGCGGGAGAAGCGTCGCGAGGACGCGCTGCGGGCGCAGCCCCGGGTACGCGCGGTGGTGCGCTGGACCTGGGAGGACCTCGACGACTTCACCGCGACCGCGACCCGCCTGAAACGTCTTCTCCTGCGGTGAACGCTCACCGGTTCCGTGCACGCTCACCGGATCAGGTGCGCGTTCCCCGCAACGCGTGAGCGTTCGCTGCGGACGGCGCGCCTCCTGGCCTCGGGCGCCGGCCGGGACTCCCCGGACTCCCCGGACCTCGGGACCCCGGACCGGGCTCGTGGACCACGCCGCGACCGCCACACGGAGGACGGGCTCGCGAGGCGACAAGGGGGAAGGACCCCGCAGGTACGGGCGGGGGCGGCCGACTCATGGCGGGTCGGTAATCTGGGGTGCCCGGTCCGGCGCTCGGACCGGGAGCAGCCGTCCATCTTCCTGGAGTTCCGCCCGTGGCCAGCAAGCCCACCTCCGCCAAGATCGAGACCATCGTCGCTCTGACCAAGCGGCGCGGATTCGTCTTCCCCAGCGGAGAGATCTACGGCGGTACCCGCTCGGCGTGGGACTACGGCCCCCTCGGCGTCGAGCTGAAGGACAACATCAAGCGCCAGTGGTGGAAGTCGATGGTGACCGGCCGCGACGACGTCGTCGGCCTGGACTCCTCGGTGATCCTGCCGCGCCAGACCTGGGTCGCGTCCGGGCACGTCAACGCGTTCACCGACCCGCTGGTCGAGTGCACCTCGTGCCACAAGCGGTTCCGCGCGGACCAGCTGGCCGAGGAGTTCGCCGAGCGCAAGGGGCGCGACCCGGAGCAGGCCGACCCGAACGACCTCGCCGAGATCCCCTGCCCGAACTGCGGCACCCGCGGTCAGTACACCGCGCCCCGCGAGTTCAACATGATGCTGAAGACCTTCCTCGGCCCGGTGGAGTCCGAGGAGGGCATGGCCTACCTGCGGCCCGAGACCGCGCAGGGCATCTTCACGAACTTCCTGAACGTGCAGACGACCTCGCGCAAGAAGCCGCCGTTCGGCATCGGCCAGATCGGCAAGAGCTTCCGCAACGAGATCACCCCCGGCAACTTCATCTTCCGTACGCGCGAGTTCGAGCAGATGGAGATGGAGTACTTCGTCGAGCCGGGCCAGGACGAGGAGCTGCACCAGTACTGGATCGACCAGCGTTTCCGCTGGTACACCGACCTGGGCATCGACGCGGAGAACCTGCGCCAGTACGAGCACCCGAAGGAGAAGCTCTCCCACTACTCGAAGCGCACCGTCGACATCGAGTACAAGTTCGGTTTCACCGGGCAGGAGTGGGGCGAGCTCGAGGGCATCGCGAACCGCACCGACTACGACCTCACGACGCACTCGAACCACTCGGGCGTCGACCTGTCGTTCTACGACCAGGCCAGCGACACCCGCTACAAGCCGTACGTGATCGAGCCGGCGGCCGGCGTCGGGCGCTCGATGATGGCGTTCCTCATCGAGGCCTACACCGAGGACGAGGCGCCGAATGCCAAGGGCGGCGTCGACAAGCGCGTCGTGCTGAAGCTGGACCGCCGCCTCGCGCCGGTGAAGGCCGCGGTGCTCCCGCTGTCGCGCAACGCCGACCTGACGCCGAAGGCGAAGGAGCTGGCCGCGACGCTGCGGCAGCACTGGAACGTCGACTTCGACGACGCCGGTGCCATCGGCCGCCGCTACCGCCGCCAGGACGAGATCGGCACGCCGTTCTGCATCACGGTCGACTTCGACACCCTCACCGACGACGCCGTGACCATCCGCGAGCGGGACACGATGGCCCAGGAGCGGGTGGCGCTCGACCAGGTCGAGGCCTACCTGGCGACGCGCCTCATCGGCTGCTGATCCGCCCGCACGTCCGACGCCCCTGCCGGCTTCCGGCAGGGGCGTTCGTGCTGGTCGGGGGTGCCTGAGCGGAGGACCGCGCCGGTCCGGTCGCAGCGCACGCGACCGGACCGGGTGACGGGCTCACCCCGACGCGGGCAGCAGTCGTTCGACCAGGTCGGACAGCGTGACGACGCCGAGCGGTGCTTCGGCGTCGCCGACCAGCGCCAGGTGCGCCCGCCGCTCGCGCATCGTGTTCACCGCCGCGTGGAACGGCAGGTCCGCCGGTAGCGCGACCAGCGGGCGCAGCAGCTCCCGCGCGGTCGTCGCCGGCGGGCGGACCAGGGTGTCGCGGACGTGGACGTAGCCGATCGGGCGGTTCCCGTCGCGCACGACCAGGCGCAGGTGCCCGGTGGTGCGGGTGACGTCCTGGATGGTGGCGACGTCGTCGTCGGGGGTGACGGTGTTGGGTTCGCGGGCCAGCTCCCCGATCGGCGTGCGCTCCCGCTCCAGCACCGCGACGAGGTGGTCGCGGCGCCCGGCGTCGAGCGCCCCGGCGGTCGCCGAGTGGTCGACGAGCTGGCGCAGGTCGTCCGCGTCGCGGCCCTCGGCCATCTCGTCCACCGGCTCGACGCCGACGGCGCGCAGGCAGCGGTTCGCCGCCCCGTTGAGCAGCACCAGCAGCGGCCGCGCGAGCACCATGAACGCCCGCATCGGCAGCGCCAGCGCGATCGCCGACCGCTCCGGGTGCGCGATCGCCCACGACTTCGGCGCCATCTCGCCGACGACCAGGTGCAGGAACGTGACCACGACCAGCGAGAACACGAACGACAGCACCCCGGCGACGGCCGAGGGCAGCCCCCAGCCGGTCAGCAGTGGCCCGACGGCGTGGTCGACGGCCGGTTTGGTCACCGCACCCAGCCCGAGCACGCACAGCGTGATGCCCAGCTGGGACCCGGCGAGCAGCAGCGACACGTCCTTGGCGCTGCGCAGCGCGGCGCGGGCGGCCACCGACGTGCGGGCGGCCTCCTCGAGGCGGTGCCGCCGTGCGGCGACGATCGCGAACTCCACAGCGACGAAGAACGCGCTCAGCACCACCAGCGCGACCGACACGACGATCTCGGTGACGCTCACGAGCGCACCCCCTGCCCACGGCCGGTGTTCCCGGTGCCCTCGGTGCTGTCCTCGCCGGTGTCGGCCCAGGTCAGGTGCACCGAGGAGGGGACCCGCCGGTCCACGGTGCGGACGGTGAGGCACAGGGTGCGGTCGTCGTCGTCCGGGTCGTGGGCCGGCACGGTCACCTCGACGGCGTCGCCGGGCTCGGGCAGCCGCTGCAGCTCGGCGGTCACCAGACCGCCGACGGTGTTGAACTCGCCCTCGGGCAGCTCGGCGCCGATCAGCCTTCCCACCTCGTCGACGTGCCGGTCCCCGGCGACGATCCAGCCGTCACCGGCGCGGACGTCGCGGTCGGTGCCGGCGGCGTCGTGCTCGTCGGTGATCTCGCCGACGAGCTCCTCGGCCACGTCCTCGACGGTGATCACGCCGGCCAGGCCGCCGTACTCGTCGAGCACGCAGGCCAGCTCCTCACCGGCCTCCCGCAGCCGGTCCAGTACCCGCGGCAGCGGCAGCGACGACGGGACCAGCACCGGCGGGCGCATGATCTCCGAGACCGGCACATCCGCCGGGTCGCGGCCGGTCAGGGCCAGCACGTCGCGCAGACAGACGACGCCGACCGGCTCCGCGTCCCCTCCGCCGTCGGCCGGCACGGACAGCACCGGGTGGCGGGAGTGCTGGTCGCCCATCCGGCTCATCAGGCTCGCGACCGTCGCGTCGGCGGCGACCCAGGACACCCGCGGGCGCGGGATCATCGCCTCCTCGGCCGTGTGGTCGGCGAAGTCGACGGCGCGGTCGAGGAGCAGCGCCAGCTCCGGGGCGAGGTCCCCGGAGGCACGGGAGCCGTCGATGATCGCCTCCAGGTCGCGCGGGGTCGCGGCGTGCTCGACGTCGTGCACCGGCTCGATCCGCAGCACCCGCAGCAGCGCATTGGAGGCGGCGTCGAAGATCTTCACGATCGGCCCGGTGACGGCCAGGTAGGCCCGGGTGGACAGGGCGAGGCGGCGGGCGACCGGCTCGGGGCGGGCGATGGCCAGGTTCTTCGGGAACAGCTCGCCGAACACCATCTGCACCACCGTGGACAGCAGCAGCGCGATGACGGTGCCGACCGCGACGCCGACCCCGGCGGGCACGCTCGCCAGGCCGAGCAGCTCGCCGATACCGGCACCGATCAACGGCTCGGCCACGTAGCCGACCAGCAGGCCGGTCACGGTGATGCCGAGCTGGGCACCGGAGAGCATGAACGACGTCCGGCGGGTGATGTCCAGGGCGCGCGTCGCGCCGGCGTCGCCCGCGGCCGCGCGGGCGGAGAGCCGCGACCGGTCGACGGCCATGTAGGAGAACTCCTGCGCGACGAACCAGCCGGTCAGCACGGTGATGGCGAGCACGGCGAGGACGCCGAGCAGGATGCCGCCGATCGTGAGGATCACCGGGCCACCCGCTCGCGGGCGCAGGGGGAGGGGGACGAAGGTCGCCGCCCGGCGAGGTGCCGGACGGCGCAGGGACTCTCGGAGGGGTCCATGACTCCTGACTCGTGGTCGGGCTGATGATCGGCGGACATCGGCGCGGGCGTGCCCGGGGATCGGCGACGGCCGACCCGGACGAATACGACACCGCGTGTGAGGTCAACGGATACCGGGTCGCCCCGGTTCCCGCCACTGCTGATCCCGCCGGTGATTCTGCCCGGACCCGGCGCGGCGCGGCGCGGGAAACCCCCGCCCGAACGGGGAATGTCGGTACCCGTCGATACCCTGACGACGTGCTGACCACCGAGGTGCCGAACCAGCAGCCGCGCGACCCCCGCCGCCGGCTGGGTGCCGAGCTGCGCCGCTGGTCCTCCGGCGCCGATCCGGCCGGGATCGGCGTCGTCCGTGTGCTCGACCGGCACGGCTTCGGCGCCGTCGAGCCGGGGCAGCTGCTCGCCGGCACCGGCTCCGGTGACGTCGGCGGCGAGCTGTACCTGGGTGCGCTCGACGGTGTCGCCCGTCCGCTGGTGGCCGAGGCCGCCGCCGGGCAGGAGCTGGTGCGCGAGGCGCACGCCGGCGAGCCCGACGCGCTGGCCGCGGGGCTCGCGTGCGCCGGTGGGGCGACGCTCGTCGGGCACCCGTTGCCCGCGTCCGCCGCGGCCGCGCTCGGGGAGGCGTTCGAGGCGTCCCGCCCGGCCGCCCTGGTCTCGCTCGTCACCGACGCCCCGCAGGGCGCCCCGGTGCTCGTCCTGACCGGCGAGGACCTGGCCGACCAGGTCGGTGACCTGGGCGAACCGGGCGTGACCGACGCCGCTGCCGAGGTCGCCCGCGCCCTGCTGCGCCGCGGTGCGACCACCACCGAGCGGACGACGGCCGCGGGTGCCGAGGTCCTGGTCGACGTGTGGGTGCCGGTGCCGACGATGCTCGTCGTCGGGGAGGGTGCGCTGGGTGCCGCGCTGCACGGCCAGGCCGGGCTGCTGGGCTGGCAGGCCCACACCGTCACCGGGCTCGACGAGGCCCGCGCCGCCGTCGCCGCGTTCACCGACGCCGACGTGCTGGTCCTGCTCGACCACGACCCGGCGTTCGACGCGGTGCTGCTCGACGGGCTCGCACACGGCCGCGGTTTCCTCGGGGCGCTCGGCTCGCGCCGCACCCAGGCCGCGCGTCACGAGCGGCTCACCGCCGCAGGCGTCGACGAGGCCGGGTTCGCGCGGATCCACGGCCCGGTCGGGCTGGACCTCGGCGCGCGCACCCCCGCGGAGACGGCGGTGTCGATCGTCGCCGAGGTGATCGCGCTGCGGGCCGGGCGCACGGCGTCCGCGCTGGCCGGGACGAGCGGGCGGATCGGCGGATGAGCGCCCCGTCCTCGCGCCGCGGTATCGGGTCCCCGCGTGGCGGCGATCCGCAGCCGGTCATGCCGCCGCCGCGCGGTGGCCACGTCCGGGAGGGCATGACCTGGGGTGCCCGGATCGTCGTCGGCGGGCTGGTCGTGCTGCTGCTGGTCGTCGGGGTGACGGCGGCGCGCGTCTGGCAGGTCGCCCGGACCGACGACCGGAGCCACACCGACGCCGTCGTCGTGCTGGGGGCCGCCCAGTACAACGGCCAGCCCAGCGCGGTCCTGGCCGCACGGCTCAAGCACGCCGAGCAGCTGTGGCGCGACGGCGTGTCCCCGCGGATCGTCACCGTCGGCGGCGGGAAGTCCGGGGACCGCTACACCGAGGCCGAGGCCAGCCGGGACTGGCTGATCGAGCAGGGCGTCCCGCGTTCGGCGGTGGAGGCCGTGCCACAGGGCGCGGACACCCTGGGCAGCCTGCAGGCGGTCGCCGCGACGGCCCGGGAGCAGGGCTGGGAGTCCGCGCTGCTGGTGTCGGACCCGTGGCACAGCCTGCGGGCCCGCACGATGGCGCGCGACGCCGGGCTGGACGCCTCGACGTCGCCGACCCGGACGGGCCCCGTGGTGCAGACCCGGGAGGCGCAGCTGCACTACATCTACCGCGAGACCGGTGGCCTGCTGTTCTACGAGCTGACGCACGCGTCGGTGGACACCGCCACCAACGAGCTGGGATGAGCACCCTCGCGGTCCGCGGCGAGCAGGGCTACGTCCCCGCGGACACCGAACGCCGCCACCCCGAGCCGCCCAAGGGGTCCGGTCTGGGGGAGGGCGGCCGGGTCGAGCGGCGCAGCCCGTTCTCCCGGGACCGCGCCCGCGTGCTGCACTCCGCGGCGCTGCGCCGGCTGGCGGGCAAGACCCAGGTCGTCGGGCCGGGGGAGGGCGCGGAGATCACCGGCATGCCGCGCACCCGGCTCACGCACTCCCTCGAGGTCGCCCAGATCGGCCGCGGGATCGCGGAGGAGCTCGGCCTGGACCCCGACGTCGTCGACGCCGCGGGGCTGGCCCACGACATCGGCCACCCGCCGTTCGGGCACAACGGCGAACGCGCCCTGGACATCGCGGCCGCGGACTGCGGCGGGTTCGAGGGCAACGCGCAGACCCTGCGGATCCTCACCCGGCTGGAGCCGAAGCGGATGCCGGGCGGGCTGAACCTGACCCGCGCCACGCTCGACGCATCGACGAAGTACCCGTGGCCGCGCCGTGGCGCCGAGCGCAAGTTCGGGGCCTACGCCGACGACCTGCCCGCCCTGGAGTGGATCCGGATCGGGGGCCGCCCGGGGGTGCGCAGCATGGAGGCGCAGGTCATGGACTGGGCCGACGACGTCGCCTACTCCGTGCACGACGTCGAGGACGCGGTGCTCGCCGGCCGGATGGACCTGGCCGTGCTGTCCTCACCCGCCGAGCGGGAGGCGCTCGCCGGGGAGGCCGCGGTCCGGTTCGGTGCCGACGCCGGGGCCTGCGCCGAGGCGGCCGCGCTGCTCGACGCGCTGCCGGTGGTGCAGGCGGTGCGCGGGTTCGACGTGGCGAAGGCGACCGGCGACGACCTGGTCGCGATGAAGCGGCTGACCAGCGAGCTCGTCGGCCGGTTCGCGCTCGCGGCGACCGACGCCACCCTCGACCACTACGGCGACGCCCCGCTCGCCCGCCACCGCGCCGACCTGGTCGTCCCGGCCGAGGCCGGCGCCGAGGTCGTCCTGCTCAAGGCGCTGGCGACCCGCTACGTGCTCAGCGACCCGGCACACCTGGCGAAGCAGGCCCGCCAGCGCGATGTGCTGGCGGACCTGGTCGCGGTGCTCACCGTGCAGGCACCGGCGGCGCTCGACCCGGCCCGCGCCGAGGACTGGGCCGCCGCAGGCGACGACGGCGCCCGGCTGCGGGTGGTGATCGACCAGGTCGCGGTGCTGACCGACGACCAGGCCCTCACCTGGCACCGGAAGCTCTGCCGGGCAGAGTGAGGGCCCAGCGCACGGCGAGGGCCCAGCGCACAGTGAGGGCCCAGCGCACGGCGAGGGTTCAGCGCACGGCGAGGGTGTCCCGCGAGGTCCAGCTCATGTCGTCGTAGCGGTCGCCGGCCGGGCGCAGCGCGTCGAGCCGGGCGGTCTCGGCGTCGTCGAGGACGAGATCGAGGGCGCCCACGTTCTCCTCCAGGTAGCGCACCCGCTTGGTCCCCGGGATCGGGACGACGTCGTCGCCACGGCTCAGCAGCCAGGCCAGCGCGACCTGGCCTGCGGTGGCGTCGCGGGCGTCGGCGATCGCGCGCAGCTCGTCGACCAGCGCGAGGTTGGTGTCGGCGTTCTCGCCGCGGAACCGCGGCAGCGTGCGCCGGAAGTCGCCGGCGGGCAGCTCGTCGACGGAGAACGAGCCGGTGAGCATCCCGCGGCCCAGCGGGCTGTAGGGGACGAGGCCGATGCCGTGCTCGCGGCAGGCGGGTACGACGTCGTGCTCGATGTCGCGGCTGAACACCGACCACTCGCTCTGCAGCGCCGCGACCGGGGCGACGGCGGCGGCTCGCCGGACGGTGTCCGCGGAGGCCTCGGACAGCCCGATCGCGCCGATCTTCCCGGCCGTGACCAGCTCGGACATCGCACCGACGGTCTCCTCGACCGGGACGTCCGGGTCCGGCCGGTGCAGGTAGTAGAGCTCGACGTGGTCGGTGCCGAGCCGGGACAGTGACCCGTCGATCGAACGGCGCACGTACTCGGGGCTGCCGTCCACGGCGCCGGTGGCACGGCCGTCGTCACCGACGAGGATGCCGAACTTGGTGGCCAGGGTGACCTCGTCGCGACGGGTCCGCAGCAGCTCGGCGAGCAGTTCCTCGTTGGCGCCGCGGCCGTACATGTCGGCGGTGTCGAGGAAGGTGACGCCCAGGTCGAGGGCCCGGTTCAGCGTCCGCAGCGACTCGCCGCGGTCGGCAGGGCCGTAGGCGAAGCTCATGCCCATGCAGCCGAGGCCGAGGGCACTGACGGTCAGGGAACCGAGGGTGCGCGAAGCGGTGGTCATGGTGGTGCTCCTTCGTGCGGGCAGGACGGATCACCGCACGACGCAGGTCGCCGTGCGGGGCTGGGTGGTGCGAAGGGCGGCCCTACGGGGCCAGCTCGCCGCCGTAGGTGTCGATCTTGTATTCGATGGTGCGGAGCGCGAACTGCAGCTCGGCGAGCCGTGCGCGGACGGCGTCGCGGTGCGTGTGGAGCATGGCGAGGCGTTCGGGCACGGTGTGCTCGCCGTCCTCGGCGAGAGCGACGTAGCGCTGCAGGTCGCGCATCGACATGCCGGCCATTCGCAGCCGGGACAGGAACACGACCCGGGCGAAGGCCGCGGGGGAGTAGCGGCGGTGGCCCGCGGCGTCGCGGTCGACGCTGATCAGGCCGATCCGCTCGTAGTAGCGCAGCGTGTGCGCGGTGACGCCGGAGCGCTCGGCGGTCGCGGCGATGTCCAGCGTCTCGCCGGGTGCCGGACCGCCGACCTCCTGCCGCTCGAGGCGGGCCGTCGCATCGGCGGCGGGGAGGGGCGTGGTCGTCATGGCGACGACGCTAGGGCTTCGAGCGCGCTCGAAGGCAACGACGGTGTGACCGCCGCCACCTCCGAGCGAGCTCGGAGCGGGTGTGGTCAGCGCAGGGTGTACGCGGGCTTCGTCGCGTCGGCCTCGGTCGTGGCCGGGCGCTTCGGGCAGCTCTGCAGGATTCGTCCGATGGCGTCCCGCTCGCCGGCGGTCACCCAGAGCTTGTACTTCGTCTTCACCGCGACCTGTCGGGCGACGTAGGCGCAGCGGTAGTCCGAGTACGGCGGCAGCCAGGTCGCGGCGTCGCCGTCGCGCTTGTTGTTGTTGGTCGGGCCGTCGACGGCCATCAGGTTGAGCGGGTCGGTCGCCAGCCGCTCGCGGGTGTCCGCGTCGAGCGCCTGGGCACCCTTCTGCCAGGCGTCGGACAGCGCGACGACGTGGTCGATCTGCACCGCCGAGCTCGTCTTCCCGCGATGGAAGTTGATCTTTCGGCCGGTGTAGGCGTCGTGCAGGTCGCCGGACATGACCACGCAGTCGTGGGTACGCGGCTTGAAGGTCTCGTTCTCCATGTCCCGCTTGAGGACCTGGTTGCGCTGGTCGCAGCCGTCGTGGTCGGTGTCGGCCCAGGCCGGCCCGAACTGCTTGCGGTCGTAGCCGGTCTTCGGGGCGCGGCCCTTCACCGGCAGCGCTGCCAGCTCGCCCGCGGCGGAACCGCTGCCCGCGGCGACCGGGGTGACCTCGTCGCTGCTCCCGAAGGCCGAGCCCACCGAGTCGTTCGGCCCGCAGGCCGTCGTCATCAACACCGTCGCGCCCAGTACTGCGGGCACCAGCCACCGTCGTCCTCGCACGAGAGTGATCGTCTCCGAGGGGTGCGCGACCGCCCGGGTGGACACGCCGTCACGATCCGGTCGCCAATCACACAGGGTGAAGGTTCTTGCCAGACGACTCCCAGGAAGTGCACAGGTTCGGCGGGCACGGTGGAGCCATGATCACGACGACCGCACTCGCCGCCGCCGCGGTGGCGCCGGCACTCCTGGTGCTGGTGCTCGTCGCCGCCGCGCCATGGCTCGCCCGCCACGAACAGGACGGCCTCGCCCGAGCCGGTGCGGTGCGCCGTGACCGGCGGTCCCCGCACTCCTCGGCGGCACCACACACCCCTGCCCCGGTTCGCACACCCGATATCTCAGGTGTGCCGACCGGCCGAGGGGTGTGAGGTCGGGGGCGGTGCCCGGGGGAGCGGGCGTCGGCCGGGGGCCTGCCGGCACGAGTACGGGTTCCGGGAGATGCTTCACCTGCTGAGGTACTTCGGAGGTGCCCCCGTGGCTCCGCACCGGTGCCGCGCCGGTGCCGCGCCGTGCGGGCCTGGTCGCACGGCGAACTGAGTCGTCTCCCACCCCCGCTTGCCGGGTCCTTAGCGTTGCGTTGAAGTGGTGGCGTGACCGTTTCGCGGTGGATCGTTCCCGTGCTCAGCGTGTTGTTCGTCCCGCTGTGGGCGTCCGGCTTCATCGCCGGGAAGATCGCGACGGGGTATCTGGACGTCCCCGCCGTCCTGTTCTGGCGCTTCCTGATCGCGCTGGTGGTGATGCTCGGCGTCGCGCTGGTCGCCCGGCCCGCACTGCCGCACGGGCGGGCCTGGCTGCACCTCGCCGTCACCGCGCTGCTGCTGCAGGTGGGGCAGTTCACCTGCGTCTACACCGGGCTCGCGGCGGGCGTCCCGGCCGGGCTGTCGAGCCTGATCCTGGGGATGGCGCCGCTGCTGGTCGGCCTGCTGACCCCGCTGCTGCTGCGGACGAAGCTGGGCGTCGCACCGGTGCTCGGGCTGTTGATCGGCGCGGCCGGTGTCTACGTCGTCCTGTCCGACGAGCTCGGTGGCGGCGTCGGCGCGGCCGTGGTCTTCCCGGTGCTCGGCATGGCGTCGCTGACCGCAGGCACGCTGTACCAGAAACGGTTCAACGACGACACGCCCGTCGTGACGAGCGTGGTGGTCCAGATGGCGACGTCGCTGGTCGCCACGCTGGTGGCCTGGCCGTTCCTCGGGGCGCACTGGCTGCCGTCGTCGGGCGGGGGCTGGCTGGCCGTCGGCTGGCTGGGGATCTTCAACTCGGCCGGCGCGTTCGCGCTGATGTTCCTGCTGCTGCGGCTGCGCGACACCGTGCACGTCTCCGCGCTGCTCAACCTCATCCCGGCGACGACCGCGCTGGCCGCCGTCCCGGTGCTCGGCGAGCCGCTCACCGCCCAGGCCGTCCTCGGCCTCGTGATCGCGCTGGTCGGCATGTACGTCGGGATCGGCCGCCTCGGCCGCCGCCGGAAGCCCACCGCGGCGACCGGCTCCGATCCGGATACGACTGCGAACGCCGACGGAACCCCGCGCCTGCAGGCACGGCCACGCACCTAGACTCGACCCCGTGGCAGGACGGATCCGGGACGCCGACATCACCGAGGTCCGCAACCGCACGCGGATCGAGGAGATCGTCGAGGAGTACGTCGCGCTCCGCCGTGCCGGGGCGGGCTCGCTCAAGGGGCTCTGCCCCTTCCACGACGAGAAGTCGCCGTCGTTCACCGTCCGTCCCTCGCACGGCACGTTCCACTGCTTCGGCTGCGGCGAGCACGGCAGCGTCATCGACTTCGTCATGAAGATGGAGGTCATCGGGTTCCCCGAGGCCGTCGAGCGGCTCGCCGAGCGCTGCGGGGTCCGGTTGACCTACGAGGGCGGCGGCGCGTCGGTGCAGCGCGACCGCGGCACCCGCTCCCGCCTGCTGGAGATCAACAAGAAGGCCCAGGCGTTCTACGCCGAGCAGCTCCGCACCCCGGCCGGGCGCCCGGCCGCACAGTTCCTCGCCGACCGTGGGTTCGACTCCGCCGCCGCCGAGCGCTTCGGCTGCGGGTACGCCCCGGGCGGCTGGGACACCGTCACCAAGCACCTGCTCGGCCAGGGCTTCCAGCTCGACGAGCTGATCAAGTCCGGGATCGCGAAGGAGGGCCGCCGCGGCGCCATCGACCGGTTCCACCGGCGGCTGCTGTGGCCGATCCGCGATCTCGGCGGTGACGTCGTCGGGTTCGGCGCCCGCCGCCTGTTCGACGACGACGGCATCGAGGCCAAGTACCTCAACACCTCCGAGACGCCGGTCTACCGCAAGACCCACGTGCTGTTCGGCCTCGACCTGGCCAAGCGTGAGATCGCGAAGACGCGGCAGGTCGTCGTCGTCGAGGGCTACACCGACGTGATGGCGATGCACCTGGCCGGCGTCCCGACCGCGGTCGCGTCCTGCGGTACCGCGTTCGGCTCCGAGCACGTGTCGGTGATCCGCAGGCTGATCGGCGACGACTCCTTCGACCGCGGCGAGGTCATCTTCGTCTTCGACGGCGACGCCGCGGGGCAGAAGGCCGCGGAGAAGGCGTTCGCCGGCGACCAGAGCTTCGCCACCCAGCTCTACGTCGCCGTCGCCCCGGACAACCAGGACCCCTGCGACATGCGGCTGAAGTCCGGTGACACGGCGGTGAAGGACCTCGTGGCGCGCCGCGAGCCGCTGTTCGAGTTCGTCATCCGCACCGAGCTGCGCGAGCACGACCTGAACACGGCCGAGGGCCGGGTGGCGGCGCTGCAGCGCTGTGTCCCGATCGTCGCCCAGATCAAGCGGGAGGACCTGCGGGACGAGTACGCGCGCCGGCTCGCCGGGTGGGTCGGCTGGGAGGACATCCAGGCCGTCGTCCGGCGGGTGCGCGAGACCGCCGGTGCATCGGTCCCGGCCCGTGGCGGTCGCAAGCCTGCCGCGCCGGCTCCCAAGCGTGGTGACGCGCAGCTGCACCTGCAGCGCGAGGCGCTCAAGGCCGCGCTGCAGATCCCGGGCGTCGTCGGCCCCGGCTTCGACGAGCTGCCCGAGTCCGGCTTCACGCACCCGCAGTTCGCCGCCGTCCGGCACGCGATCATGCTCGCGGGCGGGGTGCAGTCCGGGTTGGACGGTCCGGAGTGGCTCGACGCGATCGTCGCCGAGATCCCGACCGAGGAGGTGAAGGGCCTGGTCAGCGAGCTGGCGGTGGAGGAGCTGGAGCTGCCGCGGCGCAACTCCGACGAGGTCCGCTACGTCGGCGGCATCCTCGCGGGCATCCGGCTCGCACTGGTCGAGCGGGAGATCGCCGACCTCAAGTCGCAGCTGCAGCGCACCAACTACACGACCGACCCGGACGAGTACAACGACCTGTTCGGTGTCCTCGTCCCGCTGGAGCAGTACAAGATCCAGCTGCGCGAACAGGCGGCCGGGGTCGCCTCGTGAGCCTGTGGCGGCGGATCCTGGGCGGCGGTGACCCGCTGCCCGACGACGTCGCCCTGGCCCCCGACGAGACCGTCGCCGGCACCGCCACGGTCGCCGGCGGTGGGACGCTGGTGGTCACCTCCTGGGGGGTCCACCCTCCCGGCGGGGGCCGCATCGGCTGGCACGAGATCGCGAAGGCGGTGTGGGACAGGGGCTCCTCGACGCTGGTCGTCACTCCGGCGGCCGTCGAGGAGGTCGCGCCCGGCATCGAGCTGCTCGCCGACGACCGCCCGCGCCGGTTCCGGCTGACCGGGCCCGGGCCGGTGCCGAAGGCGGTGCAGGACCGGGTGACCCAGTCGATCCGCAGCCGCCACCGCCGGGACCTGCCCGGCGGGGGAGCGTGGGTGCTGCAACGCCGCGTACCCGGCGGGGGCGGTCTGGTGCTGCAGGTGCGGCCCGACCCGGGCACCGATCCGATCGCCGTCCGGCGGCTGGCCGAGGGGCTGGCGGGGCGGCTCGGGGAACTCCGGCCGGGAGGCGACGAATGACGACGGTCAGCTGGGACCCGGCCCTGTACCGGGCGTTCGACGACCACCGGTCCCGCCCGTTCCTGGACCTGGTGGCGCGGATCGGTGACCCGCCCGCCGGGCTCGACGGCGTGGTCGACGCGGGCTGCGGGCCCGGACACCTCACCGGGGTTCTGGCCCGCCGGTGGCCGGACGCGACGGTGACCGCGTTCGACTCGTCGCCGGACATGGTCGCCGCCGCCCGGGAGGCCGGAGTGGCCGCCGAGCAGGCCGACGTGCGGGACTGGACGCCGCCCGCGGGCACCGGCATCGTCGTCTCCAACGCGGTGCTGCAGTGGGTTCCCGAGCACGTCGACGTGCTCCGTGACTGGGCCGCCGCGCTCGCGCCGGGCGCGTGGCTGGGGGTGCAGGTGCCCGGCAACTTCGGGGCGCCCTCGCACGTGCTGACCCGCGAGGTCGCCGAGCAGCCGCGCTGGCGGGACCGGATCTCGTTGCGCGGCACCGAGACCGTGCTCGACCCGGCCGGCTACGCCGACGTGCTCACCGCCGCGGGCTGCACCGTCGACGCCTGGGAGACGACCTACCTGCAGCGCCTCGACGGCGAGGACCCCGTGCTGCGGTGGATCTCCGGCACCGCGCTGCGCCCGGTCCGCGACGCCCTCGACGACGACGCCTACGCCGACTTCGTCGCCGAGCTCGCCCCGCGGCTGCGCGAGGCCTACCCGCGCACCGCCGACGGCAGCACCTGGTTCCCGTTCCGCCGGATCTTCGTGGTGGCGCGCCGGACCTGAGCAGCAGCCGCGCCGGAGCCGAGCAGGCCGCCGGAGCCGAGCAGCAGCTCAGTCCGCGGCCATCCCGCGCCACAGCAGCTCGGTGAGCTCGGTCGCGCGCCGGCGCCAGTCGTCGTGCGGGTCGAGGAAGAACAGGCCGCCGAGCCCGCGCAGCACGGTCTCCGGCTCCAGGTCGGCGCGGACGGTGCCGGCGGCGACGTTGGCCTCGACCAGCATCGTGCCCGCCTCGACCATCGCGGCGTAGCCGTCGGCGGCGGCGCCCGCGCCGGACGCGCCTGCGGACTGCAGTGCCCCGGCCAGCCCGCGTTTGGTCATCATGTACCGGGCGAGGTGGTCGACCGCCCAGCTGCGGAACGCCTGGTCCGGCGGCAGCGTGTCCAGCAGCTGCGGGACGATCTCGACCAGGTGCTCGACCTCGCGGCGGTACACCGCGACGACCAGGTCCTCGCGGGTCGGGAAGTGCCGGTAGACCGTGCCGACGCCGACCCCGGCCTTCTTCGCGATGGCGTTGAACGACAGCTCACCGCAGGTCACCGAGGACGCCGCGGCCTCGAGGATGCGGTCGTGGTTGCGACGCGTGTCCGCGCGGCGGTGGCTGACCGATCCGCTCGTCATCGCTCCTCGCTCGCTCCGGGGTCGTACTGCCCGCCCACGGTAGTCCACGGGTGTGCCGGACCCGCGCACGTTGCCGAGCGGATAACTATCCGCTAGCGTTCCCTGTGGCGCGCCACACCACCACCCGACCACCACCGGGCCCCGATGACGGCCGATCCCGGCCGGGGCCCGCGGGAAAGAGAGCCAGTGGACATCTCGCTCGAGATCAACGGCAACCACGAGGAACTGGACGTCGACCCCGGCGTGACGCTGCTGGACGCGTTGCGCGAGCGGCTCGGCGTCACCGGCCCCAAGAAGGGCTGCGACCGCGGCCAGTGCGGGGCCTGCACCGTGCACGTCGGAGGGCGGCCGGTGCTGTCCTGCCTGACCCTCGCCGCGACCGTGCGGGAACCCGTGACCACGGTGGAGGGACTGTCCGTCGAGGGCGAGGCGCTGCACCCGGTGCAGCAGGCCTTCGCCGACTGCGACGCCCTGCAGTGCGGCTTCTGCACACCCGGTCAGGTCATGTCGGCCGTCGCCGCCGTCGAGCAGGACGTCGACGACGTCCGGGAGTTCATGTCCGGCAACCTCTGCCGGTGCTCGGCGTACCCGAACATCGTCGCGGCGATCGAGCAGGCCGCCGAGCGGACGAGGAGCACCGCCGATGCGCGCGTTTGAGCTGACCGCACCCGAGAACCTCGACGCCGCGCTGGGCAGCTCCGGCACCTACCTCGCCGGCGGCACCACGCTCGTCGACCTGATGAAGCTCGACGTCCTGACCCCGCGCGAGGTCGTCGACATCAACGCGCTGCCGCTGCGCGGGATCACCGACACCGCCGACGGCCTGCGGATCGGGGCGCTGGAGCGGATGAGTGACGTCGCCGCGCACCCCGCGACGCCGACATCGATCGCGCGAGCGCTGCTGCTCAGCGCGTCCCAGCAGCTGCGCAACATGGCCTCCATCGGCGGGAACCTGGTGCAGCGCACCCGCTGCAGCTACTTCCGGGACGTCGCCGAGCCGTGCAACCGGCGCGACCCGGGCAGCGGCTGCCCGGCGATCGCCGGTGCGAACCGGATGCACGCGATCCTGGGGACCTCCGACGCGTGCGTCGCCACCCACGCCAGCGATCTCGCCGTCGCCCTGGTCGCCCACGACGCCCGGCTGCGGCTGGTCGGGCCGGACGGGGAGCGCATCGTCGCCGTCGCCGACTTCTTCCTGCTGCCCGGTGACACCCCCGAGCGCGAGCACGACCTGCGGCCCGGCGAGCTGATTGCCGAGGTGGTCGTGCCCCGCCACGACGCGTTCACCCACGGCACCTACGTGAAGGTGCGCGACCGGGCGTCCTACGAGTTCGCGCTGTGCTCCGCGGCGGTCGCCCTCGAGGTCCGCGACGGGGTCGTCGCCGACGCCCGGGTCGCCGTCGGGGGTGTCGCGACCGTGCCGTGGCGGCTGCCCGCGGTGGAGGACGCGCTGCGCGGCGCGCCCGCGACCGAGGAGGCGTTCGCCGCCGCGGCCGAGCTCGCCGCCGACGGGGCCCGGCCGTTGCCGGACAACGCGTTCAAGATCCCGCTGGTGCGCCGGACCGTGGTCCGCGCCCTGCTCGAGGCCACGGAGGAGACCGCGTGAGCGCCCGCCTGGAAGCACCGCTGAAGGTCACCGGCCGGGCCCGTTACGGGTCCGATAACACCCCGCCCGGCACCGTCTTCGGCTACGTCGTGACCAGCACGATCGCCGCGGGCGAGGTCGAGGCCATGGACGTCGCGGCCGCGGAGACGTCGCCCGGCGTGCTCGCGGTGTACACGCCGTTCGCGCCGCTGGAGCTGACCGCGCCGCAGAACCCGATGCTCGGCACCGTCTGGGTCCCGTTGCAGGACACCGAGGTCAACTACCACGGTCAGCCGATCGGCTTCGTCGTCGCGCAGACCTACGAGCAGGCCCGCGACGCGGCGGGCACGATCGCGGTCACCTACCGCGAGCGGCCCGCGGTCACGTCGATGTCTGACGGTCTCGCGACGGCCGAACAGGCCCCGCCCGCGATGGACGGATCCCCGGCGGAGCTGGAGGTGCTGGCCGAGGGCGTGGAGTCCTTCGACGACGCGCTGGCCGCCGCCCCGGTCGTCGTCGAGGCGACGTACGCGACGGCGACGCAGAACCACGCCGCGATGGAGCCGCACTCCGCGGTCGCCGTCTGGGACGACGGCGTGCTGACCCTCTACACCGGCAACCAGGCGTCGGACCTGGTCGCGGTGCTGATGGCCGACGCGCTGGGCGTCGAGCACGACGCGGTGCACGTGCTCAACCCCTACGTCGGCGGTGCGTTCGGTGGCAAGGCGGTGTCGCCACCGGCGTTCCTGGCCGCCGCGGCCGCGCGCGTGCTCGGGCTCCCGGTGAAGGCGGCGCTGACCCGCGAGCAGGTGTTCACCGCGACGTCGACCCGGCCGGCGACGGTGCAGAAGCTGAGCGTCGGCGCGGAGAAGGACGGCACGCTGGTCGCGCTGCGCCACGACTCGTGGTCGAGCACGCCGATGGCACGGGCGTTCGTCGAGCCGACTTCGCACGGCACGTCGCGCGAGTGGTACGCCACGCCGAACCTGTCGATCAGTCAGAAGATGGTGCCGCTCAACGTCCCGACGACGAGCTTCATGCGCGCGCCGGGTGAGGCGCCGGGGTCGTTCGCGCTGGAGAGCGCGATCGACGAGCTGGCCGTCGCACTCGACATGGACCCGATCGAGCTGCGGCTGCGCAACAGCTCGGTCGCCCCGCCCGGGCGGGACCTGCAGTGGTCGAGCAAGCACCTCGACGACTGCTTCGCGCTCGGCGCGGCGCGTTTCGGCTGGTCGGCGCGGGCGCCACAGGGCCGGGTCGAGGGGGACTGGCAGGTCGGGGTCGGCGTCGCGACGGCGATGTTCCCGGCACTGCGGTTCCCGGCGTCGGTGCGGGTGACCCTGCGCGACGACGACACCGCCGAGGTCGCCACCAGCGGTGCCGACCCGGGCACCGGCCTGCTGACGGTGCTGTCGCTGGTGACGGGGGAGACCCTCGACATCGACCCGGCGCGGGTCACGCCGCGGCTCGGGGACTCCGCGCTGCCTGCGGGCGGCTTCTCCGGCGGATCGACGGCGACGGCCAGCGCAGGCTCGGCGATCATGATCGCCGGCCCGCAGGTGATCGACCGGCTGCTCGAGGCGGCGGCCGGCCCCGGCGGGCCGTTCGCCGGAGCCGACGTCACCTACGCCGACGGGCGCGTGTTCGGCCCGGACGGCGCCACGATGACCTTCGGCGAGGTACTGCGGGCGACTGGGCAGGCGTCGGTCGCGGCGGTCGGGTCGTCGGCGGCGGGGGAGGAGCTGACCAAGCACTCGTTCAGCTCGTTCGGCGCGCAGTTCTGCGAGGTGCGGGTGCACCGCTGGACGCGCGAGATCCGGGTGTCGCGGATGCTCGGGGTGTTCGACGCCGGGCGGATCATCAACCCGCAGGCGGCCCGCAGCCAGATCTCCGGTGGCATGATCTGGGGCGTCTCGGCGGCGCTGCACGAGGGCCTGGAGGTCGAGCGCACCGGCCGGTTCGCCAACGGCGACTTCGCGAGCTACCTGATCCCGGTGAACGCCGACATCCCCGAGATCGACGTGGAGTTCGTCCACCACCCGGACACGCTGCACAACCCGGTCGGGGCCCGCGGGCTCGGCGAGATCGGCGTCGTCGGCATGGCGGCGGCCGTCGCGAACGCGGTCGCCAACGCGACCGGCGTCCGGGTCCGGCACATCCCGATCATGCTCGAGGACCTGCTGGACGACTGAGACCTGCTGGACGACTGAGACGCACCGGGTCCCGTCACCGCGCTGCTGCGCCGGCGACGGGGTGGTGGGACCCGGATGCGGGCCGGCTCAGGCCCGGCCGTCGCCTCCGTTGCGTCCACCGCGCACCTTGCCGATGGCGCTCTCGACGCCCGCCTGCGCGACACCGGCGGCGCCCTGCACGGCCGGGTGGTCCGCGGCCCGGTGGTAGACCTTGACGAGCTGCTCGTAGCGCTCGTGCCCGGCCTTGGTGCCCAGGACGTACCCGACGGCGACCCCCACGAGGAACCTCACCATTCCCCTCACCTCCGATGGCGACCGTACCCGGACGCCCCGGGCACCCCCTCTGGTACCCGCTCCGGCGTCCCGCGGACCGTGACCAGCGGGAACGACAGTCGAACGGGGGGTGGCCGGGGCGCTCCGGACGGTGTTGTAGAGTTCTTCCCGTCGCCGGGACACGGTCCAGGCGGTGAGACGGTCCTCCGTAGCTCAACGGCAGAGCACCCGACTGTTAATCGGGCGGTTACTGGTTCGAATCCAGTCGGAGGAGCATTATCCCAGGTCAGCCGGTCATCACCGATCAAGGTGAGGGACCGGCTTTCTTGTTTTCGACGGGGCCTCGCGGGTTCAGGCGTGGCAGAACCAGTCGTCGTGACCGCTGAGTGGGCCCTCGTCGGCGCCGGTGGGTGGCGGGAACGTCGTGCGGAACGTGAACGCCTCCGGTGTCGGTCCGTGCTCGCGGAGCAGCGTCAGTCTCTGCTCGGCTTCCGCCACGGTCGGCCGATGTTCCGCCGGAACCCACCACAGGACCTGATGCGCGGAGCCGAGCCGGGTGAACCCCTCGCGCTTGCGTCGCAGGACCGCGAGATGCGCTGGGTCCCGGTAGGCGAAGTCGGCCAGCGTCTCCACCGACGCCCACACGCTCATGTTGACGATGAGGCGGTCGTCGTCGAAGGCGCGTACGGCGGTGGCGTCCCCGTCCTCGGTCTGGAGGCGCCACCGGAAGCCGGGTGCCGCGTCAGCGACGGCGTTCACGGCGTCGAGTGCGTCCACGAACCAGGCGAGTTCGGGCTCGGACAGCGGTACGACGGGCAGAGCGATGTTGACCTGTGCAAGTTCCCAGCTGCTCATCGGGGAGCACGCTAGGCCGGATCGGCCACGCGGCGCCAGCCTTGGTCTCCCGCGCCCGGTATCCAGCTGGGCTCGGGTGCATGCCGCCTTCGGTCGGTCCCCCGAGCCCGCGGGGCTGCCGGCCCGAGACGGGAGTGCCCGTTGCTGCCCAGACGATGTAACGGGGCCCGAATCATCGAGGACAGAGCTTGACCGCCTTCTCTTTGATGCTCAGCGGACGAAGCAGAGATGCGACGATCCGCAGCCGAACGAAGGACGAACTGACATGGCGACGAGCATTCCCGGTGGGAAGTCCACGCTGACCCCCTACGTAGTGGTGAAGGGGACAGCGAAGTTCCTGGACTTCGTCGAGCAAACCTTCGAGACCCAAGCGGTCAGGGCCGGCTGTGCGCGAAGATGATGGCCCCCGGGACGTCCTCATCCGGTCTGATGACCAGTTCGGCCTCAATGGTGAACCCCGCGTCCCGGAGCCGGCCCGCGACCGTGCTCGGCTGGCGGTGGTAGCTCTCGACGTTGATCGGTCGGCCCGTGTAGCCCTCGGACGTGTGTTGTGTTTCGTCACCGACGTGGAAGCCGACCAGTAGCGGTGCTCGGGGGCGCAGGACCCGGCGGAACTGTCCGAACACTCCGGGGAGGGCGTGGTCGGGCACGTGGACTATCGACCAGAACGCCAGTAGGCCGGCGACCGAGTCGTCGGCGAGGTCGAGGTCGGTCATCGTCCCCACCTCGAAGCGGAGCCCCGGGTAGTCGCGGCGAGCGATCGCGATCAGCTCTGGTGAGAGGTCGATGCCGAATGCGTCCACTCCGGTGTCCTGGAGGTGGCGGGTGACGTAGCCGGGCCCGCAGCCGACGTCGACGACCGGGCCGCCACCGGCGTTGTGTACCGACTCGGCGAACAAGCCGAGGCCCGCGCGCAGGTAGGGATTGTCGCCGAGCAGGCCACGGACCTTCTCGGCGTATCCGGCGGCGTCGGTGTCGTACGACGAGCGGGTATCGGACAGCCAGGTGTCAGACATGGGCGACACGGTAGGCCGCTCGCGAGCAGCTGTAGCGTCGTGCCGCTCGACCGTAGGTCGACGAGAGCAACCTGTCGGTCCAGCCTCTACGCTTGATCCGGGTGGTCGGGGCCGACAACCGCGGGGACGGTGGCCAACCGTCCACGGGTGAAAAGGGCACCGGCCAGTGCGAGCCCTCCGATGGCTCCCGCGACGACGAAGGCGAGCCGCATCCCTGCCGGACCAGCAGTGTTCGTGCCGCCGGCTCCGATCGAGGCGACGGTGACGAACAGCGTCGAGCCGAACGCTCCGGAGATCTGTTGGAAGGCGCCCAGGATTGCACTGCCGTGGGCATACAGCCCCGCCGGTAGCGCGGCAAGCGGTTCGGTCATCAGCGGTGTCATCATCAATCCGACTCCGATCATCAGGACGATGTGGATCCCGATGACCGTGACCATGAGCACCCCTGCGTTGAGGGCGGCGAATCCGAGCAGGGCGGTGGTCAGGGCGATGGTGCCCGGAATGAGAACCGGCCGCGCGCCGAAGTGATCGAACAGCTTTCCGGCCGGGATGCCCAGGGCCCCGAGAACCAGTCCGCCGGGGAGTAGGAGGAGTCCAGTGGCGAAGGTGCTGTGATGCAGGACGGTTTGGAGGTAGAGGGGCAGGAGAACCGACCCTGCTCCGATATGGCACATGAACAGAAGCCCGGAAATCACCAGGGCCACGACGAACCGTCGGCTGGTGAACGGCCGCAGGTTCAGCAGCGCCCGGTCGGCGCGCTGGAGCGATACCTGCCGCGTCACGAACATGGTCAACGCCACCGCACCGACGACGATCGGGATCCACGGGGGCAGCGGGGCGGTCGGCTCCGCGATCGACGACACGCCGTAGAGGATTCCGCCGAAGCTCATCGCGGAGAGGACAACGGACATTACGTCGAGCGGGACAGTGCGTGGCCGGTCCTGGACGTGGAGGGCTGCCGCACCGGCGATCAGTGCGGTGGCGGCCAGGGGCAGAATCGCGAAGAACATCCACCGCCAGCCCAGCCAGGTGAGGATCGTGCCGCCGATGGTCGGCCCGAGAGCCGGCGCGAACGCGACGACCACCGCGATCGTGCCCATCGTGCTTCCGCGCTTCTGTGGCGGGACCAGACGCATCACGGTGGTCGCCACGAGTGGCAGCATCATGGCCGTGCCACCGGCCTGAACTACGCGGCCGAGCAGCAGCATCGGGAAGCCGATGGCGAGTCCGCCGATCAGCGTTCCCAGACAGAACAGCCCCATCGAGGCCAGGAACACCGATCGCGTCGTGAACCGCTCGAGCAGGAACCCGGTGGTCGGGATGACCACTCCGACCGTGAGCAGGAACCCGCTGGTGAGCCACTGGACGGCGACGGTGCTTACCGACAGATCGATGCTGAGGCGTTGCAACCCGACACTGAGCACCGTCTCGTTGAGGAACATGACGAACGCCGATACGACGAGAGTGCCGACCGCGACCCCGACGCGGGTCGTCCGAGGTGCGGGCGACGCCGATCCGGTGTCGAGCTGGGACATGCGGGCGCTCCTCCTGCAGGTACATGGCCTGGAAATCAGGTGAGGCGAACCTTGCCCGCTCAACCGCACTTGAGTTCAACTGTCAGGGTGAGCGAGTTGACACCGATCGCCGAAGTCGCGGTGCACTTCGATCTGCCGCTGTCAACGTTGCGCTTCTGGGAGGACCGGGGACTGGTCACGTCGCACCGACGAGGCGGCCGCCGTTGCTACGATCGCGATCAGCTCTACCGGATCGCCTCGATCCAGCAGTGGCGTGACACCGGTCTTCTGAGCATCGAGCAGATCCGCGAGCTGGTCGCGACCCGACAAGGCACAGCCATCTGGCTCCGGACCGCCGATGAGGCCATCGAAGTCGTAGACCAGCAGCTTGAACGCCTCGAGAAGGCACGGGACTACCTGGTCCACCTTCGCGGTTGCCCCTACCGCGGCAACGGAATCTGCCCGGGCTTCCGAGCCACGGTGTCACTGCCGCCGTCAGTCCAAGCGGGAGATCATGTGTGACCGTGTCGAGCTGCTTCGCTTGTCGGCTCCGGGCGAATCCTGACTGTGAGAACCCATGTCCGCGATGTGGCGCCCAGCCTTGACTGCTCGCACATCGGCCGGGCGTTCCCGGCACACCCGCCACAGGAGACCGCGCTGCAGCGCGCGATCGTCGGGCACCGCCGGGCGGGGCGGACGTGGCGGGTGGCGCACGGGTGGGTGCCGCTCGAGCCCGTCGCCGGCGCCCGGTTCAGCAGCCCCTGAACCGCGGGTCGGCGGACCAGCCCGCGTTCGCCCACTGCTCGGGGGCGGCCGGGACGATCCCCGGCCGGACCGTGGCGAGCTTGTCGACGAGCCAGGTGGCGAACCGGGCCGCCCCCTGCTGGCAGGCGTGGATGCCGTCGGCGCTGCGATCGGGCAGCCCGTCGCGGGTCTGCTGATAGGACGGGCCCCAGACCTCCGCGGCGTCGAGGGCGACGACCCGGCCGTCGGATCCGTCGGCGACGGCCATGACGGCGTCGCGGGTCGCGGCCAGCTCGCCCATGTGCGGTTCGTAGAAGTCGTCGGGCCGGATCGGCGGCGCCGTGACCAGCGCGAGCACGGCCCCGGTCCCCGACACCGTGTCGGCCAGCCGCTGGTAGGCGTCCCGCTGTTCCTGCGGGGTGCCCCAGTCGTAGGTCGTGACCTGGTAGACGACGACCGTCGGTGCGGCTGCGGCGATCCGGCCGGGCAGCTCCGGCCACTGCTGGTCGGCGGACGGTCCGACGACGTTGCCGCCCCCGTCGGCGGCGAGGGACTCGAACCCCGTCCCGGCGGCGTCCAGCGCGGCGCCCAGGGGGAGGGCCAGTCCCTCGGCCACCGAGTCGCCGAGGAGCAGCACCTTCTCCGGGGTGCCGGATCCGGCGTCGGCGCCTGCCGCTCCCTCCGCCGGCTCGGCGGGCCGCCCGGCACAGGCCGCGGTCGTCAGGAGTGCACAGGTCAGCAGGGCGATCAGTCTCGCAGTCGTTGTCACGGTGCCGACCCTCCCGCCCGTGCGTCGCAGCGGCTCCGCCGTCGTGTCGCGGTCGTGTCGCAGCCTGCGCGTCACCGTGACGGGGCCGCGTCCGGGACCCGATACTGGCGTCGTGGCTGCGGTACTGCTGATCGAGGACGATCCGCTCGTGCGGCGTGGTCTCGAGCTCGCGCTGAGCCGAATGGGCCACGACGTCCACCCGGCGGGGACCGGCGAGGACGGGCTGCGTGAGTTCGCCGCGCGCCGCCCCGACCTGGTGGTGCTCGACCTGATGTTGCCCGGGATGGACGGGTTCGAGGTCTGCCGGCGGATCAGGGCGGCCGGGGAGACCCCGGTGATCATGCTGACGGCCCGCGGCGAGGACACCGACGTCGTCGGGGGCCTGGCCGCCGGGGCGGACGACTTCGTGATCAAGCCGGCCCAGCCCGCCGTGCTCGACGCGCGCATCCGCGCCGTGCTGCGGCGGGCCGGTACCGCCGCCGCCGACGGCGCCGTGCACGTCCACCGGGACCTGCGGGTCGACACCGCCTCGCTGGCGGTGTCGGTGCGCGACGAGCCGGTGGCGCTGACCCCCACCGAGCTGCGGCTGCTGCTGACCCTGCTGCGGGCGCCGGGCCGGGTGTTCAGCCGGAGCCAGCTGCTGCAGGAGGTGTGGGAGCACGACTACCTCGGCGACTCGCGCCTGGTCGACAACAGTGTGCAGCGGCTGCGGGCCAAGATCGAGAACGTCCCGGCGGCGCCGGAGTACGTCCAGACCGTGCGGGGGTTCGGCTATCGCTTCGGGCCGGTCTGACGCCGGGACGCGGACCGGGCTGCGGACGCGTGGGCTGCGCGTCCGGTTTGTCGTCGCGTTCGTGCTGGTGACGGTGGCCGGTGCCGCTGCGGCGGCGTGGGCGGCGGCCGGTGCGGCTGGTGCGGCGCTGACCGGGTCGTTGCAGAGCGGGCTGGTCGCCGACGTCGGCTCCTCGGTCGCCGCCCTCGCCCCGACCCTGACCTTCCCGCCCGACCGGGACGCGCTGGACCGGCTCCGGACGGCGGTGGGCCCGGACGCGCTCGTCGTCGCCGGGGACCGGGAGTCCGAGGGCGGGGCCGCCGGCCGGGTCGTCACCGACGCCCTGCGCGCCGGGGTCCGGGGTGGCGACCGCACGCTCACCGAGCGGGTCGTCGACGGCGGGCGGCCGTGGCTGGTGATCGGCATCCCGATCGTGCGGACCGGTGTGGACGGTGCCCGGACGGCCTCCGGCGTCGAGGTCTACGCAGCGCGAGATCTCACCGCCGTCGACACCGAGGTCGGCGGCGTCGCCGGTGCCGCCGCCGGTGCCGCGGCGCTGACCGTGCCGTTCGCCGTGGTCCTCGCGGTGTTCGCCGCCGGGAGCGTGCTGCGGCCGGTCCGCGACCTCCGGGACACCGCCCGGCGGCTCGCGGCCGGTGACCTCACCGCGCGGGCCGCCCCCACCGGGGCCGACGAGCTGGCCGACCTCGCCCGGACCGTGGACGACATGGCCGGCTCGCTGCAGGCGTCGATGGCCACGATGGAACGGATGCAGGACGATGCGCGCCGCTTCGCCGCCGACGTCTCGCACGAGCTGCGCACCCCGCTCTCGACGCTGACGGCGGTCGCCGACGTGCTGGACGCCGCGGCCGCCGACCTGCCGCCCGACGGCCGCGAGTCGGTGCAGCTCGCCGTGACCGAGATCCAGCGGCTGGTCCTGCTGGTGGAGGACCTCATGGAGATCTCGCGACTCGACGCCGGGACCGCCACCCTGCGCCGGGAACCGGTGGACGTCGCCGAGGCGGTGGGGGAGAGCCTGCGCGCCCGGGGCTGGGCCGGGGAGGTCGAGCTCGTCGCCCCGCCGGGGCCGCCGCTGCTGCTCGACCGTCGCCGGCTGGACGTGATCGTGGCCAACCTCGTCGGCAACGCGCTGCGGCACGGGGCCCCGCCGGTCGTCGTGCGGGTGGGCGGCGATGCGGATCGGCTGCTGGTCGAGGTCGTCGATCACGGGCCGGGCGTCGCCGACGACGTGCTCCCGCAGGTGTTCGAACGGTTCTTCAAGGCCGACCCGGCCCGCGGCCGCACCCCGGGCAGCGGGCTCGGCCTCGCGATCGCCCGGGAGAACGCCCGCCTGCACGGTGGCGACCTGACCGTGGGGACGACCGGGGACCGTGGGACGCGCTTCGAGCTGTGGCTGCCGCGCGAGGCGGGGGACCGGTGAGCGGCGCCCGGTGGGCGGCCTGCGGGCTGCTGCTCCTGGTGCTCGCCGGGTGCGGCGTGACCCCCGCCGGTGTGAGCGACGCGGGCCCGGCTCCGACCGGGGTGGCGCCGGGGCCGACGGTGTACTTCCTGGGCCCGGCGGGGGAGCTGCGTGGACAGGTCCGCCCGATGGGGCACCTGGGCACGATCTCCGACGCGCTCGCACTGCTGCTCGTCGGTCCGGGGGGCTCGGATCTGGGCACCGGGATCGCTCCGGTCGGCGTGCGACGGGCCGGTGTCGTGCTGACCCCGGCCGGCATCGACGTCCGCGTGCCGCTGACGATCGAGGACGTCACCCCGGCCGGCATCGACCAGATCGTCTGCACCGCGCTCGCCGTCCACGTGGTCGAGGGCGGGGCCCGGGACACGACCGTCCGGGTGGAGTTCGTCCAGCCGACGCCCGAGTCGGACGTAAGGCGTCGCTGCCCGGTGATCCGCTGAGCCCGCCCGCCCAGCCCGTCCGCTCAGCCCAGCCGGGAGACGTCCACCGCGACCGTGGGCGGGACGGGCAGCACCGCCCACAGCACGGCCAGTCCGATCATCACCGCGACCACGACGGCGAGACCGCTCCGCCCGCGGGCCCAGCCCGCGCGGAACCGGACCGGGTCCTCGACGAGCACGGTCGACAGGGTGGCCGCCCCGATCGAGATCGCGCACACCGCGACCGTCCACAGTGGGTCTCCCGGGCCGCCCGGGAGCAGCACGATCACCGGCCAGTGCCACAGGTAGAGGGCGTAGGAGATCCGGCCCGCCACGGTCAGCGGCCGGACGGCGAGCAGGCGGGCCACCCACGACCGCGGTGCCTGCACACAGAGCGCGATCAGCAGAGCCGCCGCGACCGAGAACAGGCCGAGACCGCCGGTGAACAGCAGCGGCGCCCGTTCCCCGTCGACGAGCAGCAGCGCCGCCGCGATCCCGGCGGCAGCGGCCGCTGCCAACCCGCCGGGCCACCGTCCGGGGAGACGGGCGAGGAACGCCTGCACCGGGCCGGTGGCCGCGGCCGCGCCGACGAGCAGCGAGAACGCCCGGGTGTCGGTGCCGGTGTAGACCCGGGTCGGATCGATCGGGTCGGCCAGCACCGCCATCAGCACCACCGAGCCGAGCGACAGCAGCGCTGCGGCCAGGAGCACGCGGCTCCCGGCGGTCCGGTTCCCGCCGCGCGCGAGCAGCACCACCAGCAGCGGCCACGCGAGGTAGAACTGCTCCTCGACGGCCACGCTCCAGAGGTGCTCGAACAGCCGCTGCTGCCCGAACCGGTCCCAGTAGCTCGCCGACTCGGCGAGCAGGTGCCAGTTCTGCAGGTTCAGCAGGACCCACGGGCCGTCGGACAGGGTCGAGCGCGCCAGGTCCGGCGGGCCGAACAGGACGGTTCCCGCCCCGACGACGAGCAGCAGCACCGCCGTGGCCGGCAGCAGCCTGCGGGCCCGGCGGCCCCAGAACGCCCGCAACGACACGGTCCCGGTCGCGGCGACCTCCCGCAGCAGCAGATCGGTGATCAGGTAGCCGGACAGCGCGAAGAACAGGTCGACGCCCAGGAACCCGCCGGGCAGCAGGTCGACGTGGAACGCCAGCACACCCAGCACCGCGACACCGCGGAGCCCGTCCAGCGCCGCGGACCGGTTCGTGGCGGTCACCGTCGGCACGGCGCCGGAATGCGTGGTTGCGGGCACGGGGACCACGGTGGCGCTCCGGTGCGGCCGCAAGGTCCCGATGCTGTCGCAGATCCGTCGCAGATCGCCGGGGCCGCACCGGCACCCGGCCCGCGGGTCAGCTCACCGTGGACGCCGTCGGCTCGTCGGCGTCATCTCTCGTCGGGGGTCATCTCAGGACAGCACCCGCAGCTGGAACGGGTAGCGGTAGGTCTCGTTGTTCGACGAGCGGATCGCTCCCTTGATGTGGCACCACAGGGAGACCACGAACAGGATGATCAGCAGCGGAGCACCGATGAGGGCCCCGACGACGGTGAAGATCAGCAGCCAGCTGATCAGGTAGAGCAGCCAGAACGACAGGTTGAAGTTGAACGCCCCGGCGGCAGCCTGGCGTGCGTACGGGTCGTCCTTCTTGATCAGGTAGACCAGCAGCGGACCGAGCAGGCTCAGGAACCCGGCACTCAGCACCGCGGCGATGGGCGCCGAGAGGTGGGCCAGGATCGCGGCGATGCGGCTGCTCTCGGAGTGCGGACCGGTGGCGTACGGATTCGACATCGAGCTTCCCCTCGTTCTGCTGCCACCAGCCTGCCAGCCGCGGCGCGGGGAGTGGGGGAAGCGGCGTCGGTGGGTGGCGGTGACGCGCAGGACTGCCGGAGCGCGCGCTCGAGAGGGTGTGTCCCGCGAGACCCGAACGCATTCACTCCGTAGGGTGGTGAGCCATGCGCCGGTTCCTCATCACCGTCGCGGTGCTGCTGGTGTTGTTCGCCATCATCACGGCCCCGCAGCAGAGCGCGGCGAGCGTGGGCCGCGTCGGCAACGGTCTCAGCTCGGCGGCCCACAGCGCCGGTGAGTTCGTCTTCACTCTGTTCGGCAGGTCGGGCAGCTCCGAACGGAGCCGCCCCACGACCACCCGGCAGGAGCCCACGACCACCTACGCGCCGGGCGACCGGTTCAACGAGAAGTAGCCGTTCCGCACGCCGGCGCCGGCCGCCGGGAGCGATGGTGCTGCAGTCCCTCGTGATGCGCGACGCCGTCGGGTCCGGCCGGGCTGACGTGCACCGTCGCCTCGGTCAGCTTCGCGACCGCGTGCAGCAGCGCGTGGTGGGCGTCGGTGGCGATCGCGTGCGCGGCGGTGACCGACAGGGCGGGATCGACGGTCAGGCCGGTCTCGGCGTGCAGCCGGTGCCCGATCCAGCGCAGCTGCACCTTCTCGACGCCGAGCACGCCCGGCACGTCGCGCAGCGCGACCTCGGCCGTCGCGACCAGCGCCGGGTCGACGGCGTCCATCAGGCGGCGGTAGACGTCGACCAGCGCGCTGCGCAGCACGACCAGGATCGCGACGGTGATCAGCAGTCCGATGATCGGGTCCGCGAGCGGGAAGCCGGCCAGGACGCCCAGCGCACCGGCGACGACCGCGAGCGAGGTGAACCCGTCGGTGCGGGCGTGCAGACCGTCGGCGACGAGTGCGGCCGAGCCGATGCGCCGCCCGACGCGGATCCGGTAGACCGCGACGATCTCGTTGCCGACGAAGCCGATCACGCCCGCGGCGATCAGGACGCCGACGTGCTGCACCGGCTCGGGCGCGAACAGCCGCCGCACCGACTCGTAGCCGGCGACCACCGCCGACAGCGCGATCATCGTGACGACGAAGACGCCCGCCAGGTCCTCCGCGCGGCCGTAGCCGTAGGTGTAACGCCGCGACGGTGCGCGCCCGGCGAGCACGAACGCGATCCACAGCGGCACCGCGGTCAGCGCGTCGGAGAAGTTGTGGATCGTGTCGGCCAGCAGTGCGACCGAGCCGGTGACCAGCAGGACCGCCACCTGCAGTGCCGTCGTCGCCAGCAGGATCACCAGGCTGATCTTGACGGCCCGGATGCCGTCGGCGTGAGACTCCAGCTCGTCGTCGACCGAGTCTGCGGCGTCGTGGCTGTGCGGCCGGAACAGCGACCCGACGAATCCGCGGAGCCCGTGCGAGTGGCCGTGTCCATGCCCGTGGCCGTGCTCGTGGTGACCGTGATCCGCGTGCGGCGTCGTGTGCTCCACGGTTGCCAGGATGAGCAGGTCACGGCCATCATGCAACCATGCGCGCGCACGATGATATGGCTGCTGCCGATGCCTTGCGGGAGCCGGTGTCGGGCGATGAGACCGCCCGTGCGGCCGACGTCCTGCGGAACCTCGCCGATCCGACCCGCCTGCATCTGCTGCGGCTCCTCGCGACGGCCCCACAGGACGTGAGCGAGCTCACCGACCAGGTGGACGCCTCGCGGTCGTCGGTGTCGCAGCACCTCGGGCGGCTGCGGCACTCCGGGCTGGTCGCGGCCGACCGCGTCGGGCGCCGGATGCTCTACCGGCTCACCAGCGACCACCTCGCCGCTCTGGTCGCCGAGGCGTACCAGTTCGCGGCGCACGACCTGCACGGCATTCCGCATCACCGGGGTGGCGGCTGACGGCAGCCGTACCCGGCGCTGGCGGGGCGGATTCCTGGCTGATGCAGGCAGGTGGCGAATCCGACCGGGTGAACAGGCGCGGTGCAGGGCTGAGTGGTACAGCAGAGCTGTCGGCAGCCCCGGAAACAGCTCTCATGTACCCCTCGGCGACGGGCTCCGTAGTTCCACGGGTGAGACGCCGCGGCGACGACCGGGACGGTGGGGGCATGAGCGGACAACGGCTCGTACGGGGACTCGTCCCACGGTTGGGCGCGGCCGCCGTGCTCGCGCTGGCGACGGCGTCGTGCTGGTGGGTCTGGATGGCCTGGGACCACGACTACCGGATCGACCCGGTGACGGGGGAGGCCGTCGGGCCCTACGAGGCCTGGCAGGTGATCGGCTGCGGCGTGTGCCTGGTCGCGGTGTGCGTCGTGGCGACGCTGCGGCTGCCGGTGTGGATCGTCGTGCTGGTCATGCCGATCGCGTTCATGTGGGCGTGGGCTGCGACGGCGGCGAGCACGGACAGCACCGGGTTGTGGCTGGTCGGAGCGTTCATGATGCTCGCCGGCGGGGTGCCCCTGGTGGCGCTGGTCAGCTCGTTGACGCACCTGGTGCGTCCCCGCGAACGCACCGGCCGGGTCTAACGCTCCGCCCGCTCCACCGCGGCCCGCGCGTCGTCCACCGGCACCCCGAGTGTCAGCAGGTGCCCGAGCGCGACGTCGTGCTCGTCGCCGTCCCACGTCCCCGCCTGCGCGGCGTGCAGGTAGGCCGCGGCACCGCTGTGCAACACCTCGGTGAGCGTCGCCGCGTCGGCGTGCCGGGTGAACACGCAGGCGCGCTGCCCGTGGTCGATCAGGCGGGTGAGCAGGCGGGCGTAGGGCGCCATGGCGGCGCGGATCTCGTCGTCGGCGGTCTGGCGGGCGAGGACGATCAGCGCGCCGTAGCGCCGGGAGACGCTCCAGGTCCGCAGCACCTTCGCGGCCAGCTCGGCGGCCGGATCCACCGGCTCCGGGTCGACCGGGCCGGTTCGTTCCAGGAACTCCGCCGTCGCCGCGCGCACCAGCTCGACGACGAGTGCCTGCCGGCTGGGGAAGTGCCCGTAGACGGTGCGGCGGACGACACCGGCGCGGGCGGCGACGTCGTCGAGGGAGGCCTCCGGGTCCCCGCGCAGCACGTCCTGGGCCGCGTCGAGGATCGAGCGCCGGTTCCGCTCGCGGGCCGGGAGCCGTTCGGCCGCTGCTTTCTCCATGGGTGCATTTTTGCACAGACTGTGTAAGTCTTGGGGGACCCGAACGGACGGAGCAACGATGACCACCGTGGAGCGGACCGAGCCCATCGAGCTCGACGACGCCTTCTTCGAGAACCCCGACGGCCTCTACCGCGAGCTGCGGGTCGACCGCCCCGCCGTCCGGGCGACCGGCCCGAACGGCCTCGGCTTCTGGATGATCACCCGCTACGCCGACGCCCGCGCCGCGCTCAACGACCCGCGCCTGCTCAAGGACTCCCGCCGCATCCCGCCGATCCTGGAGCGGCACAGAGCCTCCGGGACGGAGCGCGCGTTCACCGACGCGCTCGTCGGGCACATGCTCAACGCCGACCCGCCGGACCACACCCGGCTGCGCAAGCTCGTCTCGCGGGCGTTCACGATGCGCGCCATCGCCAGGCTGCGCCCGCGGATCGAGGAGATCGCGACCGAGCTCGCCGACGCGATGGCCGCCGCCGGGCCCGACGTCGACCTGCTCGACGAGTTCGCCTTCCCGCTCCCGATGGCCGTGATATGCGAGATCCTCGGCGTCCCGCAGGACCGGCGCGACGACTTCCGCCACTGGTCCAGCACCCTGCTGTCCCACGCCCCCGACGACGAGCGCGCCGCAGCCGCCGCGGCCATGTCCCGGTTCCTCACCGACCTGGTCGCCGACAAGGCCGCGAACCCGGGGGAGGACATGCTGTCGGTGATCGTGCGCGCGTCCGAGGACGGCGACTCGCTCACCCACGGCGAGACGACGGCGATGGCGTTCCTGCTGCTCGTCGCCGGGCACGAGACCACGGTCAACCTGATCGGCAACGGGATGGCCGCGCTGCTGCGCGACCCGGCCCAGCGCGCGGTGCTGGCCGAGGACCCGGACAAGATCCCGCACGCGGTCGAGGAGTTCCTGCGCTACGACGGCCCGGTCGACCTCGCGACGTTCCGGTTCACCGACGAGCCCGTCGAGATCGACGGGATCACCATCCCGGCCGACGAGCTGGTGCTCGTCTCGCTGCTCGGTGCCAACCGCGACCCCGAGCGCTACGCCGAGCCCGAGCGGCTCGACGTCGAACGGGACGCGTCCGGGCACCTCGCGTTCGGCTACGGCATCCACCACTGCCTCGGCGCCCCGCTGGCCCGGCTCGAGGCCGACATCGCATTCCGCACCCTGCTGTCCCGGTTCCCGGACATGACGCTGCGCGGCGAGCCCGGACCGCACCGGATCAGCACGCTGATCAACGGACTGACCAGCCTGCCGGTGCGGCTGACCGTAGGCTGATCATCATGGCGGCACCGGGGCGCGCACGGCAGGAACGGATCTACTCCGAGGGCGTCTCCGGTGGCCGCCCGCGCGTCCCCACCGGCCCCGACGAGCTGGAGCGCCGCGCCCGGCGCGCCATGTCCCGCCGCGCCGACGCCTACGTGGCCGGCGGCGCAGGCGCCGGGACGACGATGCGCGCCAACCGCGCCGCGTTCGCCCGCCGCGAGATCGTGCCGCGGATGCTGCGTGACGTCGGCGAGCGCGACCTGTCGGTCGAGCTGTTCGGCCGGCGCATCCCCGCCCCGCTGCTGACCGCCCCGATCGGCGCGCTGGACCTGGTCCGGCGTGGCGCGGACGTCGCGATCGCCCGCGCCTGCGCGGCGACCGGCGTCCCGATGGTGATCTCCAACCAGGCAGGGGCGCCGGTGGAGGAGATCGCCGCCGCGGCCGGGACGAGCTGGTTCCAGCTCTACTGGTCGACCTCCGACGAGCTGGTCGACAGCTTCCTGGCCCGCGCCGAGGCGTCCGGGTGCGAGGCGGTCGTGGTCACCGTCGACACCTCGATGCTCGGCTGGCGCCCGCAGGACCTGGACCTGGGGCACCTGCCGTTCGCCCGCGGGATCGGGATCGCGCAGTACACCTCGGACCCGGTGTTCCGCCGCCTCGCCGAGCAGAGCCTCGACGCGCCGGCGCAGGGCCCGGCGCCGAAGGTCACCCCGCAGGCGGTGCGGACGTTCCTCGAGATCAGCCGCAACGCACCCGGCTCGTTCCTGGCCAACCTGCGCTCACCGCTGCCGCGGGCCGCGGTGCAGACGTTCCTGCGGGTGTACTCGCGACCGCACCTGACCTGGGACGACCTGGCGACGCTGCGGTCGCGGACCCGGCTGCCGGTCGTCGTGAAGGGGGTCCTGCACCCCGACGACGCGCGCCGCGCCCTCGATTCCGGCGCCGACGGCGTCGTCGTGTCCAACCACGGCGGGCGTCAGGTCGACCACGCGGTCGCCTCGCTGGACGCGTTGCCCGCCGTGGTCGACGCGGTGGCCGATCGTGCTCCGGTGCTGCTCGACTCCGGCGTGCGGACCGGCGCCGACGTCGCCACCGCCGTCCGGCTCGGTGCCCGTGCGGTGCTGCTCGGCCGCCCGGTGGCCCACGGCCTCGCGCTCGACGGCGCCCGCGGCGTCGCCCGCGTGATCGAGAACGTGCTCGCCGAGCTGGATCTGGTGTGCGGCCTGTCCGGGGCGACGACGCCGTCGGGGATCGAGCTGCGGGAGCGCCCATGAACCGGCCGCGCGGGACGGGCCCTCCTTGCGGGGCAACCGGTCCTGGTGACCTGGGCGCTGTACGCCGGTGGGTTGGTCGCGCGTCGGTGAGCGGTCCTGGAACCGGGACGACCGAGCACGAACCGGGCGAAAATCCGGGCCGTACGGCGACGCGCCGAGGAATCTGGTGGAGCGGCGCACACCTGCGTGGTGGAAGCCGCTAGGGTCCGTGGTGCTAGATATTCGGCAATACGCGAGGAGACATCCGGATGCCACAGGGAACCGTCAAGTGGTTCAACGCGGAGAAGGGGTACGGGTTCATCACGCCGGACGGAGGCGGGCAGGACCTGTTCGTCCACTTCAGCGCGATCCAGACCTCCGGATACCGCAGCCTCGACGAGGGTCAGGCCGTGACCTTCGAGGTCACGCAGGGTCAGAAGGGTCCGCAGGCCGACCAGGTCGTGCCCTCCTGACCGGTTAGAACCGGCAGACGAGCGAAGGCCCGGGGTGCAGCGCACCCCGGGCCTTCGCCGTGTTCGGACAGTTTCTCTCTAGGACGCCAGCCGGCTCTCCAGCCCCGCGATCAGGATCTCGACGCGGCGCAGCGTCCAGCTCCGCGGCGGGTCGTCGACCTGGTCGCGGAACACCGCACGCACCTGGGGTGCGAACGGCTGCATCGAGTCGACGATCTGCGGGGCGCGGTGCAGGTCCCCGGCGCCACGGCCGGGTGCGGCGGTCAGCCACGGGCCCAGTCCGGTGTGCAACGCCGAGCCGGCCGCCAGAACGGCGTCCTCGGCGCTGAACCCGGCGGCCAGCAGGCTGTCGATCAGTTCGCGGTACACGGTCATCAGCGTCTCCGGCACCTCGGGAAGGCGCACGAGCACGCCCGCCATCCCGGGATGGGCCGCCATCACGTCGAAGGTCGCCGCCGTCACCGCCAGCAGCTCCTCCTGCCACCGTCCGCCGCCGAGCGTCGGGAAGGCGTCACGGGGCAACAACTCGTTCGCCAGCGCGGCCTGGAGTGCCTCCAGGCTCGGGAAGTGGCGGTAGAACGTGGAGTACTTGACGCCGACCCTGGCCGTCACGGCACCGACGGTGAGATCGGAGAAGCCGAGCTCGCGTGCGGCGGCCAGCAGGGTCGCCCGGTCGGTGAGTGGTGGACGGCCGGTGCGCCTCGCCGGTCTGCTCTCGGTCTCGGTCACGCCCCGCATACTACTGCCCGTTCGCGAACGGGTGATCAGGTAGTCGCCCTCTCGCTGACGACTAGTGGTGACCTGCACCATCTCTGATCCGTCAGCACTCCCGGTAGAGGGCGAGAGGGGCTCTCATGGCCTCGCACGGCGGCATGTTCGTTACCGAGAGTGACACAGCGAGAAGAGTCACTCATTTGTCCCGGCAACTATGTCGCCCAGCGTGGTCAGGCTCGGCGCCCCCGGGTCCCAGTACGCGGAGTGGGCGGCGGCGAGGGCGGACTCGTCGGTCGGGGTGGCCGGGTCGTCGGCGGTGGGCAGCACGTGACCGGGTGCGGAGCCGAACACCCGGGCGCCGAACGCGGGACCGGCCGGATCCGGCCCGTGGCTGAGCCCGGTGGGCCCGAAGGGGCGCGAGGTACCGAACATCTCCGGCCCCGGCCCGAACCGGACCGGGTCGTGCTCCGCGGTCGTCGCCCACACCCGGCCCGCACCACCGAGGTCGGCAGCCCGGGACGCGCCTGCACCCGGGCTGCCGACGAGCACGACGTCGTCGGCGACTGGGCCGCCGCGAGCCGCCGCCCCGGCGACCACCGACCCGTAGGAATGCCCGACGACGGTCAGGTGCACCGGGCCGTCGTGGCCGTCGCGCAGGCCCTGCTGGAAGCGCCGCAACGGTTCCGCCGCCGCACGGGCCGGCAGTGCCGAGGTCGCGGCACCGAGACCGGGCGGGGCGTCATAGCCGGTCCACAGGATCGCGGCGACCTCGCCGGTGCCCCGCAGCGCGGCCGCGTCGCGGGTGGCGGTGACCCGGCGCAGGTCCTCCCCGGCCGACGCCCAGCCCGACGCCGTGCCCGGCACGTGCGTGACGACGTGTGCCGCCCGCTCCGGGTTCCCCAGCGCGACCACCAGCCGCCCGCCCCCGCCGGGCGCCCCCGGGCCGACGTCGAGCAGGTACGACGACGGTGCCGCGAGCGCGTGCGCCGCCGCCTCCAGCCCGGCCAGCGCCGCCGTGGTCCGCCCGGCCGCGCGCATCGCCCCGCGCCGCCGCTCGGCGGCGAGCCGACTCCGCAGCCCGGTCAGCTCGCCGTCGAGCCGTAGCCGGTTCGCCCGGTCGCGGTCGGCGAGCGGGATCCCGTCGAGCGTTCCGACCAGGGCGGGGTCGTCGTGCAGCAGCTGCGCGCGCCCGTCGGGGCCCAGACCGTGCCACCAGTCCCGGACCTGTGCGGGGGCGACCGGGGGAGTGGGCGCCGCCGCGGGCCCGAGGCCCCGCAGGACGGTGACGGCGTCGTCGTCGGCCCGGGCGGCGGCGGTCGTGGCGGCCACGACCGCCGACCCGAGCAGCGCGGCGTCCGCGGCGAAACGCGGCAGCGATCCGGTGAGGGCGGCGAGTGTCGCGGTGCGGGCGAGGCGGGGGAGCCCGGAGGCCGTGTCGAACGCGGTCAGCAGCGGGTCGGTCGCGGCGACGGCGGCGAGCAGCGTCCGCTGGGCCGCCAGCACGCGTCCGGACCAGTCCTCCAGGGCCGCCGCGGTCCCCGCCGCCGACGACGCCGCGGCCGCGAGCCGCCCGCGCAGCACGGCGTGTGCGCCCCGCGCGGCGTCGGCGTCCGCACCCACCCAGCGGTCCCGGCCGAGCGACGACGCGGCCCGGTCCAGCTCGGCGACCTGCGCGGCCAGTCCCCGCCCGAGCGCGTCCCAGTCCGCGGCGCGGTGCAGCCACCCCGACGGGTCGACGGCGAGCAGCTCGGCGACGGTCGGCACTCAGGGCCCACCCGGTCCGGGCCGCGCGGCGAGCTCCGCGGCCACCGCCGTGTCGGTGTCCCGCCACGCCCCGGCGGCGCCCCGCAGCGCCTCGGCGAGCTCGTGCGCCGCACGCCGGTCCCGGTGCAGCTCCGCGTCCCGGTCCCCGGCGAGCGCGACGGCCACGGCCGTCGCGGCGAACCCGGCGGCCGCACCGGGCTCGGCGGGCGGCGCGGCCCCGATCCCGGCGGCGACGGCGTCGTACGAGCGGGCCGCGGTGTCCAGCTCGTCCGGGCGGATCCGCACCAGATCCCCGTCCACGGCGCCTCCTCGTCCCTGCGGCGCGTACGCGCCGGATCCCGTGCGGCGCATACACGCCGACCGCCCGCCGACGACTCGTCGACACAGCGGGATTCTGCGCCGGGCGGCGGCCGGGCGGGGCGGAACGGCACGGGACGATCACGATCGCGACGGGTTCCGGCCACGCCAGCCGGTGCACTCGATCATGGCGGGTTGACGTGAGAACATCGTCGCCGTTCGTAACCGGTGAGGGGAGCGTCGTGGTCGGCGTCCAGCGGGTGATGACGGTGTCCACTCCGGTGGAGACCGTGCTCGGCTACCTTGCCGACTTCGGGCACAGCGAGACCTGGGACCCGGGCACCCGGACCGCCACCCGGGCCGACGACGCCGGGGTCGTCGAGGTCGGCAGCACCTGGCACACGGTGTCGGTGTTCAACGGCCGCGAGACCGAGCTGCTGGTCCGGCTCACCGAGCGCACCGCGTCGCGGCTGGTGTTCGTGGGGGAGAACCCGACGGTCGTCGCCACCGACGACCTGCATGTCGAACCGTCCGAGGACGGCGGCTCGACGATCACCTACCGTGCCGACCTGCGGTTCAAGGGCCTGCTCAAGCTCGCGGGACCGTTCCTGCGCCGCGAGTTCGAGCGCGTCGGCGACGAGGTGGAGCGCACCCTGCCGCCGGTGCTGGAGAACCTCAGTCCTCCCACCAGCCCATCCGCCGGCTGACCTCGCGCCCCGCGGCGACGACGTCCGGGGTGATCTCGTCGATCCGCTCGGGCGGCAGCCGGTAGGACGGCCCGGACACCGACAGCGCCGCGATGACGGTCCCGGAGTGGTCACGCACCGGCGCCGCGACGGCGTTGAGCCCGGTCTCCAGCTCCTCCAGTGACCACGCGTACCCGCACTCGGTGACCTCGGTGAGCAGCGCCGCCAGCTCCTTGCGGTTCACCTTCTCCCCGCCGGGGACCGGCTCGTCGAGCGCGGCCGGGTCCAGGGCGAGCGCCGCGGCGAGCAGCACCTTGCCGCTGGAGGTGTTGTGCATCGGGGTGATCCGGCCCAGCCAGTTGTAGGTGGTGACCATCGACGGGCCGCGGGCCTGGTCGACGTTCACCGCCCATCCGCGGTCGGGGATGGCCAGGTTGACCGTCTCGCCCAGCTCGCTCGCCAGCTCGTCGAGCACCGGGCGGCCCTGGGTGGTGACCTCCAGGCGTTCGGCGACCCGCCCGGCCAGCGGGATGAGCCCGAACCCGAGCCGATACTTGCCGCGGTCGCCGACCTGCTCGACCAGTCCGTGCGTCTCCAGGGCCCCGAGCAGGCGGAACGCGGTGGACTTGTGCACGTCGAGCGCGGTCGCGAGCTCGCTGACGCCGGCCTCGCCGCGTCCCGCGATCAGCTCGAGGACGGTGATCGCGCGGTCGACGGACTGCACTCCGGACTCGCGGGTGCGCACCGGGTTGCCCATGGCGCAACCCTAACGGCGCAACGCCCGTGCCGTCGTCCCCGGGGGCGGACCGGGCCGAGACCGGCGTCACCTCCGCCCCGCTGCGCTGCTCCGACCGGTGATCTTCCAGGGGCGAGTTCGTGTCACCGGTTGCGCACGGGCGTCCGCGTGGTGAAGCTTGCTCGCCGTGCCGAGCCTCTACATCGACGGAACGTGGACCGGCGGTTCCGCGGGAACCGCACCGGTCATCAACCCCTACGACGCGTCGACCATCTGCGAGGTCGACCAGGCCGGGCCCGACGACGTCGACCGCGCGGTCGCCGCCGCGCGCACGGCGTTCGACTCGGGCCCGTGGCGGGCCACCTCCTGCGGTGAACGGGGAGAGATTCTCGGCCGCATCGCGGACCTGCTGGTCCGCGATCGGGAGGAGATCGCCCGCAGCGAGACCCTGGACACCGGCAAGACGCTGGTCGAGGGCCGCCAGGACGTCGACGACGTCACCGCGGTCTTCCGCTACTACGCAGGCCTGGCGGACAAGGACGCCGGCCGCGTCGTCGACACCGGCAACCCCGACGTCGTCTCCCGGATCGTGCACGAGCCGGTCGGCGTCTGCGTGCTGATCACGCCGTGGAACTACCCGCTGCTGCAGCTGTCGTGGAAGGTCGCCCCGGCCATCGCCGCCGGCAACACGATGGTGATCAAGCCCAGCGAGGTCACGCCGCTCACCTCGATCAAGCTGGTCGAGCTGTGCGCCGAGGCGGGCGTGCCCGCCGGCGTCGTGAACATCCTGCTGGGTACCGGGCCCGACGTGGGCGCCCCGCTCACCGAGCACGCCGACGTCGACATGGTCAGCTTCACCGGTGGCCTCAACACCGGGCGCTCGATCATCCGTGCGTCCGCGGAGACCGTGAAGCGCACCGCCGTCGAGCTGGGCGGCAAGAACCCGAACGTCGTGTTCGCCGACACCGACTTCGAGCTCGCCGTCGACTACGCGATGCTCGCGGTGTTCCTGCACTCGGGCCAGGTCTGCTCGGCCGGTGCGCGGCTGATCATCGAGGACTCGATCGCCGACGACGTCGTGGACGAGATCGTCCGCCGGGCGCAGCGGATCAAGCTGGGCAACGGGCTGGACGACGGCGTCGAGGTCGGCCCGCTGGTCTCTGCGCAGCACCTCGAGAAGATCGAGAACTTCGTCGCGGCCGCCCGCGCCGAGGGGGCGACCATCCGCTGCGGCGGTGCACGCCCGGACGCCCCGGAGCTCAAGAACGGCTACTTCTACCTCCCCACCGTGATCACCGACCTGCCGCAGGGCTCGGAGCTGATCAAGGAGGAGACGTTCGGCCCGCTGCTGACCGTCGAGCGGTTCAGCACCGAGGAGGAGGCCATCCGCCTCGGCAACGACACCGAGTACGGCCTGGCCGGTGCGGTGTTCACCCAGGACATGGGGCGCGCCAACCGGGTCGCGAACGCGCTGCGCCACGGCACCGTGTGGATCAACGACTTCCACCCGTACTTCCCGGGCGCGGAGTGGGGCGGCATGGGCCGCTCCGGCAACGGGCGCGAGCTCGGACCGACCGGCCTGGCGGAGTACCAGGAGATCAAGCACATCTGGAACAACACCGCTCCGGAGCCGCAGCGCTGGTTCTCCGGCGAGTGACCGGGCGGGGCCACAGAGTGAAGGAGATCTCCGTAGGCATGGGAGAGATGGCATGACGGATCGGTTCGACTACGTGATCGTCGGCGGCGGGTCCGCCGGATGTGCCCTCGCGGCGCGGCTCTCGGAGGACCCGCAGACGCGGGTGCTCCTGCTCGAGGCCGGCCCGAGCGACGTCGGCGATGACAACATCCTCAAGCTGAACGAGTGGATGAACCTGCTCGACTCCGGCTACGACTGGGACTACCCGGTCGAGGAGCAGGAGAACGGCAACTCGCACATGCGGCACGCCCGCGCCAAGGTGCTGGGCGGGTGCTCGTCGCACAACTCCTGTATCGCGTTCTGGACGCCGAAGGAGGACCTCGACGAGTGGGCCTCCATGGGCCTCACCGGCTGGTCCGCCGAGGACTGCTGGCCGCTGATCCAGCGCCTGGAGACCAACGACGGCGAGTGGGAGGGCCACGGCCGCTCCGGCCCGGTCAACCTGATGCAGATCCCGGCGGTGGACCCCTGCGGCAACGCCGTGCTGGAGGCCGCGTCCGAGGTCGGGCTCCCGACGGTGAAGTTCAACGAGGGCCACACCGTCACCGACGGCGCCGGCTACTTCCAGATCAACCGGTTCCCGGACGGGACCCGCGCCTCGGCGTCGGTGTCCTACCTGCACCCGATCCTGGACGAGCGGCCCAACCTCGAGGTCCGGACCGACTGCTGGGCCTCGAAGGTGCTCTTCGACGGTGACGACCCCGACGTCGCCACCGGCATCGAGTACATGCGCGGCATCGGCCCGGGCTACGAGAAGGTCTACGCCGACCGGGAGGTCATCCTCTCCGCCGGTGCGATCGACACCCCGAAGCTGCTGATGCTCTCGGGCATCGGCCCGGCCGAGCACCTGGCCGAGTTCGGCATCGACGTCCGCGTCGACGCCCCGGGCGTCGGCTCGAACCTGGACGACCACGTCGAGGGCCTGGTCTTCTGGGAGGCCGCGAAGCCGATGGTCGACGAGTCCACCCAGTGGTGGGAGATCGGCCTGTTCAGCCGCACGGTCGAGGGCCTCGACCGGCCGGACCTGATGATGCACTACGGCTCGGTCCCGTTCGACCTGAACACCGTGCGGTGGGGCTACCCGACCACCGAGAACGGCTTCTGTCTCACGCCGAACGTCACCCGCGGCCGCTCGCGGGGCACCGTGCGGCTGCGGACCCGGGACTTCCGGGACCGGGCGAAGGTCGACCCGCGCTACTTCACCGACCCCGAGGGTCACGACATGCGCGTGATGATCGAGGGGATCCGGCTGGCGCGCAGGATCGCCGAGCAGCCGGTGCTGAAGGAGTGGGTGGCCCAGGAGCTGGCTCCCGGGCCGGAGGCCACCACCGACGAGGAGCTGGCCGACTACATCCGCCGGACCCACAACACCGTGTACCACCCCGCGTGCACGGCCAAGATGGGCACCGACGACGACGAGATGGCCGTCCTCGACCCGGAGCTGCGGGTGCGCGGGGTGCGCAACCTGCGCGTCGCCGACGGGTCGGCCATGCCGTTCCTGCCGGCGATCAACCCGAACATCACCACGATGATGATCGGCGAGAAGTGCTCGGACCTGCTGAAGGCCGCGCACTCCGGCTGAGCGTCCACACGCCCCGAACGACCCGGTCCGCGTTCTGCGGGCCGGGTCGTTCGCTGTCCGGGGCCGGTTACGTCCGCAGGCCGAGTGCCGCGGGCAGCTCGCGGGCGGCCTCGACCAGGCTGGGTCCGTACCAGGTGAGAAGGCGGCCGCTGACCAGGGCGGACGGGGCGTCGAACGCCTCCGGGCCGTCGTCGGCGGTGAAGGTGTACGGCTCGTCGGGCAGGACGACGAGGTCGTGCGGCGGCAGCTCGGCCGGGTCGAAGCGGGGGTAGCGCTCGGGGGAGTCGTCGAGGACGTTGCCGATCCCCAGCCGGTCCAGCACGGCGCCGGTGAAGGTGTCGGAGCCGACCGCCATCCAGGGCTTCCGCCAGATCGGGACGACCGCGCGGCGCCGCGGTGACGCGGGCTCGACCGCCGCCCACAGCTCGCGGGCCTCGCGCAGCCAGTCCGGCTCGGGCAGCCGGCACGCGGTGAGCATCCGGCCGAGGGAGGCGAGGCCGCCGTCGACGTCGCGGATGTCGGTGACGTACACCGCGAGCCCCGCGGCGCGCAGCGCGTCGAGCTCGCCGGGCTTGTTCTCCTCCTGGTTGGCGAGCACCAGGTCCGGGGCCAGCGCGACGATCCGCTCGACGTCGGGGTTCTTGGTGCCCCGGATCCGCTCCACGTCGAGGTCCGCCGGGTGCGTGCACCAGTCGGTGGCGGCGACGAGCAGTCCCGGCGCGCTCGCCGCGACCGCCTCGGTGAGCGAGGGGACCAGTGACACCACCCGCTGCACACGCTCCGGCACCGGGACCGCGCGGCCCTCGTCGTCGAGCACGGGATCGGTCGCAGGGTCGGTCGCGGGGCTCACGGGGCCGACCGTAGTCGGCGGGACGCGGCGGAGCGGGGTGCTGCCGTGGATCGGACGTTGCCGGGGCGCGGACGGCGGCCGGTGCGCCGGGACCGCGCTCCCTGCGCGGGCAGCCGCAGGGTGGTCACCCCGCCGAGGTACCTCAGTAGGTGAGGCACTCCGCGGGGGGTTCTGCCGCCGCGGGATGTCTCAATGGCTCGCGGGATGTGTCGGTGGCTCGCGGGATGTGTCGGCGGCTCGCGGATGTCTCGGTGGCTCGCGAGATGTCTCAGCGGCTGAGGCATCTCCGGGATGGATGTCCGCCGCCCGCGGCGCGACCTCAGTGCGTCTGCGCCAGCACCCGGGGTGCGTGCTCCAGGACGTGGGCCCGCAGGGCGGCGACGGGTGCGGTGGGACGGTCGCCGGTGGGGCGGACCATGCCGAGTGTCCGGACGGTGTGCGGCGATCGCACCGGCACCTCCACCACGCCCGCGATCGGCGCCGCGACCGGCAGCAGCGCCACGCCGAGGCCCGCGCCGACGAGCCCGCGCAGCGTCCCTGACTCGCCGCCCTCGAACGCGGGTCGCGGTTCGAACCCGGCCTCGCGGCACCAGCGCAGCACCGTGCCGTGCAGCCCGTAGCCCCGGGCGAACAGCAGGAACGGCTCGTCGGCCGCCTCGGCGAGGTCGATCTCGGTCCGCGCCGCCAGCGGGTGCTCGGCCGGGACCGCCAGGCGCAGCTCCTCCTCGGCGAGCGGCACGGACTCCAGGCCGGTCTCGTCGGGCAGCGGCGAGGTGAGTGCGAGGTCGACGCTGCCGTCGCGCAGCCGTTCCAGCAGCCCGGCGTGCCGTGCCTGCACCAGGCGGATCCGTACGCCCGGGTATTCCCGGCGGAAGTCGCGCAGCAGCCGCGGCACGGCGTCGAGCCCGAGCGTGCCGAGGAAGCCGAGCGCGACGCGGCCGGTGGTGGGATCGGCGTCACCGGCGAGCTCGGCGGTGGCGGCGGTGAGCTCGGCCAGCGCGGCCTCGGCACGGGGGAGCAGCGTCCGGCCGGCCGCGGTGAGGTGCAGCCCGCGCCCGGCCCGGCGGAACAGCGACACCCCGAGCTCGTCCTCGAGCCGGGCGATCGACCGCGACAGCGTCGGCTGCGGGACGCCGATCTGCTCGGCCGCCCGGGTCAGGTGCCCGGTCCGTGCGACCGCGACGAACCGGTGCAGCCCCGGCGCCAGCGACTCATGCATGGATGGATGATAAGCACTCGTAACATGCATTGGACGCATGCTGTGGTCGCGCCTACGGTCGTACGCGATGGCAACGATCGATCGCTCCACCGTTCCCGGCGGCCGGCTCGCCGCTCCCGTCGAGCGCGGAACGCCCGAGTTCCGTCGCCTCGGGATCGCGCTCTGGCTCTCGGGACTGGCGACGTTCGTGCTGGTCTACAGCGTGCAGGGGCTGCTGCCGCGGCTCTCGGCGGAGTTCGGCGTCGGTTCCTCGACCGCCAGCCTCGTGCTGTCGGCGACGACCGGGACCCTGGCCCTCGCCGTCCTCCCGCTGTCGGCGATGACCGAGTCCTGGGGCCGCGCCCGCGTCATGACGTGGGCGCTCGGCGCCTCGGCCGTCCTCGCGCTGGTCGCACCGCTGGCGCCGACCTTCGGGGCGCTCGTCGTCATCCGCGGACTGCAGGGCATCGCGCTGGCCGCGCTGCCGGCGCTGTCGATGGCGCACCTGACCCATGAGGTCGCACCCCGCCACCTCGGTGGCGCGGTCGGCCTGCTCATCGCCGGGAACACCCTCGGCGGTCTGTCCGGCCGGCTCGTCGCCACCTGGGTCGCCGAGCTCGGCGGGTGGCGCGCGGGCATGGCGGCCGTGGGTGCGGTGTCGGTGCTGGCGACGATCGCGTTCCGCCTGGTCCTGCCCGCCCCGACCGCGCCGACCCCGCCCCGCACCCGGTTGCGCGACCTCGGCGCCCCGCTGCGCGCCCACGTCACCGACCCCGGTCTGCTGTGCCTGTTCGGCATGGCGTTCCTGCTCATGGGTGCGTTCGTGACGGTCTACAACTTCCTGGGCTTCCGGCTGCTGGCCCCGCCGTTCTCGCTGCCCGCGACGCTCGTCGGGCTGGTCTTCCTCGGCTACCTCGCCGGGAGCTGGGCCTCGACGCAGGCCGGGCGCCTTGGTGACCGGTTCGGTCGCCGCCCGGTGCTGTGGGTGGCCACGTTGATCGCGCTGGCCGGGATCTGGGTGACCCTGCCCGACAACCTGGTGACGGTGCTCGTCGGACTCCTGCTGGTCACCGTCGGGTTCTTCGGCGCGCACTCGGTCGCCAGCAGCTGGGTGGGCCGCCGCGCGGTCCTGCGGACGGGCGCGGTGCCGGCTCAGGCGTCGTCGCTCTACCTGGTCGGCTACTACGCGGGCTCCAGCTTCGGCGGCGCGTTCGGCGGCGTCGCCTACGACCACGGCGGTTGGATCGGGGTCACCGGCTACGTCAGCGCCCTGTTGCTCGGCGCCCTGGCCCTCGCCCTGGTCCTGCGCCGCAGCGCCCCGCCGGCCTGAGCGTCGTCCGGACCGTCGCGACTCCGGACGAATGCGACGATCCCCGCCACCCGGACGGGTGACGGGGATCGTCGTCTGGCACGGTGGTGAGGCCCCCACGAGAACCGACCTTCCCCCGGAGGACCGGATCATGAAGAAGACCAACGGACGCAAGATCTCCAAGGCCGCCGAGTCGGTCTTCGAGGCCATCGGCATCCTCGGCGGCTGGAGCCGCGGCCGCCGGTCGCGCACCCGCCGCTGACCCGGCCCCGAGGTGCCCCGGGGGCCGGTGCCGGCTCACATGTTGCGGCGGTACTGGCCCCCGACCTCGAAGAACGCGTTCGTCAGCTGACCCAGCGAGCACACCCGCGCCGCTCTCATCAGCTCGTCGAACACGTTGCCGTCGCCGGTCGCGACGTCCTGCAGCCGCCGCAGCGCCTGCTCGGCCTCGGTCCGGTGCCGGGACTGGAAGTCCTCCAGCCGGTCCAGCTGCGAGACCTTCTCCTCCTCGGTGGCCCGCGCCAGCTCGATCTCCTGCGGCTCCTCGTCGTCGCGCCCGGGCTTGAGGAACGTGTTGACGCCGACGATCGGCAGGTCCCCGGCGTGCTTGCGGTGCTCGTAGAGCATCGACTCGTCCTGGATCCGGCCGCGCTGGTAGCCGGTCTCCATCGCGCCCAGTACCCCGCCGCGCTGGGAGATCGACTCGAACTCCTGCAGCACCGCCTCCTCGACGAGGTCGGTCAGCTCGTCGATCACGAACGAGCCCTGCAGCGGGTTCTCGTTCAGCGACAGGCCCCACTCCTTGTTGATGATCATCTGGATCGCCATCGCGCGGCGCACCGACTCCTGCGACGGGGTGGTGACGGCCTCGTCGTAGGCGTTGGTGTGCAGGGAGTTCGCGTTGTCGTAGAGCGCGCACAGCGCCTGCAGCGTGGTCCGGATGTCGTTGAAGTTCATCTCCTGCGCGTGCAGCGACCGGCCCGAGGTCTGCACGTGGTACTTCAGCTTCTGCGACCGCTCGTTCGCCCCGTAGCGCTCGCGCATCGCCACCGCCCAGATCCGCCGGGCGACCCGGCCGATCACGGTGTACTCCGCGTCCATGCCGTTGGAGAAGAAGAACGATAGGTTCGGCGCGAAGTCGTCGATGCTCATCCCGCGTGCCAGGTAGCTCTCGACGAAGGTGAACCCGTTGGCCAGGGTGAACGCGAGCTGGCTGATCGGGTTCGCCCCGGCCTCGGCGATGTGGTAGCCGGAGATCGAGACCGAGTAGAAGTTCCGCACCTGGTGGGCGATGAACCACTCCTGGATGTCGGCCATCATCCGCAGGCTGAACTCGGTGGAGAAGATGCAGGTGTTCTGCCCCTGGTCCTCCTTGAGGATGTCGGCCTGCACGGTCCCGCGGACGTTGGCCAGCGCGTAGGCCACGAGCTCCTCGCGCTCACCGGCGTCGGGCTCGCGGCCCTGCTCCTCGACGAACCGGTCCACCTGCTGGTCGATCGCGGTGTTGAGGAAGTACGCCAGGATCGTCGGCGCCGGGCCGTTGATCGTCATCGACACCGACGTCGTCGGCGAGCACAGGTCGAAGCCGTCGTAGAGCGCCTTGAGGTCGTCGAGCGTGGCGATCGAGACGCCGGAGGTGCCGACCTTGCCGTAGACGTCCGGGCGGGTCTCCGGGTCGTGCCCGTAGAGGGTCACCGAGTCGAACGCCGTCGACAGCCGCTTGGCGGCGGAGTCCTGTGAGAGGTACTTGAAGCGGCGGTTGGTGCGGAACGGGTCGCCCTCACCGGCGAACATCCGCGCCGGGTCCTCGCCCTCGCGCTTGAACGGGAACACCCCTGCGGTGAAGGGGAAGTAGCCGGGCAGGTTCTCCCGGCGCAGGAACCGCAGCAGCTCGCCGTCGTCGTCGTAGCGGGGGAGCGCGACGCGGCGGACCTTGCTGCCCGACAGCGTCTCCCGGGTCAGCTTCGTGCGGAACTCCTTGTCCCGCACGGTGTAGACGTACTCGTCGCCGGAGTAGTCCTCGACCCGGCCCGGCCACTGCTCGAGCAGCTCGGCGGACTCGGCCGGGATCTGCTTCTCCGCCTTCGCCAGCGCCTCGTCCACCGGCTCGCCGACGATCTCGCGGGCGGTGCGCAGGTGCTGTGCGGTACGGGCTGCGGCGGCGTGGGTCTCGGTGTCGGCGTGGTACCCGCGCAGCGTCTCGGCGATCTCGGCGAGGTAGCGGACCCGCTCCGGAGGGATGACCGCGGCGTAGTCCGACGAGGTCTTGGTCTCCACCCGCGGCAACCGGCCCTCGCCGACGGTCAGGCCGTCGGCGGCCAGCATGTCGCGCAGGTGCTGGTAGAGGGCGGTGACGCCGTCGTCGTTGAAGGTGGCGGCCGAGGTGCCGTAGACCGGCATGTCCTCCCAGGTCGCGCCGAACTCCTCGCGGTTGCGCACGAGCTGGCGGCCGACGTCGCGGCGGGCGTCCTCGGCGCCGCGGCGCTCGAACTTGTTGATCGCGACGACGTCGGCGAAGTCCAGCATGTCGATCTTCTCGAGCTGGGACGCGGCGCCGAACTCGGGCGTCATCACGTAGAGGGAGTGATCGACGAACGGGACGATGCCCGCGTCGCCCTGGCCGATGCCCGGGGTCTCGACGATCACGAGGTCGAAGCCGGAGGCGCGCAGCACCGAGATCGCGTCGCCGAGCCGCTCGGGCAGCGAGCCGCCGTCGCCGCCGCGGGTGGCGAGGCTGCGGAAGAACACCCGCTCACCCGAGAGCGCGTTCATCCGGATCCGGTCGCCGAGCAGCGCGCCGCCGCCCTTGCGCCGGGTCGGGTCGACGGCGAGCACGGCGATCCGGAGCTTGTCCTCCTGGTCGAGGCGGAAGCGGCGGACGATCTCGTCGGTCAGCGAGGACTTGCCGGAGCCGCCGGTGCCGGTGACGCCGAGTACCGGGACCGGCCGCTCGGAGGCGGCGATGCGCTCGCGCACCTCGTCGGGCAGCTTTCCGGACTCGGCCATGGTCAGCGCCCGGGCGAGCGTGGCGGTCTCGCCGGAGAACAGGCCGTCGTAGGAGGCGGAGCTTGCGGAGCCGACCATCGATACAGCGCCAGGCGGCGGCGAGTCGGTCAGATCCGTGTCGCATTCCCGGATCATGATGTTGATCATCCCGGGCAGGCCGAGGCGCTGGCCGTCCTCGGGGGAGAAGATGCGCGAGACGCCGCGCGAGTGCAGCAGCTCGATCTCCTCGGGGACGATCACGCCCCCGCCACCGCCGTAGACCTTGATGTGGCCTGCGCCGCGCTCGCGCAGCAGCTCGACCAGGTAGGAGAAGTACTCGACGTGCCCGCCCTGGTAGGAGGAGATGGCGACGCCCTGGACATCCTCCTGGATCGCGGCGTTCACGACCTCGTCCACGGAACGGTTGTGCCCCAGGTGGATCACCTCGGCGCCCTGCTTCTGCAGGATGCGCCGCATGATGTTGATCGCGGCGTCGTGCCCGTCGAACAGGCTCGCCGCGGTGACGAACCGGACCGGGTGTGACGGGACGTGCAGCGTCGGATCGGCCATGATCCGCTCCTCCCGCCGGGCGGACGACGGCGGGACCCGGCCCATTTAGTTTGACATCCTAGTATCGGACGTACAAGGAAGCCGGGGTCACAATGCGATCATGAGGCGACCGCCCGAGCTGCGAGCGCTCAGGCGGCGTGCGGCTGTGCTGCGCCCGACCGCGCGGGCTCGGCCGCCGGCTCCGGCGGGGCGTCCCCGCGCTGGGCGTGCCGGCCGGTGGGCCAGGCCCCCGTCTCGGCGCCCGCGATCTCCGCGGCGACCCGCTGCGCCTGCACCAGCTTGTACGCGCGCCATCGCTTCCCGGCGAAGCCGGTGATCAGTCCGAGAACGAACAGGGTCAGTCCGGAGGCCAGGACGAGCGGCACCGCGAGTGCAGGAAAGGCAGCCGCGAGCAGAAAAGCCACGAGTGGCCAGTACAGCAGCGCCCGCCCCGCACCCCGTCGCGTCCAGTCGCGGTGAGGCGGCATGATCTATAAGTACCCGAACGCGGCGCCCGGCATGCATGACTCGCCGGACCGTCGGCGACAGTTTCCACCACAGAGGCCGGAGTTCATGTCCGAGTCATCCGCCGCGTCACCCGCTGCCGCGCTGGTCACCGAGAACGATCTTCTGGCCGAGCTGCTGGCCGGGGCGGACCTCACGCTGGAGGTTCCCACCTGCCCGGGCTGGACGCTGCAGCAGCTGCTCCGGCACACCGGGCGCGGGCACCGCTGGGCCGCCCAGATGGTGGCCTCCGGCGCGACCGAGGCGCTCGACCCGCGTGACGTCGCCGGCGGGAAGCCACCGGCCGACGACCCGGCGACCGGCGCGCAGTGGCTGCGCGACGGCGCCGGCGAGCTGCTCGACGCCGTCGACGCGGCCGGGCCGGACGCACCGGTCTGGACGTTCACCGGGCCGAAGCCGGCGGCCTGGTGGATCCGGCGCCGGCTGCACGAGGCCACCGTGCACCGGGCCGACGCCGCGATCGCCCTCGGCGTCCCCTTCGAGATCGACCCCGCGGTCGCCGCCGACGGCGTCTCCGAGTGGCTCGGCCTGCTCGCCGCCCGCCCGGCAGGCGACGAGCCGCCGCTGGCCGACGGCGCGTCGCTGCACCTGCACGCCACCGACGACGGCCTCGGCCACGACGGCGAGTGGATGATCCGCGGCGAGGGCGGCCGGGTCGTCTGGGAGCACGGGCACGGCAAGGGCGACGCCGCCGTCCGCGGCCGCGCCGCCGACCTGCTGCAGGGCACGCTGCGCCGCATCCCCGCCGACGACGACCGGCTGCAGGTCCTCGGTGATGCCGGCGTCTGGACGACCTGGCTGGCCCGCACCGGTTTCTGAGCCGCTGCTGGGCCGTTTCTGAGCGGCTACCGCACCTCGGTGGGAGCGGGGGTCGCGCCGGCGAAACCGGCGGGGGCCTGCTCGGTCAGCACCACCTCGGCGGCCGGGTCGAGCGTGGACGCGGTGCGCGGGGTCTCGAACCGGGCCGCGGCGCGGCGGCCGTCGGTCTCCAGCGTCGCGATCAGGTTGCCGAACAGCGGCCCCGCGGTACGGGCCCAGCGGACGTCGGCGGCCTCGGCACCCGAGCCGTGCGCCAGCGGTGCGCTGAGCCGGGCCACCAGCCGCGACCACGTTGCACGGAACAGCACCCGCATCACCAGCGGGACGACGTTGTGCACCGGAGAGCAGGTCAGCTGGTTGACCTTCGTGTCGGTGCCGGGCCCGGCGTGCACGTCGGCGACGGCGGCGTAGCCGTGGTGCACGTCCCCGGACAACACCGACACCGTCGCCGGGGCGGGCTCGCCGCCGTGCGGGCGCGACACCCGCCGGACGAGGTCGGCGAGCCGGGCGAACGAGTGCCCGAACGCCGGCCAGTGCTCCATGTCGACGCCCTGGCGTGCCTTCTCGGCCAGCCGGGCCAGTACGCCGTCGCCGTTGCCGATCCGCTCGACGGCGGCCTGGGCGTCGGAGATCCCCTGCGGCATCAGCCACGGGATCGACGTCCCCAGCACCAGATGGTCCGCGCCCGGGGCGAGGCTGCGCGCGGCGATCCAGTCGAACTCGGAGTCCGAGACCATCCGCCGCGGCAGCGTCTCGACGATCCGGCCGTTGCGGGAGTCGATCACCACCAGCCGGGTGCGACCCAGCTCCCAGCAGAAGGAGAACCGCACCTCCTTGTGCCGCTCGGCGCCGTCGCCGGTCTCGGTGTCCGCGGCGTCGGCCATCGTGGCCAGCAGCGGCCAGACGTCGCCGTCGGCGGTGCGGACCCGCTGCCAGGTGTGGTCGGCGTCGAGCTCGGCGGGGGAGAGGTTGCCCAGGTGCTGATACACCCAGTACGACGCCAGCCCGGCCCGGACCCGGTCGCGCCACCACGGCGTCGCCGCCATCTCGGCGCGCCAGGCCGCGGAGGTGTTCCAGTCGTCCCGGACGTCGTGGTCGTCGAAGATCATCGCGGTGGGGACCGTGGAGAGCATCCAGCGGACCTCGGGGTCCGACCAGGTGTCGCGGTAGAGCCCGGCGTACTCGTCGTAGCCGACGATCTCGTCCTCGGGCCAGTCGCGCACCGGGTCGGCCGCGCTGCCGTGCTCGCGCAGGTGGCGGTCGCGGCGCCCGGCGATCCGGCGCCGGGTCTGCGGGGTGAGCTCGTCGGCGTACACCTGGTCGCCGAGCAGCAGCAGGACGTCGGGCCACTGCTCGGGCGGCTGCGTCGCCATCCGCGTGGCGTAGACGTCGAGCGCGTCGAGGCCGTACGCGCGGGCCGCCTTCGGGTCGGCGAGCTTCACGTAGCGGCAGGACCCGAACACGATCCGCGCGTGCCCGGCGCGGTCCGGGCCGCGCGTGGGGATCGTGCTGGGCGGGAACGCCGAGTGCTCCGGCGGCCAGCACCGCTGCCCGTCGACGTGCACCTGGTAGGGGATCCGGCTGTCCGGCTCCAGCCCGGTGACGACGACGAGCGCGTAGTGCGAGCCCGCCACCTCGAACGTCGCCGCCGAGCAGCCGAGCACCTCGACCCGCCCGGGACCGTCGGTCTGGACCCAGACCAGCGCGCTCGTCTCGTCGACGTGGCGCAGCAGCGGGCCGAGCAGGAGGGTCACGACGGCTCAGGTCTCCTCGAGCGCCAGCAGCCCGGCGCCGATCTTGCCGGCGTCACCCTTGTAGGTGGCGGGCAGCACCGGCGGGATCGGGCGGGCGGCGGGGGCGTAGGCGAACTCGCGGGCGGCCCGGCGGGCCGGCTCGAGCAGCAGCTCACCGGCGTCGACGAGGCCACCGCCGATGATCACCGCCTCCACCTCGAAGATCGCGTTCACGCTGGCGATGCCGATCCCCAGCGCCCGGCCGAGCCGGGTGAACAGCGACTGCGCGGTGGTGTCGCCCGCCATCGCCGCCATCGTGACGTGCTGGCCGGTGACTGGGCCCTCGCTCTCCCGGGCCAGCGTCGCGATCATGCCTTCGGGGTCGCCCGCGGCGGCGCTGCGTCCCATCCGGGTCAGCGCGGTGCCCGAGGCCATCGACTCCAGGCAGCCGAAGTTGCCGCAGCCGCACTGCGGGCCGTCCGGGTTGACGTTCATGTGCCCGACCTCGGCGCCCTGGCCGTGCGGGCCGCGGTAGATCTGGCCGCCGAGCACGATGCCCGCGCCGACGCCGGTGCCGACGGTCAGCAGGATCATGTCGTCGTAGCGGATCTTGCCGAGCCGGGCCTCGGCCAGCCCGGCCACGTTGCCGTCGTTGTCCACGACGGTCGGCAGCCCGGTCACTCGTTCCAGGTGTCCGCGCACGTCCCAGTCGCGATAGCTGTTGTTGGGTGCCCAGCGGATGCGACCCACCGGCCACTCGACCGAGCCTGCCGCGCCGACCCCGATCGCGCACACGCCCTCTCCGCCCTCGCCCGACCGCAGCTCGTCGACCATCTCGACGAGAAGCTTGTCCATGGTGTCGGCATCGGAGGTCCCCGGGGTGTTGCGCCGCAGTTCGGCGTGGACCGTGCCATCCTCGGCCACGATCGCTCCGGCGACCTTCGTTCCCCCGATGTCGAGCCCGATCGCCCGCCGTCCGTTCGTCACCCGGGCATGATTACGACCTTCGGGTCGTGAGTCCACACCGCCCCCGGGTTTGCGTAGGCGGAGACCGGGGAAAGGTGACCCATGCCCATCCTGCGACGAGTAGCCCGGCCGATGCTCGCGGCCGTCTTCATCTACAGCGGAGTGAACCACCTGCGCTCTCCGGAGGGCGTTGTCAAGGCCGCGGAGCCGGTGCTGGACAAGGCCGCTCCGGTGCTGGACAAGGTCGTGGAGGTGGCTCCGCTCGACCGCCGCCCCGACGACGTCACGCTGATCAAGGTCGACGCCGGCGTGAAGCTGGTCGCCGGCTCGCTCCTGGCCGTCGGCAAGTTCCCCCGTCTGGCCTCCACCGCGCTGGCGGCCTCGATCATCCCGTCCACCCTGGCCGGGCACCGGTTCTGGGAGGAGACGGACCCGGCGGTCCGCTCCAACCAGCAGATCCACTTCCTCAAGAACGTCGGCCTGCTGGGCGGTCTGCTGATCGCCTCCGCCGACACCTCGGGCAAGCCGTCCACCGCGTGGCGTGCCCGGGCGGCCAAGGCCCGGCTCGAGAACCGTCTGGAGGAGCGCTTCTCCTCCGCCGACGACTCCGAGCAGGGCCAGATCGCCGCCGGTCTCGCCGGCGCAGGCGCCTCGATCGCCGCCGCGGCGTCGAGCGCCCGGGAGAAGGCCTCCGAGGCCGCCGCGGAGTACGGCCCGGTCGCCCGCGAGCGTGCCGCCGAGCTGTCCAGCAAGGCCTCCGAGCGGGCGACGCAGCTGCAGGGGCTGGCCGCCGAGCGCGCCGGCCAGCTGCAGGCCGTCGCCTCGGAGCGGGGCCCGGTGCTCGCCGAGCGCGCGTCCGAGCGTGCCTCGAAGCTCTCCGGTGTCGCGCAGCAGAAGGCCGACGTCTGGTCCGAGGAGATCTCCAAGGCCGCCGAGCGCGCCGCTCGCAAGGCCGAGGAGCGGGCCGCGAAGGCGGAGAAGCGCGGCGCCAAGCTGCAGGCCGAGGTCGAGAAGCGGGGCAAGCAGTACCGCGTCGCCGCCGACCGCACCGGTGAGAAGTGGGTCCGCGAGGCCGAGAAGCGCCGCGCCCGCTGGCAGGAGGAGGCCCAGAAGGCCGCCCGCCGTGCCGAGAAGCGTGCGCCGGAGTACGCCGACCGCCTCTCCACGCTGGCCACCCAGGCCGCGAAGCTGAGCACCGACCTGGCCGACCGCGCGTCGGTCGTCGGGGCCGAGGCCGCGAAGAACGCCAAGGGTGCCGCCGAGGACGCGCGCAAGCGCGCCGAGGAGGCCGCCAAGTAGGCGGTTCCTACCGCACCGCGTCCGCCCCGGAACCCGACGGGTTCCGGGGCGGACGTGTGTCCGGGCCCGGCCGGACCGGCGCTCAGCTCGGCCGGAGCACCTGGAGCCCGCCCGACGGCGTCGACGCCACCTCCACGGTGACGCCGCCGGAGGACCACCCGGGCGGAGCCAGCGCGTGCGCCGTGCGGGTCAGCAGCGCCTGGGTGCGCGCGTTCGTGGCGGCCTGGTCGGCGATCAGGTGCGGCAGCATCCCGCCGCTGCGCTTGCGCACGATCAGCGGCAGCGTCGACAGCGTGCCGAGCAGCCGGTGCAGCCGGGCGACGTCGGCGGCGCGGCCCGCGAGGTCGGCCTCGACCAGCGGGCGCAGCGCGGGCAGCGGCCGGTGCCCGGACCGCAGCAGGTGGTCGGCGGCGCCGAGCAGCAGGCGCCGCGCGTCGAGGACCAGCGCCTGGTAGGCGCCGTGCACGGCGCCGGGGAACCCCTCCCAGCCGAGCTTTCCGACCTCGCCCAGCTGCTCGCGCAGCGCGCTGCCCGGGGTCCCGGCGGGGTCGGCAGCCGCGGCGACGCGCTCCCACCCGGCGAGCCAGGCGTTCGTGCGGTGGCGCAGCACCGACAGGTTCGCCGCCGCGGTCTCCAGCCCGCCGCCGGAGCCGATGGTGCCGTGCGCGAGCAGCTCGGTCTGGGCCTCGCGGACGGCCTCCTCCGCGGCGCGCACCCGGGAGTCGGGGGCGATCGCGCAGCCGGGCGCCAGCGCGGTGACGGCGGCGGTGAGGTCGTCGAGCACCCGGGACTGGGTGGTCGACGCCGCGATCTCCGCGCCGACGGTGAGCGCCAGCGTGCCGAGCGCGGTCCCGGCCGCGGCGCCCGAGCCGGGCGCGCCGACGGGCAGGACCGCGGCCGGGGGCGGGTTGAGCCCGGCCGGGGTAGGCGCGGTCGTCGACGGGACGCACAGCCGCAGCAGCGGCTCGGCGCCGAAGCCCTCGGGCAGCGTGATCCGGAAGAGCAGGCCGGGCTCGGGGCCGCTGTCCCCGGGGCGGGCGAGGCGGCGGGCGAGCTCGCTCCCGGCGGGGAGCTCGTCGCCCCAGCAGCGCTGCGGGTCGGGGACCCCGGGACGTGCGGACAGCAGCAGCGCGGGCCCGGCGGCCTGCTCCTCGGGCCTGCCGTACGCGGTCTGCAGCTCGGCGACACGGCCGCCGATCACCGCGGTGGGACGCGAGTCGTCGGCGTCGTCGTCGATCCGGTGCCGTTCGGCGACCGGGGACGGACGCGGGCGCGGCCGGGCGTGCCGGGGCGGGCCGGCGGGGGAGTCGTGGCCGGCGGGGGAGTCGTGCGGACGCCCACCGAGGGGGAGTACGACGGCGCGGGGATCCTCCGGCTGACCGACCATGCTTCTGCAACGACCCGGCACCGGCCGGGTGACTGGGCCGTTCGGGCCCCGTCGGGCGGCGTTCCGGGTGACGCTACGGGTGGACCGTGGGCCAGGTGCTCTCGCCGCGCCGGTCCCGGGTCACGGTGGCGGCCACGTAGAGCTGCACGTCGCGGAGGCCGACTCCGACCCCGGCGCCGCGCAGATGGGTCACCAGGGGGACGACCTCGCACTCCCACCAGCGCGTCGCCAGCGTGTGGCGGTCCTCGACCGGGTTGCCGCGCAGGGCCTCCCGGAACCCCCACGCCTCGGCGGCGTCGGCCAGGCGCAGCCAGTCCGCTGCCCGGTCCAGCCAGAGCCGGGTGCGGACGTCGCCGGGCAGCGGGACCCGGGCGAGGAACTCCCGCTCCGCGGCCTTGTTCGGCAGGTGCGCGGCCCGCAGGCACGCCATCGCGTACGCGGTCGTGCACACCCACCGCACGACGGCCGGGACGACGGCGTGCCCGCGGTGGCGGGCCACCGAGACCCGGTGGTGGCCGTCGACGACGAAGTACAGCTCGCCCAGCCGGATCAGCTGCACCCGCGGGACGGGGGAGCCGTGGGCGTCCATCTCGGCGGCGACGGCGTCCCACCGGCCCTGCAGCCCACGGTTGCACAACCGGAACTCGGCGTCGAAGTCCCCGCCGCGCCCGACCGTGCCGACGATGCGCTCGGCCGGGACGTCGTCGGGGTACTCGACCATGTCACCGTCGCGGCCCAGGGCGGCGACGGCGTCGGCGTAGGACATCGCCGGTTCGCCGGGGCGGGAGATGCCGCGCATCACCCCAGCCTACGACGGTTCGCCTCAGACCCGTGCCTCTCGCTCCTCCCGCGCCGGGGGCCCGACCAGCGCCCGTGGGATGCGGGCCGCGAGGACGGCGGGCAGCCGCGCGTGCCGGCGGCCCAGCGCCGGACGTTCGACCAGGTGCCAGGATGCCGCGGCCACGAGGAGTACGAGCACCGCGACGGCGAGCAGGAACGGCACGGCGCCTGCCGCGGTCAGACCCGCCGCGACCATCAGCTGACCGACCGGCCAGTGGTAGATGTAGACGCCGTAGGACAGGTCGGTGCGCACGCGCACCCGTCCGCGCAGCCCGACCCAGAGCAGCAGGTAGGCGAACGGGACGGCACCCAGTACCCGGTAGTCCGGCACCGTGGTCAGCGCGACCACGAGCACGGCCAGCGCGGCCACCGCCCAGCCGCCGTGCGCCGGGATCCGGTCCCGGTAGAGGTAGCCGACCATGCCGAGCAGGAACAGGGTCACCAGCTCGACGAGCAGCCCGACCACCGCGGGCGGCCGCAGGCCGAGCGTCGCCAGCAGCACTGCCTGCAGCACGGTCATGACGAGCATCGCGGCGGCGAGGGCGAGCACCGTGCCGGGACGGCGGCGCAGGAGCGCCGTCACCCCCAGCGCCGCGAGCATCGCGTAGCAGGCGACCTCGAACGACAGGCTCCACAGGGAGACGTCGAACGCCGGCCCACCGGGGTGGTCCGCCATCAGCCCGCCGATCCCGGACTGGAAGATCACCAGCCCGGCGTTGGCGCCGATGTAGGTCGCGCCGGACTCCGCGCCGAGCACGACCGACAGCGGGTCGCGGCCCTCGAGCCAGGCCACCAGCGGCGCGACGACGAGCCCGATGACGGTCAGGCACACCAGGTATCCGGGCATGATCCGCAGGAACCGGTGCCAGGCGAAGCGCACCAGCGAGTCGAGCTGCAGGTAGCTGCGGACGACCAGGAACCCGCTCAGCACGAAGAACCCGTCGACGCCCAGCGTCGCCACGGACAGGCCGGTCGGGAAGGCGACGGCCACGCCCCATCCGATGTACACCACGTGCATCACCGCGACGAGCGCGGCGAGCACGAGGCGCACGAGGTCGAACGCGTTACTCCGAACGGAGAACACGGATCCGAAAGTCGGACCCGCAACCCCTCTTGACAAGAACGCGCGAAGGCTCATAATAGGAACTCTCGGACTCGACGAGAGATCCGTTAGCCTGCCCGCACGTCCGGCGATGGAGTGCGGGTTCTTTGCTGTCCACGCAACCGCTGTGCGGGTGACGCGTCAGTGCTTCTGCACCGGCTCCGTGCCGAGCAGATCGGCGTACTCGGTGGGCAGCTGGCCCGCGACGTGCCCGATCTCCGCGTCGGTGACGGCGACGGTCACCGCGTGCATCGTGGCCCGCGCGTGCTGACGGGCCTGCGCCTCGGTGACACCGCCCTCCCGCTTGGCGACCCGCCGGTAGAACTCGGCGAGGTCGAAGCGCTCACCGGGAGCGTCCGCCGGCAGGCAGTTCTTCAGCTCCGCGGGCAGCTGCGCGGCCAGGTTCTTCGACTCGCCGCCGGCGAGCCGCTGTCCCAGCACCTCGAGGGTGGACTGCACGCCCCGGCGGGCGGTGTCGGTGTCGGTTCCGGTGCTCTCGACGACGGCGTTGACGATCTCGGTTTCCTGCATGACGGGGCCCTACCCGCAGGCGGAGCCCCTACACCGGCATCCGGCGGATCATCCCGCGCCGCGGCCCGCGGTGCGCAGGACCGGGCGGGGCACCGGCCACGGAGCGGGGGTCGGGACCCCGCCACCGACGACGGTCGGCCGGAACCCGGCGGTGCCGGCAGCAGGCGCCGGCCGTTCGAGCCGCGGCCGGATCCGCCGGGCCGCGCGTTCGAGCATCTCCCGCTGCACCTCCGCCGACACCGTCGCCGGGCCGGTCTGGACGACGACCTCGTCCGCCCACGGCAGCGCGGCGTCGGCGCACAGGTCCTCGGCGAGCTCGTCGGGGGTGCGCCCGACCGGCAGCGGCCGGGACAGCGCGACCCGGGGGAGCCCGCGCGCGTAGGTCCAGTACCGCTCCAGTGCCCCGACCAGCTCCGGCGCGTCGGCCGGGTTCCGGTCGGACAGCACGCCGAGCCCGCGGGCGGCGGCCGCGTCGATCGTGCGGGCGGTGCCGGTGGCCCACCACAGACGCTGCCGGGCGAGGTCCGTGGGCAGCTGCGCCAGCAGCACGTCGAGGGCGGCGACGGTGTAGGCGTGCCGGTCGTCGAACCGGCGGCCGAAGCGCCGGATCGCGCCGGGGTCGGCACCGGCGCCGATGCCGAGCTCGAGGCGGCCGCCGGACAGGGCGTCGAGCACCGCGGCGTCCTCGGAGAGCCGGTTCGGGTCCTCCAGCGGCAGCGCGACCGCGGTGCCGAGCCGGATCAGCCGGGTCCGTTCGGCGACGGCGGCGAGCAGCACCAGCGGCGACGGCAGCCGCCCACCGAGATGGCCGTCGTGGTGCTGGGCGACCCAGAACGAGTCGTAGCCGAGCTCCTCGGCGCGCACCGCGAGCTCGACCGTCCGCCGGTACGCGCGCGCCGTGTCGTCGCCGGTCACATGGGTGAGGTAGCCGAGCCGCACCCGGGGGAGCGTAGAAGATCACGTTTGGCCGCCGGTGATCGCCCCCGGCGAACCGGACATCGACAGCGTCGAACGTGGCTCGCGGAGAACTCGGCCGGTGTCGAACTCGGCCGGCGCCGAACTCAGCCGGTGTCGCCCAGTACGACGCCCTCGCGGCGCGGGTCGGCGCCGCCCGCCCAGCCACCGGGGGTGCGGCCCAGCATGCTCAGCCCCGACGACTGCGGGGCCACCGACACCTGCTGTCCGAGACCGCGCAGGCCGGTGACCAGCGGGTCGCCGTCGTGCACGTCGGGGTGCTCGCCGCCCACCCCGGTCTCCGGCTTGTTCTGCGCGCCGAGGTCGATCGCCGACACGGCCTGCTGCGGCGTCGCACCCCAGTCCAGGGCCTGGACCAGTGTCTTCACCACGAACTGCGGGATCTGCCCGCCGCCGGGGGAGCCGGTCACGTACTGCAGGTCGCCGCGCCGCCCGTCCGGGCCGAGGCCGAACACCAGCGTCGGCGCCATCGAGCTGCGGGGCCGCTTGCCCGGCTGGACCCGGTTCGCCACCGGCGTGCCGTCGGCGTCGCGCGGGACGGGGGAGAAGTCGGTGAGCTGGTTGTTGAGCAGGAACCCGCCGACCATGTGGAACGAGCCGAACCCGGACTCCACCGACGTCGTGAACGACACGGCGTCGCCGTAGCGGTCGACGATCGAGATCTGGCTGGTGCCGTTCTCCGGGCCGTCGGGGGCGTCGCCGCGCGGGACGGGGCCGAGGTTCCCCGCCGGCGCGGTGCCGAGGCTGCCCTGCGGGCGCACGAGTGCCGCGCGTCCGCGCAGGTAGTCGCGGTCGAGCAGGGTGTCCGCGCCCTGCCCGGGCAGTGGCACGAACGCGGGGTCGGCGACGTAGCGGTCGCGGTCGGCGTAGGCGAGGCGCTCGGCCTCGGCGATCAGGTGGGCGGCGCGCGGCGTCGGCGTCGCGCCGTCCGGGCCGGCCGGGGCGGGCTTCTCCTGCTCGATACGCAGCGTCTCCAGGATCCGCAGCGCGGCGGCCACGGTGGTACCGCCGGAGCTCGACGGCGGCGCCCCGCACACCTGGTGCGGCCCGTGCGGCACACACACCGCGTCCCGTTCGACGGGGCGATAGCGGGCGAGGTCGTCGGCGGTGAGCAGGCTCGGGGTCCGGCCGCCGGTGGTGTCGCGGGCGGCGGCGACGATCGCGTCGGCGATCGGGCCGGTGTGCAGCGCATCGGCGCCACGGCGGCCGACGGCGTCGAGGGTGTCGGCCAGCGCCGGGTTGCGCAGCGGCGTCCCGGCGGGTTTCGGCGCGCCGTCAGGCCCGAGGAAGTACGCCTTCGACGGCGGGTCCGCGGCCAGCCCGTCGCGGGAGGAGGCGATCGAGTCGGCCATCCGCGGGCTGATCGGGAACCCGTTGCGCGCCAGCGTCGACGCCGGACGCATCAGCTCCGCCCACGGGGTGCGCCCGTGCTCGTCGTGGACCTTCTCCAGCATCCGCATCGCGCCGGGGACGCCGATCGAACGGCCGCTGGCCCGGGCGTCCGGACGCGGCGGTGCGGGATCGGTGGGCGAGGTGCGGGTGAGGTAGTCGCCGTCGGCCGCGGCCGGGGCGGTCTCGCGGCCGTCGTAGGTCTGCAGGCGGCGGGCGCGGGCGTCCCAGTGCAGCAGGTACCCGCCACCACCCAGGCCCGACGACTGCGGCTCGACGAGCCCCAGCACGGTCTGCGCGACGACGGCGGCGTCGGCCGCGGTGCCGCCCTTCGCCAGCACCTCGCAGGCGGCGCGGGTGGACAGCGGGTTCGCGGTGGAGACGGCGAAGCTGCGGGTGCGGACGTCGGTCATCCCGGACCGGTAGCCGGTGGCGATCTCCGGCGCCCCGGGCACGCCCGGCTGCTGGGCCGCCCCTGCCGAGCCGGGTGCGGCGTTCGCGCCGGTCGGGGAGGTGCACGGCGGTGAGCCGGGCGGCGGCGGGCCGCCGGGCTCCGGCGCCTCCTGTCCCGGAGCCGGTGCGGGCGGGGCCGCGGCGGCGGCACCGGGTGGCGCCGGGAGCCCGGGCCCGGACGCGGGCACGTCGGCACAACCGGTCAGGCCCAGGCCGGCCACGAGCAGGCAGGCCGCGATCCGCGTTCGTCGCACCCGGGGAAGGTATCCCGCCGCGGCGATGCCGCGCGCCGGATGGCGCCCGGCGCCCGCCCGGAGCATGATCACGGGACATCCCCTCGCGTTCGCCCGGCGTTCGCCTCACGGACAGGTGCACACATGAGCACGCAGCAGCACGACCCGCAGGTGATGCCGATGGCGGAGGTGGCCGACAGGTGGGTCGTGCGCTGCGACTGCGGCTGCTCGCTGTACGAGGAGTTCGCCGAGCGCCGTGAGGCCGAGGAGCGCGCCGGCGAGGCCGGTACCGCACATGTCGACCGGGCCGACATCGACTGCGCCGAGGTCGACCACACCGACACCGTCGACGGGCTGCCCGAGCCGATCTGACGGACCCCGACCCACCGCGCTCAGCGGTCGCGCGGCAGCAGCGGGCCGAGCGGCCCGAGCTCGATGTTCAGGTCGGAGGCGGTCAGCCCGAACCGCTCGGTCAGCTCGTCCATCGCCGACTCCAGGTGCATCAGTGCCGTGCCGAGGTCCTCGATCTGGTCGTCGGACAGGTCCCCGGCGTCGACCCGGCGCAGCACCTGCTTCTCCATCAGCTGGCGCAGCAGCTCGACGATCGTCAGCACCAGCTTCATCAGGTCCCGCTCGACGGAGTCGCGGTCGATCTCCACGCGTCCGCCCGGCACCTCCGCCGGGTCACCCATCGCCGGGTCCCCCGGACGGGAGTCGACCGGTCGGCGCCTCCTGCGTGGGCTCGATCGCGGGTGAGATCGAGGTGATCAGCGCGCGCAGCGACACCCGCACCAGGTCCACCCCGGCGAGGGAGATCGTGACGTCACCGGTCAGGACCACCCCGCCCGCCAGCAGCCGGTCCAGCAGGTCGACCAGCGCCACCTCGCGGTGTGCGGCCACCCCGCTCACGGCCCGGCCATCCCGTCGACCGGGTCGGGCGCCTCGGTGAACGAATACGGCACCCACGGCCCGGTGATCTCCACGAGCAGCGTGTCCGGGGCCGCCTGCTCGACGGCGTCGCACCAGGTGCCGGCGTCGTCTTCGGGCACGAGGTAGGCGGCGTTGAGGACCATCGGCTCCTCGCGCCCGGTGAGCGACGCGTCGTGCAGCGGGTGCCGCCGTGCCCCGGCCGAGACGGCGGCGACGGCGTCGAACAGGGCGGTGGCGGAACGCTCGGCGTCGTCGTCGCGGTTGCGGGTCGCGTCGACCTCGGCCCGGCGGCGGCGCAGGTACTCCGCCCCCGACGACGGCCGGTCCCGCGCCGCCCGCGCGCCCGGTGGCGGCCCGGCCGGCCGGAACGCCTTGACCCCCCACTCTGCACGGCCCCGCACCCGGTCCAGCACCGCGGTCAGCCGGTCGCGGCGCTCGGCGAGGGCCGCGCGCACCCGGTCACCGTCGAGGAACACCGTGGCCAGCGACAGCGGCGCGACCGCGGTCCGCCGCCCCAGCTCGTCGACGACGGCGTGGTGGGCCCGCGCAGTCGTCGCCAGCCACGGCAGGTCCTGCATGCGCTGCTCGAGGCGGTCCTCGGAGAACTCCTCGGCCGGGACCTCCCCGACGACGGCGAGTAGCCCCTCCACCCCGATCGTGGTCACCGGGCCGCCTGCGACACCGGTGACCCCGGCGAGGACGGCGTCGACGGCCTCGGTGCTCTCGGGGGTGCCGGGGCAGACGGCGTAGACGTAGAGACGGGTGGTCATCGGCGGCCCGCCTTCCTGCGCTGCGGTGGCCGGGACCGGCGGACCGGCTCCGGCTCGGGTTCGTCGTCGGGTTCGTCGTTGATGTCGTCCCCGGGGCCGGGCTCCGGGTCGTCGAGGTCCTCGTCGTACTCCTCGTCCTCGTCGTACCCGTCGTCGGCCGGCAGCGCCGCGCGCTCCAGGGCCTCGACGCGCTCCCGGAGCCGGGCGTTCTCGTCCTCCAGGTCCGACCGCCCGGCCGACAGGGTGGGATCGCGCTCCCACCAGTCGATGCCCATCTCCTTCGCTCGGTCCACCGACGCGACGACGAGCCGCACCTTGATCGTCAGCAGCTCGATGTCGAGCAGGTTCACCTGGATGTCGCCCGCGATCACGATCCCCTTGTCGAGGACTCGTTCGAGGATGTCGGCGAGGTTCGCGCCGTCCCCGCGGGACTCCTGCCTGCGTGGCTGTCCGGACGTCCACCGCACCGGGTCGCTCATGTGTGCCCCCTGTGCATCGTCAGTCCTCGCCGCCGCCGCGGGTGTAGCGGCGGGTCCGCCGGTACGACATCAGCTCGGCGTCGTCGTCGAGCTCTGCCTCGTAGACGGCGAGGACGTCCGCGGAGTCCGGGATCCGGTGCGCCTCGACGACCTCGACCTCCACCAGCCAGTTCTCGCCGTTGCGCGACACCGACGTCACGCCCTCCGGGCGGCGTCCGGTCATCTCCACGACCTGCTCGACGGCCGCCTGCGCGACCGCGCGGGCACCCCGCCGGCGGCGAGGCGGTTCCGGCTCCGGGTCGGGTTCCGGTTCGACGTCGGCCCCGTCCTCGATCTCGTCGCCGTCCTCGATCTCGGCGCCGTCCACGACCTCGTCGGTCTCCACGACCTCGTCGGCCGGCTGCTCGTCCTCCCCGCGCCGGCGCCGCGGACGCTTCTCGTCGTCGGTACGCCTGCGCCGCGGACGTTCCTCGTCGGCGCTCGTCCGGCGCGCACGCTCGTCACCCGCTGCCCGCCGCGTGCGGCGCCGTTCGGACTCGGCGGACGACGCGCCCGCCTCGTCGCCTGCCGGACGACGTCGCGGCCGGTCGTCGCCGGACCGCCGCCTGCGCCGGGGTGGGTCCCCGCCGTCCGGTGACCGCCGCCGTGAGCCGGACGACCCCGACCCTGGCCCCGGCCGCCTGCGTGGCCTCTCCTGCTCCTCAGCCATGCCCTACCCCCGGCGTACGACCGGTCAGCCGGGCGAGCGCGTCCTCCTGGATCGCGTCCCGCTCGTCCTCACCGATCTCGCCGCGTTCGTACGCCCGCTCCGCCTCGTCGATCTTGCGGCGCAGCACTCCCGGGTCGTTCATCTCCCGGTCGACCTGCGTCTCGATCTGCTCGGCCACCCAGTACACCCCGCGCAGCGGAGCCAGCGGCAGGCCCGCGACCGCGCGGATGATGCCCACGTCAGCCCTGCCCGTCGTCGGGCTCGGGGAGGAAGTCGAACGGCGCGACCGGCCCGACCAGCCGCAGCGAGACGCGGTCGCCCCACTCCCCGCCGAGCGCGTCGACGGCGTCCTCGAACTCGGCGAGCGCATCGCGGGCGACGAGGAACGCCAGGTTCACCGCGCCGTCCTCGCCACCGGCCTCCTTCACCACGACCGCCCGGGCCAGCGGGGACAGCCGCTCGTCGGCGAACCCGGCGTCCGCGGTGCGCTGTTCCTCCAGCGCCGACGAGATCCGCTCCCCGATCCTGATGCGCTCGTAGTAGGTCGCGTCCGGGTCCTTCCCGCGGATCGACTCCGACAGCTCGGCCAGCTCCGGGTCGGCCCGGACGATGCCGCTGATCAGCTCGTCCTGGTCGTAGCGACCGTCGACGACGAACTGCACCGCCCCGTCCAGCGCCCGCAGCGCGTCGACGAAGAAGTCGTGGTGGCCCTCCAGCAGCTCGTCGACGACGGCCTGGTCGTCCTCGACGACCCCGCCGAACCGCATCGGCAGCACCGTGGTCCGCTCGGCCACCGCGTTGACGACGCGCTCGTGGGCGAGCAGGTCGTCGCGCCGGCCCAGCGGCCGGTCGACCTCGATGTCGCTGACGACGGCGGCCAGGTCTCCGTGGTCGAGCAGTGCGATCGCGGTGCCGTCGCCCTGCGCGGTCCCGACCGGCGTCAGGTCCGCCGGGATGTCCGCCCCGGCGGCGACGACGCCGTAGACGTAGGTGCCGGTCCGGGTGTCCTGTTCGGTCGTGCTCATCGGCGACGCTCCTGCTTCTCCTGCTTGCCGGTGAACTCGTCGAACTTCTCCTTGCCTGCCTCCAGCACGCCACGGGTGGTGCCCTTGGCGCCGCCCTCGTAGGCGTTCTCGGTGAGCCCGCCGACGACCTGGCCCAGGTCCTTGCCGCCCTTCTGGTGCAGGTCCAGCCGGTTGGTCGCCTCGGCGAATCGCAGGTAGGTGTCGACGCTGGCGACGACGATCCGTGCGTCGATCGTCACCAGCTCGATCCCCACCAGGGAGACCTTGACGAAGATGTCGATGACCAGCCCCTTCTCCAGGATCAGGTCGATGACCTGGGCGAGATCGCCCTGCGGGGCCCGCTCGACGCGGCCACCACCACCTTGTCTGCTGACGGTCACCCGGCATCACTCCTTCGTGCTCGCATGGGTGGTCGGTGTCGGTGGTGCTCAGGCGTCCGCGGGCAGCCGGCGCCGCGGACGGGACGAGTTCCGGGCAGGCGGCTCGTCCTCATCGGACTCGTCCTCGTCGGCCGGGCTGTCTTCATCGTCCTCGTACTCGTCGTCGAGGTCCTCCGGCTCGTCGTCCCCGTCGTCCGCGTAGTCCTCATCGGACTCGTCGAACTCGTCGACGGACTCCCCGTCCAGGTCCTCGTCGAGACCCTCGTCCGCCTCGTCGTCGAGCTCGTCGTCCTCGTCGAGCTCGCCGTCGTCGTAGCCGTCCTCGTACTCGTCGTCGAGGTCGTCGTAGGCGTCGTCGTAGCCGTCCTCATCGGACTCCGCCTGCTCCTCCTCGACGGCCTCCTCGTGGGTCTTCACGACCTCGCTGTCGCGGATCTCGCCGCGCCAGCCCTCCAGGTCCTCCTGGTTGACCAGCGTCTGCACCATCACGTGCCGGCGGTAGTGCTTGAACTCCAGCCGGGCGCGACGACCGACGGCCCGCCAGATGTTGCCGGTCTTCTCGAACAGCCCGACCGGGTAGTACTCCAGGACCAGCAGCACCTTGGTCAGGTTCGGTGCGAGGTCGTGGAAGGAGACGATCCCGTTGACGTAGCCCTTCGCACCCTGCGACCGCCAGATGATGTGCGAGTCCGGGACCTGCTCGATGATCGTCGCCGTCCAGGTCCGCTTCGACCAGAAGACCTGCGCCTTCCACGTGGTCTTCTCGTCGGACTCCTGCTCCACGCTGTGGACCTTCTTCATGAAGCTCGGGAAGTCGGCGAACAGCGTCCACTGGTCGTAGGCGACCCGGATCGGGACGCCGACGTCGAGCTCCTCGACGATGTTCATGAACTTGAACTTGCCGCTCTCCCCAGAGCCGGAGCCCCCGGAGCCGAGCCCGACCGCGTCGGTGACCTTGTCCTTGATCGCGGACAGGCCGCCCTTGAGGGCGCCGCCGAGCGGGCTGCCGCCCTCCATGGCGGCCTTGCCGCCGCCGAGCGCGGACTTGAGTCCGACGCCGCCGTTGTCGGCGACCTCGGTCAGCCGGTCCGACAGCCCGTCGACCTTGTCGACGGCCGCGTCGGTCAGCTTCCCGACCGCGGTGCTGAGCAGGGTCGACGCGGCTCCCTTGAGCCGGTCGGTCGGCAGGTCCTTCAGTGAGGTGGGGGCGTCCGAGTCGTCAGCCATTGCCGCGGCCTCCCGAGGTCTTCGACGAGCGGGTCGACGTGGACCGCGACGACGCCGACTTCGACGACGCCGACCGCCCGGCGCCGCCCGATGTGCTCCGGGTCGAGGTGGTGCGCTTCTTCGTGGTGGCGGTCCGCTTCGTGGCTCCGTTGGAGCCGCTGCCCCGCGACGACGAGGACGAGGACGACGACCGTGTGGTGCCGTTGCGCGACGACTGCGACGACGACGTCCCCGAGGTGCCGGTCCCCGAGCTGCCGCGGGACCGCGAGCCGGTGGGGGAGCGCCGCTGTGGACGCTTCTTCTCCTGCCGTTCCTGCTCGTCGGGCCCGGAGTCGGCGTCGGACCCGGCCCCGGAGCCTGGCTCGGAGTCGGCGTCGGGCTCCGGCTCGTCGGCTGAGCCCTCGTCCGCCGAGCCCTCGTCCGCCGAGCCCTCGTCCGCCGAGCCCTTGTCCGACGAGGGCCCCGCTCCGACCGCCTTGGTGACCGACTCGGTCGCCGCGCCCGCGGCGTCCCCGGTCTTCTCCACGGTCGCCCCGGCCGCGTCCCCGGCGGTGCCTGCGACGTCCTCGACGGGTTTGCCGAGGTTCTCCACCCGGTTCACCAGCGAGTCGGTCAGCGCTTCCATCCGGCTCGACGCCGCGGCCAGTGCGGCCTCCTTGCCTGCCTCCAGCAACCGGCCGCTGACGGCGTCGCGCAACCGCGCCACCTCCGGCGACGACGCGGCCAGCGACGCCCCCTTGCCCAGCAGCTCGGTCGGTGAGAGGTCCAGCTTCCGCCCGGCCAGCGCACCGCCGAGCATGATCGCCAGCTTCATCTTCTTGGTTCGGCCGAGGACGTATCCCCCCAGTACCGCCAACCCGACCTTCGCGGTCGATCCCATGCCGCCCACCCTTCTGCTCCGCACCGAGCGGGCACCTTCCGGTGGCGTATTCGCGGCGATCCGCGAACCGGCACCGGAAATGATCTCCGCCTGTGGTCATCAACCCTGATCTGCAGAGTGGACCGGACCGTACAACGCCGGTTCGAATGGCGATGAGGGCCGAAGGGCCCAATCTTTGACAGGGCCGTTCGGAGGTGGAGGCGACTGCATATGGCCTGGTGAGAGGGTGTTGCCGGTCTCTGATGGAGTAGTCGCAAGGGCCATGAGTCCCTGATTCTCGGTCCTCGGCCGGAAAACTCCGGCGCAATGATCGACCGCATTCACGGGTCCGTCCGGGGAGCCGGAAGCTCACCCGATCGGCCGAGATTGAATCACAATTCACGGCGCCACCTGCGACGGGACCCCGGAACACACGAGCGCCCCGGATCCGGCGGATCCGGGGCGCTCGGAGCGTGCTGTGCCGGGGCGGCGTCGGTCAGTGGCCCTCGGCGCCGCGGGCGTCGAAGACCGTGCGGATCGCGGTGATCTTCCCGTCGGCGACGGTGAGCCAGGTGGCGGTCGGGGTCGGCCCGGAGAACCGGGTCTTCAGGGTCGCCCAGATCAGTGCGTTCTCGTCGTCGGCGAGGCGGACGTCGACGTCGTCGGAGGTGGTGACGGCGCCCATGTCGGCGAGCCCCTTCACCGTCTCGTCGGAACCGGAGGTCTGCGCCAGCGGACCGGTGAAGGTGACGTCGTCGGCCACCAGGTCGGTCAGTGCGGCCGCGTCACCGGAGGTGAGCGCGGTGTGGAAACGGTCGGCGATCTGTTCGGTGCTGGACATCCAAGAGCTCCTTGCTCGGTTCGACCGGTGGACGGGACCGGACCGCCTGTCCGGCGCCCCGATCCGTTCCGGTGCATGAACTTCCGCTGCAGGGGGTAGTGCGATGACCGTTGTACCGAACTTCGACGACTGGGGTATCGACGTGGCACTGAACGACGACGACATCACCACCTCGGGCGCCACCGGCGCCGAGGGACCGGCCGACTCGGGCGCCCGCTCCGGCACCCCCGGCCACCACGACGGCGGCGCGGACGGCGGTGCCGACTCCGGTGCCGAGGGTCCGGCCGACTCGGGCGCGGGCTCGGGCACGCCGGGTCATCACGACGGCGGCGCCGACGGTGGCGCCGACTCCGGTGCCGAGGGCCCCGCGGACTCCGGCGCAGGCTCGGGCACGCCGGGGCACCACGACGGCGGCGCGGACGGCGGTGCCGACTCCGGTGCCGAGGGTCCGGCCGACTCCGGCGCCGGCTCGGGAACGCCCGGCCACCACGACGGTGGCGCCGACGGCGGTGCGGACAGCGGTGCACGCTGACATCGGCACGGCGTCCGGGGCGGGGGCGCCGGCGACCGGCATCCCCGCCCCGGGCGGCGCACCCACGCCGCTGACGCGCGTCGTCGGCGGCGACACCGACGGGTTCGCCCGCGACCACTGGGGCCGTGAGCCCCTGCTGGTCCGAGCCGCGGACCCCGACTCCTTCCGCGACGTCCTCGACCTCGACGGCGTCGACGAGCTGCTCTCCCGCCGTGGCCTGCGCACCCCGTTCCTGCGGGTCGCCCGCGACGGCACCGTGGTCGACTCCGCGAGCTTCACCGGGCCCGGCGGCGTCGGCGCCGAGATCGGCGACCAGGTCCGCGACGACCGGGTCGCCGCGCTGTTCGCCGAGGGCAGCACCGTGGTGCTGCAGGCGCTGCACCGCATGTGGCCCGGCGTCATCGACCTCTGCACCGGCCTGGCCGAGGAGCTCGGCCACCCCGTGCAGGCCAACGCCTACGTCACGCCGCCGCAGTCGCAGGGCTTCTCCGCCCACTACGACGTGCACGACGTGTTCGTGCTGCAGCTCGCCGGGCGCAAGCACTGGACGGTGCACGCCCCCGTGCACGTCGACCCGTTGCGCAGCCAGCCGTGGGGCGAGCGCTCCGCAGCGGTCGCCGCGCGGGCCCGCGACGACGAGCCGGTGATCGATACCGTGCTGGAGCCCGGGGACGTGCTGTACCTGCCGCGCGGCTGGCTGCACTCGGCCGTCGCCCTGGGCGAGGTGTCGGCGCATCTGACGGTCGGCGTGCACGTCGTGACCCGCAACGCGCTGGTGGAGGCCCTGACCGCGCTCGTCGCGGGGGACGATCGGCTGCGCGCGACGCTGCCGCTGGGCATCGACGTCGCCGATCCCGAGCAGCTCGCCCCGCACGTCGACGAGGTCCGCGCGGCGCTGGTCGACGCGCTGTCGACGGTGCCCGCCGAGGACGTCGCCCGCCGGGTCCGCGGCGCGGTCTGGTCCGGGAACCGGCCCGAGCCGGTGCGACCGGTCGCCGGGGCCGCGTTCGCGGAGAACCTGGCCGCGGGTGACGCGGTCCGCCGTCGCACGGGCTTGCACCACCGTCTGCTCGACGGCGACGATCAGGTCGTGCTCGTGCTGCCCGACCGCCGGCTGACGCTGCCGGCCTCGACCGGTCCCGCGGTACGCGCGCTGCTCACCGGCGGCACGTCCCGGATCGGGGACCTGCCCGGTCTCGACGACGCCGACCAGGTCGTGCTGGTCCGCCGGCTGCTGCGCGAGGGCGTGCTGGTGCCGGCGGCCCCGTGACCGACGGTTCCACCCGCCGGACCTGGCCCGGCTGCTCGCTGCTCGCCGAGGCGGCCGGTGACCCGTCGGAGGGCACCGCGCCGCCCGCGCAGCAGTGGCTGCTGCTCGAACACCCCGGCCCATGGGCGCGGATCGCGCTCGCCTCACCCGGCTTCGACCCGGCGTCGGTCGCGGTGCTGGGCGACTGGGCCGAGACTGAACGCGCCCGGATCGTGCTGGTCCGGCGGCCCGGCCGGGCCGGTCAGGTCACCGGCCCGCGCCGCTGGTTCCGCGTCGACTCCCGCCCCGGACGTGAGGGAATCCGCACCGGCACCTGGGACACCGGCACGGGCGCCGCCTGTGCCGTCACCGAGCCCGGCGATCCGTACGACGGCCGGCTCGCCCTGGTCTGCGCGCACGGCAAGCACGACCCCTGCTGCGCGGTCCGCGGCCGCCCGCTGGCCGCGTCGCTCGCCGCGGCCGACCCCGAGGGCACCTGGGAGTGCACCCACATCGGCGGCTGCCGATTCGCGCCCGCGCTCGTGCTGCTCCCGCACGGCTTCACCTACGGCGAGGTCGGCGACGACGTGGGCGCCGGCATCGTCCGCGACTACGCCGGCGACGTCGTGCGGCCCGAGCTGCTGCGCGGCCGTTCCTGCCTGGCACCGGCCGTGCAGGCGGCGCAGGTGTTCGCCCGCTCCGCCACCGGCACCCTCGGCGTCGACGGGTTGCAGGTCACCGGGTCGGCGTCGTCGGACACCACCGGCGAGCACCTCTGGCAGGTCGGGTTCACCGGCCCGGACTGCACGACGACGATCCGCGAGCGCTACGTCGAGGTCGACCGCCCGCTCACCTGCGCAGGCCGCCCGCACGGCCGGATGCGGATCTTCGACGACCTCGGCACCGTCTAACCCGCCCCCGGGGAGCGGAGCACCCGCGCCGCCGCCGCGTGCCCGGCCACACACGATTCACGCAGGTCACCGGCACGCAGCCGGGTCGACAGGAACCCGGCGGCGAACGCGTCCCCGGCGCCGGTCACGTCGCACACGCCCGGCACCGGGGCGACCGGCACCGTGAACGGGGCGGCCCCGGGGGCGGACACCCGCGTCGGCGCGGCCCCCGCCTTCACCACGACGACCGTGTCCGGCAGCGCGGAGCGGAACGGTCCCGGCGCGGCACCGGACCACAGGCCGAGCAGGGCGGCCTCGCCGTCGTCGGCCAGCAGGACGTCGGGGGAGAGCGCGACGAGCAGGTCGCGGAATGCGGCGACGCCGTAGCCGGTGATCATCCCGGCCGACGACGTGTCGACCGAGATCCGCGTGCCGGCGACGCGCGACGCGGTGACCGCGGCGCGAGTCGCGGACGCGCCGGGTTCGCCGTCGAAGGCGTAGGCGGGTACGTGCAGCAGGTCGAGGCCGTGCAACCAGTCGCCGGGGACGTCGTCGAGCTCGGCGGCGGCGCCCCGGTCGGGCAGCATCGTGCGCTCGCCGTCGGCGCCGACCAGCACGACGACGCTGCCGGTCCGCCCGCCGCGCCGCACCCGGACGTCGACCCCGTCGGCGGCCAGGCCGGCCACCAGCGCGTCGCCGAGCGGGTCGGCACCGACCGAGCCGAGGAACCGGGTCGGCCCGAACCGCGCCGCGGCCGCCGCGACGTTGGCGCCGCTCCCGCCGCGGCTGCGGAACACCCGCGCCGGGGTGTCGGTGCCGTGCCGCACCGGCCCGGACACCCACACCACGACGTCCTCGACGAGGTCCCCGAGCACCCCCAGCATGATCAGCCCGCCGACGCGACGGCGACCTGCCCGGCGAGCGCGACGTTGCCGCGGTACACGGCGAGGTTGACCTCCAGGCTGCGGTCGCCGGTGGCGCGGCGGACGTGGTCGAGCAGGAACGGGGTCGTCGCGTTGCCGCTGATCCCGGCCCGCTCGACCTCCGCCCAGGCCGCGGCGAGGATCGCGTCGTGCTCGTCGGGCGGGAGCTGGTCGTGCTCACCGACCGGGTTCGCCAGCAGCACCGCCTGTGGCAGGCCGAGGTCGTCGCGGGCTCGCACCACGGCGACGGCCTGCTCCGGGGAGTCGACGGAGTAGAGCAGCCCGAACCCGGAGTCGCGGACGTAGAAGCCGGGGAAGCGGGTGGTGCGGTAGCCGAGGACGGGGATGTTGAGCGTCTCCAGCCGTTCCAGGGTGGCGCCGACGTCGAGGATCGACTTCACCCCGGCGCTGACGACGAGCACCGGTGTCCGGGCGAGCACGGTCAGGTCCGCCGACTCGTCGAACGTCGTCGACGCGCCGTGGTGCACCCCGCCGAGCCCGCCGGTGGCGAACACCGTGATCCCGGCCCGGTGCGCGAGGAACGCGGTGGTCGCGACCGTCGTCCCGCCGGACCGGCCGAGCGCGCCCACCACCGGCAGGTCCCGCAGGCTCACCTTGTCGACGCCGTCGTCGCCCGCCAGCGCGGTGATCTCGTCGCTGCTCAGGCCCACCGTCGCGACCCCGCCGACGACGCCGATCGTGGCCGGGACGACGCCGGCGTCGCGCAGCGCGGCCTCGGCCTCCAGCGCGACCTCGGCGTTGCGCGGGCGCGGCAGGCCGTGGGTGATGATCGTCGACTCCAGCGCGACGACCGGGCGCCGCTCCCGGACCGCGGCTGCGACCTCGTCGGACACCCGGACGGCGGTGGACGTCATGCGCGCACCCTAGGGCGGCGGACGTCGTGTCGTCAGACCTTCGTGCCGAGCAGCTCACCGAGGTGCCGGTCGACCTGCGGCACGAACTCCGGGTTCACCGCGAACAGGCCGAGGTGCCCGAGCACGTCGTTGAGCACCCGCAGCTCCGAACCGGCGACGAGCTGTTGCTCGGGTGCGCAGTCACGGACGGGGAAGAACATGTCCTCGTCGATCGGCAGCACGTAGGTCGTGGCCGTGACCCGCGCGAGCGCGTCCTCCAGGGACCCGCCTGCGTGCCGGGACACGTCGCCGTGCTGCCACTTCCAGGCCATGCAGAGCAGGTCGTTCGGGTCCATCTGCGTGAAGTAGGGCTCGAGGAAGCCCTCGACGAACTCCTCCTTCGTCGTGAAGTCCAGCGCCCGCCACACCTCCTGCTTCCAGAACTCCGTCGAGAAGCCCATGACCGCCCAGATGCCGGCGTGCCGCTTCAGCCCGTCCGCGACGTCGGCGTTCGAGGCGTACTCGCCGCCGGCGAACCCCGGGTCCGACGTGATCGCCTCGATCAGCGCCTTCGCGAACAGCTCGTCGTGCGGCGTGTTGCGGGCGGTCCCGGCGATGGGCGCGGCCCGTCGCACCCTGTTCGGGAACCGGACCGCCCACTCGTAGGTCTGCTGGGCCCCCATCGACCCCCCGACGACCAGCTGCAGCTCGGTGATGCCGAAGTGCTCCCGCAGGAGCCGCTCCTGGGCGACGACGTCGTCGCCGATGCGCACCTTCGGGAAGCGGGACATGGCGATGCCGGCGTTCTCCCCGGAGGCGTTGTGCGGCGACGTGGACAGTCCGCTGCCGATCTGGTCGACGACCACGACGAAGTACTTCTCCGGATCCAGCGCGTGGCCGGGGCCGATGTAGGCGTCCCGCCAGATCTGGTGGGTGCCCGAGTACCAGGTGGTCACCAGGATCGCGTTGTCCTTCTCCGGCGACAGTGTCCCGAAGGTCGCCACCGCGAGGTGACAGTCGGGGATGACCCCGCCCTCCTCCAGGTCCAGCCGGCCGATGTCGACCAGCTCGTAGTCGCCGTGGAACTCGTGGGTGTAGTACGGGTTGTCGACCATGCCGACGATCGTCGGGCGTGTCCCACGGGCCCTCCTGTCCGATTTCGGGACACCTCGCCACCTTGACCCGTGCCGCACCATGTGACGGGGGACACGAGGAGGTGTCGGGTGGTCGAGCAGCTGGACCGTCGGTACGCGGTGACCACGGCGCGTGCGGACTTCCTGGAGGGCGATTTCGACCCGCGGCGCGGCGCGGTACCCGACCACGTCGCCGCGTCCTGGCGGCGCAGCGTCTCGCACGGCGTGTGCCCGTCGGCGGTGCAGAGCCCCTACTTCGACGCGCTGGACTTCGACTCCCGCCTGGTCCGCTGCGCCGAGCCGGTGATGGAGCAGCTGGCCGAACAGATCGGCGAGATCCCGATGTGCGTCGCGCTCACCGACGGCAAAGCGCGGATCCTGGCGCGCAAGGACGGGTCGCGCTCGTTCGCCCGGGTCACCGACCGCGTCTACTTCGCCGCAGGCTTCGGCTACGCCGAGGAGTCCGTCGGGACGAACGGCGTCGGCACCGTCCTCGGGTCGGGCCGGCCGGTGCACATCGTCGGCGCCGAGCACTACGTGGACATGCTGCAGCCCTTCGCCTGCACCGGCGCCCCGGTGCACGACCCGTTCACCGGGCGGATCGAGGGCGTGCTCGACATCAGCTGCTTCGCCGACCACTCCAGCCCGGTCCTGTTCTCGCTGGTGCGCTCCGCGGCGGCGCGGATCGAGCGCAACCTCGTCGCCGACCGCAACCACACCCAGCAGGCGCTGTTCGACGTCTACTCCCGCGCCGAGGCCCGCACCCGGGACGCCGTCCTCGCCGTCGGCCCGTCGATCGTGATCGCCGGTGGCCGGATGCAGTCGTTGCTGTGCCCGGCGGACCAGAGCGCGCTGCACGACCACGTCCGGTTCCTCATGGCGCGCCACGGCACCGTCGACGAGGCCGTGACGCTCCCGTCCGCAGCCCGGGTGCGGCTGCGCGGCACCACCGTCGGCGTCGGCGACGACGTCGCGGGGATGGTGTGCGCGGTCGCGGTCCTCGGCCGTCCCGGTGAACCACCGCAGGATCCGGCGCCGGCGCCGTGCCCACCCGCCGGCTCCCCGGCCTGGCGGGCGGCCGAGCAGACCGTCGCCGGCGCCGTCGCGCGGCGGCTGCCGGTACTGGTCCAGGGCGAGGAGGGGACGGGACGCACGTCGCTGCTGCGCACGGTGCTCGACGACGCCCGCCCGGACGGCGGGCTCGTCGCCGTCGGGCCCGAGGAGGTCGCCGCGGACTCCGCTGCCGTCGCTGCGCGGCTGCGGGACGCCGGCCCGTCGCAGCTGCTCGTGCTGCAACGCGCCGACCGGATCCCGCCTGCGCCGATGGCCGCGCTCGTCGCGGCACTGACCGGTGACGGGGAGCCGGCGGCGCTCGCGGCCACGATTGGTCCGTCGGTGCCTGCGGGGCGCCCGTACCAGGAGTTCCTGGGGCTGTTCGCGGTGTCGGCCCAGGTCCCGGCGCTGCGTCACCGAGGTGCCGATCTCGACGCCGTCGTGACCGCGGTGCTCGCCGACCTCGCGCCGCACCGCACCGTCGTCCTCTCCGAGGACGCGCGACGGGTCGTCGCGGGCGGCCGGTGGCCGGGCAACGTCCGCCAGCTGCGCGACGCCCTGGCCGAGGCGCTGCGCAACCGCCCGGTCGGTGCGATCCGGGCCGACGACCTGCCCGGGCACTGCCGCAGCGCCCCGCGCAGCACCCTGCGCCCGGTCGACCAGGTGGAGCGCGACGCGATCGTCGACGCCATCCGGCGCGCCGGCGGGAACCGCAAGGCGGCCGCCGAGGCACTCGGCCTGGCTCGGTCCACGCTCTACCGCAAGATCCGCCAGTACGGCATCGAGGACTGAGCGCCGGGTGTCCGGTTCTGGGACACCACCACCTCCCGGGACACGACCCACGATGAACGGGTCGTGACCCGGAACACACGGAGGTGGGCTATGCAGGACGTGGAACAGCTCGATGCGGTGGTGCTCGGCGCCGGGGTCGCCGGGCTCTACCAGCTGTACCAGCTGCGGGAGCAGGGCCTGGATGTGAAGGCCTTCGACGCCGCAGGCGACGTCGGCGGGACCTGGTGGTGGAACCGCTACCCGGGCGCCCGGTTCGACTCCGAGGCCTACATCTACCAGTACCTGTTCGACGAGGCGCTCTACACCGACTGGAGCTGGAGCGAGAAGTTCCCCGGCCAGCCCGAGATCGAGCGGTGGCTGCACTACGTGACCGACCGGCTCGACCTGCGCCGCGACATCCGGTTCGACACCCGCATCGTCAGCGCGCACTACGACGACGACCGCGGCCGCTGGACGATCCGCACCGACCGCGGTGACGTCGTCGACACGCAGTTCTTCGTGACCTGCGGCGGCATGCTCTCGGCACCGATCACCAATCAGTTCGAGGGGCAGGACTCCTTCGGCGGGCAGCTGGTCTACACCTCGTCCTACCCGGCCGAGGGCGTCGACGTGGCGGGCAAGCGGGTCGGCGTCGTCGGGATCGGCGCGACGGGCATCCAGGTCATCCAGACAATCGCGCCCGACGTCGGGCACCTGACCGTCTTCGCCCGCACCCCGCAGTACGTGCTGCCGATGAAGAACCCGTCCTACGGGGCCGAGGAGCAGGAGCACTACAAGTCCCGCTTCGCCGAGCTGCGGGACACGATCCCGCACACGTTCTCGGGCTTCGAGTACGACTTCGAACACGAGTGGGCGGCCTGCACGCCGGAGCAGCGGCGGGAGATCCTCGAGGAGATCTACGCCGACGGCTCGCTGAAGCTGTGGCTGGCCGGGTTCGGCGAGATGTTCTTCTCCGAGGAGGTGTCGGAGGAGGTCTCGGAGTTCGTGCGGGGCAAGATGCGCGAGCGGCTGCGCGACCAGCGGCTGATCGATGTCCTGGTGCCGACCGACTACGGCTTCGGCACCCACCGGGTCCCGCTGGAGCGCGGCTATCTGGAGGTCTACCACCAGGACAACGTCGACCTGGTCGACTGCCGGGCGAACCCGATCGCGCGGATCGTGCCCGAGGGCGTCGAGCTGACCGACGGCACCGTCGTCGAGCTGGACGTGATCGTGCTGGCCACCGGCTTCGACGCCGGTACGGGCGCGCTGACCCGCATCGACATCCGGGGCCGGGACGGGCGCTCGCTCGCCGAGGAGTGGGGGCGCGACATCCGTACCACGATGGGGCTCGCCAAGTTCGGCTACCCGAACCTGCTGACGACGGCCGCACCGCTCGCACCGTCGGCGGCGCTGTGCAACATGACGACCTGCCTGCAGCAGCAGACCGAGTGGATCACCCGGGCGATCCGGGACCTGCGGGTCGAGGGCAAGTCGACGATCGAGCCGACCGAGGACGGCGAGAACGCCTGGGTGGCCCATCACGAGGAGGTCGCGTCGGCGACGCTCGTGCCGAGGACGGTGTCCTGGTACATGGGGTCGAACGTGCCGGGCAAGCCCCGCCGGATGCTGTCCTACATCGGCGGTGTCGGGGCGTACCGGCAGCTGTGCGACAAGGAGGCGGCCGACGGCTACCCGGCCTTCACCCGGACCTGAGCCGGCCGGGCCGCGGCGTCGTGTCCCGGGTGGGTGCGGCGCCGCGTCAGCTCCGGTAGCGGCGGGCGTAGCGCTCGCGCGCCTCGGCCCGGGACTCCGAGTGTGTGTCCTCACGGGTCCGTGCGGCGTACCCGACCGGGTACCCGGCCTTCGCGACGCGGTGCTCCGCGGACTCGTACATGTAGGCGCACGAGTAGAAGAACCCGAGGATCGCACCGGCGAGCACCGACATCGTCTTGACGTGGACCGGGCCGGGGATCACCAGGAACAGCACGATGCCGATCGGCAGCAGCTGCACGCCCGCCCGGATCACGTGGCGGAGCTGCCAGGTGCGCGTCGTGACGTCGTGCAGCACCCAGGTGCGGTGCCGGGCGGGCAGCGCGGCGCCGTAGACGTAGAGCAGCCAGCGCAGCGGGTTCGGCCGGACCCGGTCCTCCATGATTCGCTCCCTAATACTTAGCGCACTAAATAATGTAGGGTCCCGGCCGTGGATGCGACAAGTCGGGGTGACGAGGTCGACCTGCTGCGGCTCGACCGGCAGGTCTGTTTCGGGCTCGCGGTGGCGGCGCGCAACGTGATCGCGCTCTACCGCCCGCTGCTCGAGCCGATGGGGCTGACCCATCCGCAGTACCTGGTCATGCTCGCGCTCTGGGAGCGCTCGCCGCGCTCGGTCGGTGAGCTCGCGCGAGTGCTCGCGCTGGACCCGGCGACGCTGTCGCCGCTGCTCAAACGCCTGGAGTCGGCCGGGCTGGTCGACCGGCGGCGGACGCCGGGCAACGAGCGATCGGTGTCGGTCAGCCTCACCGCCGACGGCGCGGCGCTGCGCGCGCAGGCCGAGCGGATCCCGCCGGCGATCGTCGAACGCCTCGGGATGCCGATCGAGGAGCTGGAGCAGCTGCGCGGGGTGCTGGACCGGGTGATCGCGGCGTCCCAGCCCCGCGAGTCCCAGCCCCACGGGTCACAGCCCCACGGGGCCCGGTCGGGTGGGGTGGCATGACCGCCTGGTTCGCCGAGCACGCCGACGCCGTCGACTCCGGCGCCGAGGACGTCCGCGCGGGGCTGCGCCGGCTCGGTGCGCACGACCTGCTCGGCGGTCCGGACGTCGCCGGTGTCGTCGAGCTGGTCGAGTCGCTCGCGGGGGAGTCGCTGAGCGCGGCGTTCGCGGCGTGGGCGCAGCGCATGGTGATCGGTTTCGCCGAACGCGCCGACGTCGTCGACACCGAGCTCGTGGCGCGGCTGCGCAGTGCCGAGCAGATCGGGGCGACGGCGATGGCGCCCGCGCTGCGTGATCTCGCCGGGCTCGAGCCGGTCCCGGTCGTCGCCGTCCCGGAGCCCGACGGCGGGCTGGTCCTGACCGGGCCGGTGCGCTGGGCGTCGCAGCTGTTCGACGACGCGGTGGTGGTCCTGCCGGTGCAACTCGGCTCCGGACGGGACGAGCGGGCCGTCGTCCGCATCCGGGTGTCCGACCCCGGGGTCGTGCGGGCGCCGCAGCCGGAGCTCCTGGCGCTCAACGGGACCGGCTCCACCTCGCTGACCCTCGACGGCGTGCGCGTCGCCCCCGAGGCGGTGCTGTCCCGGGACCTGGCCGGGTTCGTCGGCCGTTGCCGGCCCACGTTCCTGCTCGTGCAGAGCGCGTTCTGCAGCGGGCTGGCGCGCCGGTCGGCCGCCGAGGCGCTCGACGCCGCCACCGGGGCCGCGGAGCCGCTCGCGCCGGACGTCCACGCCGTCGCCGACCGGGCTCGCGACGTGCACGACCGCCTGCACGGGTTCGCCGCCGACCCGGGGAGCGTCCGCCCGCCGGAGTTGCTGCGGCTGCGTCTCGACGCGGCGGTCGCCGGGGCGGAGGCGACCCGGCTGGAGTCCGCGGCCCGCGGCGGAGCGGGGTTCCTCGCGGCGAGCGGGACGGCGCGGCGGTTGCGGGAGGGTGCGTTCCTGCCGGTCCAGGCGCCGACGGTGGCGTTCCTGCGGTCGGAGCTGGCGCGCCTGTCCTGAACGGTCAGCGGGCCGAGGCCCGCCACTCCTGCGCGGCGCGTTGCAGCTCCTCGATCGCCCGCGCGGCGGCCGGGCCGAGCCGCCCCGTCCGGTGCACCGCGGAGACGACCCGGTGCAGCGGCGGATGCAGCGGCCGCGCGACCGTCGACGGCGGGGCGACGGCCGTGGCCATCGCCGGGACCAGCGCGGCCGCGCGCAGACCCGCGACCAGGCCGAACTGGGTCGAGTAGCCGGTCACGGTGTGCCGGACGTCGGGCTCGACGCCGCGTTCGCGCAGGGTGTGCTGCAACCACGCGTTGGCGCGGGAGCGGGGGCTCCAGGCGACCCAGGCCTCGTCGGCGAGGTCGGCGGCGTCGAGGTGCTCGTCGTCGGCCAGCGGGTGGTCGGCGGGGACGACGATGGACGCGCTGTCGTCGAGCAGCGGGGTCCAGACCGTGCCCGGGGTGCGGGGGAGCGGCAGGTTGTCCCAGCTCTCGACGATCTGGACGTCCAGCGCACCCGCCTGCAGCATCGGCAGGCCGTCCTCCGGTTCGAGCTCGGTGATCTCCGGTGCGACGGCGGGATGGGCCGCGACCAGCGACGTCAGCGCACCCGGCAGGAACGTGTGCACGGTGGACGGGATCGCGCCGAGGCGTACCGGACCGGCGACGGCGCCGTCGATCCCGGACAGGTCGTGCCGGGCGGCGCGCAGCTCGGCGACGATGCGGTCGGCACGCGCGGCCAGCACCTCGCCTGCGGCGGTGAGGCGGACCCCGCGGCCGTGCGGGACGAGCAGTGCGGTGCCGGCTTCGCGTTCGAGCTTGGCGAGCTGCTGGGACACCGCCGACGGTGACAGGTGCAGCTGTTCGGCGGCCGCGGCGAGCGTGCCGTGCACCCGGACCATGTGCAGGGTCTGCAGCCGTTCGGCGCTGAGAAGGTCAGCCACGGTGACGGTTCTAGCGCGTCCACCGGCGAGGCGCGAGGTCATTGGTCAGAGTTGCTGACGAGTGGTCGTGCAGGATCGTCGCTGGTGCCCGCGGCCGTCGTGCCGTGTGCTCGTGGGGTGAGCATCCGAGTCCTGCACGACGCCCGCCTCCAGGCCGCCGCCGGCGCGGTCACGATCGCGATGACCGGCCCGCTGGTCGCGATCTCCGGGGTGTCCTCGACGACGGCGACGGTGTTCCGCTGCGCGTTCGCACTCCCGATGCTCGGGGTGATGCTGATGCTGCGGCGCCGGCGGGTCGTGGTGCGGGACGCACCGGCCGCGCGGCGCCGGATGGCGTGGCACCTGCTTGCCGGCTGCTTCCTCGGTGCGGACATGGTGCTGTGGACCGAGTCGATCCACAGCGTCGGCGCGGGGGTCTCGACGGTGCTGGTGAACATTCAGGTCGTCGTGGTCCCGCTGATCGGGCTGCTCGCGTTCGGGGACCGGATTCCGCTGCGGTTCGGGGTCGTCGCTCCGGTGCTGCTGGCCGGTGTCGCGCTCGCCGGTGGGGTCGTCGACACGGGCGCCGCCGGATCGTCCCCGCTGTACGGGACGGTGACCGGTGTGCTCGCCGGCGTCGCCTACGCCGCCTACCTGGTTCTGTTGCGGCGCAGCGGATCTGCCGGTGACCGGGTGATGGGACTGGTCGGGATCAACGTCGCCGCCGGGGTGACCGGGCTGGTCGCCGGACTCACGACGGGCACGTTCGACCCCGCTCCCGAGCCGCGGGCGCTGGCCTGGCTGGTGCTGCTCGCGGTGACCGGGCAGATCCTGGGCTGGCTGCTGATCGGCAACGGCCTGGCCCGCCTCACTCCCAGTGCGGGTTCGACGATCCTGCTGATCCAGCCGGTCGCGGCAGTGGTCATGGGGGTGGTGCTGCTGGGGGAGCGGCCGAGCGCAGTGCAGCTCGTCGGCTGTGCGGTCGTCCTACTGGCAGTCGGTGTGGTGGCGCGCCCCGGTGGCGTGCGTGCCGCGCAGCGCAATCGCCTCGCGAGCACGTGAGCTCCCAGGCGCCCGGCCGGCAGTGGGTCGCGGCGACACCGGGCGCGGCGTCACCGCGGGAGCCGGGTCCCACGGTGACGCCGTACCTGCCGACGTTCGTCCGCCGCTCATTGCGGTTCGGGCGCGGGTGGGTCGGGGCCGCGGTAGCTGTGCCCGGTCGGCGTGGTGGTGCGGAACCCGTCGGGTGTCCGCTCGACGGTCCATCCGGGTTGTTCGCGGACGTGGTTGTGGAACTCGCACACCCCGCGTCCGTTGTCGAACTCGGTGCGCCCGTGGTCTTCGGCCCGCTTCACGTGGTCGATGTGGCGGACCGGTGCGTCGCAGTACGGCTCGGTGCACCGGTTCCGGCTCCGCGCCCGGATGAACGTGGCGAGCGGCCCGGTGAAGGTGCGGCGGCGGGAGTCCCCGCCGATGACGATCCCGTCCTTCGTGAGCAGCCGGCGCAAGCTCTTCTGTCCGGTGAGGTCGGCGAGCAGGTCGGCCGGGACGGGTCCGTAGCCGGGGATCTCGGCCGGTAGCGGGCTGTCCGGATCCAGCAGCGCGGCCAACGGCACCATGACCTGGACTTCGACGTCCACGTCGGTCGCGGTCGTCCTGCCGGTCAGTCGCTCGACGAGGGTGTCGGCCATGACCTGCGCGCGGGTACGTGTGAGCGGCGCCGGGTTGCAGGAGAGGTTCGTGAACGCTTTCTGCAGCGCGGCCAGGCACGCGGCACCTTGGGCGACCGGGAGGTAGGCGGTCAGGTACGCCATCCCGTCGGTGGCCGGGCGCAGCGTCACCCGGCGCTCGGTCTTCGCCTGTTCGGCGCGGTGCCGGAACTTCTCCGGTGCGATCTCGGCGACCAGGCGGCGCACCAGGTCCCGTAGCCGGCCGATGCCGCGGCCGGTGAGGTCGTGCTCGGCCAGCCGGGCGTCGAGCAGGGCCCGATCGTGGGCGGACAGATCACCGGCGGCCGTGACGATCGCCGCGACCGTGTCCTCGGAGACCTCCCCGGCCACGAACAGCGCCCGCAGATGCGTGAACCCGTCGTGGAGATCCCGGGCGACCCGCATCCGCGACCGTGCCGTGAACGGCGAGACCTTGCAGGCCATCCCCAGCTGCGAGGCCACGGAGCGTTCCAGCTTCTCCGGCTCGCCGGCGCCGGCGGCGATCTGGTTCGCCACGTGAGTGCGGGCGAAGTGCCGCAGTCGGGTCGCCCGCAACGCGGCGAGCGAGTTGTTCAACGCTTCCAGCTGCTGCAGCTCGTTGATCAGCTCGGCCTCGGAGACATCGGAGTCGCTGAGCGCCGCTTGTTCGATGGCGACCTGCATCAGGGTGTAGTCGACCCGCGGCACGCCACGGTCACCGGTGTCGGTGACGGGTGGTTCCTGGACCGCGGTCATGCTGCCAGTGTACCGGAAATCGAACTGGTGTGCGAATTGCGTTCGCAATCGCAAACGCTGTCACCTGCAACGATGCTGCGGCCGCCTCGATGATCGCCACGGTCGTGACGAGGCGTTCGCTCACCGACCGTCCTGTCACGAACGCGCTGATCTTCGGCGGCTGAGCGGCCGAGCGGCCGAGCGGCCGAGCGGCCGGGCCGTCGGGACGATCCGCTGAGCCGGCGTCGTGGCGTCGGGTTGCGGCCGCTGCCCGTTGCCGACGACCGCGGATGATCACAGAATCGACGGTGTGACCGACGTCTGCGACCTGCCCGCCACCGAGCAGTCGGCGCTGCTGCGTTCCGGCGAGCTCTCCGCCCGCGAGCTGCTGGACGCGTCGCTGCAGCGGATCGGCGAGGTGAACCCGCAGGTCAACGCACTCGTCACCCTGGACGTCGAGGCTGCCACCGCTGCCGCGACCGCGGCGGACGAGGCGTATGCGGCAGGGGAGCCGCTCGGCCCGCTGCACGGCCTGCCTCTCGCGGTGAAGGACACCCACGACACCGCCGGCATGCGGACCACGTACGGCTCTCCGCTGTTCGCCGAGAACGTGCCGGAGGCGGACGAGCTGGTCGTCGCCCGGATGCGGGACGCCGGCGCGGTGATCGTCGGGAAGTCGAACACGCCCGAGTTCGCCGCCGGGTCGCACACGTTCAACCCGGTCTTCGGGCTCACCCGCAACCCCTACGACCCGACCCGTTCCGCAGGCGGCTCCAGCGGTGGCGCGGCCACGGCGCTGGCCACCGGCATGGTCGCGCTCGCCGACGGCAGCGACATGGGTGGGTCGCTGCGCAACCCGGCGTCGTTCTGCAACGTGGTGGGGCACCGGCCGTCGCCGGGACGCGTGCCGAATGTCGGACCCGGCGACCCGTGGTTCACCCTCAGCGTTCAGGGGCCGATGGGGCGCACCGTCGCCGACGTCGCGCTGCTGCTGTCCGCCCAGGCCGGACCGGACCCGAGGTCACCGATCGCGCTGCCCGAGCCGGGCACGACGTTCGCCACCGCGCTGCCGACCCGGCTCGACGGATGGCGGATCGCGGTGGCGCCGGACTTCGCCGGGGCCGTCCCGGTCGACGCCGAGGTGGCGGCCGCTGTGGAGGCGCAGGCCGGGACGCTGACCGAGCTGGGTGCCGTGGCCGAGCTCGCCGCGCCCGACCTGACCGGGGCCGAGGAGGTGTTCCGGACGCTGCGGGCGCTGCACTTCGTCGCGGCATTCGGCGAGCTCGTCGACCGGCATCCGGACCAGGTCAAGGAGGCCATCCGGTGGAACGTCGAGGCCGGCCGGGCGCTCACCGGCACCGACGTCGCTCGCGCTACGACGCTGCGCGGGGCGCTGTATCGGCGGGTGCGCGAGTTCTTCACCCGCTACGACGCGCTGGTCGTCCCGCCCAGCCAGGTCCTGCCGTTCGACGCCGCGCTGGAGTATCCGACCTCGGTCGCGGGCACACCGGTGACCGACTACCTGGGCTGGATGCTCGCGCCGTCGCTGATCTCGGCGACCGAGTGCCCGGCGACGGCGGTGCCCGTCGGGTTCTCCACCGGCGGTCTGCCGATCGGGGTGCAGGTCGTCGCCGGACATCGCGACGACCTCGGTGCACTCGGTGTCGCACATGCGCTGGAGGCGGCGAACCGGCCCCGTGTGACTCAGCGGCCGCCCGCGGTGCGCACCAGCATCGTGCGGAACCGGTCGACCGCGTAGCTCGCCGGACGCCGGTTCAGGACCGTCAGGACACGGGAACCGACGTCCTCCGCGGCGGCGACCACGTCGATTCCCGCGGTCGTCTGGAACGCCAGTGTCAGCTCCGGGACGAGCGCCGCACCGAGCCCGGAGGACACCAGCGCCAGCATCGTGCGGGACTCGGTGCAGAGGTGCTCGATCCGCGGTGTCCTGATGTGCCGGGTCGCGAACAGCCGGTCGAGCAGGTGCCGCGACGGCTGGTCCGGCGACGCGGCCACCCACGCCCCGCGCACGATCTCCTCCAGCGGCCGGGTGGCCCACGCGCTCGGGACGACGATCCGGTACGCGTCGCGGAGCAGCTCGCGCGACTCGATGCCGGAGCGGCGGCCGGTCGGTAGTGGACGGTCGCTGATCAGCAGGTCGAGCTCGTCGGCGTGCAGCAGGCGCAGGCCCTCGGACGCGTCGGTCTCGACGATGTTCACCTCGAGGCCGCTGTCGGCGATCCCGGCTCGGGCGATGGCCGGGACGACCAGGCGCCCGAGCGCGGTCGCGAACCCTCCGATGCGGACGGTTGCGGCGGAGGCGTCGCGCAGCTGCTCGGCCTCGCGCTCGGTCTCGGCCAGCGCGAGTGCGACGTCGTCGGCGCGCTCGGCCAGCGCCAGTCCCGCGGTGGTCAGGCGGACGGCCCGCCCACCGCCGCGGCGGGTCCGGTCGATCAGGCTCAGCCCGGTCTCGGCCTCCAGCCGGGCGAGGTGCTGGGAGACCCCCGACGGTGTGAGATGCAGCGCCGTGGCCGCCTCCTGCATGCTCCCGGTCCGCCACACGGCACGCAGGATCAGCAGACGGTGCGGGTCCAACGACATTCAGCAACAGTAATGCAGTAGCGCAGAACAAGTCAGTACCACTGGGCCAGTGCCGGGCGTAGACCTGAGCACGTGCTTCGCCGCGACGACGACCCGGGACCCGCACCCATCGAGCCGGACGGGGCCCGGTGATGGACTCGGTCTCCTGGATCCTGCTGGTCGCAGGGGTCGTCGCCGGCGTGCTGGGCTCCGCGGGCGGGATGACGTCGCTGGTGTCCTACGGGTCGTTGATCGCTGTCGGGGTCCCGATGCTCGACGCCGGCGCCGCCAACATGGTCGCGAGTGTCGCTTGTGGACCGGGCTCCGCTCTGGCGTCGCGCCGCGAGCTGCGGGCGGTACACGTGCCGATGACGCTGGCGCTCCCGACCGTGGCCGCCGGCGGGGCCGTCGGTGCGGTGCTGCTCGCGCACGCGTCGGCGACCGGGTTCAGCCGGGTCGTGCCGTGGCTGGTCGCGGCCGCGTCGCTCGGCCTGGCCGCGCAGCCGTGGCTGGCCGCGCGGCTGCGCGGGTGGAACCGCCGCTCGCCCGCCGTCGCGTGGGGGAGCATCGGCGCGGTCTCGATCTACGGCGGCTTCTTCGGCGCCGGCTACGGCATCATGCTGCTGACGCTGGTCCTGCTGCTGGTCGACGACCGGATGCCGGAGGCGAACGCGCTGAAGAACCTCCTCGCCGGGGTCGTGGGGCTGGCGTCGGCGGCGGTCCTGGGGCTGAGCGGTCCGGTCGACTGGCTCGTCGTGGCCCCGCTCGCCGTCGGCCTGTTCGCCGGGTCGACGCTCGGGCCCGCCGTCGCGCGCCGTGTCCCGGCGGTGGCGATCCGGTGGGGAGGGGTCGTGCTCGGGGCGGTGCTGGCGGGCAGCCTGTGGTGCGGGGTGTCGTGATCACACCGGCCGGCAGGAGCAAGGCCTCCCGTCCACGTACAGCAGACCGCCTGGGACCAGCACCCGCGAGATTGCCCGAAGCGCTCCGGCTTCGCGCTCGGGATGCCGCCCGTCCAGGGCTCCGACGCGATTGGCGAACGCGAGGTCGAACGGCGCGTCCTCTGGGGCGAGCACGAGATCCTCGGCCGAGCTGACCCGGCCGGCGAGCCTCCCCGAGGCGACGAGGGCGGCGCCGGTGCGTTCGAGCTGCGCGATCGCCGTCGGGGACCGGTCGACGGCCAGGACAAATCCCGTTGTCAGCTGCTCGGCGATGGCCCGTGCCGCGACGCCCGGGCCACAGCCGATCTCCAGCACGCGAGAGGTCGGCTCGATCGGCAGGATGTCGAGGATCCGGCAGATGCGCGGAGACAACGCCGGCGGCATGCTGCGATTCTGCCGGATCCGGCCTGCTGAAGGGAGACGCTCGATGATCCTCCCGCAGGTCCGCGACCCGCGGTTCACCACGTTCCGCCGCGGCGGCACCCTCACCGAGGAGCACCACCACCTGCTCGCGCTGTGGGCGGCCACCTGCGCCGAACACGTCCTCGGCCTGTTCGAGCAGGCCCGGCCGGACGATCTCCGTCCGCGGGAGGCGATCGCGTGGGTCCGCGCGTGGACCCGCGGGGAGCGGCGGATGATGGAGACCCGCGCGGCCGGCGGGCACGCGATGGGCGCGGCCCGGGACCTGCGCGGTGCGCCCCGGCACGCCGCCTATGCGGCCGGGCAGGCGGCGGTCGTCGCGCACGTCGCGGCGCACGAGCTCGGCGCCGCGGCGTACGCGATCAAGGCGGTCCGGGCGGCCGCCCCCGCCGGAGAGGCGGAGGCGGCCGGGCGCCGGGAGTGCCGATGGCAGCGTGAGCAGCTGCCGGACGAGATCCGGGACCTGGTGCTCGACGACCAGCGGCTGCGCAACGACATCTGCTGGTCGGTGTTCGAGGTCTGACCTACTGCTTAGTCCAGGTGCAGCCACCGGAGAACTCGGCGAACTCGCCCTTCTTGACCGTCACCGACGACGGGCCCTGGGCGATGTCGTTCGCGATGATCGAGTCCATCTCGTTCGAGTCGTCCTTGTTTCTGGAGACATAGCACATGCCGCCGAAGCTGTCGGACGTCGGACCGGCGGTCTTGTAGCGGCCCGCGGCTATGTCGGTGCCGACCTGGTAGGTGCCGTCCGAGACGGTCGTCGTCGGACCGGAAGTCGTCTGGGCCGGTGCGGTCTGCTCGGGTGCCGACGACGAGGCAGTGGGTGACTCCGTCGTCGCCGCGGGGGTGGCGGGAGCCGACGCGGCAGGCTTGCTGTCCAGCTTCGTCTGGAGGTCCTTGTTGCGGCTCTCGAGGTCGTCCCGGGCGGTTGTCAGGCCTTCGTTGCTGGCCTGCAGGTTCTGGTTGCTGCGCTGGGCGTCGCCGAGCTGCTGCTCCAGCGACGCGATCCGTGCCGCGTCCGCCTCGCTGGTGACCGGTGCGGCGTTGTCCGCCCCGATCCCGATGCCGACCGAGAGCAGCACGAACCCGGCCACGGCCAGGCCGGCCCACTTCACGATGCGCCGCGCGACCGCACGGTGCTCGGGAGCGGGATGCTCGGTCGGTCCCGGGGCCGCCCAGCCGCCCGTCGACCCACCACGCGGGGCCGGGATCTGCGCCGGGGACTGTGCGGTCGGCGTCTGCTGCTCGTTCCACCACGGCTGCTGCGACGTGGTTCCGTGCTGGTTCTGAGTAGTCACGTTCGACTGTTCGACGGAGCCTGTCGTAGCGTTCCGCTCCGCCGATCGGTCTCATCAGTTCTGCGGACGGCCTAACGCTGCGGCTTCCCCAGGTTCTTCGCCATGTTCTCCAGCCCGTTCACCGCGAGCGCCCCCTGCGACGAGAGCTCGTAGGGCTGCACCAGCACCGTCTTGTTCTTCACCGCGTTCAGGTTCGCCGCGCCGGGGATGCGCAGGAAGTTCTGCTTCGCCTGCTCCGGTGTCTCGTTGTAGGAGTAGAGGACGACTACGTCCGGGTTGCGGGCGATGATCTCCTCGATGTTGGCCTCGAACACCCGCTTCGGGGTGTCGCCGAAGACGTCCCGCAGACCGAGTGTCTGCAGCTGGGTGTGCGACATGGCCTGGCTGCCGTAGGCCTCCAGCCCGTTCTTGAACACGATCAGCGCGGCGGCGCTCTTGCCCTGCAGCGACGCCGGCGCCTTCGTGGCGGCGATCCGCTTCTTCATGTCGGCGATGGCGGCCGAGGCCTGCTGCTCGGTGCCGAACAGCTTTCCGAGCACGGTCAGGTCGCTGAACACGTCCTCGAAGTCCGACGTCCCGTCGCTGGTACCGGGCGCGTGGTTGGAGCCGCAGTTGCCGCGCAGGGCGTAGAGCGGGATGTTCACCGCGCTCAGGGTGTCCGGGTTGACCGTCTCGGTCGACTTGCCGACAACGAGGTCGGCCCGCGCGTCGATGATGGCCTCACGCGTCACCTCACCGCCGGTGCCGAGCTGCGGGACGTTCGCGGTGGCGGCCCGCATCGCGGGCGGGTAGGGCGCGCTGCGCAGGCCGGCGTCGTCGCGGCCGACGAGCTTCGACGCCCCGCCCGCGGTGGTGATCGTGGTGACCTCCGACGGCCCGAGCGCGACGACGCGCTCGGGCTTGTGATCGACGACGACGTCGTGCCCGCAGTTCTCGATCGTCATCGGATAGCCGTCGGCGCCGGCCTGCGTGGACCCGCCGCCGCAGCCGGCCAGGGCCAGAGACGTGACCGCCGTGATGGCGGCGACCTTCACTCCTACGCGCACCGCATGTCCTCTCCGTCGTTCCTGTCGCGCGGCCGGAAGACGAGCTGCACGCAGTCCGGCTCCTCCAGCCGTCGTACGTGCACGCCGTAGACGGGCTCGATGATCTCGGGGACCAGGACCTCGTCCGGGGTCCCGGAGGCGACGACCGCACCCCGGCTGAGCAGCACGAGCCGGTCGCAGTAGCGGGCCGCCAGGTTCAGGTCGTGCAGCACGACGACCGTGGTGATCCCCAGCTCGCCGACCAGCGCGAGGATCTCGTGCTGGTAGCGGATGTCGAGGTGGTTGGTCGGCTCGTCGAGCAGCAGGTGATCGGCTTCCTGGGCCAGCGCCCGCGCGATCAGCACCCGCTGCTTCTCCCCGCCGGACAGCGTGTTGAACGAGCGCGAGGCCAGGTCACGGGCACCGACCCGGCTCAGCGCGGCGGCCGCAGCCCGGTGGTCGGCGCGGGTGTAGGACGACAGCATCGACCGCAGCGGCGCCCGGCCCAGCAGCACCATGTCGACGACGGTGAGCGGCAGCTCCGGCGCACCCTCCTGTGCGACGACGGCGATCCGCCGCGCCAGCTCGGCCGGCCGGAGCCGCTCGACCGGGCCGCCGTCGATCTCGACGCTGCCCGCGCGCGGCCGCAGCGCGGCGTAGAGGGTGCGCAGCATGGTGGTCTTGCCGCTGCCGTTCGGGCCGATCAGGCCGACGACGTCGCCGTCGTCGACGTGGGCGTCCACGCCGTCGAGGACGAGGGCGTCGCGGTAGCCGAAGGACACGTCCCGCGCCGAGATCATCGGGTTCCTCCTGGCATCAGACGGCGGCCGAGTAGAAGCGGCGGACCAGCACGATCAGGAACGGCGCCCCGACGACCGCGGTGACGATCCCCAGCGGCAGCTCCCGCGGGGCGAAGGCGATGCGCGCGAACACGTCCGCCCAGGCCAGGAAGATCGCGCCGATCAGCGCGGCGACCGGGAACACCCGCCGGTGGGCGGCGCCGACGCACAGCCGCGCGACGTGCGGGACGACGAGGCCGACGAACCCGATGCCCCCGGCGACGGCGACGACCGCGCCGACGCAGAGCGACACCAGGATCAGCGCGGCGATGCGGAAGCGTTCCGGGGAGACGCCGAGGGTGCGGGCGCTGTCGTCGCCGACCGAGAGCGCGTCGAACCGGCGGGCCCAGAGCACCAGCATCGTCAGCGTCACCAGCACGACGACGACGGCGACCGCGATCGTGGCCCAGCGTGCGCTGGCCAGCGAGCCGAGCAGCCAGAACAGCACCGCGCGGGCGCTGTCCGGCTCGTCCGAGGCGAAGATCAGGAAGCTGGTCGTCGCCGACAGGACGTAGCCGATCGCGACGCCCGCGAGCAGCAGCCGGATCGAGGTGATCCGCCCGCCGGAGCGGGCGAGGACGAACAGCAGCATCGTCGCCGCGGCGCTGCCGAGGAACGCGCTCGTGGTCAGCCCCGCCGCGCCGAGCCCTGCGCCGACACCGAACAGGATCGACGCGGCCGCACCGGTCGAGGCCCCGGAGACGACGCCGAGGATGTGCGGGTCGGCGAGGACGTTGCGCACCAGCGCCTGCAGCGCGACGCCGGTGAGGCCGAGGCCCGCGCCGACCGCGAGGCCGAGCAGCACCCGCGGCATGCGGACCAGCCAGACGATCGTGTCGTCGGAGCCCGACCAGGACGATGCCGAGGGCCACCCGAGCACGTGGTTGCCGACGATCCCGGCGACGGTGCCGGGGGCGATGGAGACCGGCCCGAGCCCGACGGCGAGCGGGAGCGTCAGCACCAGCGCCAGGAACAGGCCGCCGATCCAGAGCAGGGTGTGCCGCCGCCGGGAGGAGTGCTCGAGGTCGTCGAGCTCGTCGGTGACCTCGGTGGCCTCGACGGTGCGGGTCACGGCACCGCTGCTCACCGCACGGCCACGAGGATCTTCTTGGTGAGGTCCTGCCAGACGATCTGCACGTCGCTGAACCCGGCCTCGCGCAGCGCGGCCTCGTGGAACGCCGCCGACGTGCCCTTCTTCCGGGCGGCGGTGAAGAACCGTCCCCGGGCGGGCGCGAAGATCTCGTCCCGCTCGGCGAAGGCGTCGGCGAGCTCGGGGACCGCGCGGGCTGCGTCCCACCAGTCCTGCCATGGCTCGGCGCCGCGCTCGACGGCACGTTCCTGGCGCGCGGCGTCGACGGCGGTGACGGCCTCGTCGATCGCGGTGGGTTCCCCGTTGTCGGGGAAGCCGTCGAAGTTCACCAGGACGCCACCCGGCCGGATCAGCTCGGACAGCGAGCGATACATCGCCGCCAGTGCGTCGGGAGTCAGCCAGTGCAGCGCGGTCGAGGACAGCACGGCGTCGACCGAGGGCTCCGCCAGCCGGGACGGCCACTCGGGGTCGCGCAGGTCCGCGCGGACCCAGCGCAGCCGGCCGTCGACGTCGCCGAGTGCGCCCTCGCCGATCGTCTGCAGGACCGGGTCGGTGTCGACGGTGAGGCAGCGGGAGCCGGGCCGACGCGCCAGGAATCGCTGCGCGATCGATCCTGGCCCACCGGCCAGGTCGACGGCGGTGATGTCGCCGGGGACGAGCGCGTCGAGCATCGAGAGCATCACCTCGTAGCCCTGCTCGCGGTGCTCGACGTAGACGCCCTGCTGGACGTCCCACCGCTCCAGGAGGTCACGCCAGGCGGGTCGGACAGCGGTCTCGGGCACGATCCATGCACTCCTTGCCATCTGGCTGCAACAAGCAGCGGCTACCAAGTGCAACGTTCTATCCCGCAATCGGGGGAAATACCAATGCAGGTCGGACGATGTGTGCCGGTGTCAGTGGTGGCGGGGGAGGCGCGCGAGCCGGTCCAGTGCTTCGACGATCGCGTCGTCGAAGCCGGAGGTGCCGCCGTGCCCGGCGTCCTCGATGACGTGCAGCTCGCTCGTGGCCCAGCGCCGATGGAGGTTCCAGGCGATGTCGAGCGGTCCGCTCACGTCGTACCGGCCGTGGATCAGCACGCCCGGGATCCCGTCGAGTACCGGGGCGTCGCGGAGCAGCTGCCCGTCGGGCAGGAACGCGGCGTGCCGCCAGTAGTGGGTCACCAGGCGCGCGAACACCTGGCGGAAATCCGGGTCCTCGTAGCGCGGCGACGGCTGGTGGCCCGGCGCGAGCGAGACGTGCGTGTCCTCCCATCGGCACCACTCGCGCGCCGCGAGCTCCCGGACGGCCGGGTCCGGGTCGGCGAGCATCTCGGCGTAGGAGTCGACGACGCGGTCGCGGCGGTGGCGGTCGGGGACGGCCTCGTCGAGCCGGGCCCACTCGGCCGGGAAGATCCGCGCCATGTCCTCGGTGATCCACCGGACCTCGCGCTCGCTGGTGTTGGTGACCGCGGCGAGGACGAGGGCGTCGACGCGCTCGGGCAGTGCCTCGGCATAGGCGAGAGCCAGGGTGGCACCCCACGAGACGCCGAGGACCGTCCACGACGGGACCGACAGGAGCTCGCGGAGCCGCTCGATGTCGGTGATCAGGTGCTGGGTGGTGTTCGTGCGCCCCAGGTCGACCGCCGGGTCGCCGGCCGACGGCAGGCTCCGGCCGCATCCGCGCTGGTGGAACAGCACGAGCCGGTAGCGCTCGGGATCGAAGTAGCGTCGTGACCCCGGGCCGGGTGTGCCGCCCGGGCCACCGTGTACGAACAGGGCCGGGCGGCCGTCGGGGTTGCCGCTGGTCTCCCAGTGGATCGACTGACCGTCGTCGGTGTGCAGGGTGCCGGAGTCGTAGGGCTCGACCGGTGGGTGCAGGGGCACGCCCGGGACGCTAACCCGCGCGAGCGCTCAGGCGAAGCGGGTCGCCACGCCGATCTCCGCCCACGACTCCAGCTCCTTCTGCCGGTCGGCGAGGGTGTCGCGGATCCGCCCGATCGCCTCGGGGCCGAGCGGGAGCCGCAGCGGCGGCGAGTCGCTGTCGACGGCGTCGACGATCAGCTGCGCGCCGATCCGCGGGTCGTTGGGCTGCTTGCCGTCCTGGTTGCGGAAGTTCTGCCGCAGCCGTCCGGCGGGGGTGTCGGTGTAGGCGTCGATCGGTTCCGCGGCGTGGATCGACCGGCCGGCGAAGTCGGTCCGGAACGGCCCCGGTTCGACCAGGAGCACCCGGATGCCCCACGGTGCGACCTCGCCGGACAGCGCCTCGGACAGGCCCTCGAGCGCGAACTTCGACGTGGCGTACGCGGCGTGGCCGGGGTTGCCGATGACGCCGCCGACCGACGAGAGCTGCACGATCGTGCCCGCCTGCTGCGCGCGCATGTGCGGCAGCACCGCGCGGGTGGCGCGCAGGACGCCGACGACGTTGGTGTCCAGCAACCCGCGCAGGTCGTCGTCGGAGAGCTCCTCGACGGCGCCGATGAGCCCGTGGCCCGCGTTGTTGACCAGGACGTCGATCCGGCCGTGCCGCTCGACGGTCGCCGCCACCGCGCGGTCGACCGATGCGGTGTCGGTGACGTCGAGCTGCTCGTGGTCGGGGAAGTCGGCGACCGTTCGGGGGTCCCGGGCCGTCGCGACGACCGTGTCGCCCCGTGCGACGGCGAGCTCCGCGATCGCCCGCCCGAACCCCGTGCTCGCCCCGGTCACCAGCCATACGCGTGTCATCGGAAACCTCCTGGGTCTGATACTTTGATGGTCAAATCAAAAGTAGCTTGAGTGTCAAAGGAGGTCAACCGTGGACTCCGTCGGTGACGAGCTGGATGCGTGGGTCGCCCGGATGGACGGGGTGGATCCGCAGGTCGAGGCGGCGCGGCAGCGGATCGGCCGGATCTCCCGCGCGTTCACCGAGCTGCTCCACGCGGTGGCTCGCGAGCAGGGAATCAGCGTCGGCGACTGGGAGGCGCTGTCGGTGCTGGTCCGCGACCCCGGCCCGTGCGCACCGTCCACATTGGCTCGCAGCCTGGGGCTGACCGCCGGCACCGTCACCACGCGGCTGCGCCGGCTCACCGGCGCCGGGCTCGTCGAGCAGGTCCCGGATGCCGACGGGCGCAGCCGCCCGGTGCGCCTGACCGACGCCGGGTACGCGGCCTGGCGGGACGCGACCGCCGCGCGGACCAGGGCCGAGGCCGAGCTGTTCGGAGTGCTGAGCGCGTCGGACCTCGCTGCGACGAACGCGCTGCTGGGGCGGCTGCTGGAGCGGTTGGAGAGCGAGGTCGGGCCGGTGTCGCGGCACGACGTGACGGGGGCGTCGTGACCTCGCCCGGCACGTTCGCCGACGAGAAGAGCCGCGGCAGCAGGCGCGGCGCCGGGTCCCGGCGGCACCTGCGGTGGACGCCGCTCTATCTCGTGCCGTTGGTCGTGCTGGCCTGGGTCGTCTACCTCTGCGTGATGATCGCCGACGAGCCGGTCGACGGCGCGGGCTCGCCACGGGAGCTGGCCACGGAGGCGACCGCCGCCGTCGCGAACGGCGACGCCGACGGCTTCAGCCGCCTGATCGACTACCCGAGCAGTGAGAGCGGGGACTTCGCGAGCGAGTACCTGGACGCGCTGCACTCCGCGGCGGGCGGGACGCCGGTCGAGATCCGCGACCTCGACGACAGCACCGCGGAGGTGCGCGCCGGAGGTGAGCGTTACCGGCTGCACATCGCGCAGAACGACGACGGCCGCTGGCAGTTGTCCTTCGCGCCGCCGGTGGCGTCGGGGTTCTGACCCGTCTCAGCTATCGCTGAACGTGAGGGACTTGTCGAAGTGCGTAACCAAGGGTCGGTGATCGCCGCGCGGGCCCATACAGTCGCACTATGCGCGTTCTCATCACCGGGATGTCGGGCACGGGCAAGTCGAGCGCGCTGCGGAAGCTTGCCGAACGGGGTCACCGGGTCGTTGATACCGACACCGATGAATGGTCGGAATGGGTCATCGACGATGACGGCCACCATGACTGGGTCTGGCGCGTCGACGCGATCTCCGAGCTGCTGGAGGGCCACCGGGGTGGCACGCTGTTCGTCGCGGGTTGCAAGACGAATCAGAAAGACTTCTATCCACTGTTCGAGCACGTCGTCCTGCTGCACGCGCCTGCTTCGGTGCTGCTGGAGCGGATCGCTGCCCGTTCGACCAACGACTACGGCAAGTCCCACGAGGAGCGCGACGAGATCCTCCGCAATCTCGAGGAGATCGAGCCGCTGTTGCGCAGATCCGCGACCGCCGAGATCGACGCCTCCGCCCCGCTGGCGGAGGTCGTACGGAAGCTCGACGGACTCCAATAGTTCCCACCTCGATCACCAGGCCGGCAATGCGCCTCAAGCGCCCCCACGGAACAACGCGTCGAGCAGGGTCATCAGCTCGGCGACGCGGGACCGCCCGGGCCGTATCGGCGGATACCTCCGCACGAGCGCGACGAGCTGCGGCGACGCGCGCCGGAACGCCTCCGCGATGCTCTGCTCACCCACATCCCGGTCACCGTCCGCGGCGAGCTCCGCGATGCGCGCGGCGAGCGCGGGTGCCCGCAGCACGTGCCCGATCTGGGTCTCCCTGGCGATCGCGGAGTCCCAGCCACGTACCTGCTCGGGTGGGTGGAGGTAGGCCGCGGCGGCGGCGTCGCCGGCGGCCTGGGCCGCATGGCGGGCGGACTCCGTGGGTGCGGCCGTCGCCGCCCGGTGCGCGGCGAGCGAGGTGACCCGTTGTCGTCTCGACCGCGCCTCGCCGTCCACGAACGCCCGGGCGGCGTCGATCGCGGCGCGCGGGCGTTCGTCGTCGGGGACGGCGGCCTCGAAGAGGGGGGGGAGGGGCCCGGCGCTGTCGAGGACGTAGCGGGTCGCCACGCGCAGGTCGTCCACGGGGCGCTCCTGCCGGGCGTGATCACGAGTTCGGAAGAGATCCGGCCATCGGTGGCCGGAATCCAGCCGAATCCGTGATCACCCACGTCGGAAACTTGTCACCGGCGGCTGTGCCACAGCGGCTTCAGGCGCCGGGTCGCCAGATAGGCGATCACCGCGATGACTGCGGCGACGAACATCGACACGTCTCCGAAGGCCGGGAACGTACGGGCGAAAGGCCCCACGTAGAGGCTCGACGTCCAGAACGGGACCGAGGCGAGCACGCCGACGATCCAGGCGACCGCACCCCACTCGAGGCGACGGCCGGTGTCGTAGAGCTCTGGGATCCGGCTGCGGTCGGACCGGGTGCCGAAGTAGAAGTCGGTCAGCAGGATGGCTGCGAACGGTGCGATGAAGTACGACGTCAGGTTCAGGAAGATCGCGAACTTGTCCTCGACTCCGGACTCACCCCACAGGCACGTCAGGAATGACAGCACCGACATGACCACCACTCCCTGCGTCCGGCTGACCGGCAGCCGCAGGGTCTGGATCGAGATCGCGCCCCCGTAGATGTTGAGGAAGTTCTGCGCGAGCACCGACAGGACGATCGCGATCAGCGCGGGGGCGGCGAACGGACCGGTGAGCTCGCGCAGCGCCTCGACGGCGTCGGAGCTGCTTGCCCCGCTGCCGACCAGGACACCCAGCGTGCCCAGCCAGAACAGCGTGATGAAGTTGCCGATCCCGGTGAACCAGGCCGTCCCACGGGACACGGCAGGGGAGTCCGGCAGGTAGCGGGAGTAGTCGGAGGCGAAGGGTGCCCACGCGATCAGGAATGCGAGGAAGAAGCCCGCGAAGGTGATCCAGCCGCCGCTGCCCGAGGCCTTCGGCGTCATCACGACCGGCTGCTCGGCCAGCCCCGGTGTCCGCGCGATCGCGACCACCGTGATCCCCACGAACAGCACGGCGAGCACGATCGACAGCAGGCGCTGGAAATAGTGGATCATGTTGTAGCCGTAGATCGAGATGACCATGACGACCACGGTCAGCCCGAGTGCCCCGGTCCAGAACGGGGCACCGGTCAGTGCGCTGAATGCCTTGCCGCCCAGGATGACCGTCACCGCCGACCAGCCGATCCCGGCGAACACGTTGATGTAGGCGACCGGCAGGACGTTGCCGAGGAAGCCGAGCGGACCGCGGGACTGGATCTGCTGCGGCACACCGAGCCGCACACCCATCCGCGACATCACTGCCATCAGCAGCGATCCGAGCAGCGTGCCCGCCCCGATCGCCGCGACTGCGCTGCCGACGCCGAGGCCGTAGGAGCCTGCACCGAATCCGAGCAGCACGATCGGGAAGTTGAGCCCGGCGGCGAACCAGACGAAGAACTGCGACCGCGGGTGCCCGTGCCGTTCCTCGTCGGGGATGTGGTCGACGCCGAACGGCTCGACCGTGGTCAGCGAGCTGCCGTACCGCGCGGCCGGGGCCTGTCAGAAAGATCGTGTGTGGGCCGGTGATCCGGCAGGCTGAAGCGGCAGCTTCGGCCGGGAAGGATCATCGTTGACCGACAACGACACGACGGCGGAGACCGCTGCCGATGACCAGCACCC